>CAYNTU010000007.1:0-34479 GCA_964400205.1 uncultured Microbacterium sp.
TGGGGTGGCTGACGGGGCTTGAACCCGCGCGCTTTACCCCGCTCTGCCGCATAAACATGCGGTTTTGGCCTGTCATTCCGGCGTCCCCGTTACCGCTAAAAATCAGTGGTCACAGGTGGTGTCGTTAGTCCGTACTTACCCCGAGTGTACAGGTGCAGAGCCTATTCTGTTCACGTGGATGACCTTGATGCCGTGGCTCAACAGTCTTGCCCTGAGTGTGGCACTGTGATGTACGAGCCGCCGTTGTGCAGGTCGTGTGAGCGGATCACGTTGGAACTGCTCGACCCGAACCTGTGAGTCACTATGCCTTCGCACCCTCTCGACCGTGACACCCGTTTGAGCGTGGCACTGGCCGCGATCATCTCCAGGAATCGCTACACCGACGATCCCGCCGCGGTCGTTCGCGAGCTGCGCGAGACGGCTGGTGATCGAACCGACATCCTGGCCGAGGAGATTGGGCAATGGATCGGGTTCTACGGCGAAGACCCGATCCTTGCCGAGCATGTCGCGCCGCTCACGGCCGCGCTCCGACAAATGACCGACCTCGACCTTGAACCACACATCATCGTTGGGCGGCGACGTCGATCAGCACCGCACAACACGTCGATGAAATCAACGCGCCAAGGTTGACCCTGTGCTTTCGTGCAAGCATCGACGCGCGAAAGTGACCAAAAATCGCCTCGCCTACTTGATTTCATTGGGAAAGCGACGCGCGCACAGGTAGCAGTCGAACTTCAACTGCATGTTATGCTTGCCGCATGCATACGAACAACAATGATGTTTCGCAGTTCCTTCTCGATCCCGTAGCAGCCGCCAAAGCGCGAGCTGAGTCACTCACCCCCACCGAGCGCTCTGCCATCGCCCGCAACGCAGCAGTCGCCCGGTGGCAACGAAAAGTTCCCCTCGCGACCCACTCTGGCGTGCTTGATCTTTCTGGTACGCGTTTCGAATGCGCGGTCCTCGCAGATACCACCCGGGTTATCAAGCAGGGTGACATCATGAACGCGCTCGGCCGACATGTGTCGTCTGGTCGCCGCGGCGACCTTCCCCCGTTTCTTGAAGCAGCCAACCTGACAGAGTTCATCTCTTCGCGACTTCGCTCCGACCTCTCCGGCATTGAGTTCCGCGCAAGCGGCCAACGTGCGATCTCACGGGGGTACAAGGCCAGCATCCTCGTTGACGTCTGTGAAGTCTTCCTCGCAGCCCGCGCATCGGGCACAGTGAAGCTGTCAAAAGCGCAGGAAGGTTATGCGATCCGCGCAGAGATCCTCATGCGAAGCCTTGCAAAGCTCGGCATTGACGCGCTCGTTGACGAGGCGACAGGGTACGAAAAGACACGCGAACGTGGTGAGCTGCAACGCTTGCTCGCGGAGTATGTCGAGGAATCGTTCCGACCATGGGTGAAGCGGTTCCCAGATGACTTCTTCGCGCAAGTGCTCCGAATCTACGGTCACAAGGCAAACGGTCAGCGTCGCCCGCAGTTCGTCGGCAAGTTCATCAACGAATACGTGTATGGGCAGCTCCCCGAAGGCGTCCTTGATGAATTGCAACGCGTAAACCCGACTACGGGCGCGGGGAAACGTGCGCGTACGCACCATCAACACCTCACTGAGGGCACCGGCAACGTTCACCTCGACCGGCAGATCGTCGCCGTTACGACTCTTCTGGCGATCAGCGATACTGCTAACGACTTCAAGGAGCTCTTTGCTCGCCGCTTCCCGAAGACACGTCAGGTGCTCAAGGTCACCGAAACGCCACATGGCGTCGAAACGCTCTTTGAAATCGAAGACTTCAATTGATCTACTCAACCGCTGGCGTTCTCTAGCCGCCCTACGCCAAAAGAGCCCCGCCCCACGGAACCAGAAGGTTCAACATGGAGCGGGGCCAAGTAGCTTGAGCCGCTGCAACGGATTAGACGCTAGATAGTTACACAGGCGGGTTTATTCGTTTGTGCGGTACAGGGTGGGGTGCGCGCCGAGCTCGTAAGCTTCGTTCTCGGCATCCGCCGCCTTATCGAGTGCTGCCGGGATGTACGCCTCGGGAAGCCCGTTCGAGATGATCGAGAAGTACGACGCGGCACCCGCGATAAACGGTGACAACAGTGCGACACCGAGCGTGATGATGGTCGGGATCACCTCAACCTCACCATTGACAACACCGAGCACAACAGTCGCGCTGATACCGGTCGTGAGAGTCGCGGCAAGCGATTGCGCGGACGTGCGAATGAATCCGCGTTTCGCGGCGAACTGGACGTTCGTGGGGATGAGCTTTTCAGCCATTGTTCTGCCTCCTCAGCAGTAGTAGTCGTCGTCTTCGTCTTCGTCGTAGGGGTCGAAGGCGTGTTGTTTCGGTTTGTGTTTCTCACGTGCACGAGCAGCGCGTTCTTCTTCCGCGTCCTCGTCGTAATCAAGCCAACGCATCATTCACCCTTGCCGGGGAATGGTGGGAGTTCATCGGAACCCCACTGCCCGGATTGGAGCATCATCACCCGGTGCTCGTGGAGTGATTCGGACAAACGACGTGCATACGTTTCTGCAGCCGCCCGTTTGTCGATCTCGGTTCGTCGTCGTTCCGTGGAATCGTTGATCCGTTTGACAAGGATCGAACCTGCCCAGAACAGCAAGAACCCGACAGCGGTGTACAACAACTTGATTGGGTCATCGATCACGCCCATGCGCACCAACCCCTCGCGGTTTGAAGGCGTATCTGCGGATCGCCCCAAAACGCAGCACGAGAGTCATTGCAGCGATGCAGATAAGGCCGAGCTGCGTGAGGCGCGAGCCCGAGCCTTGGAAGTGGAGGGCGAACACGATCATGCCGTACACACTGAGGCCGGTGAACATCGCCGCTATTGCGACACGTTCCGCTTCCCACCAGCCGCGTTGCCCCGACCACATGCCAGCGACACCACCGATCACCATGAGCCAACCGACAAGGTTGATCCCGGCGTGTCCGAGTACGTTGGCGATGGTGTTGGGCGACCAGACAAGTGTGACCAAGCCTGTGAGAAGGAAGAGGCCGTAGACGATGGTGTACACGACGGACTCGTAGCGTGGTTCGGGAACGATGTTGAGCCACCGTGCCCGCAACCAACCCAGGGCGCGCATCATCATTACTTCTTCTTGATACGGTTCAGGATGCCGTTGACTTGTGCGTTCGTGGAAGCGATGAACCCGGATGCGGGGAACTTCTTCTTCTGCACGATCCCGTCCTCGTTCTGCACGTTCACTTGGTAGTTCCACACAGCTGCGGCAATCTTGTTGATGTCTTCATTGGAAAGGGGCATGTCGTCCTCCGGTGGTGTTTGGTAAATGTTGTCGATAGCCGAGTGCCACGGCTCCCCGAATGAGTACCCTTCGGGTGTGAGTCCCCATTTGTGCTGGTTCGCACGGAACCAGTTCGCACGCGGGTTGTTGCCGGTTGCGATGCCAGGGTCGTTGCCGGTGTCGCGCAAATCGACAGCGCCCCGGTACTTCCCGCCACCCATCGGTTGAATCTCATGGTTTGAGGTGCCCGGTACGGCGACAGTGCCACCGCCGACGTGTCGCACATATCGGGTGCCGTTCCACCAGCGCACGTCGTTGTAGGGGCCATTGCCTGTCGCTTGTGGGCGGAACACACGAGTGAACTCGTTGATCTGCTCTTGGTGCGTTCGGATACCGCTCGTGACGAGGATGCGTTCACCAAACTGCTCGTACAGTGCGTCGCTGGCACGGTTGACGCAGTACAACATCCACGGTGTGAGACGTGAACCGTCACGGTACACGAACTTGGTGTCGGCCATCAGTGGTGCTCCTTGTCGCTGGGGATGAAGAACGGTTGGTCGCCGTTGTCGGCTTCGTAGAGTCGGCGTGCTGTGTCGGCGGCGGCAACAAAAAAGCCCCCAATGGTGAGGGCGAGAAGGATTGGGAGGGCGATGAGGAACGTGAGTGTTGCGGTCATTTTCGGTTCGCCTCAAGCTGGCCTAAGTAGTGGATACATGCGACCAGAAAATCGTGATCGCCGAGGATTGCGCCGACAGCAGCTTTCAGGTCTGGGAGAGTTTCCGCGTCGATGAACGCTTGGCGGCGATCCGGCCACACGGTGAGGATCGTTTCGAGCCGTTCAAGGCCGTCCGCGAGTTCCTGGGAAGCATGGTCGAGAGCGTTCTGTGCATCCGTGAGTGCCTGAATTTCAGCCTCGGTGTAGGGGCGTGCACCAGTCCACTTCCCCGCCTCATTCCAAGAATCAACCCGGTGGTTGGTGTCGTCCCAAACTTCTTTTGTTGTGCCATCAGGCCAAAGGGTGACGCGTGTACTCAATGTGAGGCTCCTTAGGAAATTTGGGTGATCGTGAGCGTGGCCGGTTCACCAGCATCAGGTTCGACCGTGATCGTTCCGGTGCCGGTTGCGCGGAGGGCTTGCACGGTGAACGTGTGTGACCCTGCCGGTATCTCGAACGAGGTGAACAGGGTTTGTGTACGTGACGTGCCAGATGCTGTTGGGGAAGCGTTCGCGGGCGCGATCCAGTCCATAACTCTGGTTCCGTTACGTAGCAACCGGATTGCGACGACATCACTGGCGTTTGTTGAACGTGTGCGCACATACAAACGCGGTTCGACCATCACCGGGGTCGGGGTTGTGAACGCCACACTGAGCCCGGTGATCGTCGTTGCTGTGGTGATACCTGTTTGTGACGCTGTACCTATTGCCCTGCCGAGGGTGCGGTGAATACCAAGGCCGTTCAACGCTTTCAACGTCGCTGGGGTGATTGCCACATCATTGGCGGTGCCAGCGTTCGCTTGAGCTTGAGTCGCGGCAGGAGTGACAATCTTCCCGTTCGCGTAAATGTCACCGGCAACATCGAGCGCCCCAAGCTCATGAATCTTGCCGACACCAACCTTGATCCCGTTCAGGTCAAGGGTGACCTGTGTGGTTGTGACGGTTCGGACAGCGGTCGCAGCGAACGCGTTCCCGAGCGCATCAACAACGGTGACTTCGACTTCCCATGACTGAGTGTCGGTGTAGATACCACCACCAGTGACGAGGAAGTTGGAGTTGTATGCGAGCGCAATGCTTGTGTCGTTGCGGTTCGTCCACGGTTGCGGGCTGTCGGGGTTGTACGGGCGAGTACGTACCTTTACCCGTGCCGTGTTCTTCTGCCCACCACTGTTGATTGATTGCACAGTGGATTGCAGGTTCACCCGCAAATAGGTGCCCTCGTCTAGTGGTGCACCTGAACTGTTTGCCCGCACAACAGTGCACGTCACAACTTGTGGCGACGTGTACGGGAGCACCGTCAGTGCGACCGGGAGAGTTCCGACACGCCCACGGGTGTCTGTGACATGACCTGTAACGTTGACCGTTCCCGATTGGGTGAGAGCAACAATCCCACCGGAGGGAACATCACCGGTCGGGGTGACCGTTTTTGCTGTAACAATCGTTGACCCGTACACGCCCGCCCCGGTAGGGGTGAGTTTGACCTGCGACAGTCCCTGCAAGAAATGCCCATTCGTCAGTGACAGGTTCGCCACGAGCGGGTTTTGCTCTTGAGCGAGCACCGCAGAGCATGTTGGCACCACAGAAGCCGGGGCGTTCAAGGTGAACGGTACCCGTGTCTCAGACCCGATCTGTGTCGGGCCCAATTTTGTGATCGTCCGAATCGACCCAACACCGGAAGTTGCGTTCGGGATCTTGTTCAGCATCGACAATGGTGGTGTCCACGACACTGACGCACCAACATCGATCCCGATCGTGCCGCTACTGTTCGCACCGTCACCGAAACGCCACTCCATGTTGTGCACATAGGCGGGGTCTTGCCGGTTCGTGTTGATCGTTGTCGCGACACCTGCGGTGAGCGGGTTCGTGAACGACGGTGTTGAAGCGGTCGAGATCGTTGGCAGGTTGAACGTCCCTGAGGGTGAACCGTTGCCGAACCCGCTCGTACCGGTGGTGAGTGACCCGTTCAACGTGACGTTGTTCAACACGCCTTGCGCGTTGTGCTGCAACGTGTATGTGCGGGAAGCAACAATCTGCCACCCGACCGCGCCACCAGCCGGAGCATCAAGACTCCACCCACCGTTAGCAACGTTCCCACCACAGGTCATTGCCCATGTTGCGGAACCATCCCATGACCCGTACCCGACCGACGTGGTGCGACGCCACCCCACATATTGAATGACCGTTGAGGTGCGGTTCGTGATGTTCTGTGATTGCAGATCAACCCACGTTGCGATCTCGTACGGGCCGGTACCGCTCGAAGCGACGGTCAGCCATCTCAGGTTTGTCGCCACCGTGCCTCCTTAGAGCGGTCGAATAATCGTTCGACCGGCACCTTTCTTCTCGACTTTGTGGTTCGCGAGCCACGCCGAGTCCAGGGCGGCGTGGGCGGCGATAAACACGCCGCCTTCCCACACCGACTGCACCGCCCCGCCCTGCACCATTTCGATACGGCCAGGTTTCAACCTGAGCGCTTCGGTCGAGTTCGGGTCACCGATCTCCAACCCGGCAGGCCCGAACCGGTAATAGGTGGCCTGTTGGGTTGCTTTCTCGTCAGCGGATTCCGCCAACAGGTACGCGTTAGACGCGACCGTGTTCGCGTACTGTGCGAGCGCGTTCGCCGCATCCGCTTCGTCTTGTGCGGACTGGATTGCGGTGTTCTGCTCCCACAACAGTTCTTGTTGCTGGTTCAGGGTTGTTTCGAGATCGTTTGTGATCCCGACGAGCATCAGGATTGAGCCGTTCGCGGAAAGGTTCAGGTTGTCACCGAACGATGGTGAAACGTGCACCACTTCGATCGCACCGGCACGAAAGTTTGGGGCATCCGCACCAATGACGTTGATTGTCGCGACCGGGCTTGTGCCCATCACATTCCCGAGCACATCGAACCCGACAAGTCGTGCTTCCACGGTTGCGTCATTGATCGACTGGATGGTGGCCGACCCTGCCCGTGTGAGCGGGGTTGTGACTCGCTCCCACGGTGACCAGTTCGGTGATGAACCGTCAGCTGGTGTTTTCCAACGTGACTCAACAGCGACCGCAGCGAACCCTTGTGGGGGGTCAACGTTGCCCGCGAATTTGCCACCCCACGCGACTTGCACCATTGACATGCCGGTGGTCAGTGTTGGTGTGAGCGGGGCGAGGGCGGTCACCGTTGGTGCCGCACCTGTCACAGACAACGCTGTGGAGGGGTCGCCCCAGACACCGGCGGCGGTGCGGGCACGAACAGTCACGTTCCTTGCCGGGTTCCCGGAAGGGATGATGAACGTGCACGACACACCAGGCACGAGGTAGGTTTCTTCCCCAACAGTGACCTGATATTCGACCACCGACACTGGTGTGTTATCCGTCGATTGGTGTACCGGTACCCACTTGACAGTGACCGTTGATTGTGGCCCTGCCGGGGTGAACTTGCCCGTGTTCGAATCAACCTGCAAACCCGTCGGGGCTTTCGGAACCAACCCCGACACTGTGGCCGGGGTTACTTGGAGCAGGTCAGACCAGACACCCGGTTTCCCAGTACGAGACAAAGCACGAACCCGCACATAGCGGGGAACCTCAGCGAGCCATCCGGTGATGACCGCGGTCGGCACAGCGGTTTGCGTGTCAGGCTGCCACGACGACCCATCAATGGTCGATTCGAGCTCATACGTGGCAATATCGAGCGGGCCACCATCAACGTCCGTTGTGACCGCATTCCAGCCCAGGTCAACAACAGACAACGATTGCCCATCGAACCAGACAGCCGTGTTCGACGTGACCGCCAGCCCAGTCGGTTTCGCTGGTGCCGGGTCAGGCGGGAGCTTCACCGGAGGCGGAAGAGGTGTCCCATTACCGCCCACCATGCCGGTGGTTTGGCCTTGTGCGACCTTCTTTGCCATACGAGCCATGAGCCCGTTGATCCGGTCACCCACGGTCACCTGAACAGTGACCTTTGATGTTTGCTTCGTGACCGTGATGTTCACGACACGGCGTTGAACTTTGCCGGACGCGGTTCGGGCGGTAACCCAGTCACCAATGTTGTAATGAGCCCACGGGGATTTGACTGTGTCCGAGGGACGGTAGGTGAACGCGAGTTCTTCCTTCTTGGCTTTGCCAGCCAACAGGAACGGTTCAATCTGTCGGTTGATCTGCGCCCACGAGTTCGAGCCAGCCATCGACATGCTGGTTTCGATCGCACCGAAACGGTTGTCGGCCCCTGTGTTCACCCGGTGTTGAGCTTCAAGCCCCACACCGTCTTCTGGCACCACAACGATCTGTGTGAAAACGTCCTTGAATGACGACCTGTACGGTGCTGCCGTGAAGGTTGAGCCAGCAGTTCCCAGCACAACTTTTTTGGTTAGGTCGAGGCCGGTATCGGGGCGCACCGCAACAAGTTCAGTGCCCTGTGCATACCAGTCGAAGTAGCGTTGCTCAGTCCACCCCTGGAACAGTCGAATGTATGGTTGCCACAGTGCGTACCGTTCGGTAGGGATCGTGTCGGCCGCAGCCCAGTTGACGTTGTTCGAGTCACGTGTTGGCGTGAACGTGTAAGTCAATGGTGGGAACAGGCCGCGCGGTATCGACCCGCCACCGGGAATGTTGCCTTTGCCCTCATCAATGAGTTTCTTGAGTACCGCACCCGGTGTGCCCCCAAGCTCACGTTCTTTACGAGGGTCAAGTGCGTCATCACCCGTGCCTGGGCTTGGAACGTGAGTCCACCACAAAAGTGCTCGGGCAAACCACCACGAGAGCAGGGTTTGCCCAGTGTATGAGACAACTTTTGTGCGTTTCGCGTTGTCACCGTCATCGTCTTCAACAATGAACAGGTTGTTGCGGGGCGAATGCCACTGTTGCCCGTCTATGGAGTATTCGACACCAACAAGGAATGGGGCTTGGAGTCCTTTCATCCGGGCGCGGGTCGTGGTGAAATCGATCGTTCCGATACCGTTCTCACCATGACCAACGTTGAGGTTTGTGACCTCAAGCACCCGTGACTTTTCGGTGTTGTCTTTGTGGAGCCGCAACCGGACGTTGAACGACATACAACCCCCTTGGGCATACGAAAAAAGACCCATCGGTTGACGGGTCTTTGGTGTCGGGTCGGTTTACTGCGGGTCGATGTATGCGGCTTTCCCGCGTACTTGGATTTGTGCACCAGCACCACGGGTCACGGTGGTGACGTTGAGGAGTCCGGCACGTTGTCCTGGGTCGCCGTTGACCATCGCGGGGGTGATTTCGAAGATTTCGCGGCCCCCGTTGAAGTCCACTTCGTCGGATACGTCAGTTCCACCAACCCATGTGTCGGTGGTTGTTTTGAACCCTTCGAGTGTGTCCATGTGGAACCGCACATACTGGGAAGCGGTCACGTCGGGCAGTCGGAGCCAGGAACCGCCACTGTCGGTGATCTGGATACCCGTTGCTGGGCCTTTGACGCGGATGATCGCGTCTCCTACGGGGGCGCTGATTGCTTGCGAACCTGGCTGTATTTCACGGGTTTGGAGCGTGAGGGGTGAGTTGTTCGGTGTGCCGCCCCACACGGTGCGTTGCAGTTCGTCGTTCTGCTCGGGGAACCACTCACCATCAGGGTCAGTGAACAAACCTGGCTTGTTCCAATACACGTCACCGTTGCCCGATGAGGCACCGTTATAGAGCACGGCTCTGTACTCACCCGTCAGTGCCGAAAAGGAATACTCCAGAGGATACGATCCCGGGGCGTTTGGGGCTTGAACTGCGTTCGGTTTCCAAGGAAGAATCGCTGTCAGCGACCGCGCACGGGACGCTAGAGTTCCTAGTTGCGCGGCATCCAGGTTCACCGTTGCCGCGAACTTTCCACCCCCACGAACGGCAGTCGGTATCGGAATTGACATATTAGAATCGGGGTTTGTCCCTGTCGGGATTTGCCGAGCCGAACCCCCGAATTTGCTCGACCAGATAACAACGCAGTTGTTGAACCACTCAAACCCGTTAATGCGTTCACCTTCAAGCACCGAGGTCGAGTTCCCAACCGTCCCCAACCAGCGCGGCGTGAGGTCCGGGTCCGGGGAATAATCACCAGACGACCACTGTGGCGTGTTGCCTATCAGAACCCGATCAACATAAGTCACAAAACTAGGATCAGTAACACTACCCACGCAACCGATCGCAAAAACAGCTTTCACATGATCGGGAGGGATCGTGACCGTGTGAGTAAGAACATGCTCACCCGGTGTATTAGGTGCCTGCGGCCCGAAGTTCGGAACCCAAGATGGGGGTTCAACGTCGGTTGAAGTGAACACGAGAATCCGTCGCTGCCTGGAGTTGGACGAGCTCGATGGAGACGTGTGTGCCGCCGGGAGCATGATCGTCGCCTCAAGGTGATACGTCTCACCGGGAGTCACCGACGCAGGCGACCAACGAATATCGCCATAATTAGGCGGAGAAGACGGCTCGGACGTAACCTTCACAGATTGTGTACCCACAGCAGCCCACTCAGTAGAGAGCTCTGTGGAAACACCAGATTGCGTCCACGGGCTGAGCCCGTAGTCGAAAGTCGGTCGCGGGTTGAAGTTCCGGGCGACCTCAACCATCGTGCCCGAACCAACCAGTTGCGAGTTCGGAACATAGTTCGTCAACACATCAACCCAGGGGGTGTATTTCTTCCCGAAACACTCCACACCCACCACAGACGAAGACAAAGGCACCGTAGTAGTGGACGAGGCAGTATCACGCCAAAACGGTTTGTTGAAGGTCACAAAAAACGTCGCCTCAACCCACTCATTCCGGGCATTCACTTCCGGTTTCGAAGAAGACAACAACTTCCCACGAATCTCAACACCCGGAACATCATCCCGAGTGACCGTCAGCACAGGTTGCGAAAACAACGCCAACAACGCTTGCCACCCAGACGGCGGGGTATGAATAGTGAACGAATACAACGTCGGGCGAGTCGTGGAATACGTATCCTCAACACCATCCCGGCCAGCGATCTCAAGCTCATCATCCGCGCGCTCGATCGCACTGTACGGTGTCGTCCCACGACGAAGAATCCACCCATGATCCTCATTCGTCAACAGCACACCATTCACACGCAGAACCTCAAGCATCAAAACGCCCCCATAGTCTGCTCAGCCAAATCCACCGAATCACGAGTGTCCTTATGCAAGTCCTGCACAACCGGGTTATTCACCGTCAAATTCACCGTCTTCGAACCACCGTTCACGCCAGTGACACCGATCTGGTAATCACCAAGGTTGCGTTGCTTCACAAACCCGCCACGGTCGAAGAAATCGAGACGTTTCCCGACCTCTTCCCAAATGTTGAAGTTCCTGCCACGCGCACCAGGCGCGGGAGAAATGTACGCCTCCCACGGGAGCGACTTCTCCGCGAACTTGTGAATCGCACTGTTCGATGAGTAGATACCCGACTGGAAGCCGCCAGAACGGAAAGCCTTGCTTCCCTTGCTAAACAGGTTGCCGTTTCGCGAGTCGTTCCCGGCCCATCCAGCGTGCGAACCCGTGCCAGCGAAACTCTCTTTGTAGTTCGCAAAGATCGTGAAGTATTTGTCTGCGATCTGTAGACCATCGACGTACCAAATCGTTCCCGACGCCGAGTCTGTCGAGGTGAGTGTGGTGTTCTTGGTCACAGGGATGCGGTGGACTGCACCCGTTACAGCGTCGAGGACTTCGATCGTTTCGAAACCACCAAACTGGGTGATTTGCGCACGAGCTTCCGTGTCAGTGACCAACTGCTCCGCAGTCGCGACCTGATAGAGCATGTCGGCAAGGTCAGCACCTTTCCCGTATGTGGTATCCATCCATGCATGAGCTTCGGTTGCTGAAGCGAACTGCCCTTGCGCGACGAGCATTTCCGCCATCGCGTCACGGCCTCGCAGATACGCAGCCGCGACCTCGTCCGCCGGACGCCCAGCAGCAGCCAAAGCATCAGCGTTCGCTGTGATCGCGCCTTCCGCATCAAGCATCGACTGGCGCAGTGCGAGCGATGCCGAGTTCGTGCCAGTCACTGATGCCTCAGCGTTCGTCGCCGCAATATTCATCCGGTCAAGGGCGGACGCATAGTTGATAGCTGACTGCTCGACGCCGAGTTGGTCACCGTTCATCAACCCGAGCTCGGCACGCAACTGCTCCAACCCCGTCCGGGCTTCATCAGCAGCGCTACGTGCTTTGGCGAGCGACGCGGAAATCAATTCCGTCTCGCCCGTGGCTTGATTTGTAGCGAATACAAGGTCGCCTGTTGCCAAACGAAGAATGTTCGACTCTTGGGCGGCAATCCCGTACTTTGAGGCGAGCGCTTCGACCTGTCCCAGATACGGTGCCATCTCGTCAGAAACCAGCGCATACCATTTCTCAGTCTCTGACAGCCCAGCGATCTGCTGTTGGAACGCTGCCTGCGCAGCAGCGAAATCGCGCCCAGCGAGATTCCCAAGCCCTTCCCCGTAACGTGTCATCGCATCCACAGCGTTGTCATACGCCCGGTTCGATTGCCACATAACGAACGCCTGATCGACCTGTGCGCTCATCATTTCGTGTACGGAATGCTTACCCTCACGCATCTTTGCGATGTAGGTATCCATGTCGCGGATGTAGGTGGTGTTATCAACACCCGAGAACCATTCACGAATCCTGTTACCTTGAGCAGCCGCTTCAAGGCCCCTGATTGCGTCACCCGTTTGGAGGATCGTGTCGGCAACTTCCGCAGCAGACTTTTTTGTGCCGTCAAGCGCTGAGTAGAGGCCGGTGAGCGCGGTAGCGCCGAGCCCGATAGCGATACCCCACGGGCCGCCCAAGAACGCGGTCACACGCCCAAGACTGCTCACTGCCGACGAGGAAGCACCACCGAGTCCGCCAAGGAACCCAGGGATACCGCTCGTCTTCGATGTGTAGGAAGCGAGCGCAAGGTTCTGTGCAAACCCAGCGAACGTCGCGGAAATGCCCGTGAGCACCCGTGCGCCAGCGAAAGACGCCCAAATCCCAGCAAGCAGTGGTGCCATCGGCGCGAGACCACGAATGAGGGGTGTGACCGCCGTGAGAAGATTCCCGAACATCGTTGCGAGAGTGTTCACCGCCGGAATGAGGGCACCGATCAGTTCGTCAGCAATCGGGGAAAGCGCCGCAAGAACCTGCGTTGCGACCGGCAACAGTTTGCCGATACCCGTTCCGATGAGTTGAAGAACATTCCCGAACGTTTCACCAATCTTCGGGAGATATTTCGCCATCCCCGAGAGAGCGTCATCGAACCCTTGTGACAGCGCATCGAGACCGCGTTCCACCTGCGGGTTGTTGAGTGCCTTCGAGAGTTCACCGATCATCCCACCAAGGAATCCACCACCAGAACCAAGGAACCGTTCAAACTGTGGGGCAAGGTCACGAACCATGTAGCCCAGTTCTTTGAAACCGGCTTTGAACTCCTGCATCGCAACCTGTGAGCCACGGAACAGTGATGTCAACGTGGTTTGGAACGTGGCACTGTTGACGGCTTCGTCCCAACGTTCGAGCATGTCTGCGAAACCACGCAAACCACCGTGCCCAGCCGCGTCTGCCGCCTGGTAAAGCCCGGAGAAAATCCCTGCTGTGGACTTTGTGGCGTCCCCGAGCGCTTCCATCATGTCGATGGCACGTTCCATCCACGCATCCATGCGCCCGTCAGTGGCGGTCGCTTCCATCCAGTTTGAAAACGACTGTGCTTGTTTCGACAACCAACCAGCAATACGAGGCGTGTATCGTGCGGCGATCTGCGAGAGAGAGATGATCGATCCGGCGAACCCGTCAGCACCGGCGGCGAGTGTCCGCCACCCATCCGACATGCCCCGGAAAATCTTGTTCAGTTCCCCGTTGTCGAGACGCCGTTCGAAAGCTTCCGAGATGCGGGCGGTGAAGTCACCCATGCCGCGTGACAAGTCAGCGAATGACTCCCGCAACTGCGGCATGAGCGTTTTGACCATCCGCTCAACGGGTGCTTGTGCGGATGCCCAATAGTCGTCACGGATGATCTGTGCGAGGTCTTTGAAATCCTGCTTCAAAGATTCAAGACGTGTTTCGGCGTCTTTCCACGCGATCACCAACCCTGTAATCGACGCGGCACTGTTCAGGATAAGACCGGGCAGTGTCAACAAGGCTGGGGTGATGTGTGAAATACCGGCACCGACCCCAACAAGCCCCCCTGTAAGACCAAAAACGGCCCCCGTCAACGACGTAATACCACCGGTAAACGCCGTCAAACGGGGAAGGGTTTTGTCGAGCTCTTTCGCCCAGTCCTTGATGTCTTTGAGGATGTCGCCCGAGACACGCAAACCAGACAGAGCGGCCAAGGTTGTGCCTACTGCAGCGACGGAGCCAGCGTCAACCTTCGCAATCAAGTTCACGAACCGGTCACGAGACACCCACGCCAACTGTGCCGAAGCAGCCGTTGTTGCGGCGTTCGTGTTCAACTTGATCGTCTTGCGTGAAGCCTGGTCAACAAGGTCTTCAACATCCTTCAGAACGGAACGCTTCGATTCCTCAGTGATGACACCGCTGAAACTAACCTGGTTGTTGTTCAGGTTCCCCAACTGTTGCTGGATTTGGCGGCGCAACCGGTTCCGGTCAACACGAGCATTGTCAACGTTGACGGTGAAGTGGGTGTTGTCCTCGATGACTTTGAGTTTGCGTTCAAGCTCGTGACGGAAATCTTTGGTGTAGGGGGTGGCCTTGATGCCAACAGCGCCAACGATCTTCTCGCCAATGCCCATACCGGCCACCCCCTATTTGGTTATGTTTTGAACCCTTGGAACAGTGAAAGGTTCATCTCACGGAACGTTTTCGGCTGTTCCTCCACCTTTTTCTTCGGGTACTCAACCCAGAACTCAGGTGGTGGTTTCTTCTTCGATTGCGACGCTATGAACGACGCGATCAGATTGTGTGTGCGGGCAAGGAGAAGCGTGTTCTCATCCCATCCGCGTGTGCGTGGTTCTCCCTCGCGTATTGCGAACACCCGAGAGTTCGGGTCTGACAGGAGCGTGAGGGTGAGCGAAACCACACGGTTAGCGGCGAGTTTCCCTTCCCACACGTCATCAATGTCGAGGTGGAAAAACTGTTGAAGGTCGGCTCGTAAAGCCCCGGTACTGTCGTATGTGTCGATCAGTTCGCGGAGCTTACGGATTCCCCCAGTGCATCCCGATACTTCACGTACAGAGCGGTCAGGTGCTCTTCACCCTTGCCTTCTGACCATGCCTGGTATGCGTCTTTGTCGTACGCGATCGACTCAGCCCACAGATCGATTGATGCAATGAAGCGACGGTACGCCTTGGTGAAATCGATCTGATCCTCAATGGGGCGGTTTTCGTCAGGAGCGTCATCAAAGATGCCCGCTTTTGCCGCGTCGAGCATGAGCTCATCGAAGTCGAGCCGGTTCGAGTAACGGAACCGCTCGGGTGGGAGCAATGCCGGGAGGTCTTTGAGAAGTTCCTCCGCGTCGAACTCCGCCTCACGAACCGTGTCAGCATCCGACTGAACACCAGTCACTTGCTGGTCAGCCGGAACAGTGTTTTTGGTCGCCATGTTTCGCAGACCCTTTCAGAGTTATTCGCAGACAATTTGAGGGTTGACCGTGGGGTGGGGGGTCTGCGGCCTGCCCACCCCACGGAGCTTGCTTAGGTCGTGGGGATATTCGTTCCGAAGATTTGACCCCACGCCTGTTTGCCGTTCACGGTCGGGATGACCGCGTTCGGGACGGAGAGAATCGCGCCCGTCAGCGGGATTTCGAGGAAGTTCTCGGTGTCGATCGTGGGAACATCGCCCAGTGACACGTCAACGGACGGCAGGTAGAAACCGAGCTTGTCGTTGTTCGCGTCCTGGCAAAGCACCACGAGTGCCTTCTTGGTGACGTTGCCCGAGACGAGCGAGTACTTCCCGCCCGAAAGTGCACCTGCGAACGCGAGGTCGAGAACGTCCTTGCTGATCTGCAAAGCGTTGATCCCGATCGACCACGACTCAGCCGACGTTGTGGAACGAACTGCGTCCGCAAGCCACGTGTCAAGCGTTGTCTTCTCGCCACCTTCTTTGCTGAACGAAACCGTGTTCTGCTTCGATGTGTGACCCAGGTTCTTCCACTCGGCCGGACCAGTACCAACACTGTCGGTTGACAGGCCGAACGCGGTCAGCGGAGCAGCGGGAAGTGCCGTGTTTGGGGCGGCGGTGAACACCGTGCCGTGACCCGGCACAATGAGTGTGTTGGCTTCAACGGCCATGATGTACCTCCAAGGGGTTGTGCAGACCACCACCCCAGGGGGGTGCAGGAGGGTTTATTAGAAGGTGCGGGCGATGATCGCCCACGAGCCGGAATACGTGGTTAGAGTTTTCTGCTCCAACCGCACTCCCTGTCCGACACGGGAGAACGCTGAACGGGATTCAACCGACTGGATACCCATACCCAGGTTGAGAAGTGACCCGTTGGGGGGTTGGTTCCATGAACCGACTGCGCGGCTCACCTTATTGGCGAAACCGAAAGCAACATCATCCGCAGCGACAACAGTCAACGTGAGGTGGATTTCCCACAGGCCACGGTTATCGAGCTCGCGTGGAATCGAGTAGTGCACCACATATGGGTGTTTCTTGAATGAGTCCGTATCGACTTCGCCCATGACAGTGAGACCAGTGATCCCAGCGTTTGTGAGCAACGTTTGGAACAGCAGATCGGCGTCGATCATGTCACCAACATGGATGTCCATCAGAGCCGCCCATAAACGTTGGTGAAAATGTACTGCCCTGGCACTCGTGTTCCGTTTTTCTTCGTGTGTCCGTACTCGATCGGAACCGCAGCAGGATCGGTTGCGCGGGCAACCCAGTCCATGACATAACTACCGCGCCCCTCACCGGGGCGACCGTCAACCTCGATAGAGCCGATGTAGTCGCCGTCATCAATATGTTTCGATGCTTCGATACGGGCGAGCCGTGCAATGTCTTCTGCGGCATCTTTGACAGCACCAGAATCGGACACGATCTTCGCCGCGACCTTACCTGCGTCCGTGTAAATCCTGACCATCACACGACCTCGATCCATTTACAGGTGATCCGCCAATGATGGGTTCGCTTCGAAAGCCCAGCATGCAGTCTCTGCGGCGCACCAACGGTTTCGTACCGTGACCCGTCGTAAGTGACGATCGAATGAATGTCACCGGGCCATGTCTTGGCGCGGATCACGAGCAGGTCGCGGACTTGAAGTCCAACAGTGTCGGTCTCTTCCGCAGCTGACCATTCACGGACGGGTTCGCACATGCACCGAACCTCAACCGGGTCACCGTCCGCTGTCTTGCTGGTGAGCCCGCGCTGGTTCACCGTGTGCGTGTAGTTCTGTACCAGCACCTTGTGGGGTGCCCGAGTGGTGAGCATACTCACGGGCGCACCCAACCGCGAGGTTCCTGCAAATTCGTGCGTGCAGTACCGATGGGCCATTGCGATGCGCTTGTTTGCTCAAGTTGCCCGGTCAGGTCGATACGGTCATCATCGGTGTACCAGATGTACCCCGATCCGACCATCTGATGCGTCTGATACCCGTACTGGCCTTCGTGTTCTTCTTTCAACCCGTCCGGGTTCGCAACGACACGTGAAACGATGCGGATCACGACAGCGTTGTACATCTCGATAGGGAGCGCGCCGCTATTGAGGCGTGCTAGAACACGTCGCCCCCAACGGTTATTGATGCCGTATACAACCGTGTCGAGTTGACCTTGAATATAGGCGTCATCGAAACCATCGGTGTCTTGGCTTGAATAGTTTGGCCACAGGGATGATGGGACGAGCGGGAGTTTCTGCCACGGTGCTGAACCTTGCTCGAAGTTGCCCACCGGTCAGCCCTCGTAAATTGCTTCGAGTTCGGCGTCGGACATTTCCTCGGCACCCTCAACACCATCGTTGATCGCACGGATGCGAAGATCAGTGTCGTCCGTTACCGGTGGGGTGACGTGTGCCTCGATACGCCCAACGAGTTCCGCTTTAGAACCGGCCTTTGAGATACCAAGATTCTCCGCGATCAGACGGAGTTCCTTGATGGACTTGTCAGCGAGCACCTGTGGGGCGTCCGTGACTGGTTCGACGGGTTCAGGCGCGTCCGTGTGTTCTGCGAAAAGCGCTGGGTTCGTCACCCAATCTGGGGCTTCGTCACCAACCTGGAAGATGTGCAGTTTTCCGTTACGGAAGGCACGTGCGGGGCGGGTGAAAACGCGAGCCATGTTCAGGCCTCCAAAGAAAGTTGTGGGGTGCACAACGCCCCGCCAAGAAATGCCCTGGCGGGGCGTTGTCGCTATTTAGTTATGAGATGGTCGCTTACGGGAGAACCGTGAGCGAGGCGGTGTTGTTCGGCTGAGCCAGAACGGGCAGGCCGATCGCATCCACAAGGATGTTGTAACCAGCCGGGTCAACCGACTGGATAGCGCCCGAGAACAGGCCGGGGCGTTCCGAATCGGCAATGCCGTTATCAGCCTCAATCGCGTTCGCGGTAACACCAAGACGGGTCTCACCAACGCTGGAACCAGCGACAAGGAGAACCTTCTTCTGGTTGAACAAAGGCACCTGAACACCGTTGGTGTTCGTCACCTTGTCCTTGTTCACAACAAGGTTGAAACCCCACGAAGCGAACGCGGCCTTGACCTGCTCCGGGGTGAGCATTGCGGGTCCACCGGCAGGGAACAGAACCGCGATAACCTCAGCGTTCACAGCGAGCGCCTGAGCGATCGTCTGCGAAACAACAACCTCAGAGAACTGTGCTTCGAGGTCAGTGTTGAACGCAACAAGGTCAGCGATCGGTGTAGCAGCCGGGTCGTCCCACAGAACCGTTACCGTGTCCGTGTTCGACGCGGAACGCTGGAAGTCGATGACGTAGCTCGCGCCACGCTCAGCAACCGTTACCTTGCCGTCCATGAGGACTTCTGCCTGCGCGAGAACGAGACGGTTTGCGATAGCAGTACCGTTACGTTCTGCACGTTCAACGAACGCGCCCTTGATCTTGTCGTGCGAACCAGCCTGCTGAATCAGCGACGTCCACTCGTCAATGGGGGTGCGAATCGAGATCGGGGGCAGGTTGCCCTTGAGGTTCTGACCCTCAGCAGCAACATCGCCAACCCACGATTCCGTGTTGAACGCACGGAACGGTGCCGCAGCAGGGTCATTCGACTGACCCATCGTGTACGAATAGGTTGTCGCGTCAACTGCGTTGGTGGGCAGGTAACGGGCGATACCGAACGACTCGATCTTGGCACGGAAAGCGCCACGTGCAGCACCAGTCAGTTCAACCGGGGTTGCGAAGTTCTTAGAAAACATTGAACCAGTCATGATTAGCCCTCCTGGAAGGTGAACAGGCCGGTCGAGTCGGCACCCTTGAGCGCCGCAATGTCGCCAGCATCAACGGGCACGAAAGCGGGGTTGATGATGCCATGCACCAGAACCGCGAACGTCGGCTTGGACGTTGCAACCGGGTTACCAAGCTGCACACCGTAGTTGTCGTTCACGAAACCGTCGAGCGAGTCAGCCGGAATCGGGTCAGGGGTCGCGTCAGGGTCGCCCGCCGACCACGGCTTGTACAAGCCCTCGTTAGCACCAGACGTGATCCGAGTCACGGGAAGACCCGAAGGGACAACACCAGTTGCCGCATCGTAGTGAGTGCCAGGGGTGAGCGTCGAAGGGGCCAGCTGACCGGTACGAGCCGAAGCTTCACCGTGCGCCGAGATACGCCAGCGCGTGTCTTGAACCACTCCCGCAGCACCCGTCTGAACCTGAAAATCAGTCATGATGACCTCTTTCTGTTTTGGGGTTATTTGGATGTGTTCTTCTCGTAAGCGCGCGCCTCATAGTCAGCGACCGAACCGGCCTGACCTGGGTTCGGGGTGGCACCTTGCGCCAACCGTTCCGCGAGCGAACCGCCCCCGGAACCCCCGAGTGTCTTACTGAAGGTCTCGATCTTTGTGGTGTCGAGAGAACCGTCCTCCCCGAGGAACGGGGAAAGGTCTGTGATGTAGTCCGTCACCTGCTTGACTCGTGCGGTCGCAGTAGTGAGGTCTTCATATGGGCGTTTCGCGACCGCTACGAGTGCGGTTTCGAACGCTGGCCGAACGTACTTGTTCACCAAGGCCGTCTCATCCACCTGCGGGGCAGGTTCCGGATCTGGCTCCGCTTCGACCTTCTTCTGTAGGTCGTTGCGTGCCTTCTGTTGCTTCTTCGCTTCTGCTTTCCAGTAAGCGATCTGTTCTTCGGGTGAACGTTCTGCTACTGGCACGAACGTCTCAACATCGTCGCCATCAGGCGTCTCCGTAACAGGATCGGTGGTTGTCACGGGCGCGACATCCGGTTTTTCCGTCGCATCCTCGGTGACGGTCGTGTCGGTTGTTTCCGTCTCAACTACTGCATCAGTGGTTTCAACGGTGGACTTTTTGCTCATTGTTTTCTCCGAATCGGATATGAAAAAAGCCCCACCGGAATCGGAGAGGCTTTACAGCAAATGGGCGAGTGCTGTGTCTAGCAAGTTGTTGTAGAACTGGATCGCTTCTTCCAATTCAGCCGTTGGCATTTCACGCCTCAACCGGGCGATCGCATCAGATGCTTGTTTAGATACCCGTTCCCACATTCGACGTGTGGATTCAACAGTGGGTTCTTTGAACGGTGACGCATGATACTTCGTCGTGTCGTTCACATCCGACACATTGCGGAAATGGTGCCCTTCACGAACGAGAATCGGGCCGAGCTCACCATGCTCACGAATGACGACACGAATACGTTTCAGGTCTTCCGCATACGTTGAGCCCGCCGCGTCATAGAGCGCCTTGAGTTCGTCATTGTTGAGATCAAGCCCAGGGTCGTACCCTTCGACTATCGGAGCAATGCCACAAACGCACCGACCGTGCATAGACCACAACTCGTTCTTCTTGTAGAACCGTGTCGCGGCAACCACACACAAACCGCACGGGCCGGTACGAGACAGTTCCGGGTGCAACACACGCCGGTAACCAACAGCACCAGGGGCGGCTTTCAACAACCGCAAACCCTCGTTCGATGCGGCGCGTTGCAGATCATCGTTCAGCATGATCGAGTACCGGTCACGCATGAGTTTCTGCACGTCTTCGGGGAGTTCTCCACCGTTTTCGAACACGTCTGGGTAGTTGCGTTCCAACTCGCGCAGAGCATCGTTCACAGGCCGATTGAACACAGTCGTGATGTCAACGTTCGAACGCGGATAAATGTCTTCAAGGTCGGGCAGGTCATCAACATCGACCCCTGCTTGGCGGAGTTGCTCACGCATGAACGCATGCCCCAACCTGGCCGCGTGCTCATACGCGGCAGATGCTCGCGCAACAGCCTCAGCGACCCGTGCGGCACGCAACTGAGGGTTGTTCCACCCTTGGAACGGTGCCCACAACGCCATCAGGAGTGACAGGACAGCCTCAAGAAGCTCCGCTTGCGCCTCTGCGTACGCTTCAACCGTCGCCTCGTACTGGGCAAGGCTAGGCAACCTCAGCCACCACCTCAACCGGTTCCGTCTCGGTCACAGCAGCAGAATCAGCGCCGGAAAGAAGCCGAGCAAACTGGTCATTCGCACGCTGTGAACGGACCCGGCGTTGCTCCAACGGAGACATCTCGAACACCTCAGTGTCGATGAACTCCTGCGGTGCACCACCAGCACGATACTTCGCTGCCGCTTCCGCCTTCTCAGCCATCGTCGCGGGTGTAACTTTCTTCCACATTGTCTCGATCTGCGCCGAGTCAGAACGCGTCACATCACCAAGGATGCTGAACGTTGTCGCCATGACCTGCTCCAACGCATCCCCGGCACGCTCATTCATCGCAGACACCGCATAAAACAACGGTTCGCGTGAAATTTGTGCACCAAGCGCCGACTGGTTCTGCGACTCCCCCGCGAACAAGTCCTGCGGGGTCGAGGTCAACGAACACAAGGTCTGCAACTCTTGCTTCCGGGCCATGTACACCGGAGTCACATCGGTGACAGTTGACTCCCACATGTCAGCACCAACCGGGAGCATCCACAACGCGCCAGCGCCCGTCTCGAACACTTCGTCATAGTTGATGCGCTTGCCAGCCAACTGCGGGTCAGGGAAATCTTCTGGGTAGAACTGGGGCAAGTCGCCCTTCACGGCGCGTTGTTTGAACGACTGCATCACAATCAGGTTGATCGCGTTCAGCGTGATCTCGTTGATGCGATCAACAGTGTCGAGGTGCTTCTCGTAGATGCCGTAACCGTCAGTCGTAGAGACCTTCGTCAACAGGTTCTCAACAACACCATCGGTTGTCTGACGTTCCTCGATCCAATCCCAGTTCGTACCAGGCGACCACGGGTTCCCGTCCTGCGGGAGCGTCGAAACACGCGCCTCACGAACAGCCGTCCGGTAAAACCCTGGCCCCTCATGCGACGGCCCCATAAACAACGTGAGCTCTTCACGTTCAAGAATCTCGTTGAACTGGTAATGAATACCAGCCTTCACAGACCACGGGCGATCCTTATCGGTAATCCCGTACGTCGTCCACTCGTTCAACACCTGCCAACGTGGGCCTTCCCACGTTTGAGGCACAACAAGGACATACGCACGCCCAAAGTCACCAACATCATTGAACAAGTCACGCGACAACACATCCATGTGCTGACGGTTCCACTGCTCCCACGCAACAGGATCACCAAACGACGACTGTTCCGCAGCTGTACGAAAACCAACAACACCTTGCCGGTTCGTCCGGGAATCCCGAATTGTCTCCACAACATGCAAACGAGCACGTTCCAGAAAGCGGAGATAAGAAGCCTTACTACTACTATCCCACATGTTTTCCGGAAGTAGTGCTTTTCCGTCACGATAACTCTGAAGTTTCGCCATCCGTTTCAGACCAGCACCAAACTCGTTACCGCACTTCACGAGCCACCAGTCGTCACTACCGGGAGTTTGAGCATCCAAAAGTGCCATAGGTGACCCCTCTTTCAAGTGTTGAACTATCGGACACGCACAACCAGTGCGGTCTGTTTGTCTTTCTTCTTCGCCAAATAGCGGGCGCGCCCCTCAACCGCGAGACACATCCCCACAGCGGCGTCCATCTTCTTCGCAGACCCATGACGGTCCTTACCGATCACATCCCCCGCTGGGCGATGCCAAACCGTCGCGTTCAACACATGCCGAGTCAAAATCGGGCGTTCAGCATGCCAAACCGCACCCGTATGAAAAGCAGTAGCGGTACGCTCCACAGCTTTCGCCATCTCCGTATGACGTGACGTATAGAACGCAAACGGGCGAGTCTGGGACGCCTGGACTTCAACCTCTCCCCCAAGGTCTTTCTCCCAGTTATCGACATAGTCCTGCCAAAACGGCGGATCAGCGAGAAACGCTTTCACCTTGAACCGTTTGAACGTGTCACGCACAACCGCGTCAACCTCAGCATGGTCAACTTCCCAATTCTTCGCAGCCGACGTATCAGGTGCCTCCCACACACCAATCGGCCACACAAGACCGTCATCAATCCGACACGCAATCAACACCGTTGCGTCATCCGACAAACCACCATCGAACGCGAGCGCGATCTCGTCACCCTTCGCGGGCGGGCGGTACTTGAACTCACGCCCCTCCAACTTCGCAGCCTTACGAAGCTCAGAAAGACCCTGCCTCGCCCACAACGCCGGATTCATCCACTGGTTCTTACCCGCAACAACAGCGTTGAAGAAATACCGGAGGGTGTCAGAGACTGACCTGCGCGGGTCGAACAAGTCGTTCAATAGATGCTCGGGGTTGTTCCAAGCGATCGCATCACCGAACGCTTCAATGAACGCTTCTTTCAGGCGCGTCTCGTACTCTTCTTCGGTTTCGAGACGGGAACCACCACGAGCTTCTTTGTCTTTCACCCGAATCTTGTCGAGCGTTTCGACCTGAGCCCACTTATGGTCAAACAGCAACCGGATGCGGCGCGCCTTGCCCTCTTGAATCGCATCCGCGAGCTTGTAGGTTGCCTCAGCAACAGAATCCTCACCCGGCGCATACATAGTCGTGGTCTCGATAAACCACGTACCCTCAGCGCGACGCTTCGACAAGTTACGAACAACCGTGTCGTACATCGACCGCAACACCGGGGTCACATAAATGTGCGTTTCATCGAACACAGCAAACGTTTCAAGGCCACCATCTTTCGACGCGGCACCAGCCGTTGTCGGGGTGATCGAACCACCGTTGTGCGGAATCAGCACACGAGTCTTACCAACATCAACCCCATACCCGGTGGTCAGCTGATAGAGCGGTGCATCCTCATCAGTGAGGTTAAAGTAGACGTTGTCGTAGACGTTGCCGGTCTGACCTTCCTCGGTCGCCATGATCTTGACAACCGGGGAACGAATCTCTTTCCCCATGAGTTCGCCAGGCTGGTACACGTACGTCTGCCCAAGGAACTCGTACGTTTCACCACCCTTAGCAATGCCACCGAAACGGCACGGCCCAAACGCTTCAAACAACACAAGCGCGGCAGCAATACCGGATTTGTCAGTGCCCTTCGGGCGTGACAAGAACGCAGAGTCATACAGGCGCTGCCCGAACGCGTCCAACGTGTAGCAATCGACGATGAACCCGGTAGTCTCGTCGCCATAACGAACCGGGGTGCCACGAGCACCACCACGGCCATGCTGAACGAACGTCTCGATCCACCAAACAGCCAACCAACCCAAAGACTGGGTACGGTCATGCTCAGGTGCCCGGATCAACCGGTGCGGCACTACTCGTCCTCGGGGAGGAAGTGGTTCTCGAACTGCACCGACAAGTAGCGCGCGAGACCAGCAGCACCAACAAGAGAGGTTGCGTGCCCGATCACGTACGTGTGCTTGTGCGCGAGTGGCAACAGATCCGGGTCTTCGGTCTGGATGCGTGCCATTGAGACACCAATCACCCAACCGGTGACATGCCCTTCACCGATCTGGTCAGTCTCCCGAAGGAACTCGTGAATCGCGTCATCAAGTTTGTCGCTCGGTGTAGCCATCAGACTGCCGCCAACCGGTCACGACGCGAATTGATCTCAGTGATAACCGCGTCACCCTTCACAGCACCAACCGCATACGGGTCAGGCGTTTCAAGCTCCATCTTCAACTGCTTCCGATGCGCCGGAGTCGCCCCAAACGACGCAACACGCATCCGAACCTCATTCGCGAACTCCCAACGCCCGTTCGACCACATCCGGTGGTGAATCAGCGCCGTATCAAGCAGGAAGAACCAGTCCGGTTCCGAAACCATCTGCGTAGCCTGCGGAGACTTACGCCACGCATCCCACCACTTCTTCGTCATCGGATGCCACGTCTCACGCTCACCCGTATCCGGGTCAACAGGAAGCGCATCGTCAGGCAAATCAAACCCGCGAACCTGCCCGTCATCCTTCAACAAATCAACAGAACCGGCACCCTTACGAGCACCACGACCATTCCCGGCCATAACTACCTCCCGAATCGGGGTGGCGCAGCGAACCGCTACACCTCACTGGTTTTCGACGCTCGATAAGCCGCGAGCGCACGGCACTTGTCAGAACAGAAACGGGCAGCCCGCCGTGACGTACGGAATGACCGGTTGCACTGGGCACACACAACCTGCCCTGGCTCCCACGTCACACCCGCCCGCGCCATCTGCTTCCGGTGACGGTTGCAGTAATCCGTCTTCCGACTGTCAGGCGGCTTCACGCACCCCTCAACCGCGCACACGCCAGGCACCTGGAACTTCCTCATCAGTGCCCCCTTACGGATTGGCTGAACATTGACAGGCACACATTCGGGCAGAACGTTAGAACGCGTGCGGCGCGGAATCGGGGGTGGGTGAGTGGTGGAGGCCCATGTCTGTGGTCTGGTGGGTGTGCCGGTGTCAATTGGCTTGACAGTCGCGCGGTGTCGTGTGCTGTGTGTGTCGTGTGGCTTGACGGTGTGACTAGCGACACGACATAGCGGACAACTAGCGCGGATGACTGTCTGCGGTGTGTGCTCGTGCAGCTGTGTCTAGGTGTGTGCTGTGTCGTGGCGTGTGTGGCATGGCGCGACACGCCGATGATTTCCGCGTGTTTATGCGGTTTGCGCGCCGTCTTTCATGCCTACGCTTGACAGCCTGAACGGGCTAGGCGTAGACTGGCGATATCGCAGAACAAGCAACACATGAAAGGGCGATGAAATGACCGGGACACTCACAGCAGAACTCAACTACTCGGAGCAGCTGATCTGGCACAACTCAAACGCGGGCGACCGCTACGGATTCCGCGTGTGGACCGATGACCCCGCCGAATACGTATCCGTGTCGGTAGCGGTCGAATATCCCGCCGAGGGTTGGAACGCGGGCTATATCCAAGCGGGCACGGGCATGCGCCCGGCGTCTCCCGCCCAGCGTGAAACGTTACGTGCACTCGGGTTGCGTCTCAGTGAGTGGGATAACGGCTTTGGTCCGCGTGACGTGCCACGTTTCCAATGGCGCGCTTTCCGCGAGGTGTTGACCGCATTAGGGGCACCGATACCGGCGTTGTAATCCACACGGCCTAGAACGGTTACCCGCGAGGGTGCAAGTTTCGACTACTTGCCTAGGCACTCAAAGAAAACCAATACCCCGTTACAGCGGGGCAGAAGAAAGGGCTAGACATGGCTAACACGATCACCGGGCGCGTCGTCAAGACTGAGCGCGCTACGACGAGCTACTACGGCAATCCCGCGTTCTACGTGACGATTGAGACCGCCGACGGTGAACGCTCGACGTTCCGCACCTCAACCGACGCGAGCATCGCCTACGCGATTGAGAACTCCGAATACCGGGCTCAGCCTCACACGTTCAAACTCACACGCGCTTGGCGCATTTACGGGGTTGAGCGCTGAAACCCAAAGCGCCCCGGTAGTTACAGCTACCGGGGCTGGTGAGCCGGGCTAGAGGTTCACCAGTTCTACAGTAACAAATTTGCAAGAAGGGCTAGAACAATGAGTTGGCAGAGAATTGCGGGGCCGGTATCGGTGTCCGAAATTGCACCGATCGAAGAGGTCTACTACGACGGCGGTCACGGGGTGCTCATGGTTGTTTGGGCATCCGGTGATGCGGAAGAGGTCAGTGTTGACCTCACCGGGTACGGGTATGTTGCGGGGCTTGGCTGTGCGTTCATTCGACCCGACGAAAACGGGCGCATCATTGACGCGCTAATCGCGGCGGGTGTTGTCACAGAAGTTGACCGGGCGACGTTCGGGCCGTTCCACACTGAAGCGGTACGTGTGGAGGTGTGCATCTGATGGCTGTCATGGCTGAGTTGCACCGGCCCGAGTTGGTACCGTTCACGGGTTATGGGCGTGTGATGCTGATCGAGAAGTTGCAGGGTGTTGCGTCTGATGCGTTCTATGCGCGGGAAGCGGCCTTGTACGAGCTCGCGGCGGCTGGGCGTAATGGGGTCACGGTTGCGATGCTTGCAAAGTTGCAGACTCGTGCCCTCGCGGGGGTGGCATCGTGAACGTCAAGACGGCGGATTATGTTGCATGGTCCGAGTACGTGACGCGTGAGCTCACACGGTGGGATGCGGATGATCGTTACAGCGGGAACGGGCATTTGTGGCGGGATACGCCGGGAGCGCGTGCGTTTGTTGCACAATACACGGCGCGAGGTTTCACGTCGGATGAGGCCGCGTTCTGTGGGCCGTGGCATATTGCACGTAAGCACGTCACGAGTGAGTTTCGGCAATGGGTTGAGGAAGAGGAAGCCACTGAGCGTCTGACTTTGAGCGACTGGGAAGCGAAAGAGCGTGAGGCGCGGAAAGTTGCACGCTATGAGGGTTCTGGTGAGTTCTATCTCGATGAGCTGTCGCGTCTTGTGAAGTTGCAGGAGTTGCGTGACTCGTACATTTGCGAGGCCGCACGGTTGCGGGTGCCGAAAACGCATATTGCGCGTGCTGTTGGTTTGTCTCGTCAGCAGGTGCACGCGATTATCGCGACACACGACGAAAACGCTGAGGGTGCGTCTACGTGGGCGGATGAGTGGGAAGCCCGCTTTGAGGCACCCGAAATTGCAGCATCGCCCGATGTTGCACGAATTGAGCCCGTGCCGGTAGCGGCATGGGGTGAAGTGTTCTAGAGAGGAAATTGCACCATGAGTACAACAAAAACGGACGTGCGAATCAGCACTACTAGCGGGCACCTGACCGCGCGTGAGAAGCAAATCATCGCGGCTGCGTTGCAGAACAAATGGCGAACGGTCAAGAGTGCACGCATCCGGGTATGGCTCGAAAAGATCGGCGGCGAATTGCAGGCAACGACGGTGAAAAACTACACCGATGAGTGGGGCCGTAAGTTGCAATCTCGGAGCCGTGCCACGTTCACTACTAACGCCGATACCGCGTGGCTCGCGGGTGGGGCATTGATCTAAGGGGTTGCATCATGGGTGCGATGAAAGACCAAGAAATCAAGTTGCAGGAAACCGTCGATCATGTGCTCTACGTGATCGAGAAATATGGCTACAGCACGTCGCGTGAAATTGCACACGCTATCAACTATGAGGTGGCAGGGTTGTCTGTTTCCGATGCGATCGAGTTGGCGCTCGCGGTCGGTGCCGAAATTGCAATCAGCGGTAGTTGGGAATCCGTCGAGTCAGTTGGTGAATCGTACGGGGCCGGTGTGATGTGATGTTTGAGTTGCAAGCCCCGCCACCAGCACCCGACGTGTGGGTGCTCCCTGAAATTGCAGGGGTGCGGTGGCCTCACGGGGTCAAGCGGGAAAAGTTGCAAGGTGAGGTCAGCATGTTTGACCTCGAAGATGAAGGGAAATTGCAGGAATGGTGACGTTCACCTGGGATCGGGAACGCGGCAAGGTGCGGTGGTCGTGCGAGTGCGGTGCTGGTTGTCGTTGGCGAGCACTGAACCGCGCACCAAGCACCCGCGCCGATATGCAATCCCACGAAAAATTGCATCAACGGGAGTTCGCTAAATTGCAGCGCGAGGGCGCTCTGTTCTAAAGCAGCCCCGGATGTTTCGGGGTAGTTGCACGTCGCCGTCTCGCGTTCGCCCTGCCGCCCTCTGACGAGGATTTGCGGGCGTGATGGTATTTGCATGCGGATCGTAAGTTGCTCGGATCATGGTTGTTACCGGGGATGATGTGGTCAACATCCGTGGCGAGCGAGTTGCATCGTTTCCCGGTATCTGTGCGGGTGAACGTACATTTGTGGCCGTCACGCGCGAGAATAGTTGCACGGATCTTCGGCCAGCCCGGTGGAAGTTGTTCCCGCCGGTTAGAAGTAGACCAAACCATAAAGTTGCACCAAACCTAGAAAGTTGCACCATGACAACCGAGTACCTGTCGATCAGCGAGGTAGCTGAACGGCTCAACATTCCGCTCAACACCGCGAAGACGCGGGCGCACTACGGTGTGTTGCCCGAGCCCGATGTGAAGATCGGTACGGTTCGTGGGTGGTCGGTTGAAACGATCGACGGGTGGTCGCAGTCGGATCGTCCGATCAACACAAAGGTTGCGGATGCCGCCCTGTCAGAGTTGCCTCATGCTGTGGGTGCGGAACGTGACCGGTTGATGGCTGTTGCGCACGAGAACGGGTATTCCCTGTCACAGATCGGTGAAGTTGCAGGTATTACACGGCAGGCAGTGTCGCTCGCGGTGAAGCGCGCCAAAGGCTAGAACGGTGGGATGAACGTTCCCAAGATTGCGGCTTTGACGAGTTCAATGTTGTCGAGGTGAACGGTCTCGTCTTGGTCGATCTCGAACCTGCCCACACGGGTTAGTTCGCCGCCGTCTAGTTGCACGAATACGCTCCCTTTGAGAGCGAACGGCATCGGAAGTTGCATCACACGTCTCTTTCGGGTCGCAGTCACCGGGTGTGCGTGGAAAGGAAGCACGCACCCGGTGCTGGAATTGGGGATCGGTCTGCGCATCCATCCCCGTGAGGCGAACGGGTATGCCCATTCCATAACCTCACACACGGCAGGTCGTTCCACCGAACCTGCGCGAAGGCATCCCGAGCTCGCACCCATTTTGTTGCAAGCGTACAGCAGCGTGACGCGCGTGCACGGTGCCATCTTCTGTGGTTTGTGTGCGGTGCGGCTCGGGAAGGAAAGACCCCGACAACGAGTGACGGGGTGAGTGCTAGAACAAAGAAGCCCCAGCGGAATCGTCTGGGGCTTCGGCTTCACCACACCTTTCGGAATGGTGAAGTGAAGAATGCTGGTTGCGACAATGCGGGCAACCTTATATAAGACTACAGGGTTTACCGGAAAAAAGCGGCAGGCACGCTAAAAGCATTTCTCTACGAAGAATCGCTCTGAGTCCGCTGGCAAGAAAACAATTCCTGCCTCCAACACGTCTTCCCGACCGTTGAGTGCGTCGGACATGCGTTCTGCGCCTAATGTGCGGTAGGCGTCGCAGAGTTCTTGTTGAGATGGCCAGTTTTCCCACAGTTGTTCAAGCATTGCTCGTTCTTTCGGTACGAACACTGCCGTCGGTTCTGGTGTTGCGTGCGCGGTTGTAGGTTCAGGGTCGGATGGTGGCGCGTTCCCACACCCGGCCAGCGCGACAATCGTTGCAGCGATTGCGACTGGTTTCCAAACGTTCTTCATCATGCTCCCCGATCTTGACGCCTGAGTGGCCCCGGCGCTGGTTGTGAGGATGCAACAACAATCTGGTTGCTGATGCCCCTCGCGTTCATAGTTTTTTCTTTGGTCTTGTGAGTGTCAGACCCACCGCCTAGTCTCGAACATATATTCGAAAGTTAGGAGGCGAACATGCTTACGTCCCTGAGCATAGACGCTGTGCACGACCTGGCGACAGCCCTGAACCTTCCCGTGTGGGAGGTATCTGCGGCCATCCTCATGACTCGTCCAGCGATTCAGCGACTTGTCTGAGCATTGCGATCGAGTCGATTTCGAGAACGCTACAGATTCGGTCGATGTCTTCGAGTGAGAGTGACTGCACATCGTTGAGGCGTTCGCGGATGTACTTCTCAGAAACCCCGAGTTGACGTGCGAGTTCTCGACGGCTCATGTTGCGACTACCCAACTCGCGGCGTATTGCGTCTGAGACCGCGAGAGCGAATGCCCCTGGTCGTAGTGACGGATTTGATCCCATTCGGGCAGGTTACCAGAAATACCGACTTGCGTCTAGTAAGGACGCAAAGCAGCCCTGTGTGGCCGAGTAAGCGCCGAAAAAGTTCTCACTAACGGCGTGTCGCGGCTTGACTTGCGTCCAATTAGACGCAACTATTGAGTCATGACCAAGCAGGCATCAACAGACGAACTCGTATCGAACAACGTTCGCGCTGAACTCGCACGCAGACGGATGAGCACAAGCTCCCTCGTGCCCGTTCTGGGCGTAGACGTACGAGCAATCCAGCGCCGTCTCGCTGGTGAGAAGTCATGGACACTCACCGAAATGCAGAAAGTCGCGACGTTCCTCAACGTGCCGCTGAGCACTCTGCTCGCGGATGCACTCGAAGGGCAGGCGGCGGCATGAGCGAGCAGCGTCTTGTGTCCGTTGTTGAACTCGCGACGGTGCTTGATATGCACCCGAATTGGGTGCGTGAGAAAGCCCGCAACGGTGACCTCCCTTGTTTCAACCTGGGTACAGCACGAAAGCCGCGTTACAAGTTCGATGTTGATGCGGTACTCGCGAAGCTTCACGAACCAGTAGTTGACCCGTGGGCAGCACGCAAACGCGGAAAGCGGGTTGCCGCGTGAAACTCACGAAGCGCGGGAAACGCGCACTCACCGGCCTCGGGTTGATCGCTGTTCTGGCGATCCCCGCCGGTACTGACCCGGTAGTGAATGCCGCTGACCTTGGCCTTTGGGTCGGGTTCCTCATTCTTGCCACGGCATTCGTGCCCGTGGTGACACACAACTAAACACCAACTGAAAAACATAGTCCCACGCAGATTCCGATGGTGCCTAAACCCCGGTCAGGCGCGTGTTGAACAACTAATAGAGGCAACTGTAACCGTGTGGTGGCGGGCGTGCTGGTGGGATGCACGTTTCGTTGGGTTGCTGGCGTGAAGGACAACTGGACGAGCCTGCTGGCCGGGTTGTGAAGCGCGTGGAAGAAGTTATGTGTGGCACGGGTGCTAAACGCGGCTATCCCTCGGTTCGGGGGCGGTTAGTGACCTACACCACGTCAACTGGCTAGGCCGGTCAGGGCGTGAGGCAACCACACGGTAGGGCGACGAGGTTATGTGGCTGGTGGTTCCAGCCTGGGGGTTCAACTCCCCCACGCCCACGAGAGCGTTACGTCGGGTTTGAGTTCCTTCCCTCGTCGGTAAGGGCACCCATGAGGCTTGGGTACTAGCCGAGGTGTTCCTGCGCTCCATTTTTTGTTCGGGGGTGGTGAGTGTGCGGAAGCGTGAGCGTGAGGTTTTGAAGCTCGTTGCACCGTTGGGTTGTGTCCTTGACGGGTACAGCAAAGCGGGGCATTTGCGGATCGTTCTGCCTACAGGTGATGTTGTGTTCACTGCTGGAACACCGAGCAGTCCTGGTGCTGACAAAGCGATGTTGCGAGACATTCGCGCGAAGCTTGGGGTCGCTGCCCCGAGGTCTAAAGGCACCTATAAGAAGCATGTTGGTCGGGAAACGTTCTACCGTTCCCGTGCTCATGGCGTCCGGGTTGATTCTGTGTCGTGCCAGTACGACCAACTCGCGCAGGAACATAGGGATATCTGCGAGCAGATCACTGTGCTTCAACGCAAGGGTGACCGTGAGGGTTGTGCCGCTCAGGTGAGGCAGTTGCTTGATGTTGAGGCGCGGATTGAGAAGTTGGGGCGGCGGGCACCATTGCGCACGTTCCGGGCAGGAGGTGCGGCATGAAGTTGACGGATGCGATGGTGTACCTGATTCACTCGCAAGATTCGGTCACTGCGCGGGCTGTGTTCAAACGGATGCCCCCACATCAACAGCGACAGTTCGTGCATGTTTGTGTGGCGCGGGTTGCGTACGAGTTTCGTCCGAGAGGTTGGCGGCGGTTGTTTCGTGCACGGAAGTTGCGGGTCAACGGTGACGTGACAAGCACAGTGGGTGCCGCGTTGCAACTGATCGTGGTTTGGCACAACGCCGACACAACAGAGGATGCGCAAACGTTCGTTGACCTGTTGGTGGGGATGCAAACCCGCCCAGATTTTGAAGGTGTTGTGGCGTTGCTGTTCCAGTGGGCGGCGATGGCACACGCGGGGGTTTTTGACCCCAAACATGTCATGTGAGTTTTGAAACCACGAGAGCCGCCCGTTCGTACCGGGCGGCTCTTCCTAGTGAAAGGGAGTAGATGTTGGCTACTCGGAACAATGATACGTCCGCGTGGGATCAGCCACCGTTGATCGGAACCACCTGGGGTGAAGACACGGCTCGTGCCCGACGTACTGACCCGATCGAGTCTCACCAAGCCGCTGACAGCATCACCCTCACGAAACGGGGCAGTTCGCGGGCAGAAGTGCTCATCATCATGCGTGACGCCGGTGTGCCTCTCACGGGTGACCAGATTGAGGAAAAGCATGAAGAACGGTGGCGGCACGGGCGCGCAACGCAACACCACACCGGGCAACGGTTACGCACAGCACGCGCAGAGCTCGTGAAGGAAGGTCTGGTTGCGCAGTCCGGTGTCGGGAAGTCACGGCACGGCAGGAACGCTGCCGTATGGAAGTTGAGTGAGGCTGGTGGTTTCCCGCCGGTTGACCTCACCGCTGAGGCCGCAGCATGACTGTTTTTGGTTTTGTGCTCGCGATCACCGGACTCACCGTGAGTGTTTTCGCTGGCAAAGCGGACGGGCTCTGGTTGGTCGGTGGGTTGTTGATTTTGGCCGGGTTGGTGGTCATGTGGCGGCACCGTATCCCGGAAGACCCTGACCCGGAGTTGTCGCGGCTTGACCGTTTAGACGGACGCCACTAACAAAACGTTCCCGTAACCGAATGAATCGCCCCCGGCTGGCACGAGGGCGACCCAAAGAAATGAGACAAGGAAATGACTCACACGAAGAGTACCCCAATCGTCACCGAACCCGAATTCGGTCGCACCGACATTAAGTACGAAACACAGTCGGGCGAAACCCGATTCGTGTATGTCACCCACGCCACAGACGGCACGGTGACTATCTCGCACGGCGCGCAAGGCACACATTTGCTGGTCACGGTTCCTGCCGGTGTGGTTCCCGCGTTGCGTCGTGCTTTGTACGCACCTGAGTTGATGCCCGCACAATCCCTCGCGGACTCGATCTACCAGCAGGTCACCGAAGACCTGCAAGGAGCAGCAGCATGAGTGCGTACAGTTTTGAGTTCACTGGTGAGGAGAAGGTCAACGCCTGGGGTTACACCGTCCGTCGGATTCGGGCGACTCGTGACATCCCTGAACGCGGTGTCAAAAAGGGCGACGTGGGCGGCTGGATCGAATCAAAGAAAACCGATTCCGGCGATGCTCGGGTGTTCGGCAATGCTTGGGTGTCCGGCAATGCTCAGGTGTTCGGCGATGCTCGGGTGTTCGGCGATGCTTGGGTGTCCGGCGATGCTCAGGTGTCCGGCGATGCTCAGGTGTCCGGCGATGCTCAGGTGTCCGGCGATGCTCAG
>CAYNTU010000007.1:34579-75830 GCA_964400205.1 uncultured Microbacterium sp.
CGATGCTCAGGTGTCCGGCGATGCTCAGGTGTCCGGCGATGCTCAGGTGTCCGGCAATGCTCAGGTGTACGGCAATGCTCGGGTGTTCGGCGATGCTTGGGTGTCCGGCAATGCTTGGGTGTTCGGCGATGCTCAGGTGTCCGGCGATGCTCAGGTGTCCGGCAATGCTTGGGTGTCCGGCAATGCTTGGGTGTCCGGCAATGCTCAGGTCGAAGAGATCGGGCACACCCTCTGGATCACATCGTTCGGTGGGTACACGGCAACACTGTTCCGTGCCGAAGGCGGGTACTCGATTTCGTTCCGTGGTGAGCTGCTGTCCGTTGCCGAGTTTGTGGGGCACTCAGACGAGACAGCGCTTGCAGCACCATTGTTCGAGCACCGAATCGCGTCGTGGGAGCCGACCGAGCCGCAGGCGGTAATCGATGCCCGCGCCGCTGTTGAGGCGGCAAAGGCTGCACTTGCTGAGGCTGAGTCGAAGCTCGCTGAGGCGGTGGGAGCATGAGCATCCCGATGATTGGAGAGGTGTTTGGTGGCGACACCGCTCGTGCTCGCCGAAATGACCCGCTCGAGTCGCACGCTGCGGCTGACTCGATCAGCACGGATGCGCGTGAAGCATCCGAACGTGAAGTGCTCACCATCCTGCGGATGCTCGGCGGTGCCACAGACGAACAAATCGCAACGGTGCACGCATACGGTCGCCCCCGGTTCTCACCGTCACGGTTGCGCACCGCACGACACCAGTTGACCGAGAAGGGTCTCGTGGTTGCGGATTGTGAGGGGCGTACCTCGTCGGGGCGTCGCGCACAACTGTGGAAGGTCGCACCATGATCACTGCTGACCGGTTCCTTGTGCGGGAAACCGACCACGACGAATGGGTGGCACGACGTGAACAAGGCGTGACGGCGACGATGGTGCGCGACGGTGCCACAGAAGCCGGATTCCGTGACCTTGTTGCGTCCTGGTCGCTCCCACGGTTCGAGGGGAACGCTTACACCGAGTTCGGGAGCTGGGCGGAACCACAGATCATGCGGTACGCACACGCTGAGTTCGGGGTGCTGCCGTCTGACTGGTTGATTCGCTCGGAGGCTGACCCGCGCTGGTTGGCAACCCCGGACGGGCTCACGGTCGATCACACGGTCATTGCTGAGGCGAAAACGACCGGGACGGACTGGACGAAAGTGCCGGTGAAGTACGCACGTCAGGTGCAGTGGCAACTCATGGTCACGGGTGCAGAGCGGTGCTTGTTCCTGTGGCACCTCCGGGCACAAGCGGATGACGGTTCGTTCTACCTGCCGTGGCTGGAACCGAAGACGCGCTGGATCGAGCGCGATGAAGACATGATCGCTGACCTTGTGAAGGTCGCGGAGAAGATTTGGGAGGCCAAGCATGGCGAACTTCGACCCTAATGCTTACGAGACGGTAGACAGCCGTATCAAGCGTTTCTACACGGATCACCCATTGGGTCGGATCACGACTGAGCTGGTTGCGATGGAGGGTGAACCGGCACGTACCCGGTGGGTTGTGAAGGCGTCTGTGTGGCGCGGTGACCGTGCCGATTTGCTGGTCGATGCTGATGCACAGCTTGGGGCTCAGGTTCGTTCGCTCGACCTGGCACCGGACGGCACCGGGTATGCGTTCGAGATTGACGGCACTGGTATGGCAAACCGCACCAGTGCGCTCGAGAACTGTGAGACCTCGGCTATTGGTCGGGCTCTGGCGAACATTGGCTATTCGGGTGACAAGCGTGCGTCGCGTGAAGAAATGGTGAAGACGCAAGCCCGCGCCGCTGCCCCTGCTGCACCGTCCGTTGAGGTTGTCGAGCAGCATCGTCAGGCGATGTTGGATGCGACGTCGTTGGCGGGGTTGCAGGAGGCGTGGACGGCGGCGGGCAAGGCTGGCGTGGCGGGTGTGCCTGAGTTGATCAAGACGAAGGACGAGATGAAAGCGGCTCTCGCATGAGCGCCCCGACGATGCCGACACAGCAACGCCTCAACGACCACCTTGTGCGTTGGGACGCGGAGATCAAAGCGTTCGACCGTCACCTGTCCGAATACGGGCAACACAAGGCTGACCTTGAACATCGACGTGCAGTGATGCGCACCCAGGCGCGAGCGAGTGACCCGAAGATCGCGGGGACGAAGCTTGATGATGCGGTTGAGGCTGACCCTGAGGTGTATCGGCTGCATGTGAATTACCGGGCGTCTGAGGCGAACCTTGAGGCGACGAAGGCACGGTTGCGGTGGTTTCAGGCGGTTGCTGATGCGTTGCGTTCTCAGGTGTCTACGGAGCGTGCTGAGCGTGCCCTGTACGCAGACCACGGCGGTGCGGCATGAGTCGTAATCGTGCGAGTGCGAAAGCAGCAGGAACACGAATGGAAACCCTCGTCGCGTCGTACTTGGCTGAGGCGCTTGATGATGACCGTATCGAACGCCGCGCCAGGACGGGTGCCAACGATCGGGGCGACATTTCGGGTGTGCGTACCGCCCTCGGTCAACGTGTCGTCATCGAAGTAAAAGACTACGGCGGCAGGGTGTTGCCTGGCCCGTGGATCGGTGAAGCACTCACAGAGGCAGGGAACGATGATGCGCCGGTTGGTGTGGTTGTGGCGAAACGTCGTGGCACCACGGTACCGGGTGACCAGTACGTGTTGATGACGTTGCATGACCTTGCCGTGCTACTCGGGGGTGAAGCATGAGCGCAACGAAGCCTGTGCTCGATCCTGCGTCGGGTTCACGCATGTTCTATTTCGACAAGGACGATGACCGTGTGCTGTTCGGTGACATCCGCACGCAGGAGCCACTCATTCTGTCGAATGGGCAGGCGTTTGAGGTTCGCCCCGATTCGCTGATGGACTTCCGTGGACTCCCGTTCGAGGACGAGTCGTTCCGGTTGGTGATCTTCGACCCGCCCCATCTTGACAACGCGGGTGAGGACTCGTGGTTGCGGATGAAGTACGGGTTCTTGGGTGCGACGTGGCGTGACGATCTGCGTGCTGGGTTCACTGAGTGCTTCCGGGTGTTGAAACCCGAAGGTGTGCTGATTTTCAAGTGGTCAGAGGTTCGTATCCCTGTGAGTGAGGTTCTTGCTTGCACGCCGGAACGTCCGCTGATCGGTCACCGTTCGGGGCGAAACATGAACACGCATTGGATCACGTTCATGAAGGCAGGTGAAGCATGAGCCCTTTGTATGGGGTGCTCGCGGGGCTGATCCTGCTCGCCGTTGTCGTCTCGGTTGGTGTCTGGTTTGAGCGGAGGTGTGACCGGTGAGGGGCTGGCAGCACGTTATCTGTGACCTGTGCGGTGACGGTGAGCGTGTGTTCGAGGACGACGACCGGGGTTGGTTGTTTGGCGTTCAAACGTTCGACGGTGGGCAAACGTTCGAGTACGACGCTGTGTGCCCGCCATGTGCGAAAGGAGTAGAGCTGTGATGTTTTGGATGATCCTCGCGGTTTACGTCGTCGGCTGGTTTGTTTCCGTGCCGTTGATCGCACGTTTTGTCATCGACGATGGTTTGCCGACCGACCCGCTCGACTATGCGATCGCGACGGCTGGCGGGATGCTACTGGCGCTGTTCTGGCCGCTGCTGATTCCCGGTGCCTATTTCTATAGGCAAATCAAGAAGGGCGACGGTGATGAGTGACCAGAATCTGACGACGATGCTTTTGGTGGCGACCCCGAAAACGGACGGCACCCCGAACATGGCAGCACGCCGCACAGTCGTTGATTCCGCCGAGCAAGCACTTGAGGTCGCGGAAGAAACCGGCGGCACCGTGTACGAACTCGAACCCGTCATTGTTGACCCACCATTCCCACCCGTCACCGCACGGTACGTAGGCGAATCACCACTCGGGGAATGGCTCGCAGGAGTCAAAAACACTCACGGGGCAGACGCATGATCTCGCCGAAGATGCCGAAGCTCACGAAGGCGCAGGAGAAACACGCATACAAGGTCGTGACAGAACGCGACCAGGGCCGGTGTGTGCGGTGCGGGGCCGCTGGAACGGTCGAGCGTGACCACCGGCAGAATCGCACCGCCTACAACACCGTGCCGTCGAACTTGCACCTGCTCGGGGGCGCGTTCGGTTGCGGCTGTCACAAGTGGAAAACCGAACACCCGCAAGAGGCTGTTGAGCAGGGTTTCGCGGTGCCTCGTTGGGCACGCCCGGAACTGTGGCCCGCGTGGCGGTACGACGTCGGCTGGGTCATTTACTACGACCAGCCGGACATCCGGGGGCGTTGGTGGTCGGAGATCACGGAATCGACCGCGCACATGCTCATGCGCGGCAACCCGACTGATGAAGGAGATGAGAACTAATGGCCGGGGTGGCATGGGTACGAGTAGACGCGGCACTCGCCGCGAACCACAAAGTGCTCGCACTTTTGAGCGAAAAAGGAGGCGATCACGCACTCAATGTGTACATTTTCGGGCTCGGACACAGTGCCCGACAGGGGCTTGACGGGTTCATCCCAGAAATCGCACTCGGGCTGTTCCACGGACGCCGACGTGACGCTGAACTGCTTGTGAAGACAGGGCTGTGGCGTGAGGTTCCGGGCGGGTTCGAGGTGCCAGATTTCGCGGAATATCAACCCGCCGGGGAGGAAGTGCGGCGTCGGAGTGAGAAGGCACGCTTGGCGGCTCATGCCCGGTGGGCGAAGCAGAACGCAGAGGTGGCCTAATGCGTGGGGCAATGCTTGACGCAATGCTCAACGGATGCTCGGAGCAAAGCACGAACGAACGAACGAACGAACGCAACGAACGTAACCAAGACTTAACGACTAATTCTTCTGTTTCGTATCAGCGAAACCCTGTGGATAACTCGATTTCGCTTGCTGATGAGTGGTTCGCTGAGTTCATTCGACGCTGCCAAACACCCATCGGTCGAATGAAAGTGCTCGCGGAGACCCCAACGTTCGAGGAAGTTCGGGCACGTCACCTGGCGGAGCAAAAACAAGAATCCGTCACGAAAGCCGAACGGGTCAACAGGCGATTCGCAACCACCCGCGACCCCAAGTATCCGTTCAACCGGTACGAGGTCACAGCGGCAGAAATCGTGCAGTGGAAGACGTGGCTCGATGAGGGCATGTCGCACACACAAATTGGGGAACTCGCCGGGTTGAGTGCCGCAAGCGTGTTCCGGCATGTGTGCGAGCACACGAAACGTGAACAAAACTATGAGGCCGCGAGAGCGGCCTTCTCTGCGAAGAAGGGTGCCACCTATGGCGAAACCGGATGAGAACACGACCGCTGCGGATTGGTTGATGATGCGCGACAACCTCGCGCAAGCAATCGCGGGTGCCGAAACGATGAAGACCGCTTTCGGGGTGCCGGTCAGGGATCACCCGAATGAGGTTGAACTTTGTGATCGGGAGTTGGCAGAACGTTTGTTGAACATGGGTCTGATTGACCTAGAAATGGTGGTAGAAGAATGACAGTTCCGATCAGTTTTCATGGGAACATGACCGCACCAGTCGAAGTGCGATACACGCCGGGTGGCAAAGCGGTCGGGAACGTGACGGTCGCTGTGAATCGTAAGCGCGGTGAAGTTGAAGAAACCGACTTTTACCGGGTAACCCTGTGGGAATCGTTGGCCGAGAACGCCGCGAATCTCGACAAGGGCACACGAGTGATCGTGGAGGGTCGGCAGGCCTCGCGTGAGTACGAAACGAAAGACGGGCAAAAACGCACCGCATGGGAGGTCACTGCTGATGCGTTCGGGCCAGATTTGCGATTCGTCAAGGTTGAAGTGACTCGCTCAGGTCAAAGTGGCGCGGGTCAGAACGCGCAAACGGGCGGGTCTACGGGTCAGTGGTCATCCGCACCTATTCCGGGCGCTTCTAGCGCCTCTGACGGCTGGGCTCCGTATGGCGACGACAGCCCGTTTTGAACGTCGCGAAACGTCGAGAACCCCGTGCCTGAGGTGCGGGGTTCTTCGTTTCTTCGAGCCACGTAAGGGGCGGTCGAATTTGTGTCGCGACTGCCGCGAGTCGCTTTCGGTTTCTGAGAGGAAAGAGTGGGCGGCGTGATGGACATGAACTGGTTTCTCGGGGTGACGATCCTCGCGGTTGGTGCACTGTTCGCGGTTGTTGCGGTTGAGCTTCAGGTGCGCGAGTGGGTGCAGCGGTGGCGTGACCGGAAACGAGAGAACCGGTGAGTGTTGACGAGTTCCTGACCCGGTTGAAGGAATCGCTTGACGTGGCGCATCAGACGCATACGGCATCCCTGAGCTGGGATTCACAAACAGATACCGCGCTGAGTGGTGTGCGGCAAGTTATTACCGATTTTGAGAAAGGCAGAAGTGATGGTTGAGAAAGATTACTTGGTTGAGGCGGAAGGTTTGCTCACGTTGTTGGGCACGTTGGATATGACGCGGGAGGAGTGGTCGCAACAGTTGGCTCTTGCTCAGGTGTGCGCCACGCTCGCGGTCGCGACAGAGTTGCGGGCACAACGTGCCCCTCTCGCCCGGTTCGCTGGCACTCCCCCGATCACAGTTGAGGGGTGGAATTCGTCGCCACGGCGCGCACATCGGGCAAACGGTGAGGGTCGGTTGAATGACTGCGCGTAAGTATCCGGCAGAGCCAGTGCAGGGTGAGAACGCGGCAGAAGTGTTCACCGAGGTCGGGTTGCCGTTGAACGACCCGAGTGTTGCCGCTCACCTCGCAAGTTTGGACGAGATGGAAGCGGAAAGCGAGACGGTCGCGTTGGGTCACCAAGAACGTGTTGCTGATAGCCCGGATGGTGACTGGTGAGGTTTGTCGCTTTCGTGACGATCCTCTGTTCCGGTATCGGTGTCGCGCTCTTCGGCATCCGAGCGTGGCTCAAACACACTGCGGAACACGTCAAGCGGGTCGTGCCGCGTCGATTCACCGGGTCGCGCGCTGACCTGGCTGACATCGCGACCCTCCCTCATGAGGATGCGATGCACATTTTTGATGAAGCACTGGGGGCAACCCCGATACAGAAAGAAGACAACTAATGGTTACTGCCATCATCCTCACGGTGATCGCCCTGGTACTGCTCGGGGCGAGTTTCGTGTTCCAAGACCAACAACGAACAAGGAACGCTGAAACCTACACCGAATCACACGCGCCGATGCGATGGGGTTTGCGTATCGGCGGTGCCGTGTTCATTGTGGCTGCGGCACTGATTATCGTGTTCGCGAGCTTCTACACGCAAGAACGCGGCCAGTCGGTCATCAAACAAGACATCTTCGGGAACATCAAAGGCTCAACCTCTGAGACCGGGTTGCACGGTAAAGCACCGTGGGAGAAAACGATCCGGTTCGACACGTTGAACCAGGTCGTTGAGTTCCGCACCAGCCCCACCAACGGTGAAATCGGGAACGGCCCACACATCACCGTGACCGACAAGAACGGTGTCTCGCACGACGTTGACGTGACCACCACCTACTCGATCAACCCGGACTCGGTAGAAGACATTTACGGACGGTTCAAAGACCAACCCACGTTCGAACAAGCGCTCGTCTACCAGGACGTTCGCACCGTCACACGCAACGCTGCCAACCAGTTCACGACCGAACAACTCCTGACAGAAAAGGTTGCCTACGCGAACGCGATCGAGGAAGGGCTGCGAGCACGGTGGGAGAAAACCGGTGTGACCGTTGACCGGGTGAACCTGCAAGAGATTCGTTCACCGCAACAGGTGAAGCAAGCGTTTGATGACGCGCAACAGGCAAAGATCGAGGTCGCACGTCAACAGGCGAACCTTGAAGCGGCAGAAGTTCAAGCACAACAGCAGGTTGCTCAGGCTGAGGCGGAGGCTGAGGCGAAACAGATCATGGCGAAGGGTGAAGCGGAAGCGAACCGCACCCTCGAAGCATCACTCACCGATCGGGTTCTGCAACAGCGTTACCTTGACATGCTGAGCGAGCTCGCTGCTGAGGGGAACTTGATGATCGTTCCCGCTGACGGCTTCAACGGTTTGGTGAACGTCAAACCGTAACCCAAACCCGGAGAAACCCCGCCACAAGTCACGTGGCGGGGTTTCTCGTATCTGAAAGGAACAAGCATCCCCTCGATCACTGATCGAAAGGGGCAAGCGTTGTGGATTCAGGAGTACGTGGAGCCGAGCATGCGCGGTTTGGTGTTCTCGCTGTTGGATGACAAGTCGATTGTTGACAGTGTTTGGCGGATGCTAGAGCCGAAGGGCGCAAGTAGTGAGCCGACTGCCGAGTGAGGTTTTCCGCACCGTGCACGGGAGCACGTTGTATGGGCTCAATCACCCTGGCAGCGACCATGACGTGTTCATTGTCGTTGATGGGGATGCCCGTACGAAACACGCTGTGCGTGGCGGTGAGGATGTCACCGTTGTCAGTCTTGACCGGTTCTTGACATTGGCTCAGGCGGGTTCGCACCAGTCTGTTGAGGCGTTGTTCTCACCGTTCAAAGAATGGACGGTCGAGGGGTTGCGGTGGCGACCGTTCATCGAATCGTTCCGTGTCACCGGGCACGAAGTCAACACCCGGTACATGCGCACAATCAGGGCTTTCGCAGACCACCCCGAGTTGAAGAAACGCCGCCACGCTGCACGGCTCAGACTGAACCTCGACATGCTCAACGCGCACGGTCGTTTCAACCCGCGACTTACAGACGACGAACGTGCGACCGTCGCTCTGCTCGCCGGTCTACAGCCAGGCGAACTCTGGCAAATACTCACCCAATAACCCCACCCGAGACGGTGGGGTTTTCTTATGCCTTTGGAGGGCAAATTGACAACCATTCAATGCGTGTTACTCACGCTGATGTTTCTCGCCGTTGTGATGCAGGGCATGTCGGCGGCAGGACGGAAAACGAACATCGTTGGTGAAACGCAGTACACAACGGCAGCGGGTTGTTCCGTCGTGCTGTCAGCGATGATCCTGCTCGTCACAGTGCCCTGGTTCATTTGGACATTTCATGTCTGAGTTGTCGTTCTTCGTGCCAGGTGTGCCACGACCGCAAGGCTCGAAACAAGCAATCCCGACGAAGTACGGGCAGGTGCGGATGGTTGAGGCATCGAAGTACCTGAAACCGTGGCGGCACACGGTCACGTTGCTCACGAAACATGCAATGTCTCGCCACAAGTGGCTAAAGGTTCCTAAGGGTGAACCTGTGGTGTCGAAACTCAGGTTCTACGTGCCGCGAGGGAAAACGGTGACCCGTGAATACCCGTCAGTTCTTGGCTCTGGCGACGTGGAGAAATTGGTGCGTGCGATCCACGACTCGCTCACGGATGCGGGTGTGTGGGTTGACGATTCCCAGGTGGTTGATCTTGACGCGAAAGTGCGTTACGCCGACGTGTCCGAGCCCGGTGTGCGAATCACCATTCGAGTGAAAGAAGGCATCTGATGGGTGTTCTACGAATGTACAGCCTGCAATGCGACACCTGCATGGGTGTTCTCGACAAGGGGCACGGGTTCCCATCCGAGCTCGAAGTCGCTCGTGTAGCGAACCGTACGGGTTGGTCTGTGACCCGCAACCCAGTGACAGGGCGTGCGGACTACAAATGCCCGACCTGTGTAACCCCGGAAGCCGCATGACCCCGTGCTGCACGGCGTGCGAAAAGTTCGTCCCGTTCCCGGCGACGCTCGCACAGATCGCGGCATGGGAATACGACCCCGAAACGAAGTCCTACTACTGCCCTGACTGTTGGGAGAAACGATGACCCGTATTTGTGTAACGAACTCTTTTGAGAAAACGAACGGGGTGCGTCCGTGTGTGATGCGTGACCGACACGTTGGGTCGTGCGGTGACGAGAAATGCAAAGGGTGCCTCCCACGGTTGGCAACGCACGGGTTCCTTTGTGACGTTTGTGCTGACCGGTACGAGTACGCGCGGAAACATGCTGCCGCGCTGATCGTTCACCTGCGGCACACGGCAACGAACCCGCGTGATGAGGCGAGGCGTTCTCGGGCGAAGCTCGACGGGAAGGTGCTGATCCCGAACCAGTGGTCGTTGGCCGACACGATCCTCGAAACGCTCGGGTCACCGCTGCGTCTCTTGCCGGGCACGACCGAGGCCACGTCGGTCGAGGTCGCACAGGTGACGTTGGCGGAATGGGATCGACGTTACGACCCCAACCGGCTCGACACCGCCCGTCAAGCAACCCTGTTCACTCGGCATGTTGAGTACGGGCTCCGAACCTACCCCATGTGGGAAACCGAAACACGTGCTATCCCAGGGATGCAATGCCCTGACTGTCGCCAGTTCACGTTGAACCGTAACGCGGCAAAACACTACAAGGACGAGGTGACCGTCACGTGTCGCACCGAAGAATGCGAATACCTCGCTGACTGGTTCCTCTGGTCTGCCAGGTTCTTACCTACGATCGAGGCCGCGATGGAAGGCCGCAAACAAGCCGAAAGGAAGTTCCGTCGTGACTCGCGATGATGACGTTTACGCCGCGTCGAAACTGTACGCGCAGAAAACGGTGAAGCCGTGGGTTGACCGTTACGGGCAATGCCACCTCACAGCCGGGATGATGCAAGCCGTCGTCGCAACAGCGTATGAGCGTGGGGCTCACTCCCAATACAAAAAGGATGGGCTCTGATGACTGATCCGGTGTATTTGAGCCCGTACAGGGAGGTGGTCGCATGAAGATGCGGCAGCAACGTAAGGCATTACCACCGCACCCGGACGATGTGCTTTTGGCTGCGTTGAATGCGCGCCATGAGGTCATCACCGGTGCGGAGGCGCGATTCGATTGTGTCTCGTTTTACGACTACGAAGAGCGTCGAGCAATGGAAGCAGCGATTAGGGCGGCTGACGAGATTCGAGGGGAAGGGAAGAAATGAGCAAGGTTACGTTGCGTGCGAAGGATGGCACGGAAATAACGGGGGAGCTATGGGCTGAGACCGAGTATTACTTCAATGTCTGTCTCGCGGAAGGAGTGGCAGCCAATGGGTTCCACAAGGACGAGTGGTCTCGTGTTCACGAGTTGCCGACGAAGGTTGGCACGGTTTTCAGGGCTACGGTTTGCGGGGTTGAGAACGTGCGGGTGATGGTCGCGTCTGACACTGCGCACGACCCGGCTCCCTATGTCTCAGCGGCCAGGATCGAAGAATCCTACTGGCACAGCACTGACAACATTAATGCTTCCACGGTTGTTATCGAGATGGAAGGTTAGTCCAATGACTGACACTACTGAACTGCGAGCACTGGCCGAGGCGGCGACGGCAAAGACATCGACATCGCTGCACTCATCGCACGCATCAACGCACACAAGGAAGGGAACGACGATGAGTAAGAAGCTGTACGTCTATGAGTACGTGGAAAAGCTCACGACATCCTGGCATGACGGAGGTGGGCTTGTCATTGTCACGACAGGCGACCCGTCCGACGCTTGGCAGGCAGAGAATGCGCGAATCGCGGCGGAGCATCCGTCCAACGCGGTCTATCTTGACCCGGCGCAGATCATCCAGGTGTTGCCTGAGCCGGATCACGTCTACGAGGTGCCCGACGACTCCCCCGATGCAGTAATCAAGTTTCCAGATCAGGGGTGCTGCTGATGAGTAACGAGCAGAGCATCCGAGACGAGCCGAGCCTCGAAGAGGTTCGAGCAGACTTCATCACCCTGCACACGCGGAGCTTCGACGCCTACATGGTGGGCCGAAGCCTGACCAGTGAGCAGGAGTTTTATGGCGCACAGTTTGATTCCGTGATCCGCCGCATACAGGCCGAAGCGCTGCGGGAAGCGGCGGAGGCCCTGAATGAGAAGTTCCAGGACATTCCCGCGTGGATGGAGGCGTACCGAGCGGGCGTTCGCACGGACGAGTGGACGCAAGGCGGGGTGCGGATGGTGATGAGTGCTATCGACGTTCTCAACCGCCGTGCCGACGCTATCGAACGAGGAGAGACAGCATGACGAATGACAGCGAGACCACCGGAGAGGACGTGTGCGCCTGCCGCCACTTGCGAGCGAAGCATGACTACGGCCATGGGGAGTGCTACCTGTCTGGGTGCAAGTGCCGGACGTTCGAGAAGGCGCACACCCCGACCGGATACCGGGCAATCCTGATCCAGAAGGCGCGAGAGCACGCCGACGACTACCGGCGCTACGACGACACCGAAGGGCTGGTGGGAACGCTGGTCGCGATGGCGAACATGCTCGCGTCGTTGCCGGAGCCGCAGGGCGAACCGAGCGCTGAGGCAGTCAAAGCGTTCCTGCTCGAAGAGTGGAGGCACGAGGACTGGGGATACTACGGGGACGACGACCCGCCGCACTGCGCGTGCGGTGACCGTCTCGAAGTGGATGGGGACGGCCCGGTTGTCGCGCTCGACAATCACAGGGTTCGCGCCGCCCTGCGCGCCGCCGCCGCTGTACGAGAGGAAGGAGAGAAGCGATGAGTGCCAAGAAGACGCCGATCACGATTGATCGCGTGCGTGACATGTACTCGTGGGCGACCGGCTGGAAGCCTGACGTTGATCCCGAATCGCCACATATGGCCGACGTTCAGGCGTCATTGCGCGCTGAGTTCGATGCCGCTCTTGCCGCTCACGATGCCGAGAAACGAGCCGAATGGGAAGCGGAACTACTCGCACGCGGCACGGTCGAGTGGGGTGCAGCGATCCCCGAGGCCATACAGGAAGACGCTTACAAGGAGCGGAGCGGGGAGGTCGCGCGTAGGCATGTCGAACGCTGCGACGTGGGGTGTGTGCTTGTTTCACGCATCGTCGGCCCGTGGGAACCCGTAGAACAGGGAGACGACGATGCCTGAGCAGATGAATCTCGAAACGCTCTTAGCAACCGTCAAAGACGGCGACGAGCACGGCTGGCCGTCTGAGTTCGAGTTTTTACGACGCACACACGGCCATCGCATCCGCAAGCTCACCCGAAGCATCCTCGACCGTGGGATCACAACACCCATTCTGATCGGTGACGACGGGCGAGTGTGGGACGGGCATCACCGGCTCTACGTCGCGCACTTCCTCGGGTTCAAGGTCGTGCCAGTCGAATACGCACGGAAGGGGGAGTAATGGAAATCAAGATGCTCACTGAGCGCAAACAAATCGACGTTAGTCCGGGGGTGCTCGTCGGTCAGCCTGACCGAGTTTACGTTGACGTATGTCTTGACTGCGGAGCAGTCGTGTTCGATGTTGTGCGTCACGACCGCTGGCACGTCAGCCAGGAGGTAGGGCAATGAGTGATGACATGCTCTCTCGTCTGGCACGAGTGATAGCGGCGGCAGCGATCCAACGGGATATCGACAACCAACCATGCCCCAAGTGCGGCGGCGATCCTTTGCGGCCCGCATTCGACGGGCGGGAAGAGTGCCACGCGAAGTGGGGGAAGAGGGCAGAGGTATGAGTGAGAACAACCCAATCGAGAACGCGAAGGCACGCCTCAACACCTACCAGGAAGGAAAGAACGATGGGAATGTTTGACAGCCTGTATGACAGTGAAGGCCGCGAGTGGCAAACCAAAGCGTTTAACCGGGCGCTCGCCACGTTCGACATCGGCAGCATCATCACCGGACTCCAGGCTGATAACTGCCAAGTCGAAGTCCTTGCTCACATTGACGGGAACTTCGTGCGCTCATACGCGACGATCATCAACGGGCGACTTTCTGAGGTTCCAGCTAAACGAGACGAGTCGCTTCCCCTGTTTTCTTACAGTGGGAGCCTCCGGGAGGAGGCCACTAATGCTTGATCTTGACGTTCTACAAGCAACCGCCGAAACCACGCTCGCCACCTACGAAGGGAACAAATGATGGCGATTCACGTCACGCTCACACCGGAGCAACAAGCGCAACAACTGGCACTCATCTGGGAAGCGTTGAACCTGCCCGATGATGCACCAATTATCGACTGGGTACTCGAAAGGGAAAACTCTGGTGCGCGCCTCACGGTCAAGTTGCGCAAAACCCTGACCATGCAGGAAGCACACAACATCATCAACGCCACCCACGGAGGGAACACACCATGAGCGACCGCACGCCAGAATCCGAAGGGCTTGCCACGGCCCGCCGATTGCGGCGCTAGATGCTGACAACGTACCGACAAGAACGGGGACATGGCGATGAGCGACAACCTACGAGACCGGATCTCAGCAGCACAGAAGCAAGTCTGGGCTGAGATTCATGGGCAAGACGCTCGACGCACATACTCGGTGTCCGAGGTGAAGAAACTCATCTACTCATTCGACAACGCGATCAGCGACGCTCTGAAACTGGCAACGACCGACGATGATGCTGTGGAACGTGCCGCGAAAGCGCTCGCAGACCACGAACTCAGCGATTGGTGGGCATCCCTGAGCGAACGAGGCCGCACAACATACCGCGACACAGCACGCATCGTTCTCACCGCAGCACTCGGAGACGACCGTGCGTGTTGAGATAGGATCGCTAACCCAATGCACAACCTGTAAGCGCCGTTTCTCACCCGGCGGCTGGGTTGCGATGAAAGTCGCTTTGAACCGTTGGGAACCATACTGTTGGGCATGCGCCGAAGCAGTAGAGGCACAGCAAGTGTTGGATTACGAGAAAACACGCCGGAAACGCCGCACCCCCACCAAACGAGCCGCCTAAAATCAGGTTAGGTCTGCGAGATTGGTGGGGGTGTGCACGACGAAGCAGTAGTACCGATCAGTTACCTGCCAGTCATCTTCGACTGCACTGACCGCACAATTCGCACGCGCCTAAACCGCGACGGGATCAAACCATTCCCGCACCCCTTCCCTGCCGATGCGCGCGGATGCCCCAAAGCCGTCCGTTGGGGCGACGTACGCCACTGGATGTCATAGGCCAGGCGTAGAATGAGAACGGCCCCAAACCGAGTGGTGGAACACTCGCCGGGGCCTAACCCTGAATCAAACTCAACTTGATTGGAGGGCTAGCAATGAATGCTACCCGAGTATGTTCTATCGATGGCTGCGAAGGGCGTGTGGTCGGACGCGGATGGTGCAATCGCCACTGGAAAGAAAAGCGCCAGCAAGGTCGGCTCGATGAAGGTGAACTCATCCGCCGCCGTGACCGCACTTGCTCGATCGACGGATGCGACCGCAAACATGTTGGTCATGGTTGGTGCGGAACCCACTATCAACACTGGCGCATGTACGGAACGCCCGAGACCTACCGCGTCACCCCTGACATGAGTCCAGAGGAACAACTGCGCCATCACGGATGGACCGTCACTGACGCGGGTTGCTGGGAGTGGGACGGACATCTGAACACGTATGGGTACGGGAAGATGAATACGGGGGCGAAGACGGAGTCCGGCAGTCCCAGGAGTGAGTTGGTGCACCGACTCGCGTACAGATTGTGGGTTGGCGACCCGGGCAACCTTGTCGTGTGCCACCGTTGCGACAACCGAAAATGTCTGAACCCTGACCACTTGTTCACGGGCACGACTGCCGAGAACAATCGGGATATGAAAAACAAGCGCCGGAATGGCGCTGGCGAGCACCACCACCGCGCCAAAATCACTGAGGCACAAATGCACGAAATTCGCGCCCGATTCCGCGCCGGGGGTACCAGTCAGAGGGAGTTGGGGGAAGAATATGGCATCACTCAGTCAGCGGTTTCGCTGATTGTTCGGGGGAAGAACTGGAAGGAGCCGAGCCGACAGCCCGCTGGGAAGTGGGATACACGGTTGCCATCCGACTAGCCCACGCGTCGGCCATGATTTTGTGCGCATCGGGTTGCAAATGCCCATAGGTTGCCACGGTCGTGGTGATTGATTCATGGCCGAGGCGTGCTTGCACAAGATGGATCGGGAGGCCGTCAGCCAACATGGCGCTGGCATGCCCGTGCCTTAGGTCATGTACGCGCGGTTTGCGCTCAATCCCAGCGGCTTTGATGGCGGGTTCCCACACCGATTTTGTGAATCGACCGTGGTGGATGCGCCCTTTGCCCTGCAACCCTTTGAACACGAGTTCATCCGGTGCGCCTTTGAGCTCGTAGAGGCGGGCGGCGAGTGAAGGGTACAGGGAAACCGTGCGGCGTGACCGTGACGTTTTGGGGAGCCCAAGTTCAGAACCGCCCGTACCTGTTGATTTCTTCCACGCTTCTTCGACACGCACTGTTGGTGGGTTGCCGTCGAAGTTGACGTATTTCCATTTCAAGGCTGTTGCCTCCCCCCACCGCAACCCTGTGCCGAACAGGAACTCGATGAACAACTGGTAGTGCGGGTGTGCGTTGTTGATGAGTGCGCGCACTTCGTCCATCGTGAGGAATACGGGTTGGACCTGTCGTGCTGACTGTATTTTGATGCGCTGCGCGGGGTTGTCTGGGCGATACCCTCGTGCGACCGCGTCACGGAAGATGTTAGACAGCAGGGCATGGAAGTTCCGCGCCGTCTTTGGTGCGAGCGGGGCTTGGCCTATAGCGCGGGGCGTGGTCAGCAAGTCATCGACCCATTTCGCCACCGTATCGCGGGTAATCGCGTCAATCGGCATATCCCCCATCACGGGCAGGAACGTACGGTTGGCAATCGCAACATAGGATGCGCGGGTCGCATCAGTAATCCCCGTGAGCATGGCCGTGTCGCGATCCAGGTATTGCTCGGTGAAGTCCCGAAGGGTGGGGCACTTGGTGGTGTTGTTGCGGCGTGCTTGCAGAACCTTGTCAGCGGCTTCCCATCCGACTCGTTCTACGAGGTTCGCGAACTCGCGGGCACCTTTTTCGACGGCGAACGAGCGTCCGCGCATGCTGTTGCCTACTTTGGCTTGGACGCGCCAACTGATGTCGCCGGATGCGAGTTTGCGGGGTGTTACTGAGGCCATGTCAGTCTCCTTTGTTAGTACGATTTTTAGTACGTACCTCTGACATTGGCCAACTGGCCTCGGGAACCCTTGATTTTACGGGGTTCCCGAGGGCAGTATTTGGGGTGGCTGACGGGGCTTGAACCCGCGACCCCCGGCACCACAAGCCAGTGCTCTACCAACTGAGCTACAGCCACCATGTGACCGCTGAACGGTGTTCAGGGCAACTCATCTAGCTTACTGCACGTCTCGTTGAATGACGAAACCGCGCCACGGGAAATTTCTTTCACCTCGGCCGTTGTTGGCCCAGGCATCGGTACGAAGACGGCGTTGCGGTAGTACTGCAGTTCGCGGATCGATTCGAGGATGTCGGCCAGTGCGCGGTGCTCACCGTCTTTCGCTGGGGCGTTAAAGAACACGCGGGGGTACCAGCGGCGAGCCAGCTCTTTGATGCTCGAGACGTCAACCGCGCGGTAGTGCAGGTGTTGGTCGACAAGCGGCATATATGCCTGAATGAACATGCGATCCGTGCCGATCGAGTTGCCCGCGATGGGAGCCTTCCGCTCCTGTGGCGCATGTTGCTTGATGTATGCGAGTACCTGCTGCTCTGCGTCTTCGAGGGCGACCCCCGAATCGAGTTCTTCGAGCAGGCCGGAACGTTTGTGCATGGCTGTGACGAAGTCGTTCATGCCCTCACGTGCTGCGTCGCTCGGGCGGATGACGACCTGCATTCCAGCGTCGAGCGGGTTGAGATCAAAGTCCGTCACGATCGCCGCGACTTCGATGAGCTCGTCGCGTTTGGGGTCAAGCCCTGTCATCTCGCAGTCGATCCAAACCAACCGATCATCAACTGATGCATTCGCCATAGTTTCCAGCCTATTGCGCGATGCGTTCCCGCGATGCCACGAACGGAAGTTTCACTGCCCTCGCCGGTACGCTAGAAGTACCAGCCTCCGTAGCTCAGTGGATAGAGCAACGGCCTTCTAATCCGTTGGTCGCAGGTTCGAATCCTGCCGGGGGCGCAAAGACAACGTGCAGAGAGGGGCAGCGATGAGCGAGCAGACGGACGCTGCCTTCACCGTGACCCTCGACGAGTTTGAGCAGTTGGTGGCGGACGAATTTGAGCTGCTCCCGGCCGACATGCTCGACCAACTCGACAACGTCGTGTTCATCATCGAAGATGCGCCGACCACCGACGAGAACTTTGACGATGACGAGCGATTCGCGCACTATGAAGGCATTGCGCTCACTGAGCGCGGGCAGTACGGCTTCGGTGAGCTCCCCGACCAGATCGTGATCTACCGCACGACGCATGTCGCCGCGTGCGAATCGCTCGACGAACTGCGCGACGAGATCCACACAACCCTCGTGCACGAGATCGGGCACTACTTCGGCCTAGACGACGATCGCCTGCACGATCTCGGGTGGGCATGATGTCATCCCTCGCCCCGGTTCTCGAAGAACAGCTCGAGCTTGTCGAATCACCGGCTTCAAGCTGGAACCTCGTCGTGTGGGATGACCCCATCAACCTCATGACCTACGTTGAGCGTGTCTTCATGACCTATTTCGGGTACACCCGCACAAAAGCGCACAAGCTCATGCTCGAGGTCCACAACAACGGCAAGTCGATCGTCGCGAGCGGCATGCGCGAACTCATGGAGACGCACGCTTCGGCAATGCACGACTACGGCTTGTGGGCAACCGTTGAGCGAGGTGACGCGTGAGCGAACGCATCGTCGTTTTTGTGCTCCCAACGATCGAGGCGAACTATCTTGCCGGGCTCGTACGCGAGTTCGTGATGCTTCTCGAAGGTGCCGAACAAGAACCAGACGCGGCGCTCGAGCGCCTCACTCCCCCGGCATACCTTGACGATGACGAGGCCGCCGAAGAGTTCCGACGGCTCACGGCACAAGACACCCTCAACAAGCGGATGTCGGATGCCCACGTCGTCCTCAGTTCGCTCGCGCCCCACCTCTACGGTGACGAGGACCCACAACCCATCGACGGTCTTGACCCGGAAGTCGCAAAGATTGCGATCGCGCCCGGCGAACTCGACTCATGGCTGCGCACGCTCACTGCGCTGCGCCTCGTCATTGCGACACGACTGGGGATCGACGAATCAGGCGAACCCGAAGACCCTGATGATCAGCGCGTCGGCGTCTACGACTGGCTCGCGTACCGTCTTGAAGGGTTGCTGCGGGCAACCGAGTAATGAAGCTACGGCGTCTCGACGGTAATCGTCGCGAGCAGTTGCGGTTTGTCGCGGCGCAGGTGAGCCCGCTCCTGCTTTGCCCACATCTCCCAGTGCGGGCGGTACGTTTCGCCATCGCGCTCGATCGCACGTTCGAAGCGCGACTCTTCGGGTGATGCAACCCAAACGCAGATGTCTGCGAGCGGCGCTGTCTTTGGGGTGAGGATGCCGCTGCCCTCAACAATGAGCGCGAGAGCCGGGTTCACGCCGAAGTTTTCGCCCGGCGCATCCGCTGCCCAATCCCAACTCGTCCAGACCGAGACTTCGCTGCGGGCGTGCGGGAAGAGGATCTTGTCATAGGCATGCTGCACACCCTGCTCGAGCCCACCCCACCCGGGATAGATGCTGTCGAGTGCAACGACCTGTGGCGCATTTGGATACGGCCATCTTTCGGCGACGAGCGCCGCCAGACTCGTCTTTCCCGAACCGCTCTGGCCGTCGATCAAAACAACCGGGTTCGCCACGGCAAGTTCGCGAACGCGGGCGACAATCTCGTCGGCGCCTGTACTCAGCGCCGCCGCAACCGGGTCAGCGTTTGAGGGCACGGATCACTTTCGACAAAGCCTTGCCGGTCACCCAGACGAACGGGATAGCAACAGCGATGAACGAGACGATGTTCGGCTGAAAGCGCAGACCCTCGGACGTCTTGACGTATACGCCGAGCGGAATTGATGCCCCGCCGCCACCGCCGCCCTCTTTTGAGGCTGACTCGTTCCAGCCGCCAAAACCGCTCCATGTCATCGCGACGGGTGCGTAACTTGCGCCGTCAACCTCCATGGGTTCGCCATACGAGTTCTTGGCGCCGATCGAGGTGGTGAGCTTTCCGAGTTCGAGTGCAATTCCAGGCATAGCTTTACGCTACCGCGCATCGCCCGGCTCATGCTGATGGTTTTGCTGCGCGACCCGCAGATCGCCGCGCCCGGTGCGCCTCGCAGTTCCCGGAGTGCTCGTCAGGCTCGCAGCGCGGGTCACCGGCAATCCCCCGAACTTTGCGGCCGCGGAATCAAGCACGGTATCAACCGCGCGCCAGTGCTCGTCTTCATCCCACAGAGCGAAGGTGCCGCCACCGGCCATGAGCTGTTCCGCCCGAACGCCGATCAGCCGAATGGCTTGTCGTGTGTCGAGTGCTGCGAAGAGTTCTCGCGCGGCCTCTGCGATGCGGTGCCCAACGTTGCTGGGTTCGGCGAGCGTCGTTGAGCGCGAAAGCGTTGTGAAGTCGTCGAGCCGCACTTTGATAGCGACGCGTTTGGCGGCAACGCCGGCGTCGCGCATCCGTTTTGCCACTCGATCGGCAAGCCGCACGAGTTCGGCGTCGATGACGCGACGATCGGTGACGTCGACTGAGAAGGTCTCTTCATGACTGATGCTCTTTTCAACCCGAGTCGTCGTGACAGAGCGCTCGTCAACACCTTCGGCGAGCAAACGGATGTGTCGGGCACCGGCCGGCCCCATGGCGCGCTCAAGCAACTGCTGAGACGCTGCCCGAATGTCGGCGATCGTGTTGATGTTACGTCGCCGAAGCTCTTCAACCGAGCGCGGGCCAATCCCCCAGATTGCCCCGGCAGGCAAAGGAGCCAGAAAGTCACGCGTTTCGGCAACGGGAATCACGAGCAGCCCGTTTGGCTTCGACATCGTTGAGGCGATCTTCGCAACGTGCTTGCTGCCGGCGACGCCAACACTGCAGGTCAAGCCGGTTTCTGTGAGCACGCGCTCACGAATCGCCACAGCAACCTGCGCGGGTGAACCCCATAGCCTGTATGCGCCACCCACGTCGAGAAATGCCTCGTCGATCGAGAGTTGCTCAACAAGCGGCGTGAAACTCTCGAGAATCGCCATGACGCGCGCTGACTCTTCTCGAAAGCGCGAATACGGCGGTGAAACAACCTCGGCCTGCGGGCACAACTGCAGAGCACGCGAGACAGGCATTGCTGATCGCACACCGAAACGCCGCGCCTCATACGATGCGCTCGAGACGACCGAGCGCGGGTCACGCGAGCCAATGATCACGGGCTTACCCGCAAGCGTTGGGTCATCAAGCACTGCGACCGCAGCGAAGAACGCGTCCATGTCGACGTGCAACACGTTCGCGCCCGTGTCGTCAGCGTCGAGCGCTGATGTCAGGCGCGCGGAACCGTCGGTTCTTCCCACGTCGCCCTCCTCGCATCAGTGCCCTGCGTCAATTCTCGCGCAGAGCACTGACACTGCGAGTTACTGCGCGGCGCGCTCCAGCACGAGCTCGCGCACGCGGGCTGCGTCTGCCTGACCCTTCATGGCTTTCATGACGGCGCCAATGACAGCACCGGCCGCCTGCACCTTGCCATCGCGGATCTTCTCGAGAATGTCGGGCTGGGCAGCGAGCGCCTCGTCGATAGCCGCGATGAGCGCGCCATCGTCGGAAACAACCGCGAGGCCGCGCTTGTCGACAACCGCCTGAGGCGTTCCCTCACCAGCAATGACACCCTCCAACACCTGGCGGGCAAGCTTGTCGGTCAAGGAACCCGAGTCGATGAGGCTCTGCAGGGCAGCAACGTTCGCTGGGCTCACAAGCTCTTCAGCCGATACGCCATCGGCGTTCGCGATGCGGCTGATCTCACCGGTCCACCACTTGCGAGCAGCCGCGGGCGTTGTTCCTGCAGCAATCGTCTGTTCGACAGCATCGAGAAGGCCAGCATTGCGGATGTCTTGGAACTCGAGGTCAGTGAAACCCCACTCGCCCTTGAGACGGCGACGGCGAGCAACCGGCTGCTCGGGCAGCTCGGACCGCAACTGCTCAACAAGCTCAGCGGAGGGCTTGACGGGCAGCAAATCGGGTTCCGGGAAGTAGCGGTAGTCATCGGCATCCGATTTGGGGCGCCCCGGCGAGGTTTCGCCGGTGTCTTCGTGCCAGTGGCGCGTTTCTTGCGTAATTGTGCCGCCGTCGGCGAGAATCGCGGCTTGACGCTGAATCTCGTAACGCACGGCGCGTTCGACCGAGCGCATGGAGTTGACGTTCTTCGTCTCAGTGCGTGTACCAAGTTTCTCGGTGCCGCGCGGGCGAAGCGAAACGTTCGCGTCACAGCGCAGGTTGCCACGCTCGAGGCGTGCCTCTGAGACACCGAGTGAGCGTGCAATGTCACGAATCGTCGCGATGAATGCCTTCGCGATCTCGGGGGCGCGCTCTTCGGCGCCGTAGATGACCTTCGTGACAATCTCGACGAGCGGAACACCGGCACGGTTGTAGTCAACGAGCGAGTACTCGGCGCCCTGGATGCGACCCGTCGCGCCACCCATGTGGGTGAGCTTCCCGGCATCCTCTTCCATGTGAGCGCGCTCGATCGGAATGTCGACGAGCGTGCCGTCCTCCAGCTCGATCTGCACCGAACCGTCATAGGCGATGGGGTCTTCGTACTGCGAAATCTGGTAGTTCTTCCCCAGGTCAGGGTAGAAATAGTTCTTGCGCGCGAACGAGCTGGTCTCGGCAATCTTGCAGCCGAGGGCAAGACCCAAACGGATGGCGCTGCGAACGCCTTCTTCGTTCACGACCGGCAGCGAACCTGGCAGGCCGAGGTCGACCGGGACAACGAGCGTGTTGGGCTCGGAGTCGTGGAACTCGGAGTTTGCCGGGTTCGGGGCATCGGAGAACATCTTCGTACGCGTGTTGAGCTCGACGTGAATCTCAAAACCGAGAACCGGTTCGTACAGTTCGAGTGCTTTGTCGTAGTCCATGAGTTTGACGTCGGACATCACAGTGCCTTTCCGGTCAGCTCGGGCGCTTTGGCAAGCAAGGGGCCACCCCATGAATCTTCGAGAATTGCCTCGAGCGCGGCGCCAACCCGGTACAAACGCGCATCTTCGAAGACGGGCGCGAGGAACTGAATGCCGACGGGCAAGCCATCTTCGTGACTCAGCCCCGAGGGAATCGAAATACCGGGGATGCCCGCAAGGTTCGCCGGGATGGTCGTGACGTCGTTGAGGTACATCGTGAGCGGATCATCGAGTTGCTCGCCGAGCTTGAACGCTGTTGTCGGCGCCGTCGGCGTAGCGATGACATCAACGTGCTGGAAGGCAGCATCAAAGTCGCGCTGAATGAGCGTGCGCACCTTCTGAGCGCTGCCGTAGTACGCGTCGTAGTAACCGGCAGAGAGTGCATAGGTACCGAGGATGATGCGGCGCTTGACCTCGTCGCCGAAGCCAACCTCGCGCGTTTGCGACATGACGTCTTCGACCGTGCCGCCGGGAACGTCAACCCGAAGCCCAAATCGCACAGAGTCGAACTTCGCCAGGTTTGACGATGCTTCGGCGGGCAGGATGAGATAGTACGCGGCAACGGCGTACTGCGTGTGCGGCGTTGAGATCTCAACGATCTCTGCTCCGTGTGCTTGCAGCGTTTCAAGTGCGTCGTGGAACGACTTTGCAACACCGGCGTCGAATCCCTCGTCGGGGAGTTCCTCGATAACGCCGACCTTGAGGCCCTTGAGCACCTCGCCGCTTGCGCCTTCGCGGGCGGCGGCAGCGAATGAGGGCCACTCACGGTTGAGCGATGTCGAATCCCGCGGGTCGTGCCCACCAATAACGTCGTGAAGCAAACCTGCATCGAGCACCGTACGTGTGACAGGGCCGATCTGGTCGAGGCTTGAAGCGAGAGCAATTGCGCCGTATCGGCTGACACCACCATAGGTCGGCTTGACGCCAACGGTTCCCGTCACGTGTGCCGGCTGGCGAATGGAGCCACCCGTGTCGGAGCCGAGCGCGAGCGGGGCCTCAAAGGCAGCGACCGCCGCCGCAGAACCACCGCCGGATCCGCCCGGGATACGTTCGAGATCCCAGGGGTTCTTGGTCGGGCCGTAGGCCGAGTGCTCGGTTGAAGACCCCATGGCGAACTCGTCCATGTTCGTTTTGCCGAGCGCGACAAGGCCCGCAGCGCGAGCGCGTTCGACAACGGTTGCGTCAACGGGCGAACGGTAACCCTCGAGAATCTTCGAACCGCTCGTTGTCGGCTGATCCGTCGTCACGAGCACGTCTTTAATCGCGAGCGGAACACCGGCAAGTTCGCCAAGCTGCTCCCCCGCGGCCCGACGCTTGTCAATGTCGGACGCCGCCTCAAGCGCCGCCTCGTTGATGTGCAGGTAAGCGTGCACGTCTCCGTCAATGGCCGCGATGCGGTCGAGGTGAGCTTGCGTTGCTTCAACGCTCGAAACCTCACCTGCGGCGAGCTGTGCGGCAAGGTCTGCCGCGGTCAAACGTGTCAGGTCGCTCACTGTTCTTCCCCCAGAATCGCCGTTACGCGGAACCGGCCATCGTAGGCATCCGGCGCGTTCTGCAGAGCCTGCTCTTGCGTGAGCGTGTGGCCGACCTCGTCGGCGCGAAAAACATTCTCGAGTGCAACAGGGTGCGAGGTTGCCGGCACATCTGCCGTTGCAACCTCTGAAACTTTGGCAACGTTGTCGACGATCGCGCCGAGCTGACCCGTCAAGCGAGTCACTTCTTCATCGGTCAAGGCAATACGGGAAAGAACGCCCAAATGGCGCACAAGGTCAGGGGTAATCTCAGACACCCCTCCAGTTTAGTGGGCAGGTTTTGGGCCGCACCGACCTCGCATGAACACTGCCGCGCCTGACGCTGCCATCAGGGTCTGGCGAATAGAATCCAAGGGTTCGAAGGACCGGTTTTCGCACGACCGCGAGCTGCAAAGATCCGGTCGTTTCCCACGTTCGGTGAGGTGGTGTGTGCATGCGCGAAACGCTGGCGCGTGCCACCCAACCGGTGCTCGCGCTGCTGCTTGCTTGTGCTGCGGCCATCTGGCTCATCCCCGCCGCTGCGCCTCTTGAACCATCTGCCTCGCTTGCCAGCCCTATCGGCAAGGTCGCCCAAGCCAACCCCGAGGTTGGCCGGGCGACAGGCGACATCGAGTGCGAGGACGCCGATCACTGTTGGCAGAACTTCCAGCACGCCCTCCTCACATGGACTCCCGATACGGGCGCCCATGATGTTCCGGCGGGGCCGGTTTTGACGGTCTACGACACAGCAGGCGGGCCCGAGGGGAGTTATGGCTTCGCGACCCAGTCGCCACGAACGCACACGGGCGGAATCTCGCAGCACTTTGAACACGCGGGCGTCTTTACCGCTGGTGAACGTGCCCTCACAGTTACCGGCGAAATCTGGCCGCTCTACGCAGGCTCAGGCGCAGAAAATGGACCGCTCGGCTACCCCATCTCTGATCTGCATGATGACCCGACCGGCATTGGTGTGCAGCGCTTCACAACCGGCCTCGTCCAGGTGAGTGAAACCCCCATTCCCATTTGGGGTGAGATTGCACGCCTCTACACAACGGAGTGGGGCGATAGCGAAGGAAAGCTGGGCACCGCTACGGAGCCTCCCCGAGCCTTCCCCGTGGGCGAAGACGAGGGTGTAGCCCAGGCATTCCAGCACGGCCAGGCATTCAGCACGGAAAAGTACGGCACACATTTGGTGACGGGCGCCATGCTCGACAATTACGCGGCGCGCGGCATGGAAACTTCTGCGCTCGGACCGCCGCGCTCAGAAGCAATCACCGTTACTGGCGGGCAGACACAAGACTTCGCGGGCGGCACGGCGTACCTCAAAGAGGCCACAGGCGAGATGTATCCGATGATGTACGGCGACATCCGCAATCGCTACAACGAGCTTGGTGCGCTGGACTCAACCCTCGGCTTCCCGACCTCCGACCGAACGGCAGTCGGAGCCGCCTTCTATCAACGCTTCGACAATGGCGCGCTCGTTTGGGTGCCGGAACGTGGCGCTATGGTCATTGACACAATGGCGTTCGAGGAATGGCTGCGCCGACCAGATGCGCTCGGCCTCCCCGTGCAAGATTCCTGGGCCGGCGACCGCGGAACGCATACCAAGTTCGATAATCGCGAGGTCATCACGGCCGACGGCAACCTATACTCGGCCGACCCCGTCGGCCCCCAGACGGCCGTTCTGATTTGCGACTCTCAGTGCAACGTCGAGAACTCCTGGCTCGACCAGGGTGCACGGGACGCCGGGTACAGCTCCGTCGTCAAGCGTGGCTACGGCGGCGCCGGGTACTCCGTCGCGCCGCCCGCACTCACAACTTCGGTGGCGGATGCTGTCATGGGGAATGAAGTCATGCTGCCAGCCGGCGATCCCGGCGTCGTCATTCTCTCTCTCGGAGGAAACGATGCAACCCTCGGGATGAGTGATGAACGCATCCGCGAAGACGCTCGACGACTCATCACTCGTGTGCAGCAGCTCTATCCCGACACGCCGCTCGTCGTCAACGGCGTACTGAGCCGCGATGATGCTGGGCATGCTCGCCGACGCCAGGTTGACAAGATCATCATGGACGTTGCCAAGTCACTCGGCGTTCGCAACATCTCTCTGTCAGGCTGGGGTAGCCGCGACAAACTCGAGTACGCCGACAACGTGCACCTCACAACGAAGGGGCACCAACAAATGGGCACCGTCTACGGCCCCGCGCTTCGTAAAGCGCTCGGCGGGTGACGGGCGAGTTCTCAGGGGCGCTCACCTAGAATTGGAAAGTGAGTGCAATAGAAGACGCGTCAAACGAAGAAACCTTTGAGACGCGAAGCGCAGAGGTCGAATCCGACCAGGCGCTAGAACAACTGCCCGACTTCGCCAGCCTTGGCCTGACTGATCCGCTTCTTGCGACGGTTCGTGAGCTTGGTTACGAAACTCCGTCGCCCATCCAGGCGGCAACCATTCCCGTGCTGCTGCAAGGCCGCGACGTCGTCGGCATGGCCCAGACCGGTACTGGCAAGACGGCAGCCTTCGCCCTCCCCCTTCTTGAAAACCTTGAACACTCGACCAAATCGGGTCGCGCCCCCCAGGCGCTTGTGCTCGCGCCGACCCGCGAACTTGCGCTGCAGGTGTGTGAGGCGTTCGAGTCGTACTCTGCGAAGCAAAAGGGTGTGCATGTGCTGCCCGTTTACGGCGGCCAGGCCTACGGCACCCAGCTTTCCGCGCTGCGTCGCGGTGTCGACATCATCGTTGGCACCCCCGGTCGCATCATGGACCACATGGCAAAGGGCACGCTCGATCTTTCTGAGCTGCGCTTCCTCGTGCTCGATGAGGCCGACGAAATGCTCAAGATGGGCTTCGCCGAAGATGTTGAGCAGATTCTTGCTGAGACGCCAGACGACAAGCAAGTGGCCCTGTTCTCGGCGACCATGCCGCCAACGATCCGTCGCCTCGCTCAGCAGTACCTGAACGATCCTGAAGAGATTCAGATCAAGTCGAAGACGACCACAAACTCGAACATCACGCAGCGCTACCTCATCGTTTCGTACCAGCAGAAGGTCGATGCGCTCACCCGCATTCTCGAGGTCGAGAACTTCGACGGCATGATCATCTTCGTTCGCACGAAGAACGAGACCGAAACCCTCGCCGAGAAGCTGCGTGCTCGCGGTTACTCAGCAGCGGCGATCAACGGTGACGTGCCGCAGGCACAGCGTGAGCGCAGCGTTGAGAATCTCAAGAACGGCAAACTCGACATCCTCGTCGCAACGGATGTCGCCGCGCGCGGTCTCGACGTTGAACGCATCTCGCACGTTGTGAACTTCGACATTCCGACCGACACCGAGTCGTATGTGCACCGCATCGGCCGTACCGGTCGCGCGGGTCGCAGCGGTGACGCCATCAGCTTCGTTACCCCTCGTGAGCGCTACCTGCTCGGCCACATCGAGAAGGCCACGCGCCAGGCTCCCGTGCAAATGCAGCTGCCGACGACAGACGACGTCAACACCACGCGTCTCGCACGCTTCGATAACGCCATCACAACCGCCCTTGGCGACTCGGCCGCTATCGACGAGTTCCGCGACATCGTCGCCCACTATGTGCGCAACCACAACGTTCCAGAAGCGGATGTCGCAGCGGCACTCGCCGTCGTCGCCCAGGGTGGAACTCCCCTGCTGCTCGACGCAGAGAACGACAAGCTCGCAGCTGCGCTCAAAGCCGACGACCGCCCGCAGAAAGCGCGCAAAGAGCGCGCCTCCGATGGTGGCGCCCCCAAGCAACGTCGGAGCAAGGGTGACTTTGCTCCCTATCGCATCGAGGTCGGCCGCCGGAACCGCGTTGAGCCACGTCAAATCGTTGGTGCGCTCGCCAACGAGGGTGGCTTCAGCCGTGATGACTTCGGTGCTATCAACATTCGCCCCGACTTCACGATCGTTGAGTTGCCGGCGAACATCGACCCCGCGATTCTGGCGAAACTCCAGAACACACGCGTTGCTGGTCGCCCCATCGAGATCAAGCCTGACCGTGGCCCACGCGGTGGCGGCAAGAAGTCGTTCGGCGCCCGTGATGACTTCAAGAAGAAGTCGTTCGACAAGCGCGATTCGTTCGACGACAGGCCGCAGCGCAAGCCCCGCCACAAAGGTTGATTCCCACCGATTCAAGTCAACCAAACTGCAGCCCGAAGCCATCTGAGGGTGCAGTTTGGGTGACTTGAGCTAGAGGTTGAGGGCCCCAGGGCCTTCCGTTACGAGCACGTGGAACTGGGCGGCGTCGAGAATCGGCACGCCCAGTTCTTCTGCTTTTGCGAGCTTTGACCCGGCCCCGGGGCCGGCCGCTACGAAGTTGGTTTTCTTCGAGACACTCGAAGCTGCTTTGCCACCAGCTTTGATGATCGCCTCTTGTGCGCCCTCGCGTGTGTAGCCTTCGAGCGTGCCCGTTGCAACGACCGTGAGCCCCTCAAGGACCCCGCCCTCGACAACGAGCGCGCCGGGGCCCGGGTGGCCCGGAATCGCCCACGGTACGCCAGCGGCGCGCCAGCGCTCAATGATGTCGACGTGCCAATCAATCTGGAGCCAATCGATGATTGACTCGGCGATGATCGGCCCCACCCCCTCAACAGCAGCGAGCTCTTCCTGCGTCGCGGCGCGAATCGCATCGATCGAACCAAACCACTGCGCGAGTGCGCGAGCGGCGACAGGCCCAACATTGCGGATGTTCAACGCGACGAGGAATCGCCACAGATCGCGTTGCTTCGCAGCGTCGAGGTTCGCAATGAGCTCGGTTGCCGCCTTCGACAGGATGAACTCGGCGTCGCCGTCGAATGAAGCATCCGCTGCAAATGGTTCGCTCTTCTTCCGCTTGCGACGAAACGGTGACCGGGTGTCGAACGAACCATCCTCGAGCAGTTTTGGCAAGCCCGTCTCGCCATCGCGCACGACAACGTCTATGGGGAAAAGATCCTGTGCAGTGAGGTCAAACAGTGCCGCCTCAGTCACGAGCGGTGGCGTTTCGGGCACAACCGGCTGGGTCAACGCGGCGGCCGATACTTCACCGAGGCCCTCGATGTCGAGCGCCCCGCGTGACCCAATGTGCTCGACGCGGCCACGCACCTGCGCGGGGCACGTGAACGCGTTGGGGCATCGCTGATCGATGTCGCCCTTACGCATGGAGCGCAGTTCAGCACCGCACTCGGGGCACGTCTTGGGCATGACGAATGCGTACTCGCTGCCATCACGTTTTTCAACGACGGGGCCGAGCACTTCGGGGATGACATCCCCCGCTTTTCGGATGATGATTGTGTCGCCGATCAAAACGCCCTTGGCCTTCACGACCTCCTGATTGTGCAAGGTTGCCTGCCGCACAACGCTGCCGGCAACACGCACAGGCTCCATGACCGCGTAGGGCGTTGCACGCCCTGTACGACCGACCGAGACCACGATGTCGAGGAGCTTGGTGCTGACCTGCTCGGGAGGGTACTTGTAGGCAATCGCCCAACGTGGCGCACGGGAAGTGAACCCCAGCTCGCTCTGGACCGCAAGATCGTCGACCTTCACGACAATGCCGTCGATCTCGTGCACAACGCTGTGGCGGTTTTCGCCGTAGTGTTCGATGAAATCAACTGCCTCCTGCGCAGTAGAGACGACTGCGAAGTAGCGGCTCGTTGGCAGCCCCCACTCGGCGAGCAGCGCGTAAATATCGCTCTGCTTCTGCACGGGCGGGTGCTCCCATGCCCCGATGCCATGCACCGTCAGCCGGAGTCGTGAGAGGCGATTATGCATCGTCTCGAGTTGTTTCGCGTTCTTGCCCTCGGCCTTTTGTCTCAGCGAACCGCTCGCCGCGTTGCGGGGGTTCGCAAAGACCTTTTCGCCGGCGGCTTGCTGCAGCGCGTTGAGTTCGTTGAAGTCTTCCGTCGTGAAGTACACCTCACCACGCACCTCGACAATGGGCGGATGCCCCGAGCCACTCAGCTTTCGTGGAATGCCAGGAATCTGCAGCGCGTTCTCGGTGACGTCTTCGCCCACACGACCGTCGCCACGAGTCGCGGCCGAAACGAGCGAACCATTGACGTAGCGCAGACTCAGGGCGAGGCCATCGATCTTGAGTTCGCACAGAAAATTGACCGCGCCCGCATCGCGTTTGATACGAGCTGCCCAGGCTTGAAACTCCTCGATCGAGAACACATTGTCGAGGCTGTACATCTGCTCAGCGTGCTCGACCGGAGCAAAGAGCGAGTTGCGTGAGCGGCCCACCGACTGCGTCGGCGAATCCTGCCCCTGCAACTCTGGATGGGCGCGTTCGATGGCCTCGAGTTCGCGCATCCACTCGTCGTAGACGGCGTCGTCAATGAGCGAGGTATCAGAGCCGTAGTAGGCATCGCTCGCGTCGAGAATGCGGTCACTCAGCCACTGTGCGCGGGCTTGCGCATCGCTGAACTCTGCGGGGGCTTGGGGAGTCTCGGGCACGTATTGAGTCTACGAGCCGGCACCGACGGGCACAGCAGAAACTGTCTTGTCAATTGTGAACTGGCCGAGCACGCGGGTACCCGTGTAGATCACGGCCGTTTGACCGGGTGCGACACCATCGAGTGGGGTCTCCGGCACGACACGCACACCAGCATCCGTCACGTAGGCACGAGCCGCAACGGGTTCTGCGTGCGCGCGAATCTGTACGTCACAATCGAATTCGCCCTCAAGCGGTGCAGCACCCGCCCACGAGAACCGCTCCCCCGAAATCTCTGCGGTCGCAAGAGCCTCTTTCGGGCCGACGACGACCGTATTGTTGACAGGTCGAACCTCGAGCACGAATCGTGGCTTGCCATCCGGTGCGGGCACCCCGAGCTTGAGGCCGCGGCGCTGACCAACTGTGAAGGCGTGCGCACCCTCGTGCGTGCCAACGACATTGCCCTCGCGATCAAGGATGTCGCCGTCAGTCATCTCGACCTTCTCGGCAAGCCAACCGCGCGTGTCGCCATCCGGAATAAAGCAGATATCGTGGCTGTCTGGCTTTTGCGCAACCGACAACCCGCGAGCCTCAGCCTCTGCCCGAACGAGCGCCTTCGATGGCGTCGTGCCGAGCGGGAAGTAGGTGTGCTTGAGTTGCTCTGCAGTCAGCACGCCGAGCACGTACGACTGGTCTTTTGCGTTGTCGGATGCGCGGTGCAGCTCAAGCCCTTCGGGCCCGTCAATGAGCGTTGCATAGTGCCCCGTGCACACCGCATCGAATCCGAGCTCGAGCGCACGCTCGAGGAGCGCCGCGAACTTGATCTTCTCGTTGCACCGCATGCACGGGTTCGGCGTGCGGCCCGCCTCGTACTCGCTGATGAAGTCAGCGATGACATCCTCACGGAAGCGCTCGGAAAAATCCCACACATAGAACGGGATGCCCAGGAGGTCGGCGGCACGGCGTGCGTCCATGGCGTCTTCGATCGTGCAGCAGCCACGGCTTCCGGTTCGGAGTGTGCCGCCCGCACGAGAGAGTGCCAAGTGCACGCCAACAACCTCGTGCCCAGCCTCAACGGCGCGCGCGGCAGCGACGGCGGAGTCAACTCCCCCACTCATGGCCGCAAGAACACGCATGGTTCAATTCTACGGTCGTTGGCCTGAGCACAGGCTGGCGGCTACTTCACGAGCGAGCGAGAGTAGGCGTCAGCGATGTGCGTGAGCACAGCGTCGACGTCGGCCTTGGTTGACGTTCGCCCAAGGGTGAAGCGCAGCGCGCTGCGCGCATCCGATTCGGGTCGGCCCGTCGCGAGTACAACGTGACTCGGCTCAGCAACACCGGCCTGGCAGGCGGCACCCGTCGATACCGCGAGGCCGTGCGTATCGAGCACAAACTGCATGCTTTCGTTAACTGCCCCTGGGAACAGCATGTGCACGGTGCCAGGCAGGGTCGCTCCGGGGGCACCCAAGAGCACGGCCTCGGGAACAGCACTGCGGATACCCGTTGCCAAACGATCACGTAGCGCGCCCAGCCTCGTGGCTTCGGCATCGAGTTCAGCGACGGCTTCGGTCGCTGCCGCCGCAAACGCTGCCGCCCCCGCAATATCTTGCGTACCCGCGCGAAGCGTGCGCTGCGCCGCTCCACCGTGAATCTGCGGGTCGAGCTTCGCCGAGCGCTGCACGACAAGCGCGCCCGTACCGACGGGAGCACCAATCTTGTGCCCCGCGACGCTCATGGCAATGAGCCCGGAACGAGGCGCCGCCGTCCCACGGAGGGCGGCGAAGTTCACGGGAATGTGCCCAAACGCGGCCACGGCATCGAGATGCAGTGGCACACCGGCTTCAGCACTGAATCGGGCGAGTTCTGGTGCGGCGTTGATCGAGCCCGTCTCGTTGTTCGCAACGAGGGCCGTCGCGAGCCCGACGCGCCCCGCTGCGATCTCGAGGGCGGCTGCGAAGGCATCCGTTTCGATCTGCCCAAAGTTATTGATGGGAACAGGGATGACCTCAGCGCCCGTTTTTTGCAGGGCAGCGACGCTCTCAAGGGTTGCATGATGTTCTCCGTCGGGCAGCACAATCGCCGAGGCTCCACGCGGCCGCGCCGCGTAGAGGCCTTTGAGGGCAAGATTGATCGCCTCGGTGCCACCCGAAGTGAAGACGACTTCGATCGGTTCGCAACCGAGTGCGGCCGCGAGAGCCTCACGGGCATCCTCTAAGACTCGCCTCGCGGCTTGCCCTCCCTGATGCGTCGAGGCGGGGTTGCCCACAAGTGCAACAGCGTCAAGCCACGCCTCTCGTGCGCTCTCGCGCATGGGCGTGGTTGCCGCGTGATCGAGGTAGTGCACTAGAAGAGCAGCGAGGCCAGGCGCTGGCGCGCGCGTGCGACACGAGGGTCGGCACCACCGACAAGTTCGAAGAGTTCGACGAGGCGTTCGCGAATCTCGCCTTGTTCCGCTTTGTCGACCTGAGGGAACAGGTCGAGCAATCGGCCGAAAGCGTCTTCGACGTGCCCACCGGCAATATCGAGGTCAGCGACAGCGAACTGCTCGGGCAATGAAGCGGGGGCGGATGCCGCAGCTTCACGCGCCGCTTGCAGGTTTGCCCCGTCGATGCGCTTGAGAAGACGCACCTGCGCGAGGCCCGCCTTTGCGTCATCGTCTCGAGGGTTTTCTTTCAACGCTTGCTCGTAGGCGGCAATCGCACCGTCGAAATCACCAGCATCGAGCGCATCGAACGCTTGTTGATGCAGCGGGGGCAGCGGTGGTTCTGCTGGTGCCTCACCAGCAGCGGGCAATTGCCCGCTCACGCCGTTGTCAGCGGCGACCTGCAACAACTGGCTGAGGATCGGCGTGACTTCACCTTCGTTCGTTGGGCCCTGGAAGAGCGGAACTGGCTGCCCCGCAACAATTCCGAGCACAAAAGGCAACGCTTGTACGCCAAAACCCTGCACGAGCTGCGGGTTCGTCGCGACGTCAGCTTTCGCCAGCGCAATACGTCCCTCGGCGCCCAAAACGATCTGCTCAAGGGTCGCAACGAGCTCCGTGCTCGCGGCATCATTTGGCGACCAGACGGCGATAACAACGGGCACCGTCCGCGAGAGGTCGATGGCAGTTTGCGCGCTCTGGTCGGTGATGTCGAAGACCCAACCGCCCGTTGCAGGCGGAGTGCTTGCAGGCTGTGCTTGCAAGCGCGAGAGATCGAGCGCACCGCGCAAGGTGGCCGAATTCAGTTCATTCATCCGTCGTTACTCCGCGTTGTCGGGTTTCGGAATCTCGACAATACTCTGCAGATAGTCGTCCTTGGCGAGGAGGGCAATCTTCTGCCCCGAAACCTCACTCGGCACCGAGAAGAAAAGCTGCATGCCGTACACCGTGCGCACGCCACCCTCGAGCTCATCCTTGCCCGTCAGAGCTTTCACGGCGGGGCTCGACTCTGTGCGAATAACAGCCTCAGGAACAGTCGGGACGAACTCCTCGTGCTCTTCGAGCGCAGTTGCCACGAGCGCGCCACTCTCCCACGTGCTCAAGGCAATCGCTGGGCTGTCGCTGACCGACGTCTTCCAGGTGTACTTTGACGTCGTGTCTGCGTCATCAGCCTTAAGCTGTTCATTCGCTGCAGCACGCTTCTCGCGGATCGATTGCGCATAGGCGAGCGCGTTGTCGTCAAAGAGTGCGTAGTACTGCGACTGGTCACCGTTGTCGATGACATCAGCAAATGCCTCGCCGACTGTCTCGGGTGGCGCAACGAAAAGCGGCAGCCCCGGCGGGATCAGCGACGCACCCGACCAGTCTGGCGGAAGCTTCGGCACCTGAACACCGGCAATAAACTCAGCGCGATACGAAACCTTGTAGTTCGACCACGGGTCTTCCTGCGTCATAAGCACGACAACGGGGGCATCTGTCTCCGTTGCGCCGCCAACGGCGACGAGCGCAGTACGAGGCCACGCATCGTTTGCCTGCGGGAGGAGGACCTTGACCTCCGTTGTTGGAAGCAAAGGAGCCACAGTGCGGTCGGGCAACGCAGCTTTGAGCGTGTACTCAGCCGTGCGCTCCTTGAGTGCTTCGCCCGAGAGTCGATCGGCCGCGATGTCAGCGCTGTTCGCTTCATCCGCCTCGAGTGAAAGCAAGGCGACACGATCCAAGATTCGAGCGGCTTGTTGCGGAACGAGCGCTGGCTGGCGAACTTCTCCAGCCGCCGCGGTCTCTGTTGCCGTCGGTGTGGGTGTCTGTGCGGGCCACATCTCGGCAGTACATCCCGTCGCGAGGAGCGTGACAGCAACTGGGACCGCAACGAGCGAGCGAATTGCACGTCGCGACTTGACTGGCGCGATAGCGGGTGTCGCCTCGCCCGCGCCGGGCGAAAGCTCTTTCGGCCCCTTGCGACGTGGACCGATTCCACGACGGTGCTCACGAATCGCTTGAATGTAGAGCACGATACCAATCAGCAGGAACAGGCTTCCCGCGATGATGAGCGGCCCCGTCCACGGGGTGTTGTGCACGAGCGGCCAACTGAGTGTGACCTCGAGCGGAGTCGGTGCTTCAGCGTTGGTGGCGAGCAGCACGCTTACGCCCTCGGGGAGCTGGTTGTTCATGACAAGGCGATCGGGCTCCGTCTGTTCCGTCAGCCACAGGTCAGAACCCGCGGGGTTCGGGGCAGTCTCTGCGGGTGCTTCGGCGGGGGTTGCGGATGCGGCTTCTTCGTCGGTTGCTTCCACCGGCTGCGGGGCAACCGCCTGCACCTCGGGCTTGAGGGTCGACACATCCTCCGGCGGAAGAATCTCGGTGTATTCGGATTTCGCCAACCAGGCCTCAATGTCAGTTGTCCGCCCGATCGCGGCAAACACTTCGCCGTCCGTGCGCACGTCGAGCGTTTGCTCACCCGGCACAGCGCGCAACATCTCGCTCGTGACGAGAGTGAAGGGCGAATCACCCTTCGTTGTCACGCTCATCGACGTTTCAGTTGGGCGCTCGACGAGTGCACGGTCGATGAAGCCGAGCCCGATGCAGGTGGCACCGAGAATGAAGGCGATAACCGCCCAAACGAACTTCACAAAAATCTCCTCCGGCGTGGCGGCACGCGAGCTCTCGCGGCCAGTTCCAGACTGAGCAAGAATAGCGAGCGCCGGTGTGCAAACGCTGGGCGAACCAGTGCGTGCGCTGAGGGCGAGAGGCAAACGCCGGTAGAGTGACTCGCAGCACTAGCGAGGAGCCCGATGAAGATCTACCGGCCATTTCGAACGGCGTTCGTGGCGACGCTCGGTGTCGGCCTCGGTATCGCGCTCATTTCGGCCATCGGCTCAATTTCGACGATCCTGCTCTACATCGGTCTTGCGCTCTTTCTCGCCCTCGGTGTCGAACCGCTCGTGCAGTTCCTTGAGCGCCACGGTTTTGCACGATGGCTCGCTGTACTCGCAAGCGTTCTGCTTGTCATTGCGGTCTTTGCCGGCATCGCGCTCATCATCATCCCCGTGCTGTTTGCGCAGATCACCCAACTTGTCAATCAGGGCATCATCTGGTCGCGGAACCCGACCGGCATCGAGGGTGTACAGCTGTGGCTGCAAGAGACATTTCCGGGTCTTGACTCAGATCGCATCCTCGATGAGGGGCAACGATGGGCCCTAACAAACCTCACCTCAATTGCGTCGAGCCTCATCGGGGCGAGTGTCGGCTTCCTCAATGGCGTCGTGGGTGCGTTTATCGTCGCGGTTCTCACGATCTACTTCGTCGCTGCGCTTCCCTCGCTTCGCAACGCAGTTGCTCAGCTCGTGCCCGCTTCAAGCCGGAGCCGGTTTGTTGATCTCTCCGACCAAATCACCGATTCTGTCGGGCACTACGTCATGGGCCAGCTCACGATGGCCGCCATCAGCGGCGTCTTCAGTCTCATCGTCTTGACGGTTCTGGGCGCACCCTACCCTGCAGTTCTCGCGGTTATCGCGTTCTTGTTCTCGCTCATTCCGCTCGTGGGAACGATTACGGGTTCAACGATTATCGTGCTCATCTGCATGCTCCCGGGCAGCGAAGTCAATATCATCGCGCTCGTGATTTGCTATCTCGTCTACCTCCCAGCAGAGGGTTACCTGTTCGGGCCACGCATCATGTCACGCGCGGTCTCCGTACCGACGGGCGTCATCGTTGTCGCGGCACTCATCGGTGGCGCACTCCTCGGCCCCCTGGGCGCGCTCGTTGCAATTCCAACGGCGGCGAGTGCCATGATCATCTATCGGCAGGTTCTCGTGCCGAAGATGAACGCAAAGTAGCGTCTCGCTCCCGCGAGCTTGCGCCTACTGAATCTTGAGCAGCAGCTCAACGGTCGCGTCGAGCAACGCATCAACCTGCGCCTCGTTGTACCCACCGTGCTGCATCGTGAAGGCCACACCCCGCACCTGTGATGCCGTCAGTGGTGTGCCGTTGCGGAGGTACGCCGCGATTCGATCGCATACGACATCCACTTCGTCGATGGCATAGCCCCACTTGAGTTTGCTCACGCGGTGGAACCGCTTCGTTGCGGGTCGGCGGGCGTGCACAAGCAACACCTTCGCCTCGCCGCGGAGTGCTTCCAGCCAGGCATCAGGGCCAAGCTCAGCGAGCGTCGCCCGCTTCTCACGCTCAGCAAGAGTGTCTTCGAGGCGAGCGAGTGCCGAGTCGACGACCGTCATCCGATACCCACCCTTCGTGATGGGGAAAGATGCTTCACGGACGTCTTGCGACGTCAAAGCACTGTCGCGCGAATCGAAGGAGCTCCGTGCGTGTTCGAGGAAGGTATCAACGCTTTCGCGTGAATACCCCTTCGTGCGGCCCTGTTCAACGGGTAAAACGGATGCGTTCGACTCACTCATGAAATACCTACCAGCGGATTGAACACTTGCATGAGCGCGAACGTCGCGACAACGGAGAACAGCAAGCTATCAAGACGATCGAGAATACCGCCGTGACCTGGGAACCACGAGCTCATATCTTTCACGCCCATGTCACGCTTGATCATTGATTCGGCGAGGTCGCCAATCGTAGCCGTCAGCAAGAGCACAGCACCGAACACGAGGCCCGCCCAGATCGGTAGACCCAGAGCAAAGTGCGTGAAAAGGGTTCCCGCGAGCAGAGCTGCCAAGAGTGCTCCCCCAAACCCCTCCCACGTTTTGTTGGGGCTGATCCGCGGAGTCATCTTGTGCTTTCCGAGCGTCAAGCCCGTGGCGTAGGCAGCAACATCCGTCGCAACAACCGTCACGATCATGGCAACCAGCCACAAGTTCCCGTGGTCCCCACGAATGATGAGCACGGCAAACGTCAGCAGGAACGGCACATAGACCTGAATAAACGAGCCGATGAGCACATCAATAAGCACGGCACCATACGTCCGACCATCGCTCGCGATCATCTGAGAGACAAGGCGCCACACGACAACGAGCGCGATGCCGGCGAAGAGCCCCAGCCACGCAAGCGATGGCGGGCCGAACGTCGCCGCCGTGATCATGCCGAGGGCACCGATGATCTGCGGAATCAGATCGACCCGGCGCCCAGATTGACGAAACGCGAGCGTGAGTTCTGAGACACCCGCAGCTGCGGCGACCGCGACAACGAGGCTGAACAGCGCCGGCAGCCAAATCAGCGAGGCGATAACCGTCGCACCAATGGCAGCGCCAAACGCGATCGCCATGATCAAGTCACGACCAGTGCGCGCCTTGATCTTCTCGTTGACCTGATCAAACTGATCGAACGCCTGGTCAACGTGACTCTTGAATTCATCGCGCCTCGCGCGAGCCCATTCGCCAGTATCGTGGTGAGGCTCAGACATAGGGCTCAAATCTCGAGCAGTTCGGCCTCTTTGTGCTTGAGCGCCTCGTCGATCTGCTCAACATGCGTCTTCGTCAACGCGTCGAGTTCCTTTTCACCGCGGGCAATGTCGTCATCGCTGATCTCGCCCTTGAGTGCTTCGAGGTCTTCCTTGGCCTTGCGGCGAATTCCGCGCAGGTGCACCTTGGCGTCCTCCCCCTTGCTACGAACGAGCTTGACGTACTCCTTACGACGCTCTTCTGTGAGCTCGGGCATCGTCACGCGCACGATATTGCCATCGTTCGAGGGGTTCGCACCGAGGTTCGGCATCTCGCGAATCGCATCTTCAATCGCCTTGAGCGCCGACTTGTCGTAGGGCGTGATGACGAGGGTCCGCGCTTCCGGAGCGTTGAGCGCAGCGAGTTGCGCAAGCGGCGTCGGGGTGCCGTAATAGTCGACGAGCACCCTTTGGAAGAGCTGCGGGTTCGCGCGACCTGTTCGCACGGTCGCGAAATCTTCTTTCGCGCCTTCGACGGCGCGGCCCATCTTGGCGCTGGTTTCATTCAGGACATCCGCAATCACGGCGTGCTCCTTTGCATAGAGGTCTAACGTTCAGTCTATTGCGCGTCGGCGCCGAAACTAGGAGGTGACGAGCGTGCCGATTTGCTCTCCCAGCAGCGCCTTCGTAATGTTCCCGGCCGGCTCCATGCCGAAAACGCGCATGTTCATGCCGTTATCCATGCACAGGCTAAACGCCGTCGAGTCAACAACCTTGAGGCCGCTCTTGAGTGCCTCGTCGTACGTGACGTGGTCGATCTTCGTTGCGTTCGGGTCCTTCTTCGGGTCGGCCGTGTAGACACCATCGACACCGTTCTTTGCAACGAGCACCTCGTCACACCCGACCTCGAGAGCACGCTGTGCTGCAACGGTATCGGTAGAGAAGTACGGCAAACCCGCACCAGCGCCGAAAATGACAACGCGACCCTTTTCGAGGTGGCGCTCGGCGCGAAGCGGGAGGTAGGGTTCAGCAACCTGCTGCATCGTAATGGCCGACTGCACGCGCGGCGTTGCACCCGCTTGCTCAAGGAAGTCCTGCAGCGCAAGCGCATTCATGACGGTACCGAGCATGCCCATGTAGTCAGCGCGCCCACGATCCATGCCGCTCTTGCTGAGCTCTGCGCCACGGAAGAAGTTGCCACCGCCCACGACGATTGCCACCTCAACCTCATCGGTTGCAGCGGCGATCTCTTTTGCGATTTGGCTGACAACCTCGGGGTTGACGCCAAGCTGACCACCACCAAACGCCTCACCAGAAAGCTTGAGCAGAACGCGGCGGCGTTTGTCGGTGTTGGTCATGAAAGTCCCTTTTCGTAGACGAGCATTCGTAGTGACTCTAGCGCGGGCAGCGCGAGATTTGGGTGTGAGAAAAGGGGCCCGGATGAATCATCCGAACCCCTTCTCAAAAGGTGTTACGCGCCGACCTTGAAACGAACGAAGTCGGTGATCGTGATACCAGCGTCGTCGGCAACCTTCTGCACCGAGAGCTTGTTGTCTTTTGCGTAGTCCTGCTCGAGCAGAGCAACCTGCTTGATGAAGGCGTTGACACGACCCTCAACGATCTTCGGCAGTGCTGCCTCAGGCTTACCCTCTTCACGCGAGATCTGGGTAACGATCTCGCGCTCCTTCTCGATTGCGTCGGCGGGAACGTCGTTGCTCGAGAGGTAGGTCGGGTTTGCGAAAGCAATGTGCTGCGCGATGCTGCGGGCGGTCTCTTTGTCGTCACCCGTGTAGGCAACAGCGATACCGATCTGCGGCGGGAGATCCTTGCTCGTGCGGTGCAGGTAGGTCTCAACGTTGTCGCCGACAACGGTGCGTGCCTGGCGCAGTTCAACCTTCTCGCCGATGATTGCAGCCTCTTCAGCGATGAGTTGCTCGACCGTCTGGTCACCAGCCGTTGCGGCAAGTGCCTCGTCGACCGAGTTTGCATTCACAGCCGAGACTGCAGCAAGCACCTTGTCGGCAAGCTGGCCGAAGCGCTCGTTCTTCGCAACGAAGTCGGTCTCGCAGGCGAGTTCGATCATTGTGACGTTGCCCGGCTGCTCGTCAGCAGCAACGAGGCCTTCGCTCGTCGAACGGTCAGCGCGCTTTGCGTTGCCCTTTGCGCCCTTGAGACGAAGGATCTCGATGGCCTTCTCGACGTTGCCGTCAGCCTCTTCGAGTGCGTTCTTCGTGTCGACCATGCCCGTGCCGAGCTGCTCGCGAAGAGCCTTGATGTCAGCAATAGTGAAGTTTGCCATTGGTGGCTACTCCTCTTTCAGTTAGAAAATCTGAGAAATGGGTGTTTACTCGCCTGCAGCTGCAGCGTCGCCTTCAGCCTTGACCTCAGCGGCGGCCTCGTCAGCAGCGCTTTCGGTTGCTGCCGTCTCCACCTCGGCCGCGTCGGTGACGACCTCAGCCTGGCCAGCTTCGAGGAGTTCCTTCTCCCACTCAGCAAGAGGCTCAACGTCTTCGCCAGCTTCCGGGCTGTGCTTTGCCTGCAGGCCCTCAGCGGCAGCGTCAGCGATGATGCGCGTAAGCAGGCCAACCGAGCGGATTGCGTCGTCGTTACCGGGGATCGGGTACTGGAAGTCGTCCGGGTCAGCGTTCGTGTCGAGGATGCCGATCACGGGGATACCGAGCTTCTTGGCCTCGTCGATTGCAAGGCGCTCACGCTTTGCGTCAACAACCCACAGCGCCGAAGGGGTCTTCGACATGTTGCGAATACCACCGAGCGACTTGTGCAGCTTGTCGAGTTCGCGCTTCTTGAGCAGGAGCTCTTTCTTGGTGAAGCCCGAAGCTGCCGGGTCGTCGTAGTTGATCTCTTCGAG
>CAYNTU010000008.1:0-21238 GCA_964400205.1 uncultured Microbacterium sp.
GCGCCGATGGTACTGCACCGGGGACGGTGTGGGAGAGTAGGACACCGCCGAACTTTCTTTACGAAAAGCCCCTGACAACAACGTCAGGGGCTTTTCGCGTTAAGTACTCTTGCCCCGTGAAAGAATAGAAATATGGCCGAAGACTCATCACGACCGAACTCGCGTAGACCCCGTAAACCTGGTCAGGGCGGGCCTCGAAAGGGTGCACCGAAGCGTGAGGGCTACCAGAAACGTGATGGGGATCGCCCACGTCGTGATGGTGACAAGCCGAGGGGCACCTGGTCAAAGGACGGCGATCGCCCGCGCCGCGATGGTGACAAGCCGCGCGGGAACTGGTCGAAAGATGGGGATCGCCCGCGGCGTGACGATCGCGCTCGTGGTGAGGGTCGCCCGGCACGTGATTCTCGCCCGCCTCGTGGCGATCGCCCGCAGCGTTCGAGCCGACCGCCCCAGGAAGTGCGCGAAGATCGTGTGCCTGAACCCCAATTGCCCGATGATGTCACGGCAAAAGACCTGCACCCGGCGGCTCGCAATCAGCTCAAGACGCTGAGCCCCGAGAACGCTGATCGCGTGGCACGTCACCTCGCAATGGCCGCAATCCTGATCGATGACGACCCAGAGCTCGCCAACGAACACGCTGTTGCTGCGACGCATCGTGCCGGTCGTATTGCCGTTGTGCGCGAAACCGCCGGAATCACCGCCTATGCGCTTGGCGACTTTGCGACGGCGCTGCGGGAGCTTCGCACCTACCGGCGAATTTCGGGCAATGACGATCAAATCGCCCTCATTGTCGATAGTGAACGCGGTATGGGTCGGCCGGACCGTGCACTCGAAGAGGCTCGCAGTGTCAAGCCGAGCGAGCTCGAGCCTGCGGTACGAGTTGCCCTGGCTATCGCAAAATCGGGCGCGCGACTGGATCAAGGCGATCTCGATCTTGCGCTCGGTGAACTTGAGATTCCTGAGGCAGACCCCAACACAGCGTTTGAGTGGAGCCCGGATCTCTTCACGGCACGAGCGGTTGTCTTAGAGGAGCTTGGTCGTGATGACGAGGCAGCATTCTGGTATGAGCGCGCTGAGGCAGCATCCGAAGCGCTCATTGAAGCCGCGGGTGGCGACGAGCTCATCATCAGCGACTTGTTGCCGGAGGAAGCATCCGCTCCTCGAAAGCACGCCGCACCGAGCGATGAGCCTCGCGAGCAGGTGCAGGAACCGTGAGCGTGCGGATGCCGCGCTTCACGCTGCGTCGGCCCGCTGAGCACACGCCACTGGATGGCGTTGATGTTGTACTGGCTGACCTCGATGGGGTTGTCTACGCTGGCGCAGGCGCTGTGCCATACGCGGTCGAGAGTTTGACGGCTGCTCGCGAGGGCGGTCGGCGTCTCGGGTACATCACGAACAATGCTTCGCGTACCGACGCAACCGTTGCCGCGCAGCTCACGGAGTTGGGGTTGCCGACGGCACCGGATGAGATTGTGACGAGCCCGCAGGCGGCTGTGCGGCTGCTCAAAACGCTCATCCCCAGCGGCTCGACGGTGCTTGTCGTCGGGGGAGATGGGCTCGTTGATGAGCTCCAGAAAGCCGGGTTCGGCGTGACTCGCTCCGCTGATAACAACCCCGCCGCAGTTGTGCAGGGCTTTGCGCCAGAAGTTGCGTGGACCGATTTGGCCGAGGCTGCCTTCGCCCTCAAAGTTCCGGTCGAGGAGGGCGGTATCCCTTGGGTTGCAACGAATACCGACTGGACGATCCCGCGTGATCGCGGCGTTGCTCCCGGCAACGGAACGCTTGTCTCAGCCGTCCACACGGCAATTGGTCGACTGGCGACGGTCGCGGGCAAACCCGAGCGCCCGATTTTCGATGAGGCCGTTGCGCGATTTGGAGCACAGAAGCCACTCTTCCTCGGCGATCGCCTCGACACAGACATTCAGGGGGCTGTTGCGTCGGGGATCGATTCCGCCGTTGTGCTGACGGGAATCGACCGACCCAAGCACATTCTTGCCGCCGCACCCAACGCTCGACCCACCTTCATTCTGAGCGACCTTCGTGAGCTTTCGCAGCCGTACCCCGCGGTGAATAGGACAAGCGAGGGCACAACGACAACCGTGCAGGTGGGGGATGCCATCGTGCGCATCACGCAGGGACCAGATGTCGAGATCGTTGCGCCCGGCAAGGAGCAAATCAATCTCCTGCGCGCCGGCGCCGCCGCAATCTGGAACTCCGGTCGCGCAATCTATGGATTCAACGTGCCGGCAGCCTTGTTTGCCGATCCGTTCCATCGGCCGTAACCTGCAATCATGACCGACACCCTTGACCCCATCGCGGCCGAACTCGCCCGTATCGCGGAGCTTCCCCTCGCTCAGCGTGCCGCGGCGTTCCTCGAACTGCACGCGCAACTCGGCACGGAACTCGAGCAGGCTGACCGGGCAGATGCCTGAGCGGCTCGATGCCGAACTTGTTTCGCGAGGGTTAGCTCGATCCCGCACCCAGGCTGCCAAACTCATCGCGGATGGTGGCGTTCGGGTCGACGGAAAGACGGTTGTGAAAGCATCCGCAAAAGTCGAGACGCACGACGAGATTCTCGTCGAGGGTGCGGATCACTATGTGAGCCGAGCAGCGCACAAGCTCATTCTCGCGCTCGATACCTTCGGCATTGACCCGCAGGGGAAGACCGTGCTTGACATCGGCGCCTCAACCGGTGGTTTCACGCAGGTTCTGCTCGAGCGTGGTGCTGCTCGTGTCGTCGCCCTCGATGTGGGGCACGATCAGCTCGCAGGTGAACTTCGCAGCGACGATCGTGTCCTTCTTGTCGAAGGCTTCAACGCCCGAGACCTTGCACCAGCAACGCTCGAGGGGGCTTCAGACATCGCCGCGCCGCTCCCACTTGTCGTGACGGATATCTCGTTTATCTCGCTTGACTATGTGCTCGAGCCCATCGCGACCGTGCTGAGCGACGGGGGAGACCTTGTCGCGCTCATCAAACCGCAATTTGAAGTTGGCCGAACGGCCGTCAAAGGCGGATTGGTGACGGATGGAGCAACGCGCGCGGATGCCGTGACGCGCGTGCTGTGGGAAGCTTGGGATGCAGGGTTTGGTGTCGCGGGCTTGATCGCGTCACCCATTCTTGGCACTCACGGGAACTCGGAGTATCTCGTGCACCTCATCAAGGGTGCGGGGGATACCCCGAGCACGTGGATCGAAACAGCAAATCGCATCGCAGGAGGTTAGGTGACTCGGCAGATTCTGGTCGTTGCACACAAACAGCGCGAAGATGCACTCGTTGCTGCGCAAAGCGTTGTCGATACGCTGCGCGCGGAGGGCGTCGAGCCTGTCGTGCCTGGTGACCTCAGATCAGCGCTTGCCGTTGCGAACCCTGAACTCGGCCCAATCTCCGTTCTCGATGACGATATGCCGAGGGGCGATATCGACCTCGCAATCGTGCTGGGCGGTGACGGGACAATCCTTCGCGCCGTCGAACTGGTGCGCGGTACGAATGCACCGATCCTCGGCATCAACATGGGGCACGTGGGCTTCCTCGCTGAGAGCGAGCGCGACGATCTCGACGATGCGGTTCGCCGAGGGCTCGACGGTGACTACACGGTCGAAGAGCGCATGACGCTTTCTGTGCGTGTCAAAAATGATGTGGGCGATGTTGTGTACTCGACGTGGGCTCTCAACGAAGCCGTCGTTGAAAAAGCAAGCCGCGAAAAAATGATCGAGGTTGCCGTCGAGGTTGACGGTCGACCTGTGAGCTCGTTCGGCTGTGACGGCATGGTCGTCTCGACACCGACGGGTTCGACGGCCTACAACTTCTCGGCCGGCGGCCCCATTATTTGGCCGACTGTACAAGCGATCGCGGTCGTGCCGCTCTCGGCCCACGCCCTTTTCGCTCGCCCCCTCGTCGTCGCACCAGAGACGGCCGTCGCCATTGAGCTTGTGCCCGATTCCATCGGCGAAGCTGTGTTGTTCTGTGACGGACGACGTTCCTTCGACCTGCCGGCGCGCGCACGTGTCGTCACGCGTCGGGGGAGTGAGCCCGTGCGGTTTGCACGCCTTCACGAGGCGAATTTTGCTGACCGGCTCGTGAAGAAGTTTCGCCTTCCCGTCAACGGATGGCGCGGGCAACCCGACGAGAAATAAGCGGCATGATCGAACAGATTGAACTCGCCGATCTTGGCGTTATCGCACACGCGACTCTCGATCTCGGCCCCGGGTTTACCGCCATCACGGGTGAAACCGGTGCGGGAAAAACCATCGTCGTCACGGGGTTGGGGTTACTCCTCGGCGCGCGAGCCGATTCACAAACCGTTCGCGAGGGGGCCGAGAAGGCTTCTGCGCAGGGCATCTGGATCGTTCCGGATGATTCTGCAGCGGCAGCAATCGCCGCGGAAGCTGGCGCGGACCTTGAATCCCTCGGTGACGGTAAGAGCGAGCTCTATGTCTCCCGAACGGTTGCCTCAGATGGGCGTGGCCGGGCGCGGGTTGGTGGCCGTGCCGTGCCGGCATCCGTTCTTGCTGAGCTTGCCGACACGCTCGTCGTTGTGCACGGCCAGGCCGACCAGCTGCGGCTGCGTTCGACGGCGGCGCAGCGTGACGCGCTCGATCGCTTCGGCGGTGACGCCGTTGCTGAAGCGGCGGCCGAGTACACGGCGGCTTTCAGCGCGTACAACGAGACTCGGCGCACGCTTGATGAGTTGACGCAAAACCGTTCGCAGCGCCGCATCGAGGCTGAGGTGCTGCGACAGCAACTCGAAACGATTACCGCGCTCGCCCCTGAAGCGGGTGAGGATGCCTCCCTGCGCGAGCGCGCGGAACGTTTGGCAAATGCCGAAGAACTGCGCCAGGCAGCGAGCCTCGCACACGCGAGCCTCATGGGTGATGACGGCGACGAACCGGACGCCAATGCGCTCATTTCGCAGGCAGCCCGGAGTCTTGAACGCAGCGGTGACCCGGCGCTTGCGCGCTTGGGGGAGCAGCTTGCCGACCTGAGCTTCCGCCTTTCAGATCAAGCAGGCGAAATTGCGCGTTACCTTGCCGACCTTGATGAGGGTGGCCCGCACGAGCTTGCCGCCGTCAATGACCGGCTCGCTGCGCTGGGTGGCCTCATTCGCGAGCATGGTTCGCTTGAGCGGGCGCTCGAAGTGCAGGCGACGGGGAGCGACCGGCTCGCGGAGCTCGACGATGACGATGATCGAGTCGAGCGCCTGGGCGAACTCGAGCGCGAGCAGCATGAAGCGCTGTTCACTGCGGCCGCGAACCTGACGGCGGCTCGATCGAGCGCGGCCGCGGAACTCTCGCGACGCGTGACAGAAGAACTCGCGGCGCTCGCAATGCCCGACGCGAAGTTCGAGGCATCCGTGACACCAACAACCTCCCCGACAAGCCACGGCATGGACGAGATTGAGTTGCTGCTGCAGCCGCACCCCGGTGCGAAGCCGCGCCCCGTGGCAAAGTCTGCATCTGGCGGCGAGCTCAGTCGCGTCATGCTGGCGCTCGAAGTCGTCATTGCCGACACGAACCCCGTGCCAACATTCGTGTTCGACGAGATCGACGCGGGTATCGGCGGAACGGCGGCAATCGAGGTTGGGCGCAGGCTCGGCGAACTGGCGAAGAAGAGCCAGGTCATCGCGGTCACGCACCTCGCGCAGGTCGCCGCATTCGCCAACAATCACCTGACGGTCGTGAAATCGAACGATGGCCAGGTCACAGCCTCTTCTGTTCGTCAACTCGACGGCGACGAACGCGAGAACGAAATGGTGCGCTTGCTCAGTGGCATGAGCGAATCGGATGCTGCCCGCGAGCACGCCCGCGAGTTGCTGGCTCTGCGTCACAGTTCCGACTGATATCGTAGAAGTCCGTGGCGAGCACTTCGAAAATCCCCAGCGATAAAACCACCAAACAGATCTTTGTGACCGGTGGTGTGGTTTCCAGCCTCGGCAAGGGTCTCACGGCCGCCAGCCTCGGCAATCTGCTGACAGCACGCGGTCTGCACGTTGTGATGCAGAAGCTCGACCCGTACCTGAACGTCGACCCCGGAACGATGAACCCGTTCCAGCACGGTGAAGTCTTCGTGACCGACGATGGCGCTGAAACCGACCTCGACATTGGCCACTATGAGCGCTTCCTTGACGTTGACCTGAGCCAGGCAGCAAACGTTACGACGGGCCAGGTGTACAGCCAGGTCATCGCGAAGGAACGCCGTGGTGAGTACCTCGGCGACACCGTGCAGGTCATTCCGCACATCACGGATGAGATCAAGCGCCGCATGCGTCTGCAGGCCTCTGAAGACCCGCAGCCCGACGTCATCATCACCGAAATCGGTGGCACGGTCGGCGACATTGAGTCGCAGCCGTTCATCGAATCGGCCCGCCAGATTCGACACGAACTCGGCCGCAACAACGTCTTCTTCGTGCACGTTTCGCTCGTGCCATTCATGGGTGCTTCGGGCGAGCAGAAGACCAAACCGACCCAGCACTCGGTTGCCGCGCTGCGCTCGATCGGTATTCAGCCGGACGCTCTCGTGCTGCGCAGTGACCGCCCCGTCACCGAATCCAACAAGCGCAAGATTGCGCTCATGTGTGACGTTGATGAAGACGCCGTCGTGAACGCTGTCGACGTTCCGAGCATTTATCACATCCCGACGATGTTGCACGAGCAGGGCCTCGACGACTACATCGTTGACAAGCTTGGCCTCGCCGAGAAAGCCAACGACGTCGATTGGACGCGCTGGAACAAGGTGCTCGACGCCGTCAACAACCCGCACAGCGAGGTCACGATCGGTCTCGTCGGCAAGTACATCGACCTGCCCGACGCCTACCTTTCGGTTACCGAGGCATTGCGTGCCGGCGGGTTCGCGAACGACGTCAAGGTCAACATTCGCTGGATTCCCTCAGACGACTGCGAAACGCCCGAAGGCGCTGCAGCAGCGCTCGGCGACCTCGACGGCATTTGTGTTCCCGGTGGTTTCGGTATCCGCGGTATTGAAGGCAAGCTTGGTGCGCTGAAGTTTGCTCGCGAGCAGGGCATCCCGACACTGGGCCTCTGCCTTGGTCTGCAGTGCATGGTCATCGAGTACGCACGAAACGTTGCGGGCATCGAGGGTGCGAGCTCGAGCGAGTTTGACCCAGACGCGAACGTTCCCGTCATCGCGACGATGGCCGAGCAGGTTGACATTGTTGACGGCGGGGGAGACCTCGGTGGCACGATGCGCCTGGGCCTCTACGAAGCGGCCCTTGGCGATGGCACGATTGTGCGCGAGCTGTACGGCACGCCCACCTCACAGGAACGCCACCGTCACCGCTACGAGGTCAACAACACCTACCGTGACCAGATCTCGGATGCCGGCCTCGTGTTCTCGGGCCTCAACCCCGAGCTCGACCTCGTCGAGTTTGTCGAGCTGCCTGAAGATGTGCACCCGTACTACGTCGCAACGCAGGCGCACCCTGAGCTGCGCTCACGCCCGACCGACCCGCATCCGCTGTTCCGCGGGCTCGTTGCAGCGGCGAAACAGCGCCACAAGGCGAGCGAGCTCGAAGTCGAAATCGACGAGGACGCGGCTGAATAGCGAGCCAGTATGACCTCCTTGCGCGACGAACCCGTTTCTTATCAGGTGCTGGAATCCGACCTGGTTTACGAGGGGCGCGTGTGGGACGTCCGCAACGAGAAGGTCGAATACCCGACGGGCATCATTGAGCGTCAGTACGTCGATCACCCCGGTGCCGCCGCGGTCGTTGCCGTTGACGATGAGGGCCGAGTGCTGTTGATCCAGCAGTATCGCCATCCCATCCAGTACCGGGATTGGGAGTTGCCCGCGGGGTTACTTGACGTTGTCGGCGAAGAGCCGCTTGAGGCAGCCAAACGCGAACTTGCAGAGGAAGCGGACCTCGCGGCCGATGCATGGGAGCCGCTCCTTTCGATCTTTCCAACCCCCGGCGGGAATGACGAGATCATTCACATCTACCTCGCCCGCGGTCTGCATGAAACCGAAGCGTTCGAGCGAACGGACGAAGAGGCCGATCTACGTCTTGCCTGGGTTCCGCTCGAAGAAGCAGCGGATGCTGTTTTGCAGGGCAACTTCCGCAATGGGGCGCTCGTGGCGGGCGTGCTCGCGGCCGCGCGCAAACTCTCACCCGCGAGGTGAGTGATGCCTTCGCCACGTGATGAGCTGACGTCGTACCTGCGTTTTGTCACGCTTGAACGCGGGCTTTCGGCGCACACGATTGCCGCGTACGAGCGTGATCTCACGGCATATATTTTGTGGCTTGAACAGCAACAGGTCACGGCGTTTGACACCGTGACCCCCGCGCAGGTGACGGCATATCTCGCCCAACGCTCAGCCCAGGTTCCACCACCCGCGGCCACGACGCTCGCACGGGTGCACTCCTCAATCCGTGGGCTTCACCGATTTGTTGTTCGGGAGGGCCGCGCGGCAAAAGATCCCACGGCAAAAATCGCGGCGCCAAAGACGCCCCGGAAGTTGCCCGACACCCTCACGATGCAGCAGGTCCAACGGCTGCTGGAGGCGCCGCCAAGAGATACGCCCGAAGGCTTGCGGGATCGCGCGCTGCTTGAGCTCCTCTATGCCACGGGCGCACGCGTCTCAGAAGCGATCGCTCTCGACGTCGATGACGTCTCGCACGGTGATGTTCTCCGCCTGCGAGGAAAAGGCTCGAAGGAGCGTATTGTGCCGCTCGGTTCATACGCGCGAGCAGCAATCGATGCGTACCTCACGCGAGCTCGCCCCGAGTTTTCTGCGCGCGGCAAGGCGACCCCCAAACTCTTTCTCGGCACGCGTGGCGCGCCACTTTCACGGCAAAGTGCGTGGCTCGTCCTGCAGGCGGCGGCCGAACGCGCGCAATTGACAGCGAAAATCTCTCCCCACACGCTGCGCCACTGCTTTGCGACGCATCTCCTGCAGGGCGGCGCTGACGTTCGTGTCGTGCAGGAGCTGCTGGGGCATTCCTCCGTTGCGACGACCCAGATCTACACGCACGTCAATATCGAAACCCTACGTGAGGTGTTCGCCTCGTCACATCCGCGCGCAAGGTAGGTCGCGTAGCCTGGAGACCGGTTTGGGCTTGAGAAAGAGGCTTTTCATGCGTGCGAAACGACTCGCCGGTGTTGTGGGTGCGCTCGCGGTCGGCGCGCTCGCGTTGGCGGCGTGCACGAGTGAGGGTACGGATGGGTCAGCGCCAGAAGCATCCGATGCAGTCTCAACCCCCGCAACCGTGACACATGACGATTTGCCGCTCTTGGCATACACGCCGACCGCAACGGAAGCAGAAGCGGTCAACCTCATGCGCAAACAGCAGGAACTGTTGTTCCAGTGCATGACAGACCGTGGCTTCGAGTTTGAGCCAACCTTTGACCTCCCCGAAAGCACTCCCGCCCCCGGCGCAGACCTCGATATGAAATCGAAGGAATTCGCCGAAACCTACGGCTACGGCGTCTTCAACAATCCTTTCGGCGCAAGTGGCCCCGTCAATGCGCTCCTCGGTGCGGCTCCGGAAACCGAGAACCCGAACGAGGCGTACTACGAGAGCCTCGAGCCGGAACGCCAAGAGGCCTATATGGAGGCGCTCAACGGAGGAATGGGGTGCTTGAATCAGGCAAACGATGCGGTTTATGGCGCGAATCCGTGGGATGCGGAGGAGTTTCGCCCGCTCGTCAATGGCATGAAGTCGGTCTACTCGAAAACACAGAGCGACCCCAAAACCGCCGAACTGAATCAAGCATGGGTCGCCTGCATGGCCGACGCTGGCTACGCGGGGCTCAAGACCCCTTCGTCTGCGCACGAATCATTCACGGCGGAGTTCGGTACGCTGCAGCAACAGTTTGCGGCAGACAATCCACCCGTTCGTGGGCAAGAGATCCCGACGTTTGATCTGCAGAGCCCAGCCGCACAAGAAGCGCTTGCGCGCGAGTTGGCCCAGGCGAAAACCGACTGGGAGTGCCGCAACTCGATCGACTATGACCACGAGATGTTGCGCACACAGTACAAGCACGAACAAGCGTTCGTAAGCGAGAACGAAGCCGAGCTTGAGGCATTCCGCGACGCGCTTGCGGCCTGGCGCCAGCCCTAGCCGCGTTACGCGCGCTGGATGACTGCTGCGGTGCCTGTCAGCTGTGCAACATCATCCTTTGGATGGATACCCCTCCGAAAGCGTCCCGGGCTAGGCTGGGCTCATTCGCCCCCGACGTTGAGGAAGGCCCATGAGCGCTGAATTTCGTACCCAGAACCACGGCAGATTTACCATGATCGCCGCGAGCCTGTTCGTGGGGGCGATCGCACTTACTGCCTGTGGCAGCGACGGGGTAAGCGGCAAGCTCAGCTACGAAGACTCGCCCCTCATGGCCTACACCAACGCTGGTTATGACCCCAATCAGTCGGAAGAAGACATGCGCGCTGAGGCGGAGGCGCAAGAGCAGAAGGTGCAAGAGGCGATTGCTGCGTGCATGACGAAGCAGGGCTTCGAGTACACGCCCTATTCCAACGCGCAGTTCTTCTTCGGGAACGATCTCGACGTTGAGTGGGACAGCAAAGAGTTCGCCGAGAAGTATGGTTACGGTGTTTTCACCGACCCGTGGGGTAACTACGACCCCGAACGCCAGCAAGAGGCCGAAGAGCAGTACAAGAACGATCCCAACACCAAGTACCGGGAGAGCCTCAGCCAATCCCAGCAGGAAGCGTACGACATCGCACTCAACGGCGACCCGATGGCGAATGAACCGACCATCGGCGAAGACGGCGAAATGATGTACGAGTACAACTGGGAGACCGCGGGCTGCTACGGCGAAGCGCAGCACAACGTCTACGGTGAAGACGCCTGGAACAACGACGAGTTCCAACCACTCATGGATCGGATGCAGACGATCTACGAGCAAACACAAGCCGACCCGCGCGTGCAAGAGCTTGATACCAAATGGTCGAGCTGTATGGCCGACGCTGGCTTTGCGGGACTCGCGACACCCATGGCTGCAAACGAGCAGTATTACACCAAGCTCAACGAACTGCAGAACGCCTTTTACTCGAGCATGCCCGAGCCCACAGAAGAGCAGTTGAACGACCCCAACTATCAGTGGCCGCAGTTCGACATGAACTCTCCCGAGGTCAAAGCCGAAGCCGAGAACGAGATCAAGCAGGCAACTGCTGATTGGGACTGCAAAGACAAGCTCAACCACACCTCGGAGCAGTTGAAGATCCAGTTTGAGCACGAGCAGAAGTTCATTGACGAGAACAAGGCCGAGCTCGAGGCATTCAAGGCCGCTCAAGAGCAACGTCAGCAGTAAGCGATGCGCAAACGCAAGAAAGATCGTGAGGTACCTAAGGCTGGGGAAACCGGGCTCGACGCATCCGATCTTGAGTCGCACAACGCTGCCGACGCTGATCTCGCAGAAACCACCGCACTCGACGGCACGGAGTTCGACAGCCTCATTACGGAGGGTGCGAACGAGGCGGATGCCGAAGCTGAGGGTGTAGAGGCCGAAGCGACATCGAAGAAACGCGGCTGGTTCTCGGGCTGGTCGCGCATTTTCATGGGTAACAAGGTGCTCTGGATCACGAGTGCCATCGCTGTCGTCGCGCTTGCACTCGGCACCCTGCTCGGAACGTTTGTGCTGTCGCCGAATGCCTCGTCGAACAAGGTTCCTGAGGCGGGGCTCATCACGGTGCCCGTTTCATTTGGATCGCTCAGCAACGACGTTGTTATCCGCGCCGATGTGCAGTTCTCTGACCCCGTTCCGCTGAAATTTGATGCGACCGCGGCGGGCGGGGCGGCCGTCGTGACGGGCCGTGTTCCTGAGGTCGGTGGTGTCGTTGCACGTGGCGACATCATTCTCGAGATCGTGGATCGACCCGTCATCATCCTGCCGGGCGAGTTGCCCGCGTATCGCACACTCAAGTACGGTATGCGCGGCGGCGATGTTGTCCAGCTCCGCCAAGCCCTCATCGATTGGGGCTTTGATGCTGGGGATCCGGGCTCGGATGTCTACGACCAGGCGCTCGCCGATGCCGTTGCCGCGATGTATGAACGCATCGGGTATTCAGCGCCCACAGCGGGTGACGAGGCCGAGAAGGCTTATCAAGATGCGCAACGTGCAGTGACCGACGCCGAGGCGCAACTGAACCAGGCGGTTGCAACGCGTGACAAGGCGGCGGCTGGCCCATCAAATGCCCAAATCGTCGCAGCCGAGAATATGATCGAGGCTGCTGAAGAGCAGTGGAACATTGCGAGTCAGGCGGGCGATCAGGCGGGAATGAACCAGGCGAATCGCCAGATCGAAGAGGCCAAGGCGCAGTACAACGACCTGTGGAACATCGACACCTCCGGTGAACAGGCAATGGTTGACGGGGCGTGGGAACACGTCCAGCAAGCGTACGACCAGCTTGAAACGGCGCGTCAAGCGGTCCAGCCAATCATGCCCGCGAGTGAAGTCCTGTACCTCACCGACTTGCCTCGACGTGTCGACTCCGTCGATGTTGAGCGCGGAAGCATTTTGGGCACAACCCCCGCGCTCGTCGTTTCGGGCGCGTCCGTCAAGCTCTCGGGCGAGGTTCCCGAAGCGGATGCCACACACCTCAAAGTTGGGAGCCAGGGCACCTTCCCGGTCGACGGGCAAGATGTCACTGCGACGGTTAGCGCCCTCACGCCGCCTGCGACGGGGCAGACCCGATGGAAGATCGAACTCACCCCGGCCGAATTGACGCCCGAACAGTACGAGCAAGTACTAGGAAGCAACGTTGCCGTCACGATGAAGATCGAGTCAACGGATGGCGATGTGCTCTCGGTTCCCGCGGCTGCACTGACAGCCGGCGCAGGCGGTGAATATCGTGTGCAGGTTGTTGATGGCGACCCTCGTGATGGCGACCGCGCCGAGACACGGCTCGTTGTTGTTGAGACGGGGCTCGCGGCGCAGGGGCAAGTTGAGGTCAAACCCGTCGAAGGTGAGTTGAAAGAGGGCGACCTCGTGGTGGTCGGGCGGTGAGCACGGAGCATCCGCTCGTTGAACTCCGAGACGTCACGAAGTCGTTCCCGGGGCCACCCGAAGTGCAAGCGCTCAAGGCAGCGAACCTGCGCCTGAACCCGGGGGAGTACGTCTCTGTTGTGGGCCCCTCGGGCTCGGGTAAGTCGACGATGCTCAATATTCTGGGGTTGCTCGATCGACCCAGCGTGGGTGATTACCTGCTCGATGGCGTCAGCACCCTGGCGCTGACGGAGAACGAACGCGCTGCCGTGCGCGCACGGTTCATCGGCTTTGTTTTCCAGTCGTTTCACCTCATGGCCAAGCGCACCGTGCTCGAAAACGTCATGATGCCCATGCTCTACAGCGGAACGCCACGCGACGAACGTGAGGCCCGAGCGCTCAACGCGCTCGATCGCGTGGGGCTTTCGCACCGCACAACTTTTCACCCGGGGTCGCTTTCGGGTGGTGAGCGGCAACGAGTCGCCGTCGCACGTGCCGTCGTGAGCGGGCCGAAACTCCTGCTCGCGGATGAGCCGACAGGAAACCTCGACCAGAAGACCTCGCAGGAGGTCATGGGGCTCTTTGAAGAGCTCCGGGCCGACGTGGGGCTCACGATGGTCGTCATTACGCACGATGAGAACGTTGCAAAGCGTGCTGATCGCAGCATCCGTATTCGCGATGGCCGACTGACGGAGCTCACATGAAGTGGCCGTGGTCTCGAAAGCGTGAGAAGCCGGCGGAGGCAGAAAGTGCCGTCAGCCAGTTGCTGCCACCTGTGCCGCGTGCCGACCGGTTCAGTTTTCAGGACCTGGTTTATGAAGCGACGAGTGACATTGGTTCCCGTCCCGGCCGACTCATCATGACCGTGCTCGGCACCGTGCTGGGTATCGGGTCGCTCGTTGCGACCGCCGGTTTTGCGAGCACCGCGAACCACCAATTGGAGGCGCAGTTCGATGCGCTCGCAAGCAGACAGGTCGTGATTGAGCCGGCAAAGGCACAGCAGGGACCCTCGGGCTCTGTCGCGCGAACCTCGCTGCCCTGGGACTCCGTTGACCGGCTGACACGGTTGGTTGGCGTTGAATCGGCCTCGACGTTCTCGAAGATCGAGTTGGGTGAAGGCAAGATCACGAGCGTCCTGATCGATGATCCTTCGCTTCCTGAGACCGTGCCACCGCCACTTTGGGCAACCTCTGCCTCGGCGCTTGATGTGCTTGAGGCGCACATCGCGACGGGTCGCTTCTACGATGTGGGTCACGATGAGCGCGGCGACCGTGTTGCTGTTCTTGGCAGCGAGGCGGCCGAGCGACTCGGTATCAGTAGCGTCACGGCCCAACCAACGATCTTCATCAATTCCTTGCCATACGCCGTCATCGGCATTGCAGACGGCTTTCAATCTCGCTCTGACCTCAACGGCTCGGTCATGATTCCCAACGGCGCAGCACGAAAAGACTTCGGTTTGAAGTCGCCGTCACTTGTCCAAGCTCGCATCATGGTCGGCTCGGGTGATCAAGTGCGTGAGCAAGCGCTCTTCGCGCTCAAACCCGACCCGGATCAGCTCGATAACCTCAGTGTCTCGGCGCCTCCCTCGGCATCCGATCTCCGTCAGCGAGTTCAAGACGATACAACGCTCGTGTTCATCGCGCTTGGCGCCGTCGCGTTGCTTGCCGGCGGTATCGGTATCGCGAACGTGACGCTACTTTCGGTCTCGGAACGAAAGGGCGAAATCGGATTGCGCCGCGCACTGGGCGCGACACGACGAGAGATCTCCTCCCAGTTCATGCTCGAATCGGTCGTGACGGGCGTGCTTGGCGGGCTCATTGGTGCATCCCTTGGTGTGCTCGCTGTCGTCCTCGTCGCGTGGATCCAGGGATGGACGCCCGTCGTGAGCCCCCTCGTGACAATCGGCGGTGTTTTGCTCGGTGCTGGGATCGGGTGGATCGCCGGGTTTTACCCCGCGCGTCGTGCCGCGAGCATCGAGCCCGTCGAAGCGCTGCGCGGCTGATTCCGCTCGGAGGCACCGCTCGCTAGACTCGATGCAGAAGAAAGGGCGGTCACGGTGACAGACACGCAGGGCAAGAAGCAGGCAACTGCCAGCAAGGCGAAGACCGCGCGCGCGTCGAGGAGCGAAGCCGAGGTTCCGCTCGGGCCAACCGGTCGCCGGTACCATGGCTTCCCCACGCCCACTCCGCTCGATTCGCACGGCCCCGCACGCATCATCGCGATGTGCAATCAAAAAGGTGGCGTTGGTAAGACAACGACGACCATCAACCTCGCCGCGTCACTCGCGAAGTATGGTCGCAAGGTGCTCGTGGTCGACTTCGATCCGCAGGGTGCCCTGTCGGCTGGTCTGGGCATCCCGAACCACGACGTCACGACGATCTACGACCTGCTGCTCGATACAAAGCGTGATGCACACGAGGCAATCGTCGCGAGCACGGTCGAGGGGCTCGATGTCATCCCCGCGAATATCGATCTGTCTGCCGCCGAGGTGCACCTCGTCAATGAGGTCGCACGCGAAACGATTCTCTCGCGCGTTCTCCGCCAGGTATCGAACGAGTATGACGTCATCCTCGTTGACTGCCAGCCGTCGCTTGGCCTTTTGACGGTCAACGCCCTTACGGCAGCGCACGGCGTGCTCATCCCCATGGAGTGCGAATTCTTCGCATTGCGCGGTGTTGCGCTCCTCATCGAGACGATCGAAAAAGTACGCGATCGGCTCAACCCCACACTGCAGCTCGATGGCCTGCTCGCGACGATGTACGACGGCCGTACCCTGCACTCCCGTGAGGTGCTTGAGCGGGTTGTTGACGCCTTTGGTGACGATGTGCTCGAGACCGTCATCGGCCGGACTGTGAAGTTCCCCGACGCCTCCGTTGCGGGTGAAGCGATCATTCAGTTTGCCCCTGAACACGCCGCCGCGCAGGCCTACTTGCGCCTGGCGCGAGAACTCGTCTCCCGTGGCGCAGTCGCGTGACACGATAGCCGCACTCGATCCCATGCCGGGCGAGGGCGGTTTTCGCGTCTCGCTTTCGAACTTTGATGGCCCATTCGACCTCCTCTTGAGCCTCATCTCAAAGCACGAGATGGACATCACTGAGGTTTCGCTCAGCGCTGTCACGAACGAGTTCATCGAATATTTGACGTTGCTCGATCCCGAGGAAGAACTCGAACAGGCGAGCGAATTTCTCGTCGTCGCAGCGACCCTGGTCGACATGAAAGTGGCCGGGCTCTTGCCGCAGGGCGAGCTCGTTGACGAAGAAGCCGTCGCCGTTTTGGAAGCCCGCGACCTCCTCTTTGCTCGCTTGCTGCAGTATCGAGCTTTCAAGGAGGTTTCGGCCTGGTTTGATCGGATGCTGCTTGCCGAAAGCACGCGACACGCGCGCAGCGTGCGGCTCGATGAGGCCCACCGGCCAAAACCGAGTGAGCTCGTCTGGAACACCTCGCTCGCCGATTTCGCAGGTCTCGCGATGCTTGCCCTCGCGCCCAAGACCTTGCCCACGGTTGGTCTCGCGCACCTGCACGCGCCTCGCGTAAGCGTGCGCGAGCAAGCCGCGATCGTTGTCACCCGGCTGCGGCACGCAAAATCGCTCAGCTTCCGGGAACTCATTGCCGACGCTGCGGGCGACGCAGGCATCGTTGTCGCACGATTCATTTCGATCCTGGAGCTGTATCGCCACGCGGCTGTCTCGTTCGAACAGCTCGAGCCGCTCGGCGAGCTGCACATTGCCTGGTCGGCCGAGGAATGGAACGACGACAAACTGGATGCCTTGGGGGATGAATATGAGCAGTGAGAACACACCGGTTGCAGAAGCCGGAGCACTCGAGCAAGCATCCGTCGCTCCCTTGACGGATGCTGAGGTTCGTGAGCGGATTGAGGCGATTCTGCTTGTTATCGATGAACCCATTCCCGTGTTGACTCTCGCGGCAGCGATCGGTACGCCGCTCGATCGCGTGAACGTTGCGCTCGCTGCGCTCGCTGACGATTACAACGGCGTCGCTCATGCACCGCGACGAGGCTTCGAACTGCGCGAAGTTGGCGGCGGGTGGCGACTCTATGTGCGCAGCGAGCTCGACGGCATCGTCTCAGAGTTCATCGGCTCGCAGTCTCCTGCGCGACTCTCACAAGCCGCGCTCGAGACGCTCGCGGTCATCGCCTACAAACAACCCGTCACGCGCAGTCAGGTAGCCTCGATTCGAGCGGTCAACGTCGATTCGGTCGTTCGCACGCTGCTTGCGCGCGGTCTCATCACGGAATTGTTCACAGATTCCGAGACGGGCGCCATCAACTACGGCACGACCGATGCGTTGCTTTCGTACCTGGGGATCAACTCGCTCGATGAACTGCCCCAGATTTCGCCCCTGCTCGATGATGGCGCAGCAGGCTTCGACGGAGTGTACTGATGACCGAAACTGCCCCTTCGGCCGATAGCGTGCGCCTGCAAAAAGCGCTCGCAAACGCTGGCGTCGCTTCTCGGCGTGTGTGCGAAGAGCTCATCGCTGCCGGTCGAGTGCGCGTCAACGGTGTCGTCGTCGATGAGCTGGGCTCGCGCATCGACCCCGCGGTCGACATCGTTGATGTTGACGGTGTTGCGGTTCAGCTCGACCAAGCAAAGCGCTACATCATGCTCAATAAGCCCACGGGCGTTGTGAGCACCATGAAAGATGAGAACGGCCGCCCAGATCTGCGCCAGTACACCGACGCGTTCGATGAGCGTCTCTACAACGTCGGGCGTCTCGATCAAGACACCTCGGGTCTGCTCGTTCTGACGAATGACGGGGAACTGGCCAACGTTCTCGCACACCCACGTTTCGGGGTCACGAAGGTCTACATCGCGAAGGTCGCGGGCAAAATCTCGCAGCGCGAACTCGCCCAGCTCACGGCGGGAATCGAGCTCGAGGATGGGCCGATTGCGGCAGACAAGGCACGACTGCTCGATGCCTCGAAAGGGTCGAGTCTTGTTGAGATCACACTCCACTCAGGGCGCAATCGTATCGTGCGTCGCATGCTGAAAGCCGTTGGGCACCCCGTGCACGAACTCGTCCGTCGGCAGTTCGGGCCGCTCCGCCTCGGTGCGCTCCCGAGCGGCCAGACACGTGAACTCACGAAAGATGAACGCGGCGCACTCTTGACGCTCGCTCGAGAGGCAGGGGTTTCATGACCTCGCACACCGTTCGCATTGTCGGCTCAGGGTTGCTCGGCGCCAGCATTGGGCATGCCCTGCAGGCACATGGCGTTGATGTTGTTTTGGCGGATGCTTCGCCCGCACAATTGCGCTTGGCTATCGACTACGGGGCCGGGCGGGAAGCATCCGCAACCGACGAGCCCGCACTCGTGATCGTCGCTGTGCCGCCTGATGTGACGGCCGCTGTCGTCGCGCGTGAGCTCGCCGCCTACCCAGAGGCGATTGTGACCGAGGTTGCGAGCGTCAAGAGCCCGATTCTTACCGCGCTGCAGGAGGCTGGTGCTGATCTCACGCGCTACGTCGGCTCACACCCGCTCGCTGGCCGGGAACGCGGGGGAGCGATTGCGGCCCGCGCAGATCTCTTTACGGCACGGCCATGGGTTGTCTGCCCAGCGCCTGAGTCGTCGCCCGCCGCAATTGCCGCCATCAAGGCGCTTGCAGGCGACGTTGGGGCCTTCGCCATTGAGCTTGACGCCGCCGAGCATGATCGTGCTGTGGCCTACACCTCACATGTTCCACAGGTCGTCGCCTCGCTCTTGGCTGCACGTTTGAGCGACGCTGATCCGCACGAGCTTGAGCTCTCTGGAGGAGGTGTGCGTGACACCACGCGCATCGCGGCCTCTGACCCGGGGCTCTGGGAACAGATTTTGAGCGCCAACGCCGATCACGTCGTGCCCGTCCTCGACGCGCTCGCGGCAGATCTCGATCGTGTGCGCGAGGCGTTGCGCTCACCAGATGCCTCGGGGGCACGCCGCGCGATTGCCGAGACGATTCGGGCCGGCAACGACGGTGTTTCGCAGCTCCCTGGCAAACACGGTGTACGCCGTCGGTTTGAGCAGGTCGTCGTCATGGTTGACGACACGGCCGGGCAGCTTGGGCGACTCTTTGGTGATCTGGGCGAACTGGGCGTCAACGTCGAGGATTTCCGCATGGAACACTCACCGGGTGCACCCATCGGATTGGCCGAGCTCAGCGTAATTCCTCAGGCAGTGGCGAGTACCGTAGAAGGGTTGCAAAACCGCGGATGGCGGATTGCGAGCACAACCGAATGAGTACGCCACAGATCATCGCCATTGATGGACCAGCGGGTAGCGGAAAGTCGAGTGTTTCAAAAGCACTCGCGCGCGCCCGCGCTTTCGGCTACCTCGACACCGGTTCGGTATACCGGGCATTGGCCTGGTTCGTGTTGAACTCGGGCGCTGACACGGCAGATGAGCAGGCTGTTCTCGCGGCCGCGAAAAACTTCACACCGGTCATTTCACTTGACCCCGACAACCGCACGGTCTCCGTCGCGGGGGCCGATATCACGGAGGTGATTCGTGACCCTCAGGTCTCGGCAGCTGTGAGCGGCGTCGCTCGTGTCTTGCCCGTGCGAGCACAGGTCAACGAGCTGTTTCGTGCGCTCGTCGCCGACTCTGGGTTGCCTGCCGTCGTCGTTGAAGGTCGCGACATCACAACGGTCGTCGCCCCCGACGCTCCCGTGCGAATCCTCTTGACCGCACATCCCGACGTGCGCGCGGCTCGACGCGCCGCCGAGCTCACGGGAGAAGATGCCTCGGCCGTGGCGGAGTCGCTGCGCAATCGGGACGCATCCGATTCCACGGTTGTCGACTTCCTCAACGCTGCCGAAGGCGTCACGGTTGTCGATTCATCCGATCTTGACCTTGCCCAAACGATCGACGCGGTCTGCCGCGTGATCGATGAGAACCTCGGGAGTGCCGAATGAGTGCCGACGAATACGAAGGCTACGACGACGACCTCGCCGAAAAGCTTGACGCCCTTGATGAAGAACTCATTCAAGCGCGAGCGGATGCGCTGCGTGCAGCCCTCGAAGACTACGACCTCGACGCAGACGACGCCGAGTTGCTCGACGGGCTGGTGGCGGGCGAAGACGGCATCGAAGTCATGCCCGGCCTTCCCGTCGTGGCAATCGTCGGCCGACCCAACGTTGGCAAGTCTGCCCTCGTCAACCGCATTCTTGGGCGCCGCGAAGCGGTTGTTGAAGACACGCCCGGTGTAACTCGCGACCGCGTTACCTACAAGGCGGAGTGGAATGGCCGCCGGTTCTCGGTCGTCGACACGGGCGGTTGGGAGCCTGACGCAAAGGGCATCGACGCGTCTGTTGCCGCGCAAGCAGAGGTTGCGATCGATCTTGCCGATATCGTGCTCTTCGTCGTCGACGCGACAGTCGGCGCAACAGCGACCGACGAACACGTCGTCAAGCTTTTGCGCCGCGCGAAGAAGCCCGTCTTCCTCGTGGCGAACAAGGTTGATGATGCGCGCCAAGAGCCAGAGGCCGCCGCGCTGTGGAACTTGGGGTTGGGGGAGCCGCACCCGGTTTCAGCCATCCACGGCCGAGGCGTCGCAGACCTGCTCGACGAGGTCCTCAAGGTCTTGCCGACGGTTTCTGCCGTTGCAAAGTACGAAATTGGTGGGCCCCGCCGCGTTGCGATTCTCGGTCGACCGAATGTCGGGAAATCCTCACTGCTCAACAAGGCCGCAGGCGAAGAGCGCGTTGTCGTCAACGAACTTGCTGGCACAACACGTGACCCCGTCGACGAACTCGTCGAAATCGACGGCAAACTCTGGAACTTCGTCGATACCGCTGGTATTCGTCGCCGAGTCCACCTTTCGCAGGGTGCAGACTTCTATGCCTCGCTGCGAACGGCGACGGCGCTTGAACGGGCCGAGGTTGCCGTCGTGGTTCTCGATGTGACGCAGCCCATCAGCGAGCAAGACGTTCGCATCATCGACCTCGTCTTGGAATCGGGTCGTGCGCTCGTGTTGGCGTTCAACAAGTGGGATCGCCTCAACGACCCCGACATGGAAAACATCGATCGCCGTCGCTATCTCGAACGAGAGATCGAACAGGATCTCGCACACGTCGCCTGGGCGCCCCGAGTCAACATCTCGGCGAAGACCGGTTGGCACCTTGCCAAGCTTGTTCCCGCGCTCGAGACGGCGCTCGACAGCTGGGATCGCCGCATTCCGACGGGCAAGTTCAACGCCTTCCTGACCGAACTTGTTGCCGCACACCCGCACCCGCTTCGTGGCGGCAAGCAGCCGCGCATCCTCTTCGGCACGCAGGTCTCGACCCG
>CAYNTU010000008.1:21248-75824 GCA_964400205.1 uncultured Microbacterium sp.
TCTTCACGACCGGGTTCCTCGACCCTGGCTACCGTCGCTTCATTCAGCGTCGTTTGCGTGAACTGTATGACTTTGAGGGATCGCCCATCGTCATCAACATGCGTGTGCGTGAGCGCCGCCAGTTCAAAAAGTAACAATCGCGTGTTGCTCCGGTTCGCCGTGAAAGACTGAACAGGTGAGCATTCAACCCGTTGAACCCGGCCACCCGCGGCGCCCCGATGGCCCGCGCGACCCGGGTGATGCTTGGGTCGTGGCACCGACAGGCGAGCGATATTGGGGGCGCTTCGGTGCTGCCGGGCTGCTTGCCTATGACCCGCACAAGGGTGTGCTGTTGCAGCACCGTGTTGCCTGGAGCCACCACGGGGGAACCTGGGGTCTGCCGGGTGGTGCGCTCATGCAGGGTGAGACGGCTATCGATGGCGCGTTGCGCGAGGCGAACGAGGAAGCTGGCGTGCCATTCGACGCCGTCGTTCCACGGTTCACCTCTGTGCTTGACCTCAGTATCTGGACGTATACGACCGTTGTCGCCGACGTCGTAACGCCCTTTGATCCCGTGATCAGCGACCCCGAGAGCGTTGCCCTGGCATGGGTGCCTCTCGACGAGGTCGAGCAGCACCCCCTACATCCCGGATTTGCCGATTCGTGGCCGGCGCTGCGCGAGCGCCTTTAGTAGCCGCGCAGTTTCTCGATGTCGCGCCGCTCGCGCTTTGTCGGCCGGCCCGCGCCGCGATCGCGAACTGCGAGCTTTGCGACGGGTTCGCGCACGGGTGTGCGATCGACGTAGGCCGCTTGTGCGAGGGGAGCGCCGACGCGCTTGGTGAGCAGCTGTTGGACAATGAGAATGCGGTCGAAGCCTTCCTGTCGCACGCGAACTTCGTCCCCAACGCGCACGGATTGTGCAGCTTTGACCTTGTCGCCATTGAGGCGCACGTGGCCCGCACGGCAGGCGCTCGTCGCGGCTGAACGCGTCTTATACATGCGGACAGCCCACAACCAGGAGTCAAGTCGTACGGATGCTGCCTCATTCACCTTTCCACCGTACCCGTCGGTTCGCGCACGCCCGTGAAACCCGGTAGACTGTAACGGTTGTCGCCGCTCGCGGGGGCAATCGGGATGTGGCGCAGCTTGGTAGCGCACTTCGCTGGGGGTGAAGGGGCCGCAGGTTCAAATCCTGTCATCCCGACAAAGAAAGAGACCCGCTTAGGCGGGTCTCTTTCTTTGTTTGGCGGTATTGACGCAGGATTTGGGAGAAAGGAGCCCGATGGGCTCCGACGGTTCCTGTCATCCCATTGATTTTGCGTCGCGAGATCAACAACGACGCACCGGAAACGCTCGCGGTATGGACCAAAGAGTTGTTCCAACGACGACTCGCACCCCGCTACCATGACGACCATGGCAACTTCACCCGATACCCCGAAGTCGCACGGCAAGCTTGCGCTCGCCCTCGGCCGCCTCTCCATTTCAGCGCTCGTTGTGACGCTCATCCTGGCCGTCCTGGCGCTCCTCATCAACAATGAAACGTTCTCGATGGAGACGGCGCTCATCTTCATGCCCATCCTGACGATCATTGCGATTGCTGCGGGGCTGCTCGCCGTTGTGTTTTCGGTTCTCACGCGCATCCGTTTTGGGCATCGTGATCCGCACTGGCTCAAGGCGATGATCCTGGGCATTGTGGGTGCGGTCGCCATGCCGCTCATCTTCTGGGCGCTCGCGAGCCTTTCGTAGGCTGTTCGCGCTGCCCTACTCCCACCAGGGGTAGAAGGGCGGCATGACGGAGGCCCTTCCCGTGAATTCGGGGATTCGCTTTTCGAGGAATGCTTTGACACCTTCTTTCCCGTCCGTGCGGCTTTGGTAGAAGATTGCGAGGGAATCCGATTGATGGGCAATAAGCGGGTGTTCTGCGGCCATATTGCGATAGATGAGCTGGCGTGCGAGCCCCACCCGAGTCGCGCACTCCCGCGATGAAATCTGGGTCATCGAGCTTCTCATGCATATCGCTGGAGCTCGGCTCTTGCGTCTCATCGAGCCCAAAGACATTGCCCTCGCTCGTGAGCTCCATTCCGGCGCAAAATGCCCGCCCGGCGCCCGTCACGACGATCGCACGCACGTCATCATCGGTGTTGACGTAGCGGAATGCGTGGGTGAGCTCATCGCCCATCTGTCGCGTGAACGAATTCAGGTGGTCTGGTCTGTTGAGCGTGAGGGTGAGGATGCCGTCGGTCACCTCGTAGGTGATTGTTTCGTAGTCAGCGGGTGTCATGCCCCGATCGTATCGACCACCCGCACCCACGTGGCATGTGTGAGGATGATGCACATGCCCCGACTGTTGCTTGTGCACCATTCGCCGACGGACCTGACGCGTCAGATTGCTCGGGCTGTCTTGGCGGGCACACAGTTCGAGGGGCTTGGAGGCGTCGAGGTTCTGGAGAAACCGGCGCTTGAAGCGACATCCGACGATGTGCTCGGGGCTGATGGCTATATTCTGGGCACGACCGCGAACTTTGGTTACATCTCGGGCGCGCTCAAGCACTTCTTCGACTCGACGTACAACGACACGCGCGAAGCAACGGCGAAACGTCCGTTTTCGTACTGGATTCATGGCGGCTACGACACAACGGGCGCCGAGAACGCTATGAAGGCCATTACGACGGGGTACGGGTGGTCACTCGTTGCGGCGCCGCTCGTTTTCACGGGCGCCGTCGATGGAGCACATCTTGAGACCGCTCAAGAACTCGGTGCGACCGTGGCCGCCGCGCTCCTGTCGAATTAACCGTCAGCGTTACTGGGCAGACCGTAGTTCTTGCGGAAGTTCTCGTACTCGTACTTCGTGCGGTAGCGGCCGCGGTTCTGCAGCTCGGTAATGACGTCTTTGAAACGCTCAAGCCCGTCGAATTCAACATCGACGTTGACGTTGAAGCCATCGCCCACGCCCGTGTCAATCCACTCAATGATCTTGTCGGCAACCTGCTCGGGGGTGCCAAACAGCGCGCGCTGGCCACGTGTGAGGTTGTGATGCACAAGCTCTTTCACCGTGAACTGGTGGGCCTTCGAGACAGCGCCGATGTCGCCTCGACGGTAGAGGATAACTTCGTCTTCCGTCGGGTTCTCGTCAAACAGCGCGTATGGCAGCTCTTTATTGGCATCGAGTTTCTCGACGGGGATGCCGAGCGATTTGGCGAGGTTGTTCATGAGGAAGTTCAGATCCATGAGGTCATCGAACTTTGCCTTGCGCTTGCGTGCCTCGGCCTCGGTGTCGCCAACAACTGCGTACAGACCCGGCAGCACAACGAGATCGTCGGGGTTCCGGCCAAAGCCCTCGGCGTAGCCCTTGGCTTCTTTGTAGAACGCGCGATCGTGGTCGATGTCGGGCTGCGAAGTGAACAGCGCATCCGCATACTTCGCGCCGAACTTGCGGCTCTGCGGCGAGACGCCCGCCTGGAAGATGACCGGGCGGTCGCCCTTGTACTGGCCGCTGAGTTGCATAACGCCCTGAGACTTGAAGAACTTGCCCTCGTAGTCGACGGGCTTTGTCAGCGCGTGGTCGATGTACATGTCGTGATCTTTGTCGGCCACGATCGCCTCACGCGGCAGCGAATCCCAGTGTGCACGCACAATCTCAACAAACTCGGCGGCTTTCTCGTACCGGGTTGCGCGGTCGAGCTTGTCGACCGGCAGGCCGAACGCCTGGAAGGTTTCGAGGTCTTGGCTCGTGACAACGTTCCAGCCCGCACGCCCCTTGCTGACCTGCTGCAGCGTCGCAATCTGGCGGGCTACGACATAGGGCGAACCGAACAGCGAGAGTGCCGTCGAGATAAGCCCGAGGTACTTCGTCTCGCGCGCGATCGCTGAGAGCAGGACGACAGGGTCGAGACCACGGCGTGGCTTGCGCAGGAAGTTTGAGGCGAGCACCTGCGGGGTATCGGGCAGGAAGATCGCGTCAAAGAGTGCTTCTTCCGCACGCTTCGCGAGTTCAATTTGGTGGTCGATGTCGTCGACGAGAACCGTCGGATCGTCGAATGACTTCCAGCCAGCGTCGTGACGACCCGAGGTGTGGAAGATCAGATTCAAACGGATTTGCTTCGGCATGCGCAATTGACCCACTCTTTGTAATACAGACCGCCCTCTAGCCTACGCGAACGCCCTGACTTCCCCCCTGTTTGTGGGCCGGGTTTTCTGAGGTTCAGCGATAGTCCCGGGAGCGGTGTGTTGCCGGTGAGACGAGTGCTTCGAAACCATCCGCGATGATGTTCGTGACGCCCTCTGCTGAACGCTCGATTGTGCCGCGCACGATGAGGGCCCCGGCGCTTCGTACCGTGCGCAGGTGCCGACTCCACACCCCGGGTGAACACACAACATTGATTTGCCCGTGCTCGTCTTCGATATTCATGAACGTGATGCCAGACGCTGTATAGGGTCGCTGACGGTGGGTCACAAGGCCGGCAACCTTGACGCGCCGCCCTGCTTCGAAGGTGCGTACTTCGTTCGAGGTCAGCACTCCACGCGCATCAAGCCCAGAACGCAGGTGCGCGAACGGATGATCATCGACAGAAATGCCGGTGGCCCACAGGTCGGCGGTGAGTCGTTCCCGTGCACTTTGATCGGTAAATAGTGGTGGTTGCACATGCATGGCGGTTCCCTCCAAGTACTCAGGGCGGTCAGTCGCGGCGGCGCCGGCAAGCCACACCGCTTGCCGGCGTGAGATACCGAAACACTCCAGTGCTCCCGCAGTTGCCAGGCTTTCGAGCTGCGCCTGGGTGAGATTGACCCGTCGTGCAAGATCGTGCGCATCGCGGTACGGGCCGTGGGCGTTTCGTTCGGCGACGATACGTTCCGCAACGCCTTGCCCAATTCCTCGGACGGCAGCAAGCCCCAAGCGGACGGCAAAGTTCCCGTCGCGGCGGTGCTCAGGGGTCGGGTCAGGGCAGCCGGCGACAAACGGTGGAACCGTGCCAGAGAACGACGCTGTACATGCCTTCAAGCCGGTGGGGGCGTAGCTCGCTGCCTCGTTCATGGGTTCTAGTGTGTCGAGTGCCTCTGACACAGCGAGATCGGGTCGGCGAATCTGCACACCGTGGCGACGCGCATCGGCTGTGAGGCTCGCTGGGGAGTAGAACCCCATGGGTTGCGCGCGCAAAAGCCCGGCCAAAAATGCGCCAGGGTAATGCAGCTTGAGCCATGAAGAGACGTACACAAGCCGGGCAAAGGCAAGCGAGTGTGCTTCGGCAAACCCAAAGTGCGCAAACGCCTGAATCTGTGCGTAAATCCGATCGGATTCCTCTGGCGTCAAGCCATGACGTGCCATACCGGCGTACAACTGGGCCCGAATGCTGTCGATCCGTTCCAAGCCACGCTTTGACCCCATTGCACGGCGCAAGGTATCGGCTTCATCAGCTGTGCAATCACCCAGGACCGTTGCCATCTGGATGAGCTGCTCTTGGAAGATCGGAATGCCCTTCGTGCGGCGCAGTACGGGCTCGAGAACGGGATGCGCATATGTGACAGCCTCTTGCCCCATTTTTCGACGCACGAAGGGGTGCACCGCGCCACCCTGAATGGGCCCGGGGCGAATCAGCGCGATCTGAATCGCGAGATCGTAGAACTCACGCGGCTGGAGCCGGGGGAGCAGCCCCATCTGGGCGCGTGACTCCACCTGAAAAACACCAATCGAATCGGCACGGCAGAGCATGTCGTAGACGGCGGGCTCTTCATTGGGGATCGTTTCAAGCCGCCACACCTCACCCGTGCTCTGCGCAATGAGGTCAAAGGTGTGTTGTAGGGCAGAGAGCATGCCGAGCCCCAGCAGATCGAACTTCACCAGCCCCATCCAGGCCGCGTCGTCTTTATCCCACTGAATAACGGTGCGGCCCGGCATCCGAGCGTGTTCGATCGGTACAACCTCACCAACGGGTTGCCGGGTCAGCACCATGCCGCCCGAGTGAATCCCCAGATGCCTCGGTGCGCCGAGGAGTTCTTCGGCGTACTCGAGCACCGTTGGTGGGATGTCGTGTTGACCCGGGCGAAGCTCGCCACGGTCAACCTGTTTCGACCAGGCATCTTGCTGCCCGGGTGAGTACCCGAGCGCTCGGGCCATATCGCGAATCGCGTTCTTCGGGCGGTACTGAATGACGTTCGCGACCTGAGCTGCATTCTCGCGCCCGTACTCGTTGTATACCCACTGGATGATCTCTTCGCGCCGGCGCGAATCGAAATCGACATCGATATCGGGTTCTTCATCACGTGTTGTCGCGAGAAAACGCTCGAACGGCAAGCGGTAGAAGATGGCATCAACCGAGGTGATCCCCAGCAGATAGCAGACAGCGCTCGCAGCAGCCGAACCACGCCCTTGGCAGAGAATCCCACGCCGTTTTGCCTCGCTCACGATGCCGTGCACGATCAAGAAGTACCCGGGAAAATCTTTCTCTTCGATCACGTCAAGCTCACGGTTGATGCGATCACGCCCGGCAGTATCGAGATTGGGGTACTTGTCTGGCACCGCCTGCCACACGAGGTGGCGTAGCCATGACGTGGGCGTGTGGCCCTCGGGAACTCGCATGGTGGGGAGCGCGGGTTTTGCGCGCCGCAGTTCGAAGGCACATTCCTCGGCGATGCGGACTGATTGCTCAACAGCACCCGGGTAGCGAAGAAACCGGGTGTGCATTTCAGCACCCGGGCGCAGAAAGGCAGCGCCGTGCGCGGGGAGCCAGCCATCAAGATCAGCCATGCTGCTGCGCGCCCGCACGGCACTTATGGCTTGTGCGAGCTGGGCTCGATCGGGTGTCGCGTAATGCACCTGGTTCGTTGCAACGATGGGGAGTGCGAAGTCGGCAGCGAGTTGGGCAAGCTCGTCATTGCGCAGCGACCTCGCGGGGTCACCGTGATCGGTCAGCTCGATTGCAATGTTGCTCGTACCGAAGAGATCAACGAGTTCGCGGAGCGCTTGTTCTCCCGCCTGGCGATCAAGCGCGCGATTGACCAGGCTCTTGCGGCATCCGCTCAAAATCTGCAGGTGCCCATCGGATGCTTCGGCGATCTCTTCGAGCGTGTAGACAGGCCGCCCTTTCTGCCCGCCGCGTAGGTGCCCCGTTGTCATGATGCCTGAGAGCCTGCGGTACCCCTCAAGCCCGCGCGCGAGGACGAGCAGGTGTTCACCCGTGGGATCTGGCTGTGGTGTGTTTCGGGCGGGGAGACCGAGGGAAAGTTCGGCACCGAAGACCGTGCGCACACGAGTCTTCTCGGCTGCTTCAGCGAAACGCGCAACCCCGTAAAACCCGTCATGGTCGGTCAGAGCGAGTGCGTTAAGACCGAGCCGCTCAGCCTCGTATACAAGTTCTTCGGGGGAAGAAGCCCCATCGAGAAATGAGAAATTCGAGTGCGCGTGCAACTCGGCGTAGGGCACGCGCGCAGTGGGTGGCTCGGGGCGATCCCTTTTTCGGCTCAGTGGTGATTCGAACCAGACGGGGTCTACCCCGTGGCGTGCGCCCCCGGTCAGGGTGCCGCTCAAGGTGCGTTCAATCTCAGACCAGGGAACTGCAGGATTATGCCAACCCATTAGCAAAACCGCCCTTCTGCCCACCACGAATCAGCCTCGAGGTAGACCAACCAGGCGCGTTGCTGCTCATCAACAACCTCAAAGCGATGTGCATGCCGAGCTCGTGCGCGATCCCAGAGCTTTTCGTGCACGGGCCAGGGGCCACTCCAGGCAACAATTGGCACACCGTTGATCTGTTCCGGAGCCGTATTGAGGTTCCCACGTTCGTCAACACGCACGGGCGACCCTTCCGTGCCCATGATCTGCACGTGTAGGGCGGGGGAGTAGATCTCGCTCGGAACGGCTGTCTTGAGCTGCCCGGGCCAGGGCTGTTGAGCGAGTGTGGTGGTTGCTGGCGCACGCTCGCCCCACGGAACAAGCGCGAGTGCGCCGTGCACCCAGCGAGAACCGGTCGGGTGTGCCGTGAGCACCTCGGTATACCCGAGCATCGTCTGTACCCGGGTCAGCGTGTGGTGCAAACGTTGATCAGAGCCATGACCAAAAAGCCCTACCTGATGTCCGCGAACATCATCGACAGTTGTCGGGGCAAAAATAACGCCGACGACGGGGGCGGCGCCCACCTGTTCTGTCGTTTCCGAGTCATTTGATTCGAGGGCACGTGCATCGCGAATCGTCTCGAGTTGCCACCGCACTCGGTGGACGAGTTCAGTGGCCGTGAAACGCGTGGGGTGCAGCCACTGCTGTGTGTGCTGGGTGCCGTTATCGAACTGCAGCGTGATTTGTACGCCGGTGCAGATGAGCTGCGCCTCGGCACACGCTTCAAGAACAGCATCCGTTGTTTGCCGCACCGAGAATGCAAGTTGATCAGCACCCGCCAGTGGCATCTCAAACTCGATTGTGCGGGTGAGCTGAGGATCCGGCTTGTCGTTGTGAAACAGGCGAGTATCGCGCCCTTGGGCACGTGCATGAAGATGTGCTCGATCGGGCCCGAACCGTGTTCGAACATCGTGCTCGTCAAGGTCTGCGAACTGCCCAAGGGTTCGAACGCCGAGCCGCATGAGCAGACTCGTGAGCTCTTCGTCACCCAGAACGCTTACGGGCAGTGGGCGTAAGAAGGCCGCGCTCGCGGCGGGAGCAACGATATGCGATTGCTTCCCGAGCCCGCGAGCCACCCGCGCGGCAAGCTCAGCGCTGAACATATCGTCGGCGAACCCCACATAGGCCTCCGCATACCCCAACTCACTCAATGCGCGACTGAGTGCCACGGCAGCGTTGTGCTCGTTGCCATAGAAGCGTGCGAGGCCGCGAGCACGCGCCACAACAAGCCCCGGTCGCAAGAGCTGCACTTCGGGAACAAGTTCGCGAACGCGATTGAGCACACCCCGAAACGCTCGTTCATCCCGATCAAGATCAACGGGGAACAAGCGGATGCCCGGCGCTAAACCCTGCGCTTCGCGGCGGCCTTGCCCGCGCCGAACCCCCGCTTCGGTTGCCGCCGCGGTGCAAGACAGCACGCGATTCGCATGCAAAACCGCGGCGACGACTGTTTCGACCTCTTCGCCAACGAGTGCTGCATGGAGGGGCCAATTGGGAACCCACAGTGCGGCAAGTCGATCGTGAACGGATGGGCTCTTCATCGGGAGGCCGCCATCCGTTGCGGGAACATATGCACTTCTGCAACACCCGCAGGAGCCGCTTCGAGCGTGCCTGATCTACCGGGGAGAAGAACAGCTGCTGTTCGCCGCTCGCCCGTGCGGTTATGGACGGTAACTGTGACCGCCTGCTCGGTGATTGCGCCCCATCCTTTGCCGATGCCAACCGGGCGCGGGTCACGGCATTCGATGCTTGCGTATGCCTGAGACCATGTGCCTGTCGTGAGAAATGTGCATGCTCGATCACGGAAACGTGAGGCGAGGCGGGCGGTCTCTTTTTCGCTCACGCGCGTTGGTGTGGCACACAAGACGAGCGGAACGACCTCTGAAACCGCGCTCACGATATCGACGAGGCGCCTGCCGGGGCGAGGAATCAAGATGAGGTGTTCCAGATCAGCGCCCAGCCGTCGAGTGAATTCAAGCCCCAGGGTTGGCATACCAAGAACAACGCAGCGAACCCCCTGCTTTGTCGCCTCTGCGACGATGGCGCTGAAGAGTGCTGGGGTATGAGAGATGCGATAGCTTGCCCCGACGCGTAAACCGCCATCGGGGAAAAGCGGACTGAGGACTGTGCCGAGTTCGAGCACGGGGGAGTGCGCAACAGGGTTCTCACGAGCGTGGATCTCACGCCGCAGACGCACGATATTGGCGTACCGCGGGTCATCCGCGAGGCGCATATCGACTGCAGTGCTCATACGTTCCATTCTCGAAAATATCTTCGAATAAATCAACCAATGAAGCGATGTTATTTCGAACCTCTGACGCTGGCGCGTGTTATCCACAGGGTGCTCACGCGGGCGGGCGAGATTGCCTACCCTCGAAGCATGACGATGGCCGAACCTGCAGTTCCCACGGTCGCTCTTGCTGCCGTATATGGCGGGTTACTCCTCATCGCACTCGCGCTCACAGCGATCGATGCTCGAGAGCACCGGCTCCCGAATCGGATCGTCATCCCGACAACAATTGGGGTCGTGGTTCTCTGTGTTGTTGACGCGATCTGGCGCCGTGACACAGAAACGCTGACCCGCGCCCTGCTTGGCGGGGGCGTGCTCATGGGTGGCTATTTCTTGCTGTACCGCGGGCCCGCCGTGCGTGTTGAAGCTGGGGGGATGAGCGCGAGCGGAATGGGTGCGGGCGATGTCAAACTCGCCTTCCCCCTCGGAGTTGTTCTTGCCTGGCACGGGTGGGTGCCGCTCATGATTGCAACCGTCAGCGCTTTCCTCCTCGCGGGGGCAACCGTCACGGTGTCGCTTGTGCGCGGCCGGGCGCATGCCAAGAGCCTCATTGCCTTTGGGCCATTCATGCTCATGGGGGCTGTGCTCGGGGTGGCATCAACACACGAGACGATCGCAGCGACTATCGTGGGGGTATGACACTCGCACGTTTCCACGGTGGTCCGCTTGACGGCCAGATTCTGCCCCTCGAAAACGAGAACGAAGACAAAGTCATCGTTCCCTACAGCGAGACGCAGGTTGTTTACAACCGCAAGGGCGAGCCAGAAAACACGGGTCCTAATGATGGCCCGACCGAGATTCACTTCTGGTTCGAGGAATCAGAAGATCCCATCAACCCGAGCGACGACTAAGTAGCCCGAGTGTCTCTGGCGCCGAAAAGCTCGATGGAAATCGAGCGCAAGTACGACGTCGGCGTAGATACCGCTTTACCTGATTGGGGTCGCGTCCCCGGCTTGCAGGTTTCCGAGCCCGAAGTTCGTGAGCTTGATGCCACCTACTTCGATACGCCGGATGTTGTGCTCGCACGCACGGGCATCGCGGTTCGTCGCCGCCAGGGTGGCAATGATGCTGGCTGGCACATCAAGGGGCCACGCACTCCGCAGGGTCGGCTTGAGCTGCAGTGGCCCGACAGCGAGGTTCCACCACAAGAGCTCGGGCAGGCCATCATTCAGTTGCTGGTAGCACTGCAATCGGATGCCGCTGGCGAGCTCAGTCTTGCCCCACTCGCACGCATCCGTAACCGCCGCATCGCGTATCAGTTGACCCTCGCGGATGGCTCCTCGGCCGAGTTCGTTGATGACAACGTCATCGGCGGCGACACCCGCACGGGTATTGATCGCGAGTGGCGTGAGTGGGAACTCGAACTCCACGCCGATCTCAGCGCGGAAGCGGGCGAAGCACTGTTCCACCAGTTGGAAGACGTCATCACGGCAACCGATGCGGTTCCCTCGATGGGATCAAAACTTGGCCGGGCGCTGGGTGCCCAGCCCTTGCCGTTCGGAGGCGAATAGCGAAACGCAAAAGCGGGCCGATTCGAAAGAACCGGCCCGCTTTTGCGTATCGCTTAGAAGTTGATCATGTGCCCGACGAGGCCGTGGAATGCCTCCTGCTGGGCCTCCGAGAGCGTCGGGTGCGTGTGCACGTTGCGAGCGAGCTCGTGAGCAGTCAGATCCCACTTCTGCGCGAGCGTGAACTCAGGCAGCAGCTCTGAGGCGTCCGGGCCAATGAGGTGCGCGCCGAGCAGTTCGAGGTGCTCGCCATCTGCGATGACCTTGACGAAACCGACGGGCTCGCCAATACCGTGTGCCTTGCCGTTTGCCATGAAGGGGAAGGTTGCGACCTTGACGTCGTAACCCTCGTCGCGAGCCTGCTGTTCAGTCAGACCGAACGAGCCAACCTGTGGGCTGCAGAAGGTGGCGCGCGGCATCATGCGGTAGTCGCCGAGCGTCTGGGTCTCAGCGCCACCGATTGTCTCGGCAGCAACAACGCCCTGCGCCTCTGCGACGTGTGCAAGCTGGAGCTTCGCGGTCACGTCACCGATTGCGTAGATGTTCTGAACGTTCGTGCGCATGTAGTCATCGATGTCGATTGCGCCACGGTCGGTGAGCTTGACACCCGTGTTCTCGAGACCGAAGCCCTCAACGTTCGGCGCAAAACCGACCGACATGAGCACGCGGTCTGCCGTGATGGAACCGGTCGAACCGTCTTTTGCGGTGTAGCTCACGGTGACATCCGTGCCGTTATCGACAACCGACTCAACCTTGGTTGAGGTGAGGATGTTGACACCGAGGTTCTTGTACTGCTTTGCGAGTTCTTTCGAGACATCCGCATCTTCGTTGGGCAGTACGCGGTCGAGGTATTCGATGATCGTGACGTCAACGCCGTAGTTCTTCAGGACGTAGGCGAACTCAATACCGATTGCGCCGGCACCGATAATGACGATCGAGCCCGGCAGCTCACGCGAGAGAATCTGCTCTTCGTAGGTGACAACGTTCTTGCTAAGTGTGACACCCGGCAGTAGGCGCACGTTCGAGCCCGTCGCGATGATGGCATTGTTGAACGTCACACGCTCAACCGTGCCGTCGGCCTTCGTGACGTCGATCGTGTTTGCGTCAACGAACGAACCGCGGCCTTCATATTCCTGAATCTTGTTCTTCTTCATCAGGAAGTGGATGCCCTTGACGCGACCGTCGGCAACCTCACGGCTGCGGTCGTACGCCTTGCCGAAATCCATCGAGATGTTCTGACCCGTGATGCCGAAGAAATCGGCCTTGTGGCTCAGGGTGTGAGCAAGCTCAGCATTCGCAAGAAGTGCCTTCGAGGGGATGCAGCCAACGTTGAGGCACACACCGCCCCAGTACTTCTCTTCGATGATTGCGGTGCTGAGGCCCAGCTGTGCAGAACGGATAGCTGCGACGTAGCCACCAGGGCCCGCGCCGAGAACAATGACGTCGTAGTGAGGCATGCGTTAAGCCTATCGCCGTTCGGTTCGAAGCGATCGAAAATCATCGAAATCGGGGATGCCATCGTTCGATCGAATCGACTAGTGTGGAAGGTCAGGAAAGGGGGCTGAAGTGACTCAGAACAACGAACACGCATCAACTGACACGTCGATGCACGAACTGAACGACACCGGTACCGGTTTTGGTGCATTGAGTGGCGATGCAGATCTTTCGTTCGTCCCTTTCGGTGCTGATCTGACGGCGGCTGAGCTTGATGCAATCAACGCCTTGCCCAGCGGCGCAGCGTTGCTCTTGGTTCGTTCGGGCCCGCTCGCGGGTGCGCGTTACCTTGTTGACCACGACGTCACAACGATCGGTCGTCACCCCGAAGCCGACATCTTCTTCGATGACGTCACGGTCTCGCGTCGTCACGCACAGATCGTGCGTTCGGACGACGACGCCCGCGTCTTCAATGTTGTTGATCAGCGCTCGCTTAACGGCACATATGTCAACGGCGAACCCATCGATTCTGCTCAGTTGACGGATGGTGCTGAGCTGCGTGTTGGCAAGTTCCGGCTCAACTACTTCGTTTCACCGCTCGACCGGTCCGACGATGCCGGGGTCGATGCCTGATGGCGCTGGCGCACGCCGCAGGCGAATTGCACGCCCTCAGTATTGGCCAGGTCATCGCAAAGCTGCACAACGAGTTCCCTGATCTCACGGCAAGCAAGCTTCGCTATCTCGAGACAGAAGGCATCATCGCTCCGGCGCGCACGCCGAGTGGCTACCGCAAGTTTTCGACGCGTGACGTTGAGCGTCTACGTGTCGGTCTTGCCATGCAGCGTGATGTCGGTATCTCGTGGGAGCGCATTCGTGCTCAGCTCGACGCACACAGCGATGAAGAACTCGCAGAGGCTGTTCCTGCGCGTCTTCGCCCCACAACGCAGGGCTACTCGCGTGCCCAGCTGCTGAGTGAAGCTGCTGCTCGGCCCAAGCTGCTCGACGAAGCAATTTCAATCGGGCTCTTGGAACCGCGCGAACGGTACCGTGCGCAGGATCTTGAGGTTCTGCAGGTGCTTGTTGCGCTCGAGAGCCATGGGCTTGAGCCGCGTCACTTGCGCGTCGTGCAGCAGCACGCTGAGCGTGATGCACAGCTCGTGCGCGCCGCAATCGCTCCGCTCCTCGGCAAGCAAGATGCCCTTTCGCGCTCGCGTGCTGCCGAACGTGCGGGGGAGTTGCGGGCTCGTGTCGACGATCTTCGTCGGGCATTGCTGACAGATGCCATCGGGCGTCTGCTGGCATAGCCAACAATTTTCGACACTCACAAAATGAGGTCGCCGGTAGAGCCGAGATGTTCTACCGTTGAGGAATTACCAATTCGGGAGGTGCCATGCAGGTAGAACCAGTCGTTCCGTCACAGGGCGAGATGTTGTTCACCGACGGGCTCCTCACAGAAGACGCAGCGGGCTATCGCGGTGCCGTTGCCGCGAAGGCAGCGGGCATCACCTACCGCCAGCTCGACTACTGGGCTCGTACGGGCCTCGTTGAGCCGACCGTTCGCAACGCGACGGGCTCGGGCAGCCAGCGTCTGTATGGTTTTGGCGACATCCTCGTTCTCAAGCTCGTCAAGCGACTGCTCGACGCAGGTGTCTCGTTGCAGCAGATTCGTGTTGCGATCGACCAGTTGCGTGTTCACGGCATCCGTGATCTTGCCGGCACAACACTCATGAGCGATGGCGCATCCGTTTATCTCTGCACATCAAACGATGAGGTTATCGACCTGCTCCAGCAGGGGCAGGGTGTTTTCGGCATCGCTGTCGGGAGCGTGTGGCGTGAGGTCGAGACGACGCTCATTGAGTTTGTGCAAGAAGAGCTTGCGGGCGAACAGGTCGACGAACTCGCGCAGTTGCGCGCACGTCGCCAGGCCTAAGGTTTCTAGGACCTTCAGTCCTCTCAGACTTCGGGTCTCTGAGGCTTCCTAGGCTTCGACTTCGCGCGGTTCGTTCGCGGCGTCGTCGATCTCGCCCAGAACAGGCAACTGGGCTGCACGTGCAACACGGTCAAGCAGCGCGTCAAAGTCGGCGGCTAGCTCCTGTGCCGACTCGCCGGGCCACACGTGTAGCGGGCGCGCGGCACCTTGGGCTTGTTGCAGCGAGGTGCGCTCGGGAAGCTGGGGTGAAAGCACAAGCGGGCCGAACATTTCGCGCAGCTCGTCAATGCGGAACTGGTGTTCGATGGACTGTGGGCGCACACGGTTCACAACAATGCCGAGTGGCTGCAGGCGTGACGACAACCCGCGGCGAATCTCTTCGATGGCACGCAGGGCGCGGTCAGCAGCAGCAACAGAGAACAGGCCTGGCTCAGTCACGACGATGACGCGGTCGCTTGCTGCCCATGCTGTGCGGGTCAGCGCGTTGAGCGATGGCGCGCAGTCAATGAGGACGAGGTCGTAGTCGTCTTCGACCGAGGCGAGTGCTTCTTCAAGCTTCCAGACGTCGCGCACGCTGGGGTGCGGGCCGTCAAAGTTAATGGCGGAGGGGCTCCCGATGAGAACGTCGAGTGTTCCCTCGTGCGACTTCGTCCACCCCGACGGGGCGATTGCCTGGCGGACGGTCTTCTCTTTCGGGTTCTCAAGCACATCGGCGATGTTGAGATGCCCAGCATTGCTCACGTCGAGACCCGTCGAGACGTCTGACTGCGGGTCGAGATCTACCACGAGGGTGCGGATGCCGCGAGCGAAGGCGGCTGACGCGAGACCGAGAGTGACGGTGGTTTTGCCAACCCCGCCTTTGAGGGAGCTAATGCTGAGAACGTGCACCTACCAACGTTACCGCTTCGCGACATGACAATCGCTGAATGTCGCCAGTGGAGTGGCTCTTAAGATTGAACAATGGCCGTTCGCGAGATTCGTATCTATCCAGACCCCGTTTTGCGCACGGTGTGTGCACCCATCGAAACGATTGACGAGGGCACGCGGGCGCTCGTGACCGACCTCCTCGATACGACACAGCTACCCGGTCGTGCCGGGGTTGCAGCCCCGCAGATTGGCGTTGGTGTGCGTGCCTTCAGCTACAACGTCGACGGCCAGATCGGGTACCTCATCAACCCCGCGGTCACCGAGGTGCGTGGCGAGCCGCGTCTCATTGACGAGGGCTGCCTTTCGGTGCCCGGCTTGTGGCATCAGACGATGCGTTACCCCTGGGCGCGTTGCGAGGGCATCGATCTTGATGGCAACCCCGTCGTGCTTGAGGGGGAGGGTGTGCTCGCGCAGGCCTTCCAGCACGAGTGCGATCACCTCGACGGCATCCTCTACATCAATCGACTTGATCCTGAGCGCAAGAAGGTCGCAATGCGCGAAATCCGCGAGAGTGACTGGTTTTAGCCAGCCGCTCTCGCGGATTTCGTGAGGCCAGACTCCTCGACAGGTTCAGGGACCGGGGTGTTTGCGCTTACTTGAGCGAAACGCCCGTCGTGCTGTCTTTCGGGCCAGCGTAGATCTCTTCGATCTGCGGCGCGAAGTCCTTGAGGATCTCACCACGCTTGATCGACATCTTGGGCGTCAGGTGGCCGCTTGCTTCCGTCCACTGCGTCGGCAGAATCTCGAACTTGCGGATCGACTCAGCGCGCGAAACGCCCTGGTTTGCCCGATCGATTGCCTTCTGAACCTCTTCGCGAACCGCCGGGTTCTGCGTGAGCTGCTCGAGCGTGAGATCGGTCGGCTGGCCGTTGTTGGCAAGCCACGTCGGCAACATTTCTTCGTCGAGCGTGACAAGCGCCGAGATGAAGGGCTTCTGGTCACCGACAACAACCACCTGGCTGATGATGGGATTCGCGCGAATGGGGTCTTCGAGCGATGCGGGAGCAACGTTCTTACCACCCGCCGTGACGATGATCTCTTTCTTGCGGCCTGTGATCGTGACGTAACCTTCCGCATCGATCTCACCGATGTCGCCTGTCTTGAACCAGCCGTCGTCGAAGACCTCATCGGTTGCTGTTTTGTTGTTCCAGTACCCCTGGAACACGTTGACACCCTTGACCTCGAGTTCGCCGTCTTCGGCAACGCGAACTGCGACGCCGGGGAGGGGCGGGCCAACCGTACCGATCTTGCTCTTGCCAACGCGGTTGACGGTCGCGGGTGCGGTCGTTTCAGTCAGGCCCCAGCCCTCGAAGACATCGACGCCGAGCGTGTGGAAGAAGTGGCCAAGACGAGCGCCGAGCGGTGCGGAACCCGAAACGGCGTACTTGACGTTGCCGCCCATGGCCTCTCGTAGCTTCGAGAAGACAAGCTTGTCGAAGATCGCCACCTTCGCTTTCAGGCCAAAGGGGACCTTCTCGCCGTTCTGGGCGAGTTCGGATGCTTTGATGCCGGCCGCGGCAGCCGCACGGAAGATCTTGCCCTTGCCGCCAGCTTCCGCTTTCTGCTCTGCCGAGTTGTAGACCTTCTCGAACACGCGAGGAACTGCCAGCAGGAACGACGGCTTGAACGAGCCAAGCGCGGGGAGCAACTGTGACGTATCGGGCTGGTGGCCCGTCTTCACGCCCGCGTGGATGCTCAGAATTGAAATGAGTCGAGCAAAAACGTGGGCAGTCGTGATGAAGAGTAGCGTCGATTCGCCCTCGTTGGCGACCTCTTTGAGCGCCTGCTGACCCTGGCGTGTTGTCTCAACAAAGTTGCCGTGCGAGATTTCGCAGCCCTTGGGGCGCCCCGTCGAACCAGAGGTGTAAATCAGGGTTGCAAGGTCTTCGCTCTTCGGCGTCTTGCGTGCCTTCTCAACGTCAGCATCCGAAATGTCTTTGCCACTTTCGGAAAGCGTCTTGATTGCGCCGTCGTACAGAGCCCACACAGGGTCAACCGAGACGTTCTTCTTGATCTCTTCGTAGCGAGCCATGTGGTCGGTCGACTCGACAATGAGCGCGCGTGCTCCAGAGTCCTTCAGGATCCACTCGATCTGCGCAGCCGAAGAGGTCTCGTAGATGGGAACCATGACGGCACCCGCGTAGAAGAGACCGAAGTCAACGAGCGTCCAGTCGTACGTCGTCTTAGCGATGAAGCCAACCTTTTCGCCTGGCTTGATGCCAGCGGCGATGAAGCCTTTTGCGAGCGCAATGACCTGCGTCTCGAACTCTTTGGCGGTGATGTCTTTCCAGCCGTCTCCATCCGGAACGGCGAAGAGCGCGAGGTTTGGCGTCTTCTTCACACGATCGGCGAGCAGATCGCTCACATTGAGACTCGTGTCAACTGGGACAGCGACCGGAATCGAGATCTCTGAAACCACGGCAACTCCTTTGATACCTGTACTTTGGTGCTGATTGCACTTCATCCTAAGCGCCACTTGTGGGAATGTACGAACTCGCGTGCTGCGAGCAGTGCGTATGCCACACGTGACGATTCCTGAGTATTAGTCTGGTTGGCAATGTTCTACTGGTTCATGAAATACGTCGCCATCGGCCCATGGGTCAAGGCGATTTACCGACCCTGGATCGTGGGCCGCGAGAATATCCCCGCGTCTGGCCCCGCGATCCTTGCTGGCAACCACCTGTCGTTTATCGACTCGATCCTCTTGCCGCTCATGATTGATCGCCCCGTATACTTCCTCGCGAAGAGCGATTACTTCACGGGCAAGGGCATCAAGGGGTGGGCAACACGACTCTTTATGAAGGCCTCGGGCCAGGTGCCGATCGACCGCTCTGGCGGCAAAGCATCCGAAGATTCACTCAACACAGGCCTTGAGGTTCTCGGTCGCGGCGACCTGCTGGGGCTCTACCCCGAGGGCACTCGCAGCCCTGACGGGCGTCTGTACCGTGGTCGCACGGGTCTTGCTCGTATGGCGTTGGCGGCGAAGGTGCCGGTTATTCCTGTCGCCATGATCGACGCAGACAAAATGATGCCAATCGGCGTCAAGATTCCGCGCGTCGTTCGGGTGGGCATCGTGATCGGTAAGCCGCTTGATTTCTCGCGCTACGAGGGCATGGAGAACGACCGCTACATCTTGCGCTCGGTGACCGACGAGATCATGGTCGAGCTGCAGCGCCTCGGTGCGCAACTCTACGAAGATGTCTATGCATCTTCGGTCAAAGATCGCCTCGTAACGGCGAAAAAAGCGGGAAAAACCCGCTCGTAGCGAACCGCGCTCGCCTGCGCCCTCGCAGGCGCTTTGCGTACCCCGGCACTCGGTAGGATTGATGGATGCCCGCGAATACTGATGACCTCAATGCTTGGCGCAATCTCCCCATCAAGCAACAGCCGCAGTGGAGCGACACAGCCGCCGTACAGGCGGTCTCGGATCGACTCGCCACGCTGCCGCCCCTCGTGTTTGCGGGTGAGGTCGACAACCTTCGTGACCGCATCGGGAACGCGGCTTCAGGCAACGCATTCCTCTTGCAGGGCGGCGACTGCGCCGAGACCTTTGCGGGCGCAACGGCTGATCAGATCCGAAACCGCATCAAGACGGTGCTGCAGATGGCGGTCGTCTTGACCTACGGCGCATCAATGCCCGTCGTCAAGATGGGGCGCATGGCCGGCCAGTTTGCCAAGCCGCGCTCGAGCGACACCGAGACCCGCGACGGTGTCACGCTCCCGGCCTACCGTGGCGACATCGTTAACGGATACGACTTCACCGAGGAGTCGCGCACGGCGAACCCGCAGCGATTGCTTGAGGCTTACAACACCTCTGCTTCGACGCTCAACCTCATCCGCGCGTTCACGCAGGGTGGATTCGCAGACCTTCGTGAGGTGCACTCGTGGAACCAGGGTTTCGCGAAGAACCCTGCTAACCAGCGCTACGAGTCACTCGCAAGTGAGATTGACCGTGCCATCAAGTTCATGGAGGCTGCCGGGGCAGACTTTGACGAACTCAAGCGCGTCGAGTTCTTCACGGGCCACGAGGGCCTCCTGATGGACTACGAAGCCCCACTCACGCGAACTGATTCACGTACGGGCAATCTGTACAACACCTCGGCGCACTTCCTCTGGATCGGGGAGCGCACGCGCGACCTCGATGGTGCGCACATCGACTACTTCTCGAAGATTCGTAACCCCATCGGTGTCAAGCTTGGCCCAACGACGACTCCCGACGAGGCGCTCGCCTACATCGACAAGCTTGACCCGAACCGCGAACCGGGTCGCCTGACGTTCATCACGCGCATGGGCGCCGGCAAGATCCGCGACGCGCTGCCTCCCTTGCTTGAGGCAGTCAAAGACTCCGGCGCGACGCCGCTGTGGGTCACCGACCCCATGCACGGCAACGGCATCACGACGCCCACGGGTTACAAGACGCGTCGCTTCGACGATGTTGTGGACGAGGTTCGTGGCTTCTTCGAAGCCCACCGCGAGGTTGGTACGTTCCCGGGCGGCATTCACGTCGAGCTCACGGGTGACGATGTGACGGAGTGCCTCGGTGGCTCGGAACAGATCGATGAGGCCGGTCTCGCGACGCGCTACGAGTCGCTGTGCGACCCGCGCCTGAACCACCGTCAGTCGCTCGAGCTTGCCTTCCTCGTGGCAGAGGAACTCGCGAAGCGCTAAAAGTGCGTTGCCTCTTCGGGGTTAGAGCCCGAAGATATTGAGCGAGAGTGCAACTGAGGTGCCCTTTTCGCGCATCTCATTCGCAAAGGGATCCTGACGAGAAACCTCGGTCGCACTATCGCTCAGACCCCACGCGAGGCCATTGATCTGTGCCACGAAGCCAGCGTCTTCGAGCGCCTTGACTGCCTCGTCACGCGTCATGCCGACAACATCCGGGACTGCAAAGAGCTCTGGCCCTTTCGACTCGACGAGCGTGACGGTATCGCCCTTCGAGACGACTTCACCCATCCGAACCTCGACGATGTGCCCGAGGGGTACCTCGGAGCTAAACACGATCTCGTTCTCGGGGGCCACCTCGAGCCCCGCATCTGTGAGCTTCTGGCGGGCGATATCCGCTGTCTCACCCGCAACCGTCGGAACGGGGCCCAGCGAGATCGAGAGCCGGACGGCACCGCCCTTGTGTTGTTGGCATGTGCCGCCGCACTCCGCGAACTCCGTCGAACCTGCCGACGCCGTTCGAACATTCGTGACCTGCCCGACGGGATGCTCGGGCGAGAACCATTCGATGGGGGCAGCATCCAGCGTCAGCCCCAGTTCGGTCACCTTGGCCTCGGCATCAGCCCGCGGCAATCCGATGAGGTCGCCGGGTTCGAATGCCACTGGCTCCGCGCCCATTGAAACCGTGTAGGTCACGACGGTATCTTTCGGGACAGACTCGCCGGGGCCGGGCTGTTGCGAGATCACTTCGCCCGCGGGCACTTCGCCGTCGAACGCTTCCTCACGCTTTCCGGTCAGTTCTCCCGACGCGATGAGAGCCTGTGCGGATGCTTCTGTTTCACCCACGAGATTGGGAACCGCGACATTTGCCCCTGCGCCAACGCTGAAGTACAGGCCGGCAAAGAGCGCACCCGCCGCGGCGATCGCCGTAAGGAAGAGCAGCAAGAAGCGTCGACGCGTGCGCTGTTTCGTCCGCAGGCGCAGCACCGTTGCATTATCGATGGGCTCTGGCTCCTGTTCCGGGAGCGATTGCGGATCGTATGTCGGCTCAGGCGCATTGACAGGAAGGGCGCTTGCCACTGGCGCGGCTGGCGGGGCGGGGGGCAAGATTGCTGTCGCGTCGTCTGTTGGCAGCACCTTCGTGAGGTTACCCGTGGGGTTGTCAAGGAACGACGACGGTTCACGCTGGATCGCGGGCGTGATGGCGAGTTCACGCTCCGCCTCACGCAGGCTCTGCAGCATCTCGCTCGCGTTGGCTGGGCGATCCTCGGGGTCTTTCTCGGTTGCCCACTGCACAAGGTCGTCGAGCTGCTCGGGAACGAGGGGGTTACTGTCGCTCGGAATCGGCATGGGGTCATTCGCGTGCTTGTATGCAATCTGCATGGGCTGCTCGCCACGGAACGGCTGCGAGCCCGTAAGCATTTCGTAGAGCATGACGCCGAGGGCGTAGATATCGCTGCGCGCGCCGGCAGATTCCCGAAGCACAAGCTCTGGCGCAAGATAGGCAATTGTGCCGAGCAGTTGCTGGCCCGTTGCCGTGTTCGCTGAGGTTGCGCGCGCGAGGCCAAAGTCGCCAATCTTGATTCGCCCGTCTTCGGCGAGCAAGACGTTCTCGGGCTTGATGTCGCGGTGCACGATATCGGCGCGATGTGCTGATGCAAGGCCGCTGAGGATCGCATCCATGATGCCGACGGATTGCTCGATCGTGAGCTGACCCTGTTCCCGGAGCAGCTCCCGAAGCGTGACCCCCGGAATGTACTCCATAACGAGATAGGCAATCTCGCCATCTTGACCCTGGTCGTAGACACTGACGACGTTCGGATCGCTCAGCCGAGCCGCCGAGTGCGCTTCTTGAATGAAGCGCTGACGGAAATCCTGATCATCGCTCAAGTGGCCGTGCATGACCTTGAGCGCGACGCGGCGTTCCAGGCGCAGGTCGGTTGCCAGATACACGGTCGCCATCCCGCCGCGTGAAATCCGCCCACGTACTCGATAGCGGCCGTCCACAAGACGCCCGATGAGGGGGTCTGCTACCGGCTGCCTATTCACCTTGGAAAGTCTAGGTTCGTCACGTGTGTTTCCCCTGTAGCGGCGCGGAGCTTTGCGGGGTATAAGTGGTTACCGATCCAGACTTCATAGCGCTCGTGCCATAGGCTTTTCACGTGAGTGATCGATCAAAGAACGCATCCGTTGCCCCCGGGGAACCGAACCCCGCTGAATGGCTCACGGTGCCAGATCTCGTTGAGATTCTTGGCGAACCCGTCGGTCGCGTGCATCGCCTCTTTGATGACCACCACCTCATCGGCACGCGTCGCTTCGGCGCCCTGCGTGTTCCCGCACAGTTCGTGCAGGATGGTGCACCGCTCAAGTCGCTTCGTGGCACGGCGACCGTGCTGCTTGACGAGGGCTTCACGCTCGACGAGGTCATCGACTGGCTCCTGACCGACACCGAAGCGCTGGGGCACCCGCCCATTGAGTCGCTCATCGCGGGGCGCAAGAGCGAAGTGCGTGCCGCAGCCCTCATGCTCGGCTAGCGCCGCGTTACGCGGATCGTTTGACGGATGCTTCGGCGAGCTGCTCGAGCAGCGCACGCCCGGCATCCGTGATGTGAGCGCTCGCGAGTGCCGTAGTTGCCGCGGCACGGTTGCTCTCGATGAGCGCCTCAGTTTTCGCGGGAGCTGAAGTCTCATTGATGAGGGCTCGTGCTGTTTCCAGCTCGGTCGTTGAGAGATCACGTTTACCGAGCAGTGCATCGAGTTGGGCTCGGGCGTCTGGCTGCAGTTCTTCGCGTGCCCACGCGATGAGCGCGGTGCGTTTGCCTTCCCGAACATCGTCGCCCGAGGGTTTCCCGGTCTCTGCTTCATCGCCGAAAACACCGAGCAGATCATCCCGGAGTTGGAAGGCGATGCCGAGGGGGAGGCCGAAACTCTCGAGGCTCGAACGCTGTTCGGGTGTTGCGCCGCCGAGCGCTGCTCCGAGCTCGAGTGGATTGACGATGCTGTAGCGCGCAGACTTCATCTCAGCGATTGTGAGGGCGCGATCGGCTTGCTCAGCGTCTGGGTAGTGTGCCCATGCAGCCTCACCAGCGAGATCCATAAACTGGCCGACTGTGACGTCGCGGCGCATGCGTGCATAGACCTCACGCGCGTCCCGGCGACGTTCGTGCTCGGGGCACGAGGCGAGCCCGCGTTCGAAGAGATCATCGCTCCAGGCGACAAGCAGATCGCCGAGCAGAATCGCGGCGGATCGCCCGAAGGTTTCTGCGTCGCCGAGCCACGCATACTGCGTGTGTGTGGCTTCCAAGGCGCGATGGGACGCGGGCGCGCCACGGCGCGTGTCGGAATTGTCGATGAGGTCGTCGTGCACGAGGGCCGCGGCCTGGAAAATCTCCACCGCGCCGCCGGCATCAAGAACCGCAGGCGGAACGGGCGTTCCCGGTTCTGCGACGGCGAGCCAGGCTGCAAAAACAAAGCGTGCTCGCAAGCGTTTGCCGCCAACGAGCGCGCGCCGTGCCGCGTCAACAAAGAGGTCGGCTTCTCGTGAACCATATGCGCCCTGCGATTGCAGCGAGGCGACAAATTCATCGAGGAGCGCATCCATCGCAGCGGGGTCAGAATGGGGCGCGGTCACGCACCCAGGCTACCGAGTTTGCGCTGTGAGCGAGCGACGGGAGAGATGTCGATATTGCCCCTCCCGCTTCACAGCCTTCCGACGTAGAATAAGTGCACCGAGTTGACCGCACCGCTGCGGCGTGCGCGACCCGGCGCCAACGTCAGACGTTTTCTTCAGTAGGGGGCACGCGATGCCACTGTCAGAACAAGAGCAACGGATGCTCGATGAGATGGAACGCCAGCTCATGGGTAACGATGCCGACGTCGTGAGCGCGCCGGCTTCTGGCCGCGCACTGAGTTATCGCAACCTCACGTGGGGTGCCGTGCTCGTCGTTGCTGGCATCATCGGTCTCATTGGTGGTGTCTCCGTGAGCGGCGGCTGGGGGATCGCAATTGGCGCCCTCTCGTTCCTCGTCATGGTTGTCGGCGTTGTTTTCGCCAGCACGCCTGTCAAAGGTGCCGCGGCCGCGAGTGACCCGAAGAGCCCCCGTTCAGCAGCAGAAGAGTCGAGCCTGATGGATCGTCTCAACGAGCGCTGGGATCGCCGCGAGCAGTAGCGGCTCGCCGCCCACACAACTTCCAAAGCCCCGGATGCGAAAGCATCCGGGGCTTTTTGCTGTCTGCACGCGCTGAGCGCACGAGCAAGCAGTCGTGGAGGAAAAGGGAGATTTGACACGATTTGTGCTTGAGAATGGAGGAAAGTGGAGTAATGTGGAGTCATTCTTCACGGAGGCGCACAGGAGGGGGTGACAGCCGATGTTGTTGGGAACGCATTCTCCGAAGCTCGATGACAAGGGCCGCGTCATCATTCCTGCGAAGTTTCGCGCCGCCTTCGCCGGTGGCCTCGTCGTCACGCGCGGGCAGGAGCGTTGCCTCTATGTCTTCAGCGCCGACGAGTTCGAGCGCGTTCACGAACGCATGCGTGAAGCGCCCCTCACGAACAAGCAGGCTCGTGCGTTGCAGCGCATGTTTCTTTCCGGCGCATCCGCTGAAACCCCCGATTCGCAGCACCGCGTCATGATTCCTACCCAGTTGCGCGAATATGCGGGGCTGGGCAAAGAGCTGGTGTTTACGGGCGTTGGTTCGCACGCCGAGATTTGGGATGCCGACGCCTGGAACACCTACGTGGCCGAGACCGAAGACGACTTCTCGGACATCGACGAGGAGGTGATCCCGGGGCTGTTTTAGCGGGCTGTGATATCTGCCCGGCGAAACCGACACGCTTCCCCCGTGCCGGAGCGACGAGCAGATATCAGGGCCAGTTAAGACCTCGAAGCGAACATGATGACTCTCCGCGACATTCACACTCCCGTGCTGCTCGACCGCTGTGTCGAGCTGCTTGCCCCTGCCCTCCAGGAGCCCGGTGCCGTCCTCGTTGACGCAACGCTCGGGATGGGCGGGCACAGTGAGGCATTCCTCGAGCGGATGCCGCACATCCGACTCATCGGGCTCGACCGAGACACGCAGGCGCTCGCAATCGCGAAAGAACGCCTTGCCCCCTATGCCGATCGCGTGACGTTCGTGCACACCGTGTACGACCACATCGGCGAGTACGCGCAGGGGGCCTCGGCCGTGCTGTTCGACTTGGGCGTTTCATCCCTGCAACTCGATGAGGCAGAGCGTGGTTTTGCGTACTCGAAGGATGCGCCGCTCGATATGCGGATGGATCAGAGCGAAGCCATCACGGCCGCCGAGGTCATCGCAAGCTACCCCGAGGGGGATTTGCGCCGCATTTTTGAGCGATACGGGGAAGAAAAGCTTTCCGCACGCTACGCACGCTTCATCGTGGAGCGTCGCGACGAAGCGCCAATTCTGCGCTCTTCAGACCTCGTCAACATCATTACGGAGGCGACGCCCGCGGCGGTACAGCGAGCAGGTCACCCTGCAAAGCGGGTCTTCCAAGCGCTCCGCATCGAGGTCAACAACGAACTCAAGGTGCTTGCGGCTGCCATTCCCGCAGCCATGGGTGCTCTGCGTGTTGGCGGTCGAATCGCTGTTGAGTCGTACCAGTCGCTCGAGGATCGCATCGTCAAGCGGGCCTTCGCCGCGGCGAGTTCATCGACTGCGCCCGCTGGGCTCCCCGTCGAGCTTCCAGAACACGCGCCGACCTTCCGCATGCTCACGCGTGGCGCCGAACTCGCCGACGAGAGCGAACGAGCAAAGAACCCGCGTGCGATTCCCGTTCGGCTGCGTGCCGCCGAGAAGGTACGCGCAACCAATCGGCAAGGAGCGACCTCATGAGTGCTCTCGCGCTTGATCAACCCGAGCTCCTGACCGTGCCCGAGATCGGGCCAGAAGTTCCGAGCTTTGTTGAGTCGAAGCGGCCGCGTCTCCACACCGTTGCACCGCTCGCGTCACCGCGCAAGCGACCGCTTCGCTACGCGATCGCGGCAATTGTCGGCATCAGTGTAATCGGTGTCGCACAGGTTTCGATCGCGCTCATGACGACGCAGGAATCATTCGTTCTCGCGGATCGGATGCAGACCCAAAAAGAACTCTCCTGGGAGCAGCAGGCGCTCGAAAGCACTGTCATTGAGCTGGGGTCACCGCAGGCACTCGCGCAGCAAGCCGCGGGCCAGGGGCTCGTCGTGAACGGGAGCCCGCACTACCTGCGGCTCAGCGATGGTGCCCTTATCGGCTCGACCGATCCCGCAGCACCGTGGTCGGTTGTGGCGCCGCAGAACGCTTCTGTTGCCAACGCACTCATCGACACTCCGGCGATCCTCCCGGATCAAGCGGCCTGGGATGCTGTATTTGCTGCGGGGGTAAAGCCTGCGAGCGCGACATCGCTTTCGGTGCCGCAGATTCTGAAACCAGCACCCGTGGCGGAACCAGAAGTGCCTGCTCCCGCACCAGAGACGGTTGCGGCCACCGAGCCGCCGGCAGAGGGAGCGCCAGTGAGCGAAGCAGAGGCCGAGAATGTCGCACCGCCCGCTGAGCAGACCGGCGCTGAGGTCGCAGCCCAGCACGATGCTGCGCAGGGCGAGCCCGTACACACCAACGAGTAACGAGATCGAAAGAACGACGTGGCAGCACAACAGGCAAAAGCACGACCGTCGGCAGCGCTGACTCGTCGTCGTCGCGCTGTCGCCGCGACTGCTGCCCTCGTTGGCGTGCTCGGTGTTCTCGTCGTCAAGCTTGTTGATATTCAGATTGTCAACGCGAGCGAGCATGAATTTAACTCAGAGCAAGTCGGCAATCTCGCAACAACACGAACCTTGCCGGGTGAGCGTGGCGACATCATCGACACGAACGGCTACGTGCTGGCCGAGAGCGTCACGATGTACGAGGTTGCGCTTGACCCCAGCCTCATCGGCGCCTTCGAGAAGAACCCGGAAAACAGTACGGTTGCGCTGGACTGGACGACAGCATCCGAGCGCATAGCCGAGATCCTGGAACTCAACGTCGAGGATCTGCGCCGCGCTGTTGCTGAGCGCTACACGGAAGATCCGTACTCGCAATGGCTCATGATCGATCCGGACGCGACTGCGGCGCAGTTCCTGGAGCTTCGTGATCTTGAATTGGCTTACCTCTCTGGGACGCCGTTTCCGAAGCGAACGTACCCAGCGGGTGCTGTTGCGGGCAACATCGTTGGCTTTGTGGGAACGGACGAACCGCTCGAGGGCCTCGAGCGGGCCGAGAACGAGTGCTTGGCGCCGATCGACGGCGAAGAATCATACATGCGCAGCATCGACGGCATCCGCTTGCCCAACAGCGAGCGTGTGACGCCTGCCGTGCAGGGCGGCACTCTGCAGCTCACGATTGACTCGCAGCTCAACTGGTTCTTGCAGCAGATGCTTGCCGAGGAAGTGGCCGCGCAGGCCGCCCAACGTGGTTCCGCAATGGTCATCGAGGTCAAGACGGGCAAGATCCGTGGTGCAGCGGAATACCCGACGGTCGATCCCAACGATCCCGCCGCGGTCGACCCAGAAGATCGCGGCTCGCGCCTGTTCACAACAACCTTCGAGCCGGGTTCAACCTTCAAGGCGATCACTGCCGCGACGCTCCTGGAGGAAAAGGCGGCTGATCCACTCAGCTGGGTGACGGCAGCCGACCGTGAGGAGTTTGCTAACGGGGCAATCGTGGGTGACTCGACCGAGCACGAGACGCTCGCGTACACGCTCAATGGCGCGCTCGTTGAATCATCAAACGTTGCCCTGTCGAAGTTCGGTGACATGGTGAGCCCCGAGGTTCGCTACGAGTACCTCAAGAAGTTTGGTGTCGGAACACCAACGGATGTGGGCTTTCCCGGGGAAGAACCTGGCGTCGTGCACGAACCATCTGACTGGGACGGGCAGACGCACTACGCGACGACCTTCGGCCAGGGTTTCACGGTCACGGCTGCGCAGCTCGCAAGCGCCTACCAGGTCATCGCGAACGGTGGCGAGAAGATGCCCCTCACGCTTGTCGAAGGGTGCACGCGGGCCGACGGCACTGTCGTCGATACCCCGGCCGAATCGGGCGAGCAAATCATTTCGCAGAAGAACGCCCAAGATCTTGTGCGGATGCTCGAGAACGTTGCGACGCAGAGTTACGTCGCCGATCAGATCGCGGTTCCTGGCTATCGCATCGCAGCCAAGACCGGTACGGCGCAGAAGCCCGATCTGGAAAACGGTGGCTACAAGCCCGGGCTGTACTACACAACGCTCGCGGGGTTCGCTCCCGCAGAGGACCCGCAGTACGTCGTTGTTGTGATGCTCGATGAGCCCACTCGTGTAACCTCGTCTGCGGCGACTGTACCCGCGTTTCAAAAAGCAATGACGCACGTCTTGAAATCTCAGAAGGTAGCGCCCTCGACGAAGCCGATGGATGCGCCGTTGCCCATCACGCATTAAATCCCGTTCGGTTTCGTCACGAAACCTGAACCCATGAACGAGGAGATTTCCGCTTGATTTCCCTGACGCTCGCCGAGATCGCCGCCGCAACCGGTGGTTCTGTTTTGCGGGGGAGCCCCGAGACGATCGTTTCTGGCCCCGTCGATACGGATTCCCGGGAGATCATTCCCGGGGGAATTTTCGTTGCGAAACCGGGCGAAGTTACGGATGGCCACAATTTCGTCGATGCCGCGCTCGAACGGGGCGCTGCTCTCGCGATCGTTGAGCACGAAGTCGAAACTGAGATTGACCAGATTCAGGTTGCCGATGCCGTCGAGGCGCTGGCAGCTCTGGCCCGCGAGGTTGTAGCACGCGTGCGCGCTCGAGGCACCCTCAAGGTATTTGGCATTACGGGATCGAACGGGAAGACGACGACCAAGAACTTCTTGGCGCGCATTCTGAGTGACTATGGCGACGTTGTTGCACCCAAGGGCTCGTTCAACAACGAGGTTGGTGCGCCGTTGACGATGTTGCGCATCACGGACGAGACGGCGTTTCTCGTATGCGAGTTTGGGGCCTCCGCCCCCGGCGAGATTGCAAGCCTTGCTGGGCTCGTGACACCGGATGTTTCGACCGTGCTCATGGTGGGGAGTGCCCATGCGGGTGGCTTCGGCGGAATCGAACAGACTGCCGCAGCAAAATCGGAACTTGTTGCCGCTACCGCCGAGGGCGGTGTTGCCGTTCTCAACCTTGATGATCAGCGCGTCGCCGCCATGGGTGAGCTCGCGCGAGCACGTGGGTTGACCATTCTCGGGTTCGGGCAATCGCAGGGTGCTCGCGTGCGAGCAGCCGACCTCGAAGTCACGGCGAACGGGACGCGTTGCACCGTGTCGGTTGACGGCAACGAGTACCCGCTCTCGCTCAAGGTGCTCGGTGCGCATCACATCGTCAATGCCCTCGCTGCGATCGCCTCTTCGCTCGCGGTCGGCATCGAACCAGATGCCGCGATCGCAGCACTCGAAACGGTCGAAATCGCCGAGCGTTGGCGCATGCAACCCATGGGCAATGATGAAGTTGTCATTATTAATGACGCCTATAACGCAAGCCCTGATTCAATGGCGGCCGCGTTACGCACACTCGCCCAGATCGCAGGGCCAGACGAGCGAACGGTCGCCGTGCTCGGTTCCATGAGTGAGCTTGGCGAAAGCGCGGGCGAAGAACACGATCGCGTTGGGTTGCTTGCCGTTCGGCTCAACATCCGACGCATTGTTGTCGTGGGCACTGAGGCACGCCGTCTCTACCTCGCGGCAGTTGGCGAAGGTTCGTGGGATAGTGAAGCCGTGTTCTTTGCTGATGTTGACAGCGCATACGACTACCTTGCGGGGGAGTTGCGCAGCGGTGACCGTGTGTTGGTGAAGTCGTCGAACTCGGCCGGCCTGCGCCATCTCGGCGATCGACTCGGGGAGCTGTTCTCGTGAGATCTCTGCTGACAGCCGCCGCCATTTCGATGGCGTTCCCGCTCTTTCTGACACCGTTGTTCCTGCGTGGCTTCCGCAAGTGGGGGTGGGCGCAGGTCATCCGTACTGATGACGGTCGCTTCTCTGAGCTTGGCCACGAAGTCAAGCGGGGCACGCCCACGATGGGTGGCGTCATCTTCATTCTCGGCACCGTCATCGGCTACTTTGTCGGTTGCATTACGGGCGGTACGAGCCCCACGGTGCCGGGTCTGCTTGTGCTGTGGATGATGGTCGGATTCGGTCTGGTCGGCTTTATCGACGACTACCTCAAGGTGCGTCGTGCGAACAGCGCGGGGCTTTCCGGGTGGCGCAAGATCGTCGGGCAGATTCTCGTCACGGTTCCCTTCGGCGTCATTGCCCTGACCGTGCCGAACGAATCGGGCCAGGTTGCTGCCTCGACCGATATTTCGCTCTTCCGCGATATCCCGCAGCTCAACCTCTTCTTCCTCGGCACGGTTGGTCTCGGTGCCGTCGTCGGATGGATCCTGTACCTGATGTGGGTTTCGTTCATGGGTGTTGGAACCTCCAACAGCACCAACCTGCTTGACGGCAACGATGGCCTGCTCGCAGGGTCGAGCATTTTCGTCGTTGGTGGCTACAGCCTCATCGCGTTCTGGCAGTACCAACAGTCGTGCCACAGTGCTCACCTCGAGCCAGCCTTTGAAAATGCCTGCTATGACACGACAAACCCCTTCGGGCTCGCGATCGTTGCCGCCGCGTTCACGGGAAGCCTCATCGGTTTCCTCTGGTGGAACGCACCAAAGGCCAAGGTCTTCATGGGCGACACGGGATCGATGGCGATTGGTGGCGTCGTCGCAGCTCTCGCGATCCTGACCCGTACCGAGCTCTTGCTCGTGCTCATGGGTGGCGTTTACATTCTCGCGAGTGGCTCGGTTATTCTGCAGCGCCTCTACTTCAAGGCAACGAACGGCAAGCGTCTCTTCCTCAATAGCCCCTTCCATCACCACCTGGAGATGCGTGGCTGGCCCGAAGTGACGATTGTCATTCGACTCTGGATCATCTCTGGTTTGCTCGTGATGTCGGCCATTGGCCTCTTCTACGTCGAGTGGCTCTCGAGGACGTAACGGTCGTGCGAAACCTTGAAGCGCTTGGCAGTTGGTACGCCGACTGGAGGGGCCTGTCAGTCGCCGTGCTCGGGATGGGTGTCACGGGCTTCTCTGTTGCCGACACCTTGACTGAACTCGGCGCAGACGTCGTTGTCTTTGCCCCCAACGTTTCGCATGATGATGCGCGGCTCTTGGATGTTATTGGCGCCGATCTTGTCACCCACGACTTGCGGTCGGTTCCCGATGAGCTCCGCGAGTTGGCAGCCGACGTCGTCGTTGCATCGCCGGGTCTCCCGCTTCACAATCCCGTGATCTCGTGGGTGCGTGAAGCCGGGATTCCCCTGTGGGGCGATATTGAACTCGCATGGCGTGTGCGCGACAAAGTTCTCCGAGCCGATGGCACACCCGCCGAGTGGATTTTCATTACGGGTACGAACGGCAAGACAACCACGACCGGTATGACAGCCACCATGCTCGTCGCGGGCGGCCTTCGCGCGGCTCCATGCGGCAACATCGGCATCCCCGTGCTCGACGCGGTGCGCGATCCTGAAGGGTTCGACTTCCTCGTCGTTGAGCTTTCAAGCCATCAGCTGGCGTACCTCGAAGCTGCGACTGGGGTGGGGCAACCATCGCCAATCTCAGCCGTGTGCCTCAACCTCGATGACGACCACCTTGTCTGGCACGGCTCCGCGCAGGCCTACCGCGATGCGAAAGCGCTTGTCTACCGTGCGACGAAAGCCGCGTGTGTTTACAACGTGCAATCCCCGCCAACGCGCGAAATGGTCGAGGAAGCGGACGTCGTCGAAGGAGCACGTGCGATCGGCTTCGGGCTCGGGGTTCCCGGGCCAAGCGACTTCGGCGTCGTCGAAGGCATCCTCGTCGACCGAGCATTTCTCGACGATCGACGCACAGCGGCACTCGAGCTCACGACGGTCGACGAGCTCGCGGCTCGCGGACTCGACGCGCCGCACATGGTCGCGAACGTGCTTGCCGCATCCGCCCTCGCCCGCTCAGTTGGTGTCACGCCCGAACAGGTGAGCGCTGCCCTGCATGAGTTCCGGCTGGACCCGCATCGCATTGAACGCGTGTCGGATGCCGGGGGATTGACCTGGATCGACGATTCCAAGGCGACAAACCCCCACGCGGCTCGCTCGAGCGTGCTGGCCTTCCCGGGAGCGGTCTGGATTCTCGGTGGTGATCAGAAGGGCGTTGATCTCACAGAACTCATCGCCGAGGTTGGGCCTTCTGTGCGCGCAGCGGTCGTCATAGGTGTCGATCGCACGACGATTGTGCAAGCGTTCGCGCAACACGCGCCAGCGGTCGAGGTCTTCGAGGTTGACGACAGCGAAACTGATGTCATGGCTCGCGCGGTCGAGTTGTCGGCAACGGCAGCCGATCCGGGCGGCGTGGTGTTGCTCGCTCCTGCGGCAGCATCGTTTGACCAGTTCACGAGCTACGGCGATCGCGGAGACAAGTTCGCGGCGGCCGCGAGGGCGCGCGAAAGCAACGGAGACACACATGACGAGGATCGAAGAACCGACCCCCGTCGTTGACTCGACCGATGCTTCGCGCGGTGGTTTTGCCGCGCGCATCAGCCTTGGCCGAAAGCACACACCTCTACCACATGAGTTTTGGCTCATCACGGCGAGCGCGCTCATCCTGACGATTCTCGGCCTCGTTATGGTGCTTTCAGCCACGAGTGCTGTCGCGCCCGATGAGGGCTCACCCTTTGCCGTGGCAAGTCGCCAAGCGATGGCAGCTGTCGTGGGTATTCCGCTCATGCTCATCGCAAGCAAGATTCCCGAGAAGTGGTTCTACAACCTCGCCTGGGTTTTCCTCATTCTCGGGCTGGTGCTCCAGCTCCTCGTCTTCGTACCGGGCATCGGTATTGAAGAGGGTGGGAACCGGGCATGGATTGAGCTTGGTGGCCAGAACCTGCAACCGTCGGAGTTTCTCAAGCTCGCCTTTGCCGTGTGGCTCGGAGCCGAGCTGGCAAAAAAGTCTGACGTTCTCACGAATCCGAAACACTGGCTTCTGAAGGTTCTCGCGGTTTCAGCGCTCGTGCTCGGTGAGGTTGTTGCTGGTCGAGACCTCGGCACGACCATGATTCTGGCGCTCATCTTGTTCGGTGCCATGTTCTTTGCCGGCGTCAAGCTTCGCCTGCTCGCCCTTCTCGCGATCCTTGCTGCCGTTGGCGTGACGTTCCTGGCACTTTCCAGCGAGAACCGCATGGGCCGCATTCTCAGTTTTGCGAACTCCGACAAGTGTCTCGAAGAATACGAGTCGCTCTGCTGGCAGCCATTGCATGGTTTATGGGCGCTCGCGGGCGGCGGTTGGTTCGGCTTGGGCCTCGGAAACTCGCGCGAGAAGTACGGCTGGCTCCCCGAAGCAGAGAACGACTACATCTTCGCGATTGTTGGTGAGGAACTCGGATTCGTCGGCTGCCTCGTTGTGCTCTCACTTTTCACGGTCTACGCCATTGCGCTGCTGCAGGTGGTTCAGCGCCACCCGAGCGCTTTCGCCCGCATCACGACGGGCGCGATTCTTGCCTGGATCGTCGGTCAAGCGCTCATCAACATCGCCGTTGTTCTGCAGTTGCTCCCGAGCTTGGGTGTTCCGCTCCCATTCATGTCGCAGGGCGGTACCTCGCTGCTTGCGGCGCTCCTTGCGACGGGCGTCGTGTTGTCGTTCGCGCGGCAGTTGCCGCCGCGTGAACCCAGGCGCGTCAAGAAGCCGCTCGATACACTGGCTGCATGACGACCTACCTGCTTGCGGGCGGGGGAACAGCCGGGCATGTGAACCCGCTCTTGGCTGTTGCCGACCGCATCCGTGAACGTGAACCCCAGGCTAAGATCATTGTGCTCGGTACCCAGGAGGGGCTCGAATCACGGCTCGTTCCCGAGCGGGGTTACGAGTTGCAAACGATTGCGAAAGTACCGTTCCCGCGCCGCCCGAATAAAGCTGCCCTGCAGTTCCCGGCGAAGTTCAATGGCGCCGTCAAACAGACACGAGAGCTCATCCGATCCCGCGGTGTCGATGCCGTCATCGGGTTTGGTGGCTATGCGGCGACGCCCGCGTATGTCGCGGCAGCAAAAGAGGGCGTTCCCTACGTCGTGCACGAGGCGAACGCGAAACCCGGTCTCGCCAATGTGCTCGGCGCGCGAAAAGCTGCCGGCGTCGGCGTTGTTTTTCCGGGCACCAAGCTTCGCTCAAGCGAAGTTGTCGGGATGCCGCTTCGCGCGGAGCTCACGAGTCTTGATCGACCCTCTTTGCGAGATGAGGCTGCCAAGCACTTTGGCCTTGATTCGAGTAAGCCCGTCCTGCTTGTTTTCGGCGGTTCACTCGGTGCACGCAAGCTCAACGAAGTCTTCGCGGATGTGTGGCCTGAGGTCGTCGAGGAGGGATGGCAGATTCTCCACGCGATCGGTGGCAATAATGTCGAAGACGTCGATGCGACGCCGGCGCCAGGCCGCGTCGTCGTACCGTACATCGATCGCATGGATCTCGCGTATGCGCTCGCCGACCTTGTCGTATGTCGTTCGGGCTCGGCAACCGTGAGCGAATTGAGCGCGCTGGGGATCCCCGCGGTCTATGTCCCATACGCGGTCGGCAACGGCGAGCAGCGCCTCAACGCTGAGGGCGTCGTTTCTGCGGGGGGTGCACGCCTCATCTCCGATGGTGAGCTGAGCCGCGAGACGGTGCGAGAGCAGGTGCTGCCCCTCTTGCGTGACAGTGATGAACGTGAGCGGATGGCGCAGCGTGCTGCATCAACGGGAACGCTCGCGGGAAGCGACAACGTTATCGCCATGGTCGATAAAGCACTGACCGCGACCTCGCGGTAAGTGCGGCACGGCACGGGCGTATCTCAAGCTCGCCCGCCTAAGATTGGAAGGTCATGCTGAGACCTGATCTTTCACTGCCAATTCCCGCCACGATCACGAAGGCTCACTTCGTTGGTATCGGTGGCTCGGGCATGAGCGGCATCGCCCAAATGTTCCTCAATTCAGGCGTCGCAGTGAGCGGGAGTGACCGCTCCGACAGCGATACGCTGCAGGCGCTCGCTGCTGCGGGAGCCTCGACGTTTGTGGGGCACGACGCCGCCAATCTCTCGCAAGACGTTGATGCGCTTGTCCACACGACAGCGATTTGGCCGGAGAACCCCGAATACCTGCTCGCGAAAGAGCGCAGGGTCCCCATCATTCACCGTTCCCAAGCCCTGCACTGGCTCACGAAGAACAAGCGCGTTATCGCTGTTGCGGGTGCCCATGGGAAGACAACCTCGACGGGCATGATCGTCACGGCGCTCAAGCAGCTGGGCGACGATCCAAACTTCGTCAACGGTGGTGTTATTGCTGGCTTGGGGGTCTCGAGCGGTTCCGGTACGGGCAACGACTTCGTCATCGAAGCAGATGAGTCTGACGGCTCCTTCCTCATCTACGACACGGCAGTCGCGCTCATCACGAACGTGGACCCCGACCACCTGGATCACTACGGTTCGCGGGAAGCGTTCGAAGACGCATTCGTGAAATTTGCGGATGAGGCGAGCGAGGCCGTTGTGATCTCGAGCGACGACCCCGGTGCGGTCGCGGTTTTGCAGCGCCTCTCGCACCCCAACATCTTGACCTTCGGCCAGGCAGCGGACGCCACGGTGCGCGTTTCAAACATTGCGGCCGGTGGCGAGAACGGCAATGCCGATTTGACCTTTACCGTGACCCACGATGGCGAGTCGGTTGATGTCGCAATGGCCGTTGCGGGCGTGCACAATGCGATCAACGCAACCGGCGCGATCGCGGTTTTGCGCTCGCTCGGCTACGGTCTTGCCGAGTCAGCAAAAGCCGTCTCGGGGTTTGCCGGTACCGTGCGTCGTTTCGAGTTGCACGGGGAAGAGCGCGGCGTGCGTGTCTACGACGATTATGCGCATCACCCGACTGAGGTACGAGCCGCACTCGAGGCGGCACGCACGGTCATTGGTGAGGGGCGCATCATTGCGCTGCACCAGCCGCACACCTATTCGCGCACGCAGCACTTGGCAAGAGAGTTTGCCGAGGTGCTCGAAGATACCGCCGACCACACGGTCGTGCTTGATGTGTACGGTGCGCGCGAAGACCCAGTACCGGGCGTCACGGGTGAGCTCGTGAGTTCGGCGTTTGCCGATCAGTCCAAGGTCACGTACGAGCCGGATTGGCAGCGTGCCGCGCAAGCTGCCGCGCAGCTTGCCCGTGAGGGCGACTACATCATCACGCTGGGTTGTGGGAACGTGTACCTCATCATCCCGCAGGTGCTTGAAGCCTTGCAGGGTGCTGCACTCGCGCACGAAAGCTAATCATGCGTCGGCCCTCGGTTCCTGGTCGATCATCTCGTGCTGCGCCGAGCGCTGGCGGGAGTGTTGCACCTGAGCCGAACCCCGCACCCGCGGGCGATGAGGAAGAGACACAGCCCATCGAGCCGCTCGCGGCGGCTGAGACGATCGACCTGGGCCCCGTGTTGCTCAGAGCCGACGACGAGGCGGCCGCACCCGCGGTCGAACCTCGGAACCTCGACGAGGAGCCCGAAGGAGTAGCGGGCGATGAGGCCGTGCCCGTGACTGCACGTGATGTATGGCGCGCGACACGCGCTCGCCGCCGCGCTCAACGAGATGAAGCCCGTCGCTTTACGGCCCGCGCTCGCCGGAAACGTTGGGTTCGTATTGGTGTTGTTGCCTCGATGCTCGCCGTCATCGCGGGAATCGTCGCGATCGCCTATAGCCCGCTCTTTGCCGTGCGCAATGTTGCTGTTTCGGGCGCATCCGATGAGCTTGCCGCAAATATCAGTTCTGCGCTCCAGGGTCATGTTGGCACGCCTTTGGCCGCGGTTGATCTCAATACCGTTCGCGAGACGGTTGAAACGTTCCCACTCGTCGAGTCGTATCGCGTTGAGGCGCATCCGCCGCACGAGCTGCTCGTACGCATTGTGCAACGGACGCCCATTGGCGCGGTTCGCGCAGATGGCGAATACGCGCTCGTCGATGCCGCCGGTGTGCAGCTTTCGAGGTCGCCCGAGCTTCCTGCGGGGCAGCCGCTCATCGACATTGATCCGCAGCAATCGCCTATTGCATTCGAGGCCGCTGGCACGGCCATTCGCGCGCTTCCCGAGGCCCTGCGCGCGCAGGTCGCTGAGGTGCATGGCGCAACGGGTGACGATACCGTTGTGCAGTTGAACACCGGTGTCAGTGTCGCCTGGGGGAGCGGCGATGAATCCGCTCTCAAAGCGATTGTGGTTGAGCGCCTGATCACGGCAAACCCGCAGGCCACGTCGTTCGATGTCTCGGCACCCGAGGTGCCGGTCGTTCGCTAGGGCTTGCGCGCCTGGGCGCGACAGCGTTCTTGCGTTCGACGTGCGCGACACGCCCCATAAATGTGGGGCCGAATTCGTGTGCGCAATTACCTTCGGAATAACGCAAACAAATGCGGAGCAATTCTTTAAAGTTTAACTTTAAACTTTAGGGTTTTGCAAATTCAATGCAAATTCACTTGCAATGCAGGCCCCGGAGGATGGCATGAACCAGAACCAGAACTACCTCGCCGTCATCAAGGTTGTCGGCGTCGGCGGTGGCGGCGTCAATGCCGTCAACCGCATGATCGAACTCGGCCTCAAGGGTGTCGAGTTCATCGCAATCAACACCGACGCGCAAGCACTCTTGCAATCGGATGCTGACGTCAAGCTCGATGTCGGGCGCGAACTGACACGAGGCCTTGGCGCAGGTGCCAACCCCGAGGTCGGTCGCCAAGCGGCCGAAGACCACGCCGACGAGATTGAACAGGCTCTCGCGGGCGCTGACATGGTCTTTGTCACAGCGGGTGAAGGTGGCGGAACTGGCACGGGCGGTGCACCCGTTGTTGCGCGCATCGCACGCAACATTGGCGCGCTGACAATCGGTGTTGTCACGAAGCCCTTCTCCTTTGAGGGTCGCCGTCGGCAGATGCAGGCCGAAGAGGGTGTTGAGAAGCTCAAGGAAGAAGTTGACACGCTCATCGTTGTGCCCAACGACCGACTGCTCGAGATCAGCGACCGCGGCATCTCGATGATTGAAGCCTTCGAAACCGCCGACCAGGTACTGCTCGCAGGTGTTCAAGGCATCACCGACCTCATTACGACACCCGGTCTCATCAACCTCGACTTTGCCGACGTCAAGTCGGTTATGCAGGGAGCTGGCTCGGCGCTCATGGGTATCGGTGCCGCTCGCGGCGCAGACCGCGCCATCAAGGCCGCGGAACTCGCCGTTGAATCACCGTTGCTCGAAGCATCCATCGAGGGCGCACACGGCGTGCTCCTCTCAATTCAGGGTGGCTCGAACCTCGGCATCTTCGAGATCGATGACGCTGCAAACCTCGTGAAAGAGGCGGCACACCCCGAGGCAAACATCATCTTCGGTACCGTCATCGACGACTCGCTCGGCGATGAGGTTCGCGTCACGGTTATCGCGGCCGGTTTTGACGCTGGTGAGCCACAGCCCCGCCTTGAGCCGCTCGTTGCTCGACCGGGTGACTCGGCGCCAGTCGAGCCGCTCGCCTACGGCACTGACACGGGCCCCGTCGCAGATGACGACGCTGTCTTCGCTGCTGCGACCGCCCCGGCAGAACCGTTTGACAGCGGGCTCGACATCCCCGACTTCCTGCGTTGAGCTCACTGGCAGATCGTCTCAGCAGCGTGCAGGCATCCATTGCGGATGCTGTGCACGTTGCTGGTCGTTCGGCCGACGACGTGACAACAATCGTCGTCACGAAGTTTCACCCCGTCTCACTCGTTGAAGAGCTGTACGCGCTCGGCGTTCGTGACTTTGGCGAAAATCGGCAACAAGAACTCAGCTTGAAGGTCGAGACCGCCGAGGTTCCCGAGGCACGGTGGCATTTCATCGGCCAGGCGCAAACGAACAAGGCCGGCGCAATTGCGCGGGCAGCGGATGCTGTGCATTCCGTTGATCGCATAAAACTCGCCGGCGCACTCCAGCGGGCAGCAACTGCGGAACGATCGGCGCCCCTGGACGTCTTTGTACAGCTCAACCTGACAGACGACCCTGGCCGCGGGGGAGCCCAGTTCGATGAGCTTGAGCCGCTTGTCGAGGAGGTGCTCTCGCTCGACGCGCTGCGGCTCCGTGGCGTCATGGCGGTAGCCCCGCTTGATGAAGACCCCGCTGCCGCATTTGCACGTGTGCGCGCGGCATCCGATCGCATTCGCACGCTGGCTCCAGACGCGACAGCGATTTCGGCGGGAATGTCGCACGATTTCCGCCAGGCAATCGATGCTGGCGCGACACACCTGCGAATCGGCTCGGCAATCACGGGCCCACGGCCAAACACGGCGTAGCCTGAACTCACCAACCCCGCACGACCCTGGGAGGAACGATGGGGAACCCGCTCAAGAAGACGATGGTTTATCTCGGCCTGGCCGAAGAGCCCGACGACTACGGTGTCGAGGCAGCTCCTGCTGTGCGCGATACTCGTGACGAGGTTACCTACGCAGACGAACCCACCGGCACCGTGACGCCACTTCGTCGTCCGGCCGCAGTACGAGAGAGTGCGGCGACAGCAGTGAACGAGATTTTGACGGTCCACCCGAAGCAGTACAAAGACGCCCAGGTCATTGCCGAAGGCTTCCGTGAGGGGCTCCCGGTGATTATCAATCTTTCGCAGATGAGCGACGGCGAAGGTCGCCGACTCATTGACTTCGCGAGCGGGCTCGCAATGGGGCTCTACGGCAAGATCGAGCGGGTTACGAGCAAGGTCTTCCTGCTCTCGCCCGAGAGCGTCGTGATCTCGGGGCACAGCGACGTGCCAGCGGTGGCGGCAGCTGAGTCTGCAACCTTCGCTGACCACTAGACTCCTTACTGTGCTTGGAAAACTGATCGCCACGATCAGCTATTGGATTCTCGTGGCGTTTTTCGTCGCGATGCTCGCCCGTCTGGTCTTCGACTACATCCGCATTTTCAAGCGGAACTGGCGGCCGAAAGGTTTTGTCTTGGTGATTGCCGAGGCAACCTACACCGTGACAGATCCGCCCTTGAAGCTGTTGCGGAAAGTCCTGCCGCCCGTGCGCATCGGGAACATCGGCATTGATGTCGCCTACAGCATCGTGTTGTTCATCGTGTTGATCCTCATGTCGATCACGCGTTCGTACATGGTTTAGTCGGCGGCAAAAGCACTATGCTTACATGAGGTGTTTTCGCGTTCTTTACGTTCGAACACCCCAAGACTACGTACACAAGAGGAGCAGCCATGGCTTTGACGCCTGAAGATGTCGTCACGAAGGAGTTCCAGCACGTCCGCTTCAAGGACGGCTTTGACCCCGACGAGGTTGATGACTTCCTTGACGAGGTTGTCGTTGAATGGCGCAAGACCGTCGAAGAAAACGCTTCGCTGAAGGCTGCGCTCGAAGAAGCACGCGCCGGCCTCTCGGCAGCGCCCGCTGACGGCGGCGCGGCAGTTGCTGGTGACCCCTCGGCAAACAGCGCATCGATCATTGCACTCGCTCAGCGCCTGCACGATGAGCACGTTGCCGAAGGTGAGGCGAAGCACAAAGAGCTCGTCTCGGCTGGTGAGCAGCAGCAGGCGAAACTCCTCTCGGAGGCTCAGGCCGAAGCAAACCGCATCCTCGGTGAAGCAAACGCGAAGAGCCACCAAGAGAAGGTAAGCCTCGAGGCGCAGAAGTCGAAGCTCGAGCAGGCAATTAAGGAACTGCGCGAGTACGAGGCTCAGTACCGTGGGCAGCTCAAGGCGCTCATCGAGAAGCACCTCAACGACCTCAACAACGACGCCGTCGCCGAGTAAGGCTGAGCATTGGCGCGTCGCCAAGGTATTTCCTGGTCGGCGGTCCGCGCAATTGCACTCGTATTGACGGGTGCCGTGTGGGCCGCCGATCAGTTTACGAAGCATCTCACTGTCACACGCTTGCCGCTTCACGAGCCTGTTCCCGTTCTCGGTAACTTCCTGCAGTGGTTCAGTACAACAAACCCCGGTGGGGCTTTCTCGATGCTGTCGGGTCACACGTGGGTCTTCACGATTGCGCTCGCAACGGTCGCGATTATCGCGCTTGTGCAGCTGTTCCGCGTGCGTTCGCGCGTGTGGATCATCGTGCTGGGCCTCCTGCTGGGCGGCGTCCTCGGCAACTTGACCGATCGCATCATCCGCCCGCCCGGGCACTTTGAGGGCGAGGTCATCGACATGATCTCGATGCCCTGGTTCTTGCCAGCAATTTTCAATGTCGCAGACATTTTCGTCGTAAGCTCAATGATTCTCATCGCCCTGCTTATTCTGTTCGGGGTGAATACCGACGGTTCGCCGCGCAAGAAGCCGGCCGAAGCGGTCGCGAGCGAGGCAGAATGAGCAGGGCGCAAAACCGCTCGATGCCCGTTCCAGACGGTCTCGATGGGGTTCGCGCTGATGCGGCGCTCGCGAAACTCTTGGGTTTCTCGCGGACGTTTGCCGCTGAGGTCCTTGCAGAGGGTGGCGCGACGCTCGACGGTGTCACTCTCGAGAAGTCGGATCGCCTTCGAGCGGATGCGTGGCTGGATGTGACCTGGGCAGAAAAGTCCGGCCCCGCCGTGACCGCCGTCGAGGTTCCGGAACTTGAGATCGTTTACGAAGACGACGACCTTGTTGTCGTCTCGAAGCCCGTCGGTGTTGCAGCGCACCCCTCGCTGGGGTGGGACGGCCCGACCGTGCTTGGCGTGCTGGCCGCACGTGGAATCCAGACGGCAACCTCGGGCGCAACGGAACGTCAGGGGATTGTCCACCGACTTGACGTCGGTACGAGCGGACTCATGGTCGTAGCGAAATCCGAGGCGGGGTACTCGGCGCTCAAGCGCGCCTTCAAAGAGCGCACGGTCGAGAAGATCTATCATGCGATCGTCCAGGGGCACCCCGACCCCCTTGTCGGCACGATCGACGCACCCATCGGGCGCCACCCGAATCACTCGTGGAAGTTCGCCGTCACTCCCGACGGCAAAGATTCCGTGACACATTACGAGACGATCGAGGCGTTTCCAGGGGCGTCACTCCTCGAGGTGCACCTCGAAACGGGGCGCACGCATCAGATTCGAGTGCACATGGCGGCCCACCGCCACCCGTGCGTCGGTGACCCGCTCTACGGCGCCGACCCAACGCTCTCGGCTCGGCTGGGCCTTGAGCGCCAGTGGTTGCACGCCCGGGAGCTTGCCTTCGCGCACCCCACGACAGGGGAGTGGGTGCGCTTTACGAGCGAGTACAGCCAAGACCTTCAACATGCACTTGAGGTACTTCGCCGCTAGCGACGGGGTGTTGGTTGGCGGTGTCGGAGGCACTTCGTAGACTCGAGTGGTGGCATCCGATTCCTTCGTACATCTGCACGTACACAGCGAGTATTCGATGCTCGATGGTGCCGCGCGAATTGGCGCCATGGTTGAAGAGGCCAAGCGCCTCGAAATGCCGGCGATCGCTGTCACCGACCACGGCAACACCTTCGCGGCGTACGAGTTCTATAAGACGGCGACCGCGGCAGGCATCAAACCGATCATCGGGATTGAGGCCTATGTCACCCCAGGAACGCACCGTGGTGATAAGTCCCGCATTCGGTGGGGCGACCCCGCACAAAGTAGTGACGATGTTTCGGGTGGTGGTGCGTATACGCACATGACCCTGCTCTCTGAGACGACCGAGGGCATGCACAACCTCTTCCGCTTGTCGTCACTTGCGAGCCTTGAGGGTTACTACTTCAAACCCCGCATGGACCGCGAGCTGCTGCAGAAGTACAGCAAGGGGCTGATCGCGACGACGGGGTGCCCGTCAGGTGAGATCCAGACGCGACTGCGCCTCGGGCAGTACGATGCGGCTCGTGCTGCGGCAGCAGAGTTCCAAGACATCTTTGGCAAAGAGAACTATTTTGCCGAGATCATGGACCACGGGCTCGACATTGAACGCCGCGTCATGAGTGACCTGCTGAAGATCTCGAAAGACCTCGGCATTCCACTCGTTGCAACGAACGACTCGCACTACACGCACCAGCACGATGCGGATGCCCACGCGGCACTCTTGTGTGTGCAATCGGCCTCGACGCTCGATGACCCCAACCGCTTCAAGTTCGACGGCGATGGGTACTACATCAAGTCTCCCGCCGAGATGCGACAGGTTTTCCGCGATCACCCCGAGGCGATTACCTCGACGCTCCTCATCGCAGAGCGGTGCGAAGCAGAGTTCAACACGGCCGCTAACTACATGCCGCGCTACCCCGTGCCCGACGGTGAGACAGAAGAAAGCTGGTTCATCAAAGAGGTCGAAAAGGGCCTGCAAGAGCGGTACCCGCATGGCATCCCCGACGCTGTGCGAGAACGAGCCAACTACGAGGCGGGCGTTATTGCGCAGATGGGCTTCCCGGGGTACTTCCTCGTGGTTGCCGACTTCATCAACTGGGCAAAGCGCAATGGCATTCGGGTAGGCCCGGGGCGTGGTTCTGGTGCTGGCTCGATGGCGGCCTACGCCATGAAGATCACCGATCTTGATCCGCTCGAGCACGGCCTCCTTTTTGAGCGCTTCCTCAACCCAGATCGTGTTTCTATGCCCGACTTCGACGTCGACTTTGACGACCGTCGCCGCTCCGAGGTCATTCAGTACGTGACCGAAAAGTATGGCGACGATCGCGTTGCCCAGATCGTGACCTACGGCACGATCAAGGCGAAGCAGGCCCTGAAAGACGCCGGTCGCGTGCTCGGCATGCCGTTCTCGATGGGTGAGAAGCTCACGAAAGCAATGCCGCCAGCTGTCATGGGCAAAGACGTGCCGCTCACGGGCATGTTTGATCCCGAGCACCCGCGCTACAAAGAAGCCGCCGAGTTCCGCACGGTTGTCGATACCGACCCCGAGGCTCGTCAGGTGTTCGAAACAGCCAAGGGTCTTGAGAACCTCAAACGCCAGTGGGGTGTGCACGCGGCAGGTGTCATTATGTCGAGCGAGCCGCTCATCGACATCATCCCCATCATGCGTCGTGAGCAAGATGGCCAAATCGTCACGCAGTTCGACTTCCCCTCGTGCGAAGCCCTCGGCCTCGTCAAGATGGACTTCCTGGGCCTGCGAAATCTGACGATCATTTCGGATGCCCTCGACAACATCCGTGCCAACCGCGGCGAAGATCTCGATCTTGATCATCTTGCTCTTGACGATCGGGGCGCCTACGAGTTGCTCTCACGCGGCGATAGTCTGGGCGTCTTCCAGCTCGACTCCGGGCCGCTGCGCTCACTCATGCGCCTCATGAAGCCAGACAACTTTGGTGACATCTCGGCACTCATCGCGCTGTATCGCCCCGGCCCCATGGGCGCGAACTCCCACATCAACTACGCGCTGCGCAAGAACAATCAGCAAGAGATCACACCCATCCACCCTGAGCTCGAGGAACCGCTCAAAGACATCCTCGATGAGTCGTACGGCCTCATCATCTACCAAGAGCAGGTCATGGCCGTCGCCCAGAAGGTGGCCGGCTTCTCGCTCGGTGAAGCAGACATTCTGCGCCGCGCGATGGGCAAGAAGAAGAAAGAAGAACTTGACAAGCAGTTCGCGGCCTTCTCGAGCGGTATGAAAGAGCGTGGCTTCAGCCCCGAGGCGGTCAAGTCGCTGTGGGACATCCTCGTTCCCTTCTCGGATTACGCCTTTAACAAGGCGCACTCGGCCGCCTACGGGCTTGTTTCCTACTGGACGGCATATCTCAAGGCGCACTACCCAGCCGAGTACATGGCAGCGCTGCTCACGAGCGTGGGCGACTCAAAAGACAAGATGGCCGTCTACCTCAACGAGTGCCGCCGCATGGGTATCGAGGTACTCGTTCCCGATGTCAACGAGTCGAGCAACTACTTCACGGCAACAGGTGATGCGATTCGCTTTGGTTTGGGCGCTGTGCGCAACGTCGGTACGAACGTTGTTGATGGAATCGTTGCGGGTCGTCAAGACGAGCCGTATAGCGACTTCCACGACTTCCTCGCCCGCGTGCCCGCGCAGGTTGCGAACAAGCGAGCGATTGAGTCCCTCATCAAAGCCGGCGCATTCGATAGCTTCGGTGTTTCTCGGCGTGCACTCTTTGAGATCCATGAGGATGCCGTCGAACAAGCCTCGCTCGACAAACGACGTCAAGCCCAGGGCGAGGTTGGTTTTGACTTCGACAGTCTGTGGGACGAACCGGCACACGAGCGCAACATTCCGAACATCGCAGAGTGGACGAAGAAAGACCGGCTCGCTTTCGAACGTGAGATGCTCGGTCTCTATGTCTCCGACCACCCACTTTCTGGCCTTGAACTCGCGCTCGCCAAACATCGCGACCGCACGATTGGCGATCTGCTCGCTTCCGAAGAGACCGCTGACGGCGACCAGGTTGCTCTGACGGGCCTTGTCACAGGGGTCCAGCACCGCGTCGGCAAGACGACGGGAAAGCCCTGGGGTCAAGTGACGCTCGAAGATTTCAGCGGCGAGATCACGGTCTCGTTCATGGGGAAGGCGTATGCCGAGTTCTCTGAGGCGCTCAAGGCCGATTCGATCCTCACGATTCGCGGCCGGGTGCAGGTGCGTGATGAAGAGATCGGCCTTTTCGGGCACTCCGCCATCGCCATCGAGGGAACAGCACAGGGCGAACACGGCCCACTCCGCGTGAGCCTTGCGGAAGCACGTGCAACCCACAACGCAATCTCCGAGTTTCGCGAGGTCTTGCAGCGGCACACGGGTGAGACCGAAGTCCATCTGGGCGTGCACCGTGCCGGCGTCATGAAGGTCTTCCGTGTGCCGCTCACCGTGAGCGTGACACCTGACTTGTACGGTGATCTTAAGGCGCTGTTCGGTCGGCAGTGTCTCGGGTAGCGGTCGCTAGACTCGCTCTCACCCCGTACAACCTTCAGGAGCACGTGTGAGTTCAAACGCGAAACCGAAAAAAGCTCCCGCAATCGAAGAGGCGCAGATCCTCGACGAAGCTGTTGCGGAGCAGGCCGATGCGGTCGAGATGGCGCACCTCGCTCATGCCGATGACGGCGAGGTGAATGAGGCGATCCCGCAATCGGGATACTTCGGTTTTTCCGCTCGTGAGCTGGGAATTCTTGGCGTAACGCTCGTGCTCATTCTTGCCGCGATCTTTGGCCCGGGTTTCACGAGCGGTATTGAGTCAGCGCTCGTGACGGGTGGCGCGCTGATTGCGAGCATCCTGCTCGTCGTTCGCCGCGTCTCTGCTGAACAGCCGCCGACGGTCGGTTCTTTGAGTATCGACCAGTTTGCGTCGGTTGTCTTTGTCTTCTCGCTCATCGCCTGGATTCAACTGATCGTCGCGCGCCTCATTGCCGGTGATCCACTCAGCTTTGGCTACTGGATCGGGCTCATCGCGGCAGCCGCGGGCGTCGTACTGACCGTGGGGGCGCCGCATATCCCGGGTCTTCGTGACGACTTTATTGGTCGTCCCGACGCGCTCGCCAATGCCATTGCCGCACCAGCACGACCGATTATTGCCGTCCCGCGCCCCGTTATCGACCCCGCAGATGAAGAAATCCTGACGGGCGATGAGGCACTCGAAGAGCTTGAGGAAGACTTCGACGACGTGCCGCCGGCACCACCAAGCAAGGACTAACCCCATGCGGATCACTGACCTTCGCGGTGTCAGCATCGACGAAGTCGAACTGCCACGCGCGCAACAGGCGCTCGCTGATGCGCGAGCAGCAGCACAAGAGATCGTCGCCGCCGTGCAATCGGCGGGGGAGACAGCGCTTCGCGAACAAGCTGAGCGTTTCGACGGGGTTGCTGGGCATGCACTTCGGGTGCCAGATGATCACCGCGCAGAGGCGCTCGCACAGCTCGACTCGCAAGTGCGCGAGGCGCTCGAGGAAGCAATCAAGCGAGTGCGCGAAGCATCCGCGGCGCAGGTTCCCGCGGCGCGTACGACAACGTTCGGGTCGGGGGCCTTCGTCGAACAGCGCTGGCAACCAGTCGGTGCCGCCGGTGTGTATATTCCCGGTGGCAAAGCCGTATATCCCTCAAGCGTTGTCATGAACGTCGTTCCCGCGCAGGTTGCCGGGGTTTCCCGAATCGCGCTTGCCTCGCCTCCGCAACGTGAATTTGATGGGCGCGTGCACCCAACAATCCTTGCTGCCGCTGAGCTCCTCGGCGTCGACGAGGTGTACGCGGTCGGGGGAGCGGGTGCGATTGCGGCGCTTGCCTACGGTGTACCTGAAATCGGGCTCGCACCCGTCGACACTGTCACAGGCCCTGGCAATAACTTCGTCGCGGCAGCAAAGAGGATCGTAGCGGGCGATGTTGGCACTGATTCTGAGGCGGGCGCGACCGAAATCTTGATCGTGGCGGATGCTTCCGCCAACCCCGAGTTCGTTGCTGCTGATCTCGTGAGCCAGGCCGAGCACGATGAGCAGGCTGCTGCCGTGCTCGTCACGGACTCATCGGAACTCGCCGAGCAGGTCGCAGCCGCAGTTGCCCGCCGCGTTGCCCAGACGACAAACGGCGCTCGCGCTCAAATCGCACTCGAGGGTGAGCAGTCAGCCATTGTGCTCGTGAACGATCTCGAACAGGCCAAGGCGATCAGCAATATGTACGGGCCTGAGCACCTTGAATTGCACTACGAGGGGGCCGATGCGGCAGATTTCACGAACGCGGGAGCGATCTTCGTGGGTGACTACTCGCCCGTGAGCCTCGGTGACTATCTCGCAGGCAGCAATCATGTGCTGCCAACCGACGGCAATTCCCGCTTCTCGGCGGGTTTGAGCGCGAGCACCTTCCTGCGGCCGCAACAGGTCATTCGCTACGATCGCGAGGGTCTCGCCGAAGTTGCAGACAAGATCGTGAGCCTTGCAACCGCTGAAGATCTTCCCGCGCACGGTGAGGCCGTCACGGCTCGATTCGAAGAAGGTTCATAAGGTGCACTGCCCGTTCTGCCGCCATCCAGACTCTCGCGTCATCGACTCGCGCACGAGCGACGACGGTCAGTCAATTCGCCGTCGCCGCCAGTGCCCAGAGTGCGGCGGCCGGTTCACGACAACCGAGACGGCAACGCTCAACGTCATTAAACGCTCTGGCGTTGTTGAGCCCTTCAGTCGTGAAAAGGTGATTTCTGGGGTCCGTAAGGCGTGCCAAGGGCGGCCCGTGACAGAAGCCGATCTTGCTGTTTTGGCGCAGACGGTTGAAGAAACCGTCCGTTCGAGCGGCCTGAGCCAAGTGGAGGCCAACGAGATTGGTCTGGCTATCCTCGACCCCCTGCGTGAGCTCGACGAGGTCGCCTACCTGCGTTTCGCGAGCGTCTATCAAGCATTCGATTCACTCGATGATTTTGAGTCGGCGGTCGAGGCCCTGCGTGCGGCGCACAAAGACACGGTCGACAAAGACGCGGTGCCCACGGAACCTGAGGAAGCCGATGTATAAGTTCTTCTTCCGAACGGTGCTTTCCAAACTCGACCCCGAGTTCGCGCACCACCTCGGCATGGTTGTCATTCGTGCGGCTGGGCTCCCGGGCATCCGTTCGGTTGTCTCGAGTGTCACGAAAGCGGATGCTTCCACCGAGGTTTCGGCCATGGGGCTGACATTTCCGACACCGTTTGGCATTGCGGCGGGCTTCGACAAGAACGCCGTTGGCGTGCGCGGCCTGAGCGCTTTGGGCTTTGGCCATGTTGAGGTGGGAACACTCACAAACATTGCTCAAGACGGCAACCCCAAGCCTCGCTTGTTCCGCCTCATTCCCGATCTTGCCGTCATCAATCGCATGGGGTTCAACAACCACGGTGCAGCCGCTGCTGCGAAAAAGCTTAAGCGCCTTCGGAAGCGGCGTCCGAACGCCATCATCGGGGTCAACGTCGGCAAGTCGCGCGTTGTTGAGGTTGCCGACGCTGTTGCCGATTACGTCGCCTCGACCTCGACCGTTGCGCCGTATGCCGATTACCTGGCAGTCAACGTCTCGTCGCCCAACACGCCCGGGTTGCGCGGCCTGCAGGACACAACATCGCTGCAGCCGCTCCTGCGTGCCGTCAAGGCTGCCGCGGGTGGCATCCCCGTCGCCGTCAAAATCGCCCCCGACCTCACGGACGACGAGATCAGCGAGATCGCTCAGCTCGCGGTCGACGAGGGTATGGCCGGCATCATCGCGACCAATACGACAATCTCTCGTGCGGGCCTCAAGACGCCCGCGGATCGGGTCGAAGCAATCGGTGCGGGTGGCCTTTCCGGTGCGCCGCTCAAAGAGCGTTCGCTTGAGGTGCTCCGCGTCATCCGAGGGACGGTGCCGGCTGACTTCTGTGTTGTTTCTGTCGGCGGTGTAACAAGGGCAGACGACGTTGCAGAACGCTTGAATGCGGGCGCAACGCTCGTGCAGGGCTACACGGCGTTCCTCTACGAAGGCCCGTTCTGGGCCCGCCACATCAACCGCGGGCTCAAACGGCGCGGCTAAAGGTCACTGAACCTCGGCGCCAATGGCGATTTGCGGGCGTGGAGCACGCAAACGGCGAGGCTGGATGGCGCGCAGCGCGGCGTAGAGTCCCAGGCCCTTCTGCGTCTCATCGCCCCATTTGGCGCGAGCGAGCTTCTTGACCCGGTTCGAGAGCAGAATTGCAGAGAGAATCGTGGCTGCCGCGAGTGCGAAGAACACGAGCATCGAGATCTCTTGCACGCGGGGGATGCCCGTGTAGGTACCGATGAGCACGGGGATTGCCGCGTACATCATGGTCGCTTCAACGCGGCGCTTGGAATCCACGAAGTCGCGCACCCAGCGACGCTGCGGGCCTTTGTCGCGCGGTGGGAGGTACTTCTCGTCACCACGCTGGTAGCCGGCATTCGCCGCCATACGGGCCTCGCGCATTTCTTCCTTGCGACGCTGCTTGGCTTCTTTGCTGTTGTCGGCGAGCGGACGCTTGCGTGCGGCTTCTTGCTCAGCGCGCGTTGGCGTCGGGCGACCCTTCTTGGGCGTGTATGACGCAGGGCGCTTGACGGTCTCCTCGGCGGGGGTTTCGTCGGGTGTGGTCGTCGGGCGCTTGGACACAGCGTTCTCCTCAGCGGGTGGGTTGGACAACTTAAGATTACTCGTATGACCTTTCAGCCATCTGCCCCCCTTGACGTTGCCGATCTTGCCGAACGCGTAAACCTCGGATTCCCCGCCGCCCTCGCTGATCTCGGTGCACTCGTTCGCATCCCCGGTGTCGCCTGGCCCTCGTTCGACCAGGAGCAACTCGTGCGAAGCGCCGATGCTGTCGCTGAGCTTTTCCGCGGCACGGGAGTGTTCGACAGCGTCGAGATCTCACGCGCAAAGGTTCCGGGTACGGAAGAGTATGGTCAGCCCGGCATCATCGCCGTTCGGCGTGCAAAGAACAACCGCCCCACCGTGCTGCTCTACGCACACCACGACGTGCAACCTCCCGGGGACGAAGCGCTGTGGAACACGCCGCCCTTCGAGCCGACAGTCATTGATGGCCGCCTCTACGGGCGCGGCGCGGCTGACGATAAAGCAGGCATCATGGCGCACGTTTCTGCACTGCGCGTGCTCGCGGATGCGCTCGGTGACGACTTTGACCTGGGTCTCGCCGTTTTCATCGAGGGCGAAGAAGAGTACGGCTCACGATCATTCACGCAGTTCCTCGACGACCACGCCGACGTGCTCGGAGCCGACGTCATCATCGTTGCCGACTCGGGGAACTTCGATTCCGAGACTCCCGGATTGACGGTCTCATTGCGCGGCAACGCGCGGTTCACGGTGACCGTTCGCACGCTCGAACACGCCTCGCACTCCGGCATGTTTGGGGGAGCGGTGCCGGATGCGATGACCGCCATGGTCCGCCTGCTCGCAACCCTGTGGGACGAGACGGGCGCGCCCGCGGTTGCCGGGCTTGAGTCGCGCGAAGCATCCGTTCCGCCATACTCCGAAGCAACTCTGCGCGATGAGGCAGGGCTCCTCGACGGCGTGAGCCCTGCTGGCACGGGCGAGATTCTCAATCGCATTTGGAATCAGCCCTCAATCACCGTCATCGGTATGGACGCGACGTCAAGTGAAAACGCCTCGAACACGCTGCCGCCCTCGATGACGGCGGTCATCAGCGCCCGCGTTGCACCCGGTCAAAGTGCACAGGCAGCCTTTGACGCACTGAAGGCGCACATCGAAGCACACACGCCGTTCGGGGCAGAAGTCACGATCAGCGATGTCGACCTCGGTGAAGCGTTCCTCGCAGACGATGCTGCCCCCGCGACCAACCTTGCGCGACAGGCGCTCACGGATGCCTATGGCAAAGACTGCATGGATCTCGGCATCGGCGGGTCAATCCCGTTCATCGCAGACTTCGTCGAGCGCTACCCGCAGGCGCAGATCTTGGTGACAGGCGTCGAAGACCCGTACTCGCGCGCCCACAGCCCGAATGAATCGCTGCACCTCGAGACGTTCCGCAACGCAACGACGGCCGAGGCGCTCTTGCTCGCGCGCTTGAACACCATGACGCGCGATGAGCTGCTCACCGCCTGAGGCGGCTGCCCAGCAGTAGAATTGAACGACACCGAGACTCAGGAGACAACATGAGCGATGTGACCACACAAAACGCACACGGCGTGCAGTTGACGGATGCCGCAGCGGCCAAGGTCAAGAGCCTGCTCGAGCGCGAAGGTCGTGACGACCTGCGCTTGCGTGTCGCCGTTCAGCCGGGCGGTTGCTCGGGTTTGATCTACCAGCTGTACTTCGACGAGCGCTACCTCGATGGTGACGCAACGGTCGACTTTGACGGTGTTGAAGTGATCGTCGATGAAGACAGCGTTCCGTACCTCGAAGGTGCCGCGATTGATTTCAAAGACTCGATCGAAGAGCAGGGTTTCACAATCGATAACCCGAATGCTGCGGGCAGCTGCGCTTGCGGCGATAGCTTCCACTAAAACTCCACCAAAAGCACGGTTTTTCACGGTCTGAAGTCTCGCGCAACCTGCGTGGACGGTCGGAAAAGTCTGTGCGCTTGCCGTAGACTGGCAATGCCGCTGTCATAGATCGGAAAGGTGCCCCGTGTCTGAAACACGCCTCGAGGCTGAGCAAGACAATTCGCCCGCGAAACGGCGTTATCGCTGGGCTGCAGTGCCGCTTGGGCTTGCTGCAGCGGTCGCTCTGGCTGGTTGCACGCCAACCGAACTCGCCGGGTTCCTGCCTGGTTGGGACGAGACGGGTGTTCCGACCACGAACCACACCGAGGGCATCACTGCCATGTGGGTCAACTCGTGGATCGTACTGCTTGCTGTTGGTGTTCTCACGTGGGGCCTCATCGGCTGGGCGCTCATTGTGTACCGCCGCCGCAAGGGTCAAACGGGGCTTCCCGTACAGCTGCGTTACAACATGCCGATCGAGATCTTCTTCACGACGGTTCCGCTCATCTTCATCCTCGGCATGTTCGCGTTCACGGCGCAAGAACAGGCCATCATCGAGGATCGCAACGACGACCCAGATGTCGTCATCACGGCCTACGCAAAGCAGTGGGCATGGGACTTCATTTACGAGGGCGAAGCAGAAGACCACAGCCAAGACGTCTACAGCCTGAGCATTCAAGCTCAGCCTGATCAGAACGGCACGATTGACCAGACGCAGGCACCGACGCTGTACCTGCCGGTCAACAAGGAAGTTCGCATCGACCTCAAGTCGCGCGACGTTATCCACTCGTTCTGGATCGTTGACTTCCTGTACAAGAAAGACATGTACATCGGCAAAGACAACTCGTGGTCGTTCATCCCGACTCGCACGGGCGAGTACAAGGGTGTCTGCGCCGAGCTGTGTGGAGAGTACCACTCGATGATGCTCTTCAACGTCAAGGTTGTTGAAGAAGCGGAGTACAACGAGTATCTCGAGACGCTGCGCGAACAGGGCAACGTCGGCAACTTCGACGAGGATTACGACCGTCTGCACAACTACCCGGGTACCGGCCCGGCTGCTGAGGGAGACCACTAAGAATGTCGCAAAGTACTTCAGCGTTTGAGACGCACGGCTCGGGTGTCACGACCCTGCCACCGCGTCAGGCTGCCCTCCTGAGCAGCACCAAGGTGCACCGCAAAGGCAACATCGTTGTCAACTGGTTGACCTCAACTGACCACAAGACGATTGGGTACATGTACCTCATCGCCTCTGTGCTGTTCTTCCTACTCGGTGGCGTTATGGCGCTCATCATTCGTGCCGAACTGTTTGCCCCCGGTATGCAGATCCTCACGACGAAAGAGCAGTTCAACCAGCTCTTCACGATGCACGGCACGATCATGCTCCTCATGTTCGCAACGCCGCTCTTCGCAGGTTTTGCCAACGCGCTCTTGCCGCTGCAGATCGGTGCCCCCGACGTTGCGTTCCCGCGCCTCAACGCCTTTGCGTTCTGGCTCTTCACGTTCGGTTCGCTCATCGCTGTTGCGGGCTTCCTGACGCCCCAGGGTGCTGCATCATTCGGATGGTTCGCGTACCAGCCGCTTGCAAACATCACCTTCTCGCCGGGTGTCGGTGGAAACCTCTGGATGCTCGGTCTGGGTATCTCTGGTTTTGGAACGATCCTCGGTGGTGTCAACTTCATCACGACGATCCTCACGATGCGCGCCCCCGGCATGACGATGTGGCGTATGCCCGTCTTCACCTGGAACGCGCTCATCACGAGCCTGCTCGTCATCATGGTCTTCCCGGTTCTCGCAGCGGCAATCTTTGGTGCCGCAGCAGACCGCATCCTCGGTGCGCACATCTACGACCCGGCCAACGGTGGTGTTCTGCTCTGGCAGCACCTCTTCTGGTTCTTCGGTCACCCTGAGGTGTACATCATCGCGCTGCCGTTCTTCGGCATCATTTCCGAGGTCATCCCGGTCTTCAGCCGCAAGCCCATCTTCGGTTACAAGACTCTCGTCTACGCAACCATCGCGATTGCGGCGCTCTCGGTTGCTGTGTGGGCCCACCACATGTACGTGACCGGTGGCGTGCTGTTGCCGTTCTTCGCGATCATGACGATGCTCATCGCGGTCCCGACCGGTGTGAAGATCTTTAACTGGATCGGCACGATGTGGCGCGGTTCGATCACCTTCGAAACGCCCATGGTGTTCGCACTCGGCTTCCTCGTGTCGTTCGTCTTCGGTGGTCTCACGGGTGTCATCCTCGCCGCTCCGCCGCTCGACTTCCACCTGAGTGACTCGTACTTTGTGGTCGCCCACTTCCACTACGTCATCTTCGGCACCGTGGTCTTCGCGATGTTCGCGGGCTTCTACTTCTGGTGGCCCAAGTGGACGGGC
>CAYNTU010000009.1:0-69280 GCA_964400205.1 uncultured Microbacterium sp.
CTTCTTCCAGCTCACGAGCGCGACCGAAAACCCCTACGGCTCAGGCCCATACGGCAACCGTTACCAGGGTCAGCGCGGCCCAACCGCGAGCCGGTCGTTCCAGAACTTCCACCGCACCGACGTGAGCGAAACCGACGCCGGCGCGCTGGGCGGCTGACGCATCCGATCTCTTCCCTCGAGCGGGAAAGACAAGAAGAGGGATGCGCCACCCACTCTTGGCTAAAACACTCGCTACGGTCGGCGACCCGGCGTCCAGACGCCCTCGTCGTTGTAGTAGCCCTCGATCCATTCACCAGCCTGGTTCCAGTAGCCCTCGACCCAGGCGCCGTCTTCGAGTTCACGCCACTCAACCGGCGGAACGATCCACTCGCCCCACTCGTTTTCATAACCGGCCTCTTCGGGCGAGGGTGGGGGTGGCGGCGGGGCAGGTTCTTGCGTTTCCGGAGCTGCAACCTCTTCGCCGGGGAGCGGGCAGATGGCCGCGATGCCCAACTCATGGCTGATGCTGTCGACCGAGAACGGCAGGCCAAACTCAGGCGCAGTTTGCCCTTCAGCCGCGGGTGCCTTAGAGGCGATCGCGGCAAGCTGCAGTGCGAGCGACTGGGCGTAGGCACCTTGCATTTCGCTGTTGTTGAGCACAACAGCAACCGTGAAGCCCGTGGCGGGGTCAGAGAACGCTGCCGTCGAGTAGCCCGGAACGAAACCGTACTGGCCAACGAGCGGGCCGAGGATGAAGGCGCCGCCTCGAGCGTTCATCCACGTCGGTGCACCTTCCCACATGGGCAAAGGGTTGCTGAAGCGTTGTTGCGCGGCTTCATCGCCCTTTTGCCACGAGATCGTCTGGGCAGCATCCGCACGAATGTACTCGCCGAGGTCGTGGATCGTCGTCGTAATGCCTGCATCTGCAAACCCGAGGCTTGCCGAGATGGTCGAGATGTCGACGGGCTCGGCACAGTTGCGCACGCCATCCGCACCAACGGGCGTGTAATAGCCCGGAAGGTAGGGGCTCGGCGTGGGCGTTGCCGGGGTGCTCGACGGAAGCACGGTCGATTCGAGCCCGAGCGGGCCCGTCGAGTACTTCGCGTACAGCTCTTGCATCGTGAGGTTCGAGGCGCGCTCAAGGGCATAGCCGAGCAGGTGGTAGCCGGCATCCGAATCGACGTAACGCAGACCCGGGGGCGCAATCTCTTGCGCGCGACCCCACATCGCGATCTCTTTCGGCGCCCACACGCGCTCGGGCGTGCGGTACCACATGGGCACAATCTGGGGGCCGGATGCGCCGATGCCCGCGCTGCTATCGCACAGCTGCTGCAGCGTGATTTCGCGCAGGTCATCCGAACCCGCGATGAAGTTCGAAACGGAGTCGGTCAGCGCAACGACGCCGTCTTTCGCAAGGCCGTAGAGCACGTCGCACGTCATCATGCGCGTGACCGTTGCGCCGCGGAAGCTCATGTCTGCCGTGACCGCTGGGCCGCCTGGCGTGGTCGTGCCGATGCCGGCAACCCATTCGCCGCTCCAGGGCACCCAGACGCCAACGATGGCACCCGTTGCGCCGCCGCCGGCGATGGCGTTCTCGACCGCCTGCTGCAACGCGGCTTGCGTCTCTGCTGGCAGCGAAGCCTCAACCTGCGGGGTGGGTTCGGGCGAGTCGCCCGAGTCGGTGCATGCCGTGAGACCGACGAGCGTCGCCGCCGCTACAACCGCCGCGAGCGCGCGGCGAATTCGCATGTGCGGGCGCGATGGAGTCGCGTTACGGGTGATGGCCACCCGTAGAGTCTAGTCGCGAACGGCTTTCACCACCCGAAAGCCCGCTCACAGCGCAGCTGTAGGTGGGGATTACCGGGTCAGAGCAAAGCGGGCGTTGCGCATGAAGCGGGCGACATCCGCATCGACTCGGATGTCGCTGGGCCGCAGCGGGCGACTGAGATAAAGCCCCTCGAGCGAGGTCAGTCGGCTCAGAGCAACGTACGTCTGGCCGGGTGCGAAGGCCCCCGAACCGAGGTCGATCACCGCCCGATCGTGCGTCTGCCCCTGCGACTTGTGAATCGTGACTGCCCACGCCAGACGCAGGGGGAACTGCGTGAACTCGGCGACAATGTCGCGGCGGATGGTTCGACTGCCCGGGTTATAGGAGTACCGAAATTTCTCCCACACGGCGGGCTCAACCTCGACCTCTTCGCCCTCGACTTCAACCTTGACGATGTCACCCAGGATGCGCGTGACCGTGCCGATCGTGCCGTTGACCCAGCGCGGATACTCACCGCCCGTATCGTTGCGCAGGAACATGACCTGCGCCCCGATCTTGAGCCGCAGCTCTGCCTCGGCGGGGTAGTTCGCATCGCCGCGACCGAAATCACCGTTAATCTCGGCGCGGGCGATCTGTTCTTTACCCGGCAGCGCTGCGAGGTGGCGGCGGTTGATGCTCGTGACGATGTCATTGCGCGTTGCGAGGGTGATGAGCGGGGTCTCGCCTGGCTCGGGGTCAGGTTGCGAACGCGCGCCCATCGTGTTGAGTGCGTGGGCAATATCCGCCGTCACACGCCCGTGCCGCACGGCGTTGAGCGTGGCCTTGAACTCGTCGTCGTCTTGGCGGTGGATGTGCACGAGCTCGCGCACGAGCAGCTCGGCGCGCTCTTTTTCAACGACGAAGAGACCGTTGTCTGCCTCAGCCGTGCCGAAAACAGGCTCGTTTGCGTCAGAACCCGCAGAATCAGGCGTTTTCGGCGAATCTGGATCGTTTGAGCCTGTTGTAGGCCCACCCGGCGCAGGCGCCTCGGGCAGCGGCTGCCACACGTGGGCGTCGAAGAACCAACTCGAGCGGTAGTGATCGGCCATGTAATGCGCCTCGTCGCCGCGCGGGGGCACGGGCGCGAGCTGGTAGGGGTCGCCGAACATAATGATCTGCACGCCGCCGAAGGGCACGAACGGTTTGCGACGGGCCTGCCGCAGCGAGCGATCAATCGCATCGAGGATGTCGGCGTTGACCATCGAGACCTCGTCAATGACGACCGCGTCGAGGGCACTCAGAAGCTTGCGAACGTTGTCGGGCTGTTCAAGCTCAGTGTCGGCAATGAGCCCGATCGGCAGCCGAAAGAGCGAGTGGATCGTCTGGCCGCCGACATTGAGCGCGGCGACCCCCGTGGGCGCGCAGATCGCGATTTGCTTCTTCGTGTTCTCGGCGAAGTAGCGCAGGAGCGTCGATTTTCCCGTGCCGGCACGACCCGTAATAAAGACGTGCTGATCGGTGCTCTCGAGCAGTTCGAAGATCTCGACTTGCTCCGCAGAGAGTTCAACCGTTGGCACCTCTCAATCGTAGGCCGTGTGTCTCGCCCTCGCCCGGGTCGCGCCGTCGCACTCGGCAATACTGAGAGGCTTGGTGACCCGCTGCTCGTAAACTGGGCGCATGGCGGCGAAGGCGAGCGAGGCAGCGACGAGCGACATCCGCTCGCACCCTGCCGCGCCGCGCCGCACCCTGCTGTGGGCGTTGCTCGTGGCATCCGTTCTGCTCCTCATTGGGCTCGTTGCCGGCTCGGTCTGGGTGTACCGCGCGCTCTACAGCCCCTCGGCGTTCGTGACGCACTACCTCACGCTCTTGCACGAGGGTCGGGCGGCGGATGCATTGCAATTGCCCGGCGTGAACCTCACCCCCGAGATGGTTGAGAGCTCCGAACTCAACTCGAACGCTTCGCCCGCGCTCCTGCGGCACGCCGCGCTTGCCCCTCTCAACGACATCGTCATCACGGATGAGCACCGTGAGGGTGATGAGTACGTCGTCACGGCGAGCTACACGGCCAACAAGCACGAGGGGTCAACGCAGTTCCGGGTCAAGAGCGACGGCTTCAAGGTGTTCGCGCCGCAGTGGCGGTTTGCCGAGAGCCCCCTCGCGCAACTCGATGTGCGAATCTTCGGCTCGGAACAGTTCCGCATTAACAACTTCGACCTCGATCGCTTGCAGATCGACCCCTCGGGCGACCCCGATGTCCCCATGCAGTTGCTCGTCTTCAGCCCGGGGATGTACGTCATCAGCGTGCAGACGCAGATCGCGCAGACGAAGAACGGCGGTGTGGGCTTCTTCTCGAACGTGCCGCTCAAGGCAACGGCTGTGGATGTGCAGCTCGAGCCGACGGCCGAGTTCACGCAGACAATTCAGGAGCGCCTCGACACCGTGCTCGACGAGTGCGTCACAAAGCGCGTGCTCATGCCGGCCAACTGCCCCTTCGGGCGTGTGACGAGCGACATCCTCGACCCCGATGAGCCGCCGCTCTGGTCTGTCGTCGCCTACCCCAAGGTCGAGCTCGAACCGCACGGCAACGACTGGATCATCAAACCCACGCAGGGCGCCGTGCACCTGTACGCGCCCGTGCGACTCCTGCACGACGGCACCGATACCGTCATCGACGAGGATGTTCCCTTCGAGTGGGCGGGTATCGTGCAGATTCTGCCCGACGGCACAGCCGCGATCCGGCTGGGCTCCCCGACCGAGTTCGGGTTCTAACGGCGCTCAGCGCGCGCGTCGCGCTCCGCGATCTGCGCGAGCCGTTCGTTGTACGCCTCAAGCTCGGCATCGCCCGTGCGATCGGCGTGGCGGTCGGCGCGTTTTTGGGCGCGCGCATCCGATTTTGACCACTGCATGGCGACGATGACGGCGAGGATGAGCGTGGGGATCTCGCCGACCGACCAGGCGATGCCGCCGCCGGCTTGCTGATCGGCGATGGGCGTTGCACCCCAGGTGCGCCCCATGGAGCCGTACCACTCGGCGACGATGAGGCCCGTTTGCATCATGATCGCGACACCGAAGAAGGCGTGCATCGCCATGACGCCGATGAGCGTGATGAGCCGGCCGGCGTGGGGCAGGCGTTTGGGGAGCGGATCGATGCCGACGAGCGTCAGCACGAAGAGGTAGCCCGCGATGAGGAAGTGCGCGACCATCCACTCGTGGCCCAGGTGATCTTTCACAGCCCAGCGCACGATGTCGGTGAAGTAGAAAACCCAGAGCGAGCCGATGAAGATCGCTGCGGCGACAAAGGGCTGCGTGATGATGCGCGAATAGGGCGAGTGGACGCCCCAGAGAATCCACTCGCGGCCGCCGCGCGTGCCGTCTTTGCGCTTCTTGATCGCGCGGCTCGCGAGAGTCACGGGCGCACCCGCGACAAGGAACATGGGGATCGCCATCGACAGCATCATGTGCCCCAGCATGTGCACGCTGAAGAGGTACTCCTGGTACGCGTTGATGGGGCCCGAGGTCACCCACACGAGCAGCAGGAGGCCCAGCACCCACAGCACCGTGCGGTACCACTGCCACGAGTCGCCGCGCTTGTGCAGGCGGCGCACGCCCGCGAGATAGAAGAAGATGCCAAAGCCCGCGACCATGATCCAGAGGATGTCGGGCTTGAGGGCCGTGAGCCACTGGTGCACGTCCAGTTCCGGCGGGAGCGCTTGGCCCGTGAGCAGCTCGGCGGGGGTTGACCGGATCCCCTCTTCACCCTGCGGGGGTGCCGTACGGGAAAGCGCGACGGCAACACCGCTCGCGGCGCCCATGAGCGCGAATTCCGCGAGGATGAGTCGGCTGAAGGCGCGCGTGCTCTTGCCGTCACGGATACTGGGGATGAGTTTGCGGCGATAGCCTGCTCCGAGGCATCCGGTGGCAATGAGCAGCACGGCCTTCGCGATCGTGATGGCACCGTAGCTCGTGAAGAGATCGCTCAGTTTTGGCATCGCGACCATCGAGCGAGCGAGGCCTGAGACCGCGACGACGACGAAGGCAACGAGGGCGATTGTCGAGTAGCGTTCGACGATCTTGGGGCGTTCGTTGGGGATGAGGATGAGCGCGATGAGCCCGCCAATCCACGCGGCGGCGGCGGCCATATGGAGGAAGATTGCGTTGACCGCGACCCCGTGGCCCGCGAGTGAGCCCGAGTGGCCCTGCGTCGCCATGGGGATGAGGGCGCCGAAGGTTGCAACCGCGACGAGGAGCGTGCCGGTGTAGCCGCGCACGAGCAGGAGCGCCATCGTGATGATCGCCCCGGCCACGATCGTGATGATCGCCGCGATGCCAGCCTCGGTTGTGAGCCACTGCGCGAACAGCGGATCCGTGAGCGAGGTGACCGTGAGCGCTTTGAAGGTCACGATGAGATTGGCGAGGTTGGCAAGCGTGAAGATCGCCGCGCCGAGGGCCGAGATCGAAATCGCGCGCTCGAAGGCGGGCGTCTTCTCTTGCATGCTCCAGAGCGCGAGCACGAGCGGGCCGATCATGAGCGCGGCCGAGAGGTTGACGATGAGCTTCGTGACAGGCACAGACCAGCGGATGAAGGAGCCCGGATCCGAGTACGGCAGTGGCGCAATTCCGCCGCCGGCCTCAAGGGCAATGGCCATGCCGACGATCGCCGCGAGGGTCAGCAAAACAACCGCGGTGGCGCGGTAGGTTGCCGGTTTCATTCCCACTGTTTCAGGCTATCGCTCGGGGCTGTGGGCTGAACTCGGACTGGCCACGCGCATCCGTCACAAACTGTTCGCCCATGCGTAACTGAACAGTTCTAGGCTGGGGCCATCACCGCTCATTGTTGAGCGCATCGCCAAAGGAGGCTCCCCCATGAAGAAACTCATCAACGGCGTCGACGATGTCGTCCCCGACTTCCTGCAGGGCTACCAGCTCGCGCACCCTGAACTCCGCGTCGATTTTGAGCACAAGGTGATTTACCGCGGTGACGCGCCCCGCCCCGGCAAAGTCGGCTTGATCTCGGGTGGTGGCTCGGGTCACGAACCGTTACACGGTGGTTTTGTTGGGCTCGGCATGTTGGATGCCGCGTGTGCCGGCCAGGTCTTCACCTCACCGACGCCCGACCAGATGGTCGAGGCGACGAAGGCTGTTGACTCGGGCGCCGGTGTGCTGCACATCGTCAAGAACTACACGGGCGACGTCATGAACTTCGAGATGGCCGCAGAGCTTGCCGCCGCCGAGACGGGTGTGCAGGTCGAAAGCGTCATCGTTGACGACGACGTTGCCGTGCAGGATTCGCTCTACACAGCTGGCCGCCGTGGTGTCGGCGCGACCGTGTTGCTTGAGAAGATCGTCGGTGCGGCTGCAGAGGCTGGCGCAGACCTCGCGACCGTCAAGCAGCTCGCGGAAGACGTCAACGCGAACGCGCGCTCGTACGGCATCGCGCTGACCTCGTGCACGGTCCCCGCCGCTGGCAAGCCGACCTTCGACCTGCCGGACGACCAGATGGAACTCGGCATCGGTATTCACGGCGAACCCGGACGCAAGCGGGTGCCGCTGGCCCCCGCATCCGAGGTTGCTGCTGACCTGGTCGAGCCGATTCTGGCCGACCTCGACTTCACGGGTGGGCCGGTTATCGCCATGCTCAACGGCATGGGTGGCACGCCGCTGCTTGAGCTCTATCTCATGTACGGCGAGGTCGGGAAGCTGCTCGAGGCTGCTGGCGTCAAGGTCGCGCGCAACCTCGTCGGCAACTACATCACCTCGCTCGAGATGGCCGGCTGCTCGCTCACCCTGCTGCGCGCGACCGACGAGATGCTCGGCTACTGGGACGCTCCGGTCAACACGCCCGGCCTGCGTTGGGGGGTCTGAAATGGCGGATGTTGTCACCCTCGATCAGCTCGTTTCGTGGCTCGGGCGTTTCAGCGCCGCCGCGACTGAGCAGCGGCAGTACCTGACAGATCTCGACTCGGCAATCGGCGATGCCGACCACGGCTCGAACATGGATCGTGGCATGGCCGCAGCGGTTGCCGCGCTCGAAGCGACACCGCCCACGACGATCGCCGACCTCGGCAAATCGGTCGGTATGACACTCGTTTCGAACGTCGGAGGCGCGAGCGGGCCGCTGTACGGCACGAGCTTCTTGCGGTTCGGCACGACGGCGGGTGCGGTTGATTCTTTGGATGCTGCTGGGCTCGGTGCGGCTTTGCGCGCTGGTGTCGACGGCATTGTTGCGCGCGGCAAGGCCGAACCTGGTGACAAGACCATGCTCGATGCCTTGCTGCCTGCCATGGATGCTTACGACGCTGCGGTTGCCAGTGGTGCTTCTCTTGCGGATGCGGTCTCGACCGCGGCATCCGCTGCCGAGGCTGGCCGCGACGCTACCGAACCGCTCGTCGCCCGCAAGGGTCGCGCGAGCTACCTCGGCGAGCGCAGCGCGGGGCACATCGACCCGGGTTCGGCATCGTCGGCGCTCATGCTGCGCACGCTGGCTGACGAGCTCGCTGCCTGATATGCCCGTCGGCATCGTTGTCGTTTCGCACAGCCGCCCCCTCGCGGAGGCTGCTGTGTCGCTCGCGCTCGAAATGGTCGGTTCGCCGCCGCCCTTGGCTGTTGCGGCGGGCACGCCCGATGGCGGGTTTGGTACGGATGCCGTGGCCGTCTCGGCCGCTATAGAAGAGGTGTCGTCTGACTCAGGGGTGCTGGTCTTGACCGACCTCGGCTCGGCTGTGCTCTCGGCTGAGATGGCGTTGGAGTTCTTGCCGGATCCTTCGCTTGATGTACGGATTGTGCCGGCGCCATTCGTTGAGGGGCTTGTCGCTGCGGTTGTTCGTGCCGCGGCTGGGGCTTCGCTTGATGAGGTTGCGCGGGAGGCTTCGGGGGCGCTGGGCGGGAAGATTGAGCAGCTTGGCGGCGACCCGCAAGCATCGGTCACTGAGCCTGCCGAAGTGCCCGATGCGCCCCCAGCCGACGCAACCGCCGAAGTCACCCTCATCAACCCCGCCGGCCTGCACGCCCGCCCTGCTGCAACGGTCGCGGGCAAGGCCGCCGAGTTCGCTTCGACAATCACGATCGGCGCTCCGGGCCGAACACCCGCGCCCGCTGTGAGCCCGCTCTCGCTCGCCGGGCTCGGCACACGCGCTGGCGATGTCGTGACGATCTCGGCAACTGGTGCGGATGCATTCGCCGCCGTCGCCGCCCTTGCCGAGCTCATTGCCTCCGGCTTTGGCGAGGCGGACAGGCCGCCGGTTCAGCAAAAACCGCCGGTCCCTGAGCGTGCGAAAGGGCCCGGCCCCGAACACACTCCGACCAGCGCGTCCGCAACCCGCCACCCCATCGGCGTCAGCCCCGGCCGCGTCGTCGGCCCCGTCGCCCGCATGGGCGAATCGCTCGCCCAACCCGATATGTCAACCCGCGTCGACGATCGAGAGGCCGCGGTCGCGCAATTGAACGCGGCAGTCTCGGCCGTCGCATCCGATCTCCGTGACCGCGCATCGGGCAACACCACGGCCTCCGATGTGCTCGAGGCAACCGCTGCGCTCGCTGCTGACCCGGCGATCACCGAGCAGGCCACGGCGCTCGTTCGCGATGAGGGCTTCACGCCCGAAGCCGCGATCTGGCGAGTGCTCGACGGGGTCGCGCAACAGTTCGAGGCGCTTGGCGGTCTGCAGGCCGAACGAGTGACAGACGTGCGCGACATCCGCAATCGCATCGTCGCGAAGCTGACGGGCGCGACCGTCGCGGGGATTCCTTCGCCGGGGCATGCCTTCGTGCTTGTTGCCCGCGATCTTGCCCCTGCTGACACGGCCGGGCTTGACCCCGCGCAATGCCTCGCGATTGTCACGAGCGAGGGCGGGCGCACCTCGCACACCGCGATTCTGGCGCGCTCGCTCGGCATTCCCGCGGTTGTCGCCGCCCCCATCGCCGAGACGCTTGCTGAAGGCACGACCGTGCTCGTCGACGGAACGACGGGCGAGGTCATCGAGGACCCCTCGGATGAGCAGGCTGCAACCGCGCGCACGGAAGCGCTCGCCTTGGACGATTCGGCATTCGAGGGCCCCGGTCAGACGGACGATGGCACGCAGGTGTATGTGCTCGCGAATGTTGGCAAGCCCGCGGATTGCGCCGCTGCGGTTGCCGCTGGCGCCGAGGGCGTTGGGCTCTTCCGCACGGAGTTCTGCTTCCTCGACCGCACCGAGGCACCCTCGCACGAGGAGCAGGTTGCTGCGTACCGCGAGGTGCTTGATGCGTTCCCTGGCAAGCACGTTGTCATTCGCACGCTCGATGCGGGGTCTGACAAGCCGCTGCCGTTCCTGACGCCCGCGGGCGAAGAGAACCCGGCGCTCGGCGTGCGCGGGTATCGCACATCTGGCTCGCACCCCGAGGTGCTTGACGGGCAGCTTGCGGCGCTCGCCGAGGCTGCTTCTGCATCGGATGCTGAGACATGGGTCATGGCGCCCATGATCGCGACGGCCGACGAGGCTCGCGACTTCGCTGCGCGAGCCCGGGCCGCTGGAATTTCGACGGTCGGTGTCATGGTCGAGACACCCGCCGCAGCTCTGCAGTCGGCCGAGATTTTCCAGCACGTCGATTTCGTGAGTATCGGTACGAACGACCTCGGGCAGTACACGATGGCCGCCGATCGGCTTTCAGGCGAACTCGCGGAGTTGAACGACCCGTGGCAACCCGCCGTGCTGCGGCTCATCTCGCTGTGCAGTGCGGGCTCGGGCGGTAAGCCGGTTGGGGTGTGTGGCGAAGCGGCATCCGACCCGCTGCTTGCCCAGGTGCTCGTGGGTCTCGGCGTGCGGAGCCTCTCGATGACGCCGCGGCTCATCCCCGCGGTCGGTTCGGCTGTTGGCGCCGCCACGCTCGCCCAGTGCCGAGCCATGGCGGATGCCGCGCTCCACGCGTCTTCCCCCGCCGCGGCTCGCGCGGCTGCTGCAGCAGCGCTCGCTCGCTAAGCAGACGCGGGGTCGGGCCCTTCGTCTCGCCCTCCGGGCTCAGTCAACGAGCGTGTACCACCCGCTGCAGGCCGTCGAGGGCCTCGGCGACGATCGCGTTGCGGCGCGGGGCGAGGGTCGTGTGTGCGACAATGCGGCGCTCGATCATTGGGCGCGTTACCGGCACCGCCACGAGCCCCTCGCGCATCCCCGTCAAGGCAAGTCGCGGCAAAACCGTCACACCAACCCCGCCTGCGACGAGCGCGAGCGCAGCATGGTGGTCGTCAAGCCGCGCAACCCAGCGCGGCGTGAACCCCGCCGCCTGCGTTGCGGTCTTGAGAATCTGCCCCGTCGGGCTGTCGTAGATGTCGTGGTCAACCCACGATTCTTCCGCGAGCGCGACGAGCGGCAGCTCGGCGGCATCCGCCAGAGAATGGTCACTCGGCAGCACGGCAACGAATTCCTCTGTCATGAGCGGATGCCGCAGGTACCCCTCGAGCCGCAACTCAGGCCCGCTCGCGGGCTCCGTGCGAATCTCGATATCGGGCGCATGCCGCCCCCGACCACCGTGCGGTTCGTTCAACGAAATCTCGACCCGCAGTTGCGGATGCGTCTTGTGCAGTTCCCGTACGAGGTCGGGCAGCCACTCCTGCGCTGCCGACGAGAAGCACGCGATCGCGAGGTACTCGGTCGGGCGGTCGCGCAGGTCTTCAACCGTGCGATCGAGCCTGTCGAGCGATTCGAGCACTTGGTCGGCGCTCGCGGCGAGGTTGATTGCCGCGGCGGTCGGCGCAATCCCCCGCCCGTCGGGCTCGAACAATACGAGCCCCGTCTCGTTCGCGAGCGCCGCGAGATGCTGGCTGATCGTTGCGGGCGCGTAGTTGAGATTGCGCGCGGCAGCACTCACCGAGCCGGCTGCGAGCACGGCTCGCAGCACGATGAGTCGTTGCGGATGCAGCATCCGTTTATTGTACGGCGATACCGAATGGTTCTTCGTTTTTGTTTGCTTGTGGCATTAGGCATCCGCGCGAAGAATTGAAGCATGTCTCTCGCTGGTTACCTCGCGTTCTTCGGCGTGGCCGTCGTGCTCGCGATCACACCGGGGCCGGATACTGTGCTGTCGCTGCGGTACGCGCTGCACAGTCGGCGCGAGGGGCTATTGGCCGCAACCGGAAGCTCACTGGGCATTTTCGGTTGGGCTGGGCTGGCTGCCGTCGGCGTCGTTGCAGTGCTTCGGTCATCCGAAATCGCGTATCAAACACTCTCGATGCTCGGCGGCAGCTACCTGCTCTACCTCGGCGTGCGCACGCTCGCGGGGTTGTGGCAGTCGCGTGGCGGCGTCGACCTCAAGGCCGTCAGGTCGTCTCGCGGGTCGTCGCCCTTCTTCGCGGGCATGTTCACGTGCCTCACGAACCCCAAGACGGGGCTCTTCTTTCTCGCGCTCTTCCCACAGTTCACGCCGCCTGACGCCTCCGCCTGGTTCGTTTTCGGTGTGCTCGGCGGCACGGTTGCGGTCGTCATTTTCGCGTACCTCGTCGGCATCGTCTTTCTAGCGGATGCCGCAAACCAATGGCTCTCCCGCCCACGCGTTTCGCAGGGCCTCGACCTCGTTGTGGGGCTGCTGCTCACGGGGCTCGGCGCGAATATGCTCGGCGGCGGCATCCTCTCGTTCTTCTGACCGCTGGGGTAACTGAACCCGTCCAGGTGCGCCTTTCGACGGTTCTGCCGCGCAGAAACGGTCGAAAGGCGCACCTGGACGCTTTACTCGTCGACGACGATCGCGCCGAGCTGTGCGGCCAGCATGTCGGCCATAAGCACAGCTTGTGTGTGCGAAATCATGATGCCTTTCAGCGCGTCGAGGCCGTCGATGATGTGCAGTTCGGCAGAGCGCAGATCAAGATACTGCGAGCGGCTGTCGAAGAGCACGAGCCGTTCGATTTGGGTGTTCTCGAGTGCGACGCGTTCGAGCTGCGCACCAGAGAGATCGAGCTCGCCGATCTGGCAATCACGAAACAGCACGTCTGTCAGCGTTGCGGAGTGCGCGCTGACCCAGTCCAGCTTCGAACCGGCAATCGTCACGTTCGAAAGCGTCGAGTCGAAGACGTCGAGCGCACCCACACGCGAAGCAGTGATCTCCACCTCGCGCCAAACGTTGCGTCGCGCGTTGAACTCCGTTGCCCTGAGCTGCTCGATCCGCACTTCGGAGACCCTTGCGGCGCTGAAGTCGGTCGCATCCGCCGACCATCCCGCGAACTCGCACTCGCTGAGCGACATGCGACTCAGATTCTCACGCGCCGTATCGAGGCCCGCGAACTTGAGCCCTTCGGCGTTTTCGCCCGACCCGAGGTCGCCAGGGAACCCCTCGCTCAACGCGGGCAATCGCAACGGCTCGACGTTGGGCGCGTGCAGCGGAAGCTTGCCAGGTGCCATCGTTCCACTCTATGAGCCGTGCCGCGTACGCTGGCTGGCATGCGCAAACTCATCTCGTCCGGGTCGACTTTCGAAAAGCAGATCGGCTACTCGCGAGCCTTGGTTCAGAACGACTGGGTCTTCGTCTCCGGCACGACAGGGTACGACTACGCAACGATGACGATCTCGCCAGACGTGCTTGAGCAGGCCCGCCAGGCGCTGCGCAACATTGCAGAAGCACTCAAGCAGGCGGATACTTCGTTCGCAGACGTCGTTCGAGTGCGGTACTTGTTGCCCGAGGCATCCGATTTCGAAGCAACGTGGCCGGCACTGCAAGAGGTGTTCGGCGACGTACGCCCCGCCGCAACGATGATGGTCGTCGGCCTCGCTGACCCCGCAATCAAAATCGAGATCGAGGTCACGGCGTTGCGGGATCGCTAGACCTGCTCACGCCAAGGGTTGATCACTTCAACCCCAGTTCCATCGAAGTCGCGTGTGTTCCGAGTTGCGATCGCAAAGCCGTGTGCTGCGGCAGTCGCCGCGATGAAACCATCCACCGTCGGAACCGGGCGGCCAGCCGCGCGACGTTCTGCCGCGATTTCCGCGAATCGGCGCGCCGCATCATGATCGAAAGCGAGTATCCGCCCCGAGAACAGCGCAACAAGTCCATCGAGCGCATTCGCAACTTGGTTTCGACGGGCGCCGTTCGGCATCGCTCGAATACCGAAGAGCAACTCAGCGAGTGAGACGCTTGAGAGGTAAAGACTGTCGAACCGCTGTTCATTCAGCCAACGCTTCACCGTTTCATCGGCAGTCGGGCGGAGCGCTTCGGAGACGACATTCGTGTCAAGAACGATCATGACAAATCGATCGGCTCAAGCGTCGACTCGTCGCGAACCGACTCAATGGCGTCGACATCAGCGTCTGTTAGTTGCAGCGTTCGACCGAGTTGAGCAAGCGCATCGCCCAATCGAATTCGCTGCTCAGGCATGAGGGCCTCAGCAAGGATCGCGCGAACCTCAGCTTCGGCGCTGCGGCCCGATGCCGCAGCCCGCACTCGAAGCGCTCGATGCACCTCGTCCGGCACATTGCGCACAGTCAGAACAGCCATATCGACACCTCCCTCAATTTGACAGCAGTTTAGCATTTTGCTGTCAGTTTGAGGAAGGGGTTCTGTGAGAACGGGCATGCAGGTGACAGTAGTCGACGCCCACTCGCCGCATCGCGAGTTATCCACAACCCTCGCGAATGGGCTGCGACCCGCGTCTACAACTCGTCGGCGTAGTGAGTCACGGCGCGGCCGTACTGCGTCAGGTTCTTCGCGACCGTGCGAAGGGCTAAGCGCAGCGCTTCGTCGCTCCGGCCGGTGGAGTGCAGGGCGAGCGCTAGGAAGGCTTGCGCAGCATCCGCCACGCTGGCATCCGGCTGGAGTCCTTGCAGCAGCGTCACCGCCTCGTCAGCCTGGCCGACATTGCGGAGTGAACTGGCGAGCTGAATCACGGCGTACGAACGCTTCGGCTCGGCGAGACCGCCTGCGAGCGCTTGACGGTACAGCGGAATCGCCTCGGCTCCGAGGCCAAGCCAATCGTGAACACCCGCCCACTCCAACAGCGCTTCTGGGTCATCGGATGCGCGCTCGGCCAGCAATTCGCGCATGTCAGCGAGCGCGGTCACGGGGTCGTTGTCGTCGTGCGTTTCATAGAACGCGTCGATGCGTTCGTCAAAGCTTTCGGGCATGCCACGAGTCTCCCACGGTAGCGTCAAAGCATGGATCTGCTGCTGCTCTCGATGAACGACTCGGCCGTACCCGCATTTCTGGCGGAATGTTGCGGCGAGGGGCCGATTCGGCTTGGCTACCTCCCCGATGCGGCCGAGGCAGCCGGGTTTGGGGAAGGCTTCCGAGCCGACCTCGAACTGCTCGGGCACGAGATTGTCGATTTGCGGGCGCGCGAGCTTGATGCAGCCGAATTTGCCGCCCTTCTCGACTCGGTCGACGCCGTGTATGGCTCGCCGGGCGAAACATTCGTGCTGCTCGAGGCGCTGCAAGTGAACGGATGCGACCGGGTGCTCGCCGACCGCATTCGTGCGGGTCTGCCCTACATCGGCATGAGCGCCGGGTCGATCATTGCGGGGTCATCGATCACGCCACTCGAGTTCATGGACAGCCGCGATCTCGCGCCCGGACTGCTGAGCGACGATGGGCTCGGGCTCGTCGAGGCGGTGATCGTGCCGCACGCCGACGGTAAGATTCCCGACTACCCGGAATCGCTCATTCGGTCGCTCGTTGAAACCTACGGCAACGACTTCAACCTGCTGCTCCTCAATGACGATCAGGCATTGCGCGTGAGCGACGAGGGCACCAAAGTGATCTCGGTACCGCGCTCGCCGAGGCCCTGATGGGCAAGCTCATTCGGGATGGCGTTCCGGGCCTCGTGCGCGAGGCGGGCGGGGCGATCGAGACGCGGCAGCTCAACGACTGCGAGTTTGAAGTGGCGCTGAGGGCGAAGCTCGTTGAGGAGGCAAACGAGGTGGCCGAGGCGCCGTCCGAACACCTCCTCGAAGAACTCGGCGACGTATTCGAGGTGCTTACGACCCTCGCAGCACAATACGGCCTGACCCTTGCCGAAATCACGGACGCCGCAAACGCGAAACGACAAACCCACGGCGGCTTCGACGAGCGACTCACCTCGGAGTCGTTTACGCCTCCACGCCCAACTGCTTGAGCGCGGCTTCGGCGCCGCGAATCGTCGCAACCCAGTCGGGGCGCACGAACTCGTCGCGGGCAATGCGCAGTTTGATTTCGTTCACAGGCTCGCCGGGCCGCGGCGACACCCGGTACACACCATTCGGCTTGTAGCCGAGCTTGGCCGAAACACCGAGCGACCGCGTGTTCCATTCGGCCGCGCCCGACTCAGCCCAGTCCGCCCCGAGGGTATCGAAAGCGAACTGCAGCAAACCCTGCCGCATTTCGGTGCCGAGGCCCTGGCCCTGTGCGCTCTGCGTGATCCACGACCCAGATTCGACGGTCTTGCGGTTCGCGAAGTCGTGTGCGGTCAGATCTTGCATTCCGATCACGCGGCCGTCAAAGTGCACCGCGAACGGAATCGCCCAGTTCGCCGGCGAAACCCGGTTACGCAGCGACCACTCGTACTGCGCAAGGTTTCGCGGTAGTTCGTCAGCGGATGCATCCGTCCACGGAAACGCGAACGGCATCTTGTCTTTCGGGTGGATGCCATCGAGCGCGGCCTGCACGAGTTCAGGCAACTCGTCGTCGCGCAGCGGGCGCAACAGCAAGCGCGGCGTCTCAACCTCGAGCCCAAACAGTGGCCAAATGTCGACGAGGTTCATCCCTCGAGCGTAGTTCGCGGATGCCGCCCCGAGCCGCCAAAACAGGCGTAGCGTCGAACCATGAGCACAGCAGACAAAGCACTCCAACTCAAAGCCCTGCACGAAGCGCCCGCGATTTTGAGCGTCGTGAACGTGTGGGACGCCATCAGCGCGAAGGTCGTTGCTGACCTTCCCGAGACGAAGGCGATCGCAACGGCCGGGCACTCGATCGCCGCGAGCCACGGGTACGCCGACGGCCAGATCCCCGTCGACGAGATGCTCGCCGCGGTCGCGCAAGTCGTGCAGGCGACTGACCTCCCCGTGACAGCCGACCTCGACAATGGTTACCAGCACCCGGGCGAGACCATCCGACGCGCGATCGAGATCGGTGTCGTCGGCGCGAACGTCGAAGACCGCATGCTGCCCCTCGACGAGTCTGTCGCGCGGGTTGAGCAGATCATCCGCGCCGCCGAACTTGAAGGCGTCGAGTTCCAGCTCAACGCCCGAACGGATGCCCTCGTCAAGGGTGGCGACAAACCCCTCGAGGCGAAGCTCGACGACGCGATCGAGCGTGGGCGCGCGTTCCTCGACGCGGGTGCGAGCCTCGTTTTTGTGCCGGGCGTGCTTGATGCATCCGCTACCGCGAAGCTTGTCAACGGTCTCGGCGTCGGCAAGCTTAGCGTTATCGGGCTGCCGGGTGCGCTGACGGCGGCTGAGTACGAGAAGCTCGGCGTCGCCCGCATTTCGTATGGCCCCACGACGCAGCGGGTCGCCCTGCGCGCCCTGCGCGATCTGGCAACCGATCTGTACCACGGCGGCGTCATTCCGGCAGATACTCCGGCCCTCAACTAACTCCCCAGGTGCGGCTAACTACGGCTTTTTCCGAACGGGACGGTCGTAAGCCGCACCTGGAGGCGGGCTTCCTTCCTTCAGGTGCGGCTTACGACGGTTTTGGGAGCTTTCGGAGGTAGTTCGCCGCACGTGGGCAGACAGGCGCATTGCCCAGGTGCGGCCAACTACCGTCTGCGCCGCTGGCGAGTGGTCGTAAGGCGCACCTGGAGCGTGGCGGATGCCGCTATCGGGCGACCGAACTAGATCAGCGCATCGTCGAGGTCGACCAGGCGCCGGTCGAGCGAAGCGACGAGATCCAGTTGCGCGTCGACCCGCGGCAGGATGTGGTCGACGAAGAACGAGGCTGTCTGGAGCTTTGCTGTGGCGAACGCATCCGATCGGGCGCCCAGAGCGCGCACCTGATCGACGAGCAACCACGCAACAACGATGTCGCCGGCCGCCTCAAGATAAACCGTTGCGTTCGCCAGCGCTGTCGCCGGGTCGGCAGAAGCCCACACCTCACGCGTGACGTGCTCAAGGCGATCGACCCGCGAAGCAAGCGCCCCCGCGAGCGCCGGCTGCGCAACGGAAACGGCAGCAACCGTCGCCCGCATCCGCTCAAGCAGCGCAGCAAACCCCGAGCCGCCATCCAGCAGCACCTTGCGCCCCAGCAGGTCGAGCCCCTGAATGCCGTTTGTGCCCTCGTGAATCTGGTTGAGCCGATTGTCGCGGTAGAACTGCTCGAGCGGGTAGTCGCGTGTGTAGCCGGCGCCGCCGAGCACCTGGATCGCGATGTCGTTCGCCGCGAGCCCCCACTGCGAGGGCCATGTTTTCGCGATGGGCGTCAGCACCTCGAGCAGCAGCTCTGCCGCGGATCGGTCGGCATCAGTCGAAGCGGTCTCGCTCTCGTCGAGCACCTTGGACGCGTAGAGACTCACCGCGACGGCACCCTCGGCGTAGGCCTTCGCGGTCAGCAACATCCGCCGCACGTCAGGGTGTCGGATGATCGGAACCTGCGGCAGCGTCGGATCTTTCGCTCCCAACTCGCGCCCCTGCAAACGCTCGTTCGCGTACTTGCGCGCGTGCAAGAAGCCCGTCATGCCGAGCGCCGCGGCCGACGCCCCCACGCCGATGCGAGCCTCGTTCATCATCAAGAACATGTACGAGAGCCCGCGCCCCTCTTCGCCAATGAGGTAGCCAACGGCACCGGGCTCGCCATCAACCGCAAACGCCCCCGAGCCATAAGACAGCACCGTGTTGACCGTGCCGCGGTACCCCATCTTGTGGTTGACGCCGACCAGGGCAACGTCGTTGCGCACGCCCAGCGCATCCGCCGACCCCAAGAACTTCGGCACGATAAAGAGCGAAAGCCCCTTGACGCCCGGCCCACCCGTGCGCGCGAGAACCAGGTGCACAATGTTCTCGCTCAGGTCGTGCTCGCCGCCCGAGATCCACATTTTGTCGCCGCGGATGCGGTAGGTGCCGTCACCAACCGCAACGGCCGACGTCTTCAAATCACCAAGCGACGAGCCAATGCCCGGCTCGGAGAGGTTCATGGTGCCGAACCAGCGGCCATCGAGCATGGGTGGCAGATACATCGAGCGCAACGCCTCCGAAGCATGCTCCCGAATGAGGTGCGAGGCAGCAATTGTCAGGAGCGGGTATGAAACCGTGCCGAGGTTCGCGGCCTGAAACCACATGAAGGCTGTGCGAAAAACAACGTGCGGTAGTTGAAACCCGCCGTCTGCGGCGTCCATGGTCGCCGACATGAACCCTGCCTCAGCGAAGGCGTCAAGCGCGGGCTTGACCTCGGGAATGACCTCAACGCGGCCATCAACAAAGCGAGGCTCGTTCAGATCGGCCTTGCGGTTGTGTGGCAGAAACAGCTGCGTCGCAAGCTCGCGGCTTAGATCGAGGAGCCCATCATAGGTCTCGCGCCCGTGCTCGGCGTAGCGCTCAAACGCCGAAAGCTCCTCAATATCGAGCCAGTCGTAGAGGCAAAACGCCAGGTCTTCTGCGTTGGCGATGAGCGACTCAGAGGTGTCCATGCCGTCAGTCAACCAGAGAACACGCCCCTCGCGCTCCCGTCGCGCAAATGGCCGTCCTCAGCACCTGAAAGCGGCCATTTGCGCGACGGGAGCGGCGAGGAAGCATCCGCAAAAAGCAAAAGCGCCACCACACCCCGAGGGGTGGGTGGCGCTGAAGCGTTGGAGTAAGAGAGCTTACTTGGCAGCAGCCTTGAGCTTCGAACCAGCGGTCACCTTGGTGCGACGGCCAGCAGGAATCTCGATGGTTGCACCGGTCTGCGGGTTGCGGCCCGTACGAGCCGAAGTTGCGACCTGCTCGAACGAGATCCAGCCCGGGATGGTGACCTTCTCGTCACGCGAAACAGCCTCGGCAACTGCGTTGAAGAAACCGTCGAGAACGCCCGAAACAGTCGCCTGCGACTGGCCGGTTGCGCTTGCGATCGAGGCAACAAGCTCGGTCTTGGTGATAGCCATATCATCCTCCAGCGTCTCGCCTACGCGAGCCGCAATGTGTTGTTGTGTGTTGGGCGGTTGCCCTGCTCCGAAGACACTACCCCCAAAACACGCCGAAACCCGCGACATTCCGCGGTTTTTTGCGCATTTTGACGTCGATTCGGGGCTGGTTCACAGACAGCGAACAAGAAAGAGGGCGGATGCTTCGCAATGAAGCATCCGCCCTCTTTACAGAACGAGTCTTACCAGCTCGACTTGGTCACGCCGGGCAGTTCGCCACGGTGAGCCATGTCGCGGAAACGCACACGCGAGATGCCGAACTTCGAGAGCACACCACGCGGGCGGCCGTCGATCACGTCGCGCGAACGCAGACGGACCGGCGAAGCGTTGCGGGGAAGCTTCTGCAGACCAACACGTGCAGCTTCGCGCTGCTCGTCGGTCGAGTTCGGGTCGATGAGAGCCTTCTTGAGCTCTGCACGCTTCTCGGCGTAGCGGTCAACGATTACCTGACGCTGTTCGTTACGCGCAATCTTGCTTTTCTTAGCCATGGATTAACGCTCCTCTCGGAACTCAACGTGCTTGCGCACTACCGGGTCGTACTTCTTCAGAACGATACGGTCGGGGTTGTTGCGGCGGTTCTTCTTGGTGACGTAGGTGTAACCCGTGCCAGCCGTCGAGCGCAGCTTGATGATGGGACGAACGTCCTGAGCCTTCTTTGCCATTAGAGCTTCACACCCTTCGCAATGAGGTCTTTCACAACGTTGTCGATGCCGCGTGCGTCAATGATCTTGATGCCCGTGGTCGAGACGTTGAGCGTGACCTTGCGGCCAAGCGACGGAACAAAATAGGTCTTGCGCTGCACGTTCGGGTCAAAGCGACGCTTCGTCCGGCGGTGCGAGTGCGAGATGGTGTGACCGAAGCCGGGAACCTTCCCGGTCACCTGGCACACTGCTGCCATAGTCGTACTCCTTCAATACCGTGAGGCCAGACGGCCCCACCCAAGATCCCTTGTCTGCGCGCTGAAACCCAAGGCTCAAATGGGAAAAGCTTGAAACAAGAACAGTTTCAGCACACGAACTACGCACAGGAGTGTGCGCAGACAAAGATCAAGCTTACCACCAGAATCAGATGCCGCCTAGCGGGGCAATTCAGCCAACGAGCACCATTGCGAGCATCGAGACGGTCGCGACATTGAAGATGGCCGTCACGGCGAGCGCCATGAGCGCTCGGAACCGGGCGGGCGGTTTCGTCACGGCATACAGTTCAACGCCGATGACGACCACCTGGATGAGCAACATGGGCGTTGCCCAATAGGTCTCGGGGCGTGCCGCGAAGAGCATGAACAGCAGTGCGCACGCGAAAACGACCGAGACGGCGAGCGCCACGGTGCCGAACGCACGATGAGCGTTGTGAATTGTCTCGTTGACGGATGCCGTGACGGGAACCCCGGCCTGCTTGGTGTTGGGTGCGGGGGTCGAGATGCGCGCGATCGCCTCGGCCGCCGACGCCGGTTCGCTTGGGGGCGCGGGCTGCGCAATCGGCACCTGTGCCTGCTGCAAGACGGCGTGGCTGAATGCGCGCCGCCTGCCACGGTATCCGCCCGCGGGAGGAACCGGTGGCGCACCGTCAGCGCCGGGTGCGTAGCGTTCGCGTTCGCTCACCATGGCTTGTCGGACGGCGAACCGCCCCCTCCTCGCTCACTCTGATCGTCACGCTCTTGCTGGCCCTGCTGCATCTGCTCGCGCAGTTGCTGTTCAAGCTCGCTTTCGCCGCTGCCGCCCTGCTCTTGGTCTTGCTCGCCCTGGCCGCTACCCTGGCCGTCGTTGCCCTGGTTGCCGTCTTGCGGGTCGTCGCCCTCTTGGTTATTTTGGCCACCGTCGGTCTCGTCCTGATCGCCTTCGCCGCCGCCCTGCTGCTCGTCTTCTTGTTCATCGGCTTTCTGCTGAGCTTGGTCGGCCTTTTGCTGATCGCGTTCGGATGCTTCGGGCAAGGACTGCGAGAGATCCCGGTTCTCGTCGGTCGAGTCTTCGTTTGCCGAGCTTGCGTCGGCGCATTCTTCGGGTGACTCATCCGCGATCTTCTTCGCTTCGAGGTAGAAGTCCCGCGCCTGCACGAAATCACCGTTGACGAAAGCGTCGTCGCCCTGGCTTTCGACGACGAAGGCAAAGTTCGCGCGCACGGGGCACTGCTCGGAACCCTTCGCGAGCGTGAGCGCCGCCTCATACTGTTCCCGCGCCTCGGGCCACGCACCGCCGAGCGCGTAGGCCGTGCCCGTGTTGAAGGGCGCCTTCCACGGCTCAAAGATGTTCAAGAAATGCTGCGAGCGCGAAGCATCCACGGCCGCCGTGTAGTTGACGAGGTCGTACTGCTGAATCGTGCGATACGCGGCGTGATAGTTCGTGAAGACCTTGACCCCGAAGGCGAGCGTCACGATCGTGAGGGGCACAAGAACCCAGAAGAGGATGCTGCGCCAGCGATTCATCTTTGCTTGCGTTTCGCGGGGGCGGGGTGCCGAACGCTCGGCGAGCTTGGCGGCGCGGGCTGCGTTCTTTTGCGCGCGCTTTGCCTCGTGCGCTGCAGCCGCCTTTTGCTGGCGGGTGTGTTTGCGTGCTTGTTCGGGCGTGAGTAAGGTCATCGCGCGCCTCGCTTTCGCGGGGCGGCGAGCGAACGCAACTGCACAATGCGCATCGTGGCGCGAACGATCTCGAAGGCGAGCAGAGCCGCAACGATGATGGCGATTGTCCAGGAAAGCGAACCGGCGATCTGCGTCGTTGAGGTCGAGGTGTAGTCGATCGTTGTCGAGGGGGCTGGCGGGGGTGAGAACGCGCCACCGTCACGGTGGATGTACTGCACACCCAGTTCATCCGCGATCTTTTGCAGGTTGCCCTCGTCAATGACCGAGAGGGCGTTCGAGCCCTGGTACTGAATGTAGCGATCGGTGCCCGAGGTGTAACTCGTGCGCTCTTTCATGGGCCCGCCGGCCGTTGTGCCGTACCCCAGCACAGCGCCACCATCGACGTAGGGCTTGGCTTCGCTGAACGATTCGGGTGCCTTCGACGAGGTCTGCTCACCGTCACCGAAGTAGAAGACCATGCGTGCACGTTCACCGTCGACCTCGGCGGCGGCGCGCAGCGTGTTCATGACGAGCGTGTTGGCAATGCTGATGGAACTGCCCGAGGAGTACATCGTGAACTCGGGGCGCAGCACCTGCAGTGCCGAGTCGAGGGCGGCGGTGTCGTTCGTGAAGGGCATCCGCAAGACCGCGTCACCGTCGAATGAGATGAGCCCGAATCGCGCACCTGGGTAGGCATCGATGAGCGCCTCGGCATCGGCACGAACGCCATCGAGGCGCGGCTGGTTGCCGTTGTAGTCTTCCGCGACGATGCTTGAGGTCGTGTCGACGACGAGCAGCACGTCAACGCTCGAGGCGGCCACACGCGCGTACTGCCCGGGAACAGCAGGCCCTAGCAAAAGCACGGCACACGCGGCAACAAGGAAGAGGCGTACAATCCACAGCGCGCGTTGCCCCCAGTCGGTCGAGCGGATGAATCCGCGTACGACGAAGAAGGCAACGATACCGAAGAGCAGCACCGTGATGATGGGTGGAATGAGCGGTTCAAAGATCATGGCTTCACCCGCTCAAGCACGATGATGAATGCCCCCGTCGCGAGCAGGAGCGCAACGATCCACGGGCCAGGCACATCCGTTGAAACTGTCTGCGGCTTTCCGCGCAGTTCGGCGACGGCTTCTTTGCGCACATCCGCTGCAATCTGGGTCACGGTTTGGTTGTTGGTGAGTTCGTAGATCGCACCGCCCGTCGATTGCGCGGCAAGGCCCATCTCTTGGCTCTCTTGCCAGTGGAGCGCGTCGGGCGTCACGGCGAAAACGCGAACGTCTTTCTCGCTCGCCATATCGGCGGCCTCTTGCAGCGAGACGATGGGGTCACCCGCGAGCTGGTTGTCGGTCGAGAGAATGATCGAGCGCGAACGGTCTTTGTCGGGATGATCGAAGCTCAAAACGCACGAGGCAAGGCCATCACCGATGAGCGATGAACCCGTCGAGGTCGGCAAGTATGTACCGGCCGTTTCTTCGTAGTGATCACCCTGATAGGCCTTCGTGAGCTGCTCTTCGATGAACTCGTAGTCGCTCGTGAGTGGGAACACCTGCACGGCGTTGGAGTTCCAGATCGTAAGCCCCAAGCGCTCCCCCTCGAACTCTTTCGCGAGGTCAACGAAAGTCTTGAGCACCTGCTCGTTCGTCCAGATCATCGAGCCCGAGACGTCGAGGCACAGCACAATGTCGCGGTGCGAGGCGACCTGGTCGACGGTCTTGAGCGACTGCGGGCGGGCCGCAACCACGCCCGCAAGCATGAGCGCGATGATGCCGAGGGTCAGCACGCTCGCCAGGCCGAGCATCCGTTTATTGATGGCCATTTTGAATGCGGGCAGGCTACGGATGCGCTCGGCGCGAGCCACCGCGACACCCTCGCCCGCGCGTTCCCGGCGGTGGCGGGCAAGGCCGATGATGATGCCCAGCACGAGGGCGAAGGCGATGAGGCCGAGTGCCGCGTAGAGCACCCACGGGTATTTCAGTTCCATGTGCTCACGACCCTTCGCGCGACCTCGGCCGAGCCGGGCACCTCAAGGTTCGGGTTGGCCGCAAAGGCGCCGGGGTAGAGGCGCCCGCGCATGGCTTTGATGAGCTGCGGCGACAGGCCGTGCTGTTCCATTTGGCGCAGCGTCAGCACGGGGGTCTCGATACCGGATGCGTCGCTCACGAACTGGCGCAGCGCGCGACTGAGTTCGATGTGCGCTTGGCGGGTGGAGAGCTTGCCGTCTGCGGCATCCTGTTCGATGCGGTTGAAAACCTCGATGTAGGCGTCGCGCAGGGTTGGCGTGGGAACAAACAACTGCTGTTGCGGTTGCTCGACGGGCTGCTCGGGTTCGGGCTCGGGCGCTTTGCGCGGGGTGAGCCACAGGTAGGTGAACCACCCGGCGAGCAGCAGCACAACGAGCCCGAGGAAGAGCCAAAGCCAGAGCCCCGCGTATTGCGCGGGCGGATAGAACTCTTCCGGCGGCGGAGTCGGCATGAGCGGCAGGCGATTATCGGCGAGCATGGGCCCTCCGATTCAACATGCGCAAGAGCTCCGTGATGCCGGCCTGGGGTTCGGCGACGACAACATCCGTGATGTTGCGATCGCGCAGCACACCCGATCGGAACTGCTGATCTGCCTGGTCGAGTTCGTGGAGTTCGGCGATGAGTGCCTCATCGCTCTGCGCGAAATTCGGCACAACCCAGTTGGTGTCGACGTCGGCGAAGGCGGGTCCGCCTTTGACGGAACGGATGGGGTCGGCATCCGCAATCGTGACCCAGAGCAGGTCGTGTTGCACCTGCAGGCGCTTGAGGAGGCCTTCGGTCTCCGGTGTGAAGGGCGATTCGTCGGTCACGATCACGACGACGGCGCGGCTCGAGATCGTCGAGATCGTTTGGCGCAGAAGTGCGTCGAGGTCACTCGCGCCGTTGTCCTCGTCGATCATGGTGTTGATGGTGCGCAAGAGGAACTCGAGGCCACCCTCGCTGCGGCTCGGCGGGAGGCGCTTTGTACCTGCCGTGCTGCCCGCGAACAGCGCGACGGAGTCGCCATAGCGCTGGGCAAGATCGCCGAGCACCCCGACCGAGAGGATCGCGAGATCCTTCTTCGGCACACCGCTGGGCGCAATGGCCTTCATGCGGCGCCCCGTGTCGACAATGAAAATCACGGTGTGCATGCGCGGAATCCGCGAGCGCTTGATGACGGGCTCACCCAAGCGGGCCGTCGCACGCCAATCAATATCGCGCGCGGCGTCACCCGGCTGGTACTGCCGCAGATCGTCGAAATCGTGCGCGCGACCCTGTTGCAGCGAGGGGTGCGAACCCTCGATGTGGTGCATGGATTTCAGGTTCGAGTGGATGAAGAGCTTGCTCCTCACCTTTTTCAGCAGACTCGAACCTGTTGTGGCCATTGTGATCGGATGCCTCGTCTTACGGCGTCGGAACGGCCGCGAAAATGTCGTCGATGATTTGTTCGCTGCGTACGCCCTCGGCATCCGCTTCAAAGGTCAGCAGCACGCGGTGGCGCAGCACCTCGTAGCGCAGGGCGCGGATGTCGTCGGGGGTCACGTAACCGCGGCCATCCATGAGCGCGAGGGCGCGGGCGGCCGACATGAAGGCGATCGAAGCGCGAGGGCTTGCGCCGTACTTGATGAGGCGGGCTTTGTCGGCGCCGATGTACGGGGCGGGGTTTCGCGTGACGTAGATGAGTTGCACGATGTAGGTGCGCACGGCGTCGCTCACGTAGACCTCGCGGGCGAGCTTCTGCAGGTACTCGATGTCGTCGAGGTCAACGCGGGCCTTCTGGTGCGCGCCAACGTCGAGCACACCCGAGTCAATGCGGTTGAGGATCTCGATCTCTTCGACGGGGCTCGGGTACTCGACGATCTCTTTGAGCAAGAAGCGGTCCATCTGCGCTTCGGGCAGCTCATAGGTGCCCTCCTGCTCGATGGGGTTCTGCGTCGCGATCACGAGGAAGGGCTTGGGCAGCGGGTAGACCTCGCCACCGATCGTTGTCTGGCGCTCCTGCATGGCCTCGAGCATTGCCGACTGTGTCTTCGCGCTTGAACGATTGATCTCGTCGAGCAACACAATGTTGGCGTGTACGGGGCCGAGCACCGTGCGGAAGTTACCACTTGACGCGTCGTAAATCTGGTTGCCCGTGATGTCGCTCGGCATAATGTCGGGCGTGCACTGGATGCGCTTGAAGTCGGCGTGAATCGTGTCGGCGAGGGTCATCGCTGCGGTTGTCTTGGCGAGGCCGGGGACGCTCTCGAGCAGAATGTGGCCGTTTGCGAGGAGCGAGATCAGCAGGCTCGTACGCAGGCGCTCTTGGCCGACGACCTTGGCCGAGTATTCCTTCGTGATCGTCTCGACAAGGTCTTTCGCCTTCTTGAGATCGGATGCGCTGACGGTTGACTTGGGCGTACCGGTGCCTGCCCCCGCCGAAGGGCCCCGTGCTGCGGCTTGCGCGGGAGGAGGTGGCGCGGGCGCATCCTGCGGCGGCTTGGGAGCGTTCTGATCCTGATCGGTCATGACGTGCCTTTCGTTTGCGCCCTCCGATGGGCGTGCAGCACAAAAACCCTATCGCGGGCGGCTGTCGGGCGGCTCTATGTGCGCCCCGCGCATCCGCTCACTTCCCGTCGTCATTCCCGTCACCCGGATGGTTGCCATTCCGCGCCGATAGCAACCATCTGGGTGACGGGAGGGCGGATGAGCCTGACGGGAAGCACCCGCAGGCGGGCGCAAGTAGTCTGTGAAGACGTCGTTGTCTGTGCAAGGAGGCACACATGAGCCAGCTCCCCGAAGAATACGAAGCACTTCGTTTGCGCATTCGGGCGTTCATCCGTGACGTTGTCATTCCGGCTGAGCCCCGGCCGGGGCAGTCACTGCAGCGCGAGGAGCGGGTTGCTCTGCAGGAACAGGCGAAGGCCGCGGGGGTTTTCGGGCCCAACGTCGCGAAGGAATACGGTGGGCAGGGCGTGCCGATTCAGCACTGGCCCGCGCTGTTTACCGAGGCAGGTTACTCGCCCATCGGCCCGGCGGTGCTCAACTGCATGGCGCCCGACGAGGGCAATATGCACATGCTCGCGCGCATCGCAACGGACGAGCAGAAAGAGCGCTTCCTCAAGCCGCTCGCCGCGGGCGAAATCACCTCGTGCTTCGGCATGACCGAACCGCACCCGGGCGCGGGCAGCGACCCCAGCGCGCTGCAGACGAAGGCCGAGCGCGTCGAAGGCGGGTGGAAGGTCAACGGCCACAAGCGCTTCATCTCGGGCGCCCTCAACGCAAGCTTCTGCGTACTCATGGCGAAGAACGACGCTGTCGAGGCCGAGGGCATCCCGGCGGGCGCGACGATGTTCCTCGTCGACATGGCTACCCCGGGCATCCGCCTCGGGAATGACATTCACGCAACGGATTCGGCCATTGCTGGCGGCCACCCGCACCTGCACATCGAAGACCTTTTTGTTCCGGATGCCGATGTGTGCGGCGCCCCGGGCGAGGGTTTCGCCTACGCGCAGGTGCGACTCGGCCCAGGCCGCCTCACGCACGCGATGCGCTGGCTCGGCCTCGCCAAGCGCGCCCACGACACGGCGCTCGATCGCGCCGCCGCCCGCGAACTCTTCGGCAGCCCGCTGCGCAGCCTCGGTGTTGCGCAGGCCATGCTCGCCGACAACGAGATCGACATAGAGACATCCGCCTCAATCATTCAGCGCTGCGCCGACCTGCTCGCCGTCGACCACCGCGCGGGCGAGAAGCTCTCGAGCATCGCAAAGGTGCACTGCTCCGAGGCGATCGGCCGCATCATCGATCGCTCGATTCAGTTGTGTGGTGGCGATGGCGTGACGGATGCGCTGCCCCTCGCGCAATACGCGCAGGAGGTGCGCCCCTTCCGCATCTACGACGGCTCGACCGAGACGCACAAGTGGGCTATCGCAAAGCGCGCTTCTTCGCGCCGCGCGCGCGAGGTCGAAGCGGGCGAGAAGCCGCTCGACCGCGTCGATGTTGACGGAGCCCACGCGTGATCAGCGAACCCGACGGCATCGAGGTCGTGCAAACGGCGGCCGAGGCATCCGCTCTCGCCAGCCCACCCCTGCTCGTGCTCGACAACGTCGCGAACTATCTGGCTGAAACGGGGCTCGGCGAGGGTGCCATCTCGTGGCAGCGCATCGGCGATGGCCAGTCGAACATCACTTACCTGCTCGATGTCGGTGGCAAACGGATGGTGCTGCGCCGCGGCCCACGCCCGCCGCTGCCTCCTTCGACGCACGACATGCTGCGCGAATCCCGCGTGCAGCAAGGGCTCGCGCGCGTTGGGGTGCCCGTGCCGAAGATCCTCGCGGTGTGCAACGACGAGTCAGTGCTGGGCGTGCCGTTCTATCTCATGGAGTACCTCGACGGCGAGATCATCCTCGATGAGACGCCCGCGGCGGTCGATACGCCCGAGGGGCGCCGTGCCTACAGCGAAGCCCTTGTCGACACGCTCGCCGAGCTGCACTCGGTCGATCTCGAGGCTGCCGGGCTCGCCGAGTTCGGGAAGGCCGAGGGGTACTTGGCACGCCAGGTGCGCACGTTCTCGGGGCTTGCCGGCCAGGTTTCCGAGCGCGAACTGCCCCTCATCACCGAGCTCGCCGAATGGCTCGCCGCAAACATGCCCGAGCAGCAGCGCGGCGCACTCGTGCACGGCGACTATCGCTTCGGCAATGTCATGTTCACACCGGATGCCGCCGAGGTGCTCGCAATTCTCGACTGGGAGATGGCGGCGCTTGGCGACCCACTCGCTGACCTGGGGTATTTGACGGCAACGTACTGCGACGCATCCGCCCCCGACCATGTCATGCAGATTTCGAGCGCGACCTTGCAGGAGGGCTACCTCTCGGCCGCCGAACTCGCCGAGCGGTACGCCGAACGCACGGGCCTCGACGTCTCTCAGCTCGCGTGGTACCAGGTGCTCGCGCTATGGAAGAGTTCGATCTTCCTCGAGGCGATCTACACTCGCTGGCGCCGCGGCGAGCGCCCCGGCGACACCTTTGCACCGACGCTCGAGACCGCGGTGCCGCAGCTGCTCGAGGCCGCGCAAAAGCTCACGAAGTAGCGGATGCCTACAGGTGCGGCCCGACGGCACACCATGAGGGGTCGAAGCCGTCGTGCGTGGCGACGGCGCTGAAGGCATCCGATCGGAGGTCGTAGATCGTGGTCGTCAACTGCTCGGGCAGGGGCAGCAGGGTGAAATCGCTCGGGTTGTTGACGACGTCGGGGGCCGTCACAACTGCCGCGTACTGCCCGCTGGGCGAGGCGCAAACCTGCACGATTTGGTCGGCCATGGGAACCTCGGCGACCGTCTCGGTTTCGTCGTCGGCGCCCACGAGCGCGATGCGTTGCGAGGTCGGCTCACCCCGCGGCGTGCGCCCGACAAGCCAGCGCACTGACCCCTCGGGCAGGGCAACAAGCTGCGTGAGCGATTCACCCTCGCTGAAGGTGAGCGGCTGTTCGTCACCCGTTTCAAGGTTGATCGTGACGACGCCATCGGGTCGGTCGATGTAGGCGATGGGCGTACCGCGGCTCACACCGAGAATGCTGAGCGCATTCCCGAGCGGTTGCGGTTCGGCATCCGGGCTTCCCGCATCAAAAAGGAACAGCTCGCCGTTGAAGGTGATCATGAGCAGCGAACGCGTGTCGGGGATGAACTGCCACTGCTTGATGTTCACCTCTGTGCCAGCGAGCGTAACGATGCGCTGGTCTTCACCCTCGAGCGATTCGAGCACGAGCACACTGCCGCGCTCCGAAGTCTGGCCGATGCCGGCATCCGTGAAGAGATATCCCGCGAGGTTGCCACGGTCAGCGACCTGCAGTGATTGCGTCCATCCGTCGCCCGGCAACGGTAGTTCGCGGCGGTCGTCGCCCGTCTCGTTCATGACGATGAGGCGCGTGTTCTCGTCTTCTTGCACGCTCACGACGAGCCGGTTGCCCAGCTGGCGGAAGTCGATGATGCTGGGGTGCTCGAACACGGGCGCCTCGGCCTCTGCCCCCAGCGTGAAGGGGCGCAACTGGTCGAGCTGCGTGCCGTACTGGCGCTCGAGCACAAAAAGCCCAGCGGGTGGCGTGTGCCAACTCGTGCGGAAAGCGCTCGGTCGGCTCGATCCAGGGCTTTCGACGCCATCAACCTCGAGCGTGTATTCGGTGTCGGAATCGAGGGGAACCGTAAAGCGGATGCCGATGTCGCGCCCGGCCGTATCAACCGTGAAGGGGGTGGCCGGGGTGATCGTGACCTGCTCGGGGCTGATTTCGCCGACGGCCTGGTTAGCGGTGAGGATGACGCGGGAGCCTGATGACTGCGTCGCACCGGCAGGGTCAACGCGGACGTCGAGCAGGCGCGGGCCTGCGAAGAGGTTGACGGCGGCGAGGGCGCCCGCGACGAGCGCGAGCGCGAGAATCGTGAGCCACACGAGTCGGTTGCCGCGGCGGTCTGTTTTCCGCAGATTCTCGTCGAGCTCGGGGGAGACGGCGGATGCTGGCTCGGGTGCGGCAGAGTCTGCGGAGAGCTGGCCGGGCTGCTCCGGCGCCGACTGCTCGGGCTCGGACCGCTCGGGGGCCGTCTGCTGAGCCTCGTCCCGCCCAAACTCCGGAGTCGGGGCAGGTTCGCGCACAGCGCCGTCGGCCGCGGCATCCGTTTCAGGAGTTTGGGCAGGGCTAGCCGCCGCAAGCTCTGCCTCACGCAGGGCGCGCAGCTCGCGGCGCGAAAGCGGCTGCTCAGAACTCATACGGATCACCCGGCTCGTCGATCGCCGTCACGGTCGTCGGCTCGATCTCGAGCGCGCCGTCTTCCGTCGCGCGGATGACGCCGTCAATCGCGACCCACTGCCCCACGCCGTATTGGCTCTCCCACGCTGGCGCTTCCAGAGGCAGCGCGACGGGCTGTGCGTCGATGACGCAGTGCGTCACAACCATGCGCGTGAGCGCCGCCTGATCGCCCGAAGCACCCGGCGTCAAGAAGCCTGTCAATTGCACGGGTTTGCCGTCGTAGTTTTCCGGCTGGGTCGTCGTGCGGAAGACGGTTGACCAGTCTCCAATGCCGAATTTGGACGTGTCGGCAGCGGCCCCGAGCACGCGGTCATCCGCCCCTTCGAACAGCACGGTGTTGGCGGGGTTGCGCGACATCGCGAGTTCAACCGAAAGCGTCTTGGGCGGCAAGACGAAGGCCAGCAACACGAACGCCGAGGCAAGCACGGCCGTGATCGCGACGCCGACGGTGCCCCAACGGCTCGGCTTGTCGTGCGCGTGGCCGTGGTCATGCGCGTGATCCTCGTTGCCGAAAGGCAGCGCAAGCGAGGCAATCGATGCAACAAGCAGCACGACCGCCGCGGGCACGGCGTACCAAACGGCCTCGGGCGCGATGTACAGCGTGAGTTTGTCGGTCACGCCGAGCCAGATCGTGAGGATCGCAATGATCGAGGCCAGCCCAACCCCAAGCCAGCGGGTGAGCGCCCCTTCGAGCATCGGATGCTTCGCCTCACCCCCGTGTTCAGGTGCGGCGTTCGACGGCGTCTGGGCACCCGCAGCGGTAGATAGCCGCACCTGGGCGGAATGCTCGTGCGCGTGGTCGTGCTTAGCCAACGAGGTTCACCGCCAATCCGAGGGCGAAGGCCGCCGTGATGACAACCCCGATGATGCCCGCGATCGCGCGCGTCGTGAACGTCGTGCGCAAGAGGGCCACCATCTTGACGTCGACGAGCGGGCCGACAACCAGGAACGCGACGATCGCACCGGGCGAGAAGGTCGAGGCGAACGAGAGCGCGAAGAAGGCGTCGACGTTCGAACAGATGGCGACGATGATCGCGAGCACCATCATGACGGCGATGGATGCCACGGGGTTCGTGCCGATCGCGATGAGCCAGTCGCGCGGAACGAAAACTTGCACGAGCCCCGCGAGCGCCGAACCGAGCACGAGCGCGGGCATGACGGCGCGCAGCTCGATGATGAGCTGGCTGAACGAGCGCTGCAGCTTGGTGCCGGTCTCGCTTTCGAGCTGCTCGCACGTCGCGACAAAGTTGCGCGTGAGCAGGGTTTCGGGGTTGGGGTCGCGGTTGTAGAGCCATCCGATGAGGTTCGCAATCGCGAACCCGCCCAGCAGACGGGCAACAAGGATGCCGTCGTCGAACCCGAACGCGGCGTGCGTCGTGATGATGACGATGGGGTTGACGATGGGCGCCGCCATCAAGAACGTGAGCGCCTCGGCGGGTGAGAGCCCACGCATCATGAGGCCGCGCGCGAAGGGCACATTGCCGCACTCGCACACGGGAACCAACATGCCCAGGAGTGAGAGTTGCATACGGCGCAACCAGGCAGGCCCCCGCAGGGCTTTCTCGAGCACGCCTGCCGGGAGCCACACCTGCACAACGATCGAGAGCAGCACGCCCAGCGCGATGAAGGGCAACGCCTCGATGAGTACCGAGAGCCCCAACGTCATAGCGTCTTGTGCGTGCGTCGGCAGGACATCGCGGCGCGGGGATGCCAGCAACAACACGGCAAAGAGCGCGACGACGCCCGTCAGCCCGAGCAGGACGCGTCGGGTTGCCCGCCCCGCGGATTGTGTTGCGACAGCCGTCACGACGCCGGTTGGGCGGCGCACTCGTCACACTCGCCAAAGATGTCGATGATGTGCTGCGAGTTGCTGAACCCGTGGCTCGCGGCGGTTTCGCGCGCCCACTGCTCGACAGGTTCTGCCGAGATCTCGACGGTCTTGCCGCACTCGCGGCAGATCAAGTGGTGGTGGTGCGAATCGCTCGCGCACGCGCGATAGAGCGTTTCGCCGCTCGGCGATTGCAGCGCATCCGCTTCGCCATCGTCGGCGAGGAGCGCCAGATTGCGGTACACGGTCGCAAGGCCAATGCCCGTGTCGTCGCGCATAGCGGCGTGCAACTGCTGGGCGCTCACGAAACCGGGGGTGCGCGCGAGCACATCACGAACCGCGTCGCGTTGCTTCGTATTGCGCCGTGCCATGGCCTTAGGTTACCGAGTTTGGCTTGTCGTCACCGGTGAAACCCGGTTGCGTACGCCTTGAATTGCCCAGCACACGAGGTAAATCGCGAACGAGAGGGTCGTGATGAAGGGGCTGATCGGCAGGGTGCTGCCGAGGGCGATGAGGATGCCGCCGACGGCTGAGACGAACCCGAAGAGCGAGGCGAGCATGGGCACCATGACAGGGCCGCTCGCAACCTTCATGGCGGCTGCGGCGGGCGTGACAAGCAGCGCCATAACAAGCAGCGCGCCGATGACCTGCACGCTCACGGCGACGATGAGCGCAAGCAGGAGCATGAAGATCATGCTCACGGCGCGCGTCGGAACACCGCGCGCGGCAGCTGGTTCCGGGTCGAGCGAATCGAACGTCAGGGGGTTCCAGATGAGGATGAGCGCGACAAGCACGAAGAGGCTGATGCCGATGAGCCACCCGAGGTCGGGGTTCGAGACCGAAACGATCTGGCCCGTCAGGAGGCTGAACTTGTTGGCGCTTCGGCCCGGGAACAGCGCAAGAAAGAGGATGCCGAGACCCAAGCCGAAGGGCATGAGCACGCCAACGATCGAGTTGCGGCTCTGTGCTTTCGAGCCGAGCAGCCCGATGATGAGCGCCGCCACAATGGCGCCACCGACCGAGCCAGCAACAACGCTCATCCCAAAAAGGAGGGCGAAAGCCGCACCCGCGAACGAAAGCTCGGCAATGCCGTGCACGGCGAAGGCGAAATCGCGTCGCATGACAAAGACGCCGATGAGTCCGCCGACAAGGCCCAGCACGGCGCCCGCGATAATCGAGTTCTGCAGGTAGCCCAGCAGCTCGCCGTAGTGCTCAAAGCCGAAGACGGTCGACCAGTCGATGTCTGGCCAGGTGAAGCTCGGGCGCATCACTCGCCACCGCCCGTCTGAATCGGATGCGTCTCAGGCGCAACAAGATGCCGACTGTGCAGGTGCGCTTCGTGCGCGTGCACCTCGTCGGGCAGCCCCGCCACGACGATGTGCCCATCGTGGTTGTAGACCTCGACGGGCGAGCCGTAGACCTTCGTAAGCACCTCGCTCGTGAGTACCTCGGCTGGCGTGCCGATGAGCGCGTGACCGTTTGCGAGGTACACGATGCGGTCGACGCGATCGAGCACGGGGTTGACGTCGTGCGTCACGAAGAGCACGGCCGCACCGCGTTCAGCCTGTGCGTCGATGATCGAGCTGACACCGCGCTGGTTCGCGAGGTCGAGGTTCGAGAGCGGTTCGTCGCACAGCAGCAAATCGGGGTTGTCGACGAGGGCTTGCCCAACGCGCAACCGCTGTTGCTCGCCACCACTCAGATCGCCAATCGGTCGGTCGGCATAGTTCTGCGCGCCGACTTCTTGCAGCACCTCGTTGACGCGCTCGTGCGTACCCTTCGGCGGAATCGGCAGCCCCCACCGGGTTCCCGTGATCCCGAGCGTCACGATGTCGCGGCCGCGAGCAGCGGTGCCTTTGGCAAAAGGATGCTGCTGCGGCACGTAGCCAATATCGCGATTGCCACGGCTCACGGGCTTGCCGTTGACCTTGATCGAACCGGCGCTGAGCGGTTGCAACCCCAAAATCGCTCGCAGAAGCGTCGTCTTCCCCGCACCACTCGGCCCGAGGATCGCGATGAACTCGCCCGCCTCGACGTCCAGGTCAAGCCCGCTCCAGATGGTGCGGTCCCCGCGCTGCAGTGCAGCATTGCGGATCTCGAGTACGGGCATCCGCTTATTCTACGCCTATTGAGAATGGTTCGCGCTGTGCGGGCGGGGTGCGACGGGCGCTACCGTGAGTGTCATGACCAGCACGCCAAGCGGTACGCTCATTCGCCTCGAGACGCCCGACGTTGCGGCAACGATCGCGCCCGTCGGCGCCGCCCTGCGGGGCCTCGTGATCGACGGTGTCGAGGTCGTGCCTGACTATCCGCATGATGTGCCCGCCCCCGCGTGCTCGGGTGTCGTGCTCGTGCCGTGGCCAAACCGCATCCGCGATGGAAAGTGGGCCGGCGGCCAGTTGGCCATCACCGAGCCCGACCGCAACAACGCGATCCACGGCCTCCTGCGGTACACCGAATATGCCGTGACCGAATCGGATGCCGCCTCCGTGACCCTCGCCGCCGACGTGTACCCGCAGCTCGGCTACCCCTTCTGGTTGCACACGAGCGTGCAGTACCGCATCCACGCGAACGGCATCATCGTGACGCACACGATCGAGAACGCGGGCACGACGCCGGCGCCCTTCGGTGTTGGCGCCCACCCGTTCTTGACGATCCAGGATCCGAGCCGGCTGATTGCGGCATCGGATATTCAGGTACGGATCCCGGCCCGCGAGTACTACGAAATCGACGAGCGACTCTTGCCGACAGGCGTCGCGCCGGTCGCTGGCACGGCCGTTGACCTCCGCGAGTACCGGCCACTCAGTGAGCTGGCACTCGATACGGGGTACCGCGTCGAACCCGGCGGCACGCCGCCGCGGTTCGAGTCCGTGCTCAAGGTCGATGGCGTTGGCACAGCCGGGCTCTGGCAAGACGCCAACTTTGGCTACGCGCAGGTCTACACGCGCCAGGCATACCCCAGCACACACGGGCCCGTGCCGGCAATCGCGATCGAGCCGCAAACCTGTGCAACGGATGCCTTCAACACGGGCGACGGATTGCGGTACCTCGAGGCGGGGGAAGCGTTCGCGGCCTCTTGGGGAATCACTTTCGCGCGCTGACCGAGGCCGACTGAGCCGAAAGCGCGACAGATCCGAGACCGAAGCCGCACGAGGCGCCACCGAGCCGGTCGCTGAGCAGCCGCGTCGTACCCAGCGACAGCGCCGCCGCGGAGCGAGCTATGCGACGAAGCAGAGCCGGTCACTGAGCGAGCGCAGCGAGACGAAGTGCCCGGCGGTTATGCGTGTTCGTTCTCCGCCGGAGGGGTGGCAGACCTTTTCTAGCGCCGAAAAAGTTGCGGTGCGCCGCGGGTTTCGTTGGCAATGGGGTGCGGTACGAGCCGGGGGCTAAGCGCTACAAAAGCTCTGCCACCCCTCCCGCTCTGAAGTGTCATCCCACAAACGTTGTTGAAATGGGAAGTGCGTGGGGCGGGCATTGAGCCCGCCCCACGCACTCTGTGTTCTGAGGTGCTGTCGTGACTACTTGACGGCAGTCTCGAGCGACGTGATGCTGGCGAGCAGCCACTCGATGTACGTCTGGCCGGGGTTGAGGAGCTCCGTGAAACGCGCGACGTTGATGCCGGCGGCGTCAGCCTCTGTGACGATCTGCTGCGTCGCGGCATCCGATGTCTGCTCGTTCGCGAGAACTGCCTTGACCTCTTTGTTCTCGATGACGTTGGAGGCGGCGAGCATCGTTGCGGGGGCTACATCGCTGCCCTCTTCAACGGCCTCCGCGAAGCCCTCGGGCGTCTTGTCGGCCAGGCCAGCAGCCTCGGCCAGGTAGCCCGGCAGCGGCTCGGTCATGAAGACGCCCTCGCCCTCGACCTGCGTCTTGAGGTCTGCGAGTTTTGCCTCGGCAGCCTCCAGCTCAGCAATGAGCGTCGCGGCGTTGCCCGAGAACACGCTTGCGTTCGCGGGGTCGAGTTCGGCGAGGTCTTCGGCGATCTCTTCAACGACGTGGATCATGGTGTGTGCGTCGAACCAGACGTGCTCGTTGAAGCCCTCGATGTGGGTGTGACCCTCGTGATCGTGGTCGTCTTCAGCGTGATCGTCGTCATGCGCGTGGTCATCCTTGGCATGTTCGTCGTCGGCGTGATCGTGATCGTCGTGCGCCTCGTCGTCGTGGTGATCGTCGGGCGCGTGGTCGTCTTCGTGACCCTCGATCGCGTGCTCGTAGTCGTGCGACGACTCAACCGCGATGACGCGCTCAACATCGCGGTCACCGAGCAGCGTGTCGATGTACGCGTCGTAGCCGCCACCGTTGTTGATCACGAGTTGCGCCTGTTCAACGAGCAGCTTGTCTTGCGCGGATGCCTCGTAGGTGTGTGGGTCAACCGTCACGGAGTCGATGATCGAAGTGACTTCAACAAAGTCGCCACCGATCTGCGAAGCGAGCTGGCCGTAAATGTTCGTCGAGGCGACGACGTTGACCTTCTCAGCCGCAGGTGCAGCCGATGCCGAGGCGTCAGGGGTAGCGGACGCTTCCGGTGCACCGCCCTGCGCGCCACACCCCGCGAGCGCGATCGCACCAACAGCAAACCCAGCAACCACCGCGGTTGACCGTGCCTTGAGTTTCATGGAGACCTCAATCTGTATTAGTAATGATTCCCAAGAAGTCACTCTAAACATAATGAGAACCGTTGTCAAAACGCGTGATTTGTGGGCTCGATGCCCGCAAATCACGCTCACCCAACCCAAACACTCTGTGCGCTTGCGCCACAGAGCAGGAGGTGGGGTAGAGCTTTGAAAGCGCTAAGCCCCCGGCTCGTACCGCACCCCGCTACCAACGAAGCCCACGGCGCAAGGCAACTTTTTCGGCGCTTTCAAAGGTCTGCCCCACCTCCGGCGGGGAACGAACACGCATAGCCGCCGGGCACTTCGTCTCGCTGCGCTCGCTCAGCGACCGGCTCGGTCGCGTCGCATCGTTCGCTCAGCGACCGGCTCGGTCGCGCTTCGTCTCGGCGCGCCTGCGCTCAGTCGAGCAGCAGCGCAGGTTCCTCGAGCACGCTCGCGACATCCGCTACGAATCGCGAGATTTTGTCGCCGTCGACGATGCGGTGGTCGAACGAACCCGAAACGGTCGTGACCCAGCGCGGGCGCACTTCGCCGTCGACGACCCACGGCTTCTGGCGAATGACACCCATCGCAACGATCGCAGCCTCGCCCGGATTGATGATGGGCGTTCCGGCATCCATACCAAAGACACCGATGTTCGTAATCGTGATGGTGCCACCCTGCTGGTCCGCCGGGGTCGTCTTGCCCTCGCGCGCCGTGATCGTCAGGCGCTCGATCGCCTCGGCGAGTTCGTGCAACGTGAGGTCTTGCGCATCCTTGATGTTCGGCACGAGCAGGCCACGCGGCGTCGCGGCGGCGATGCCGAGGTTCACATAGTGGCGCACGGCAATCGTGTCGCCATCTTTGCCCGGAACCCAGGTCGCGTTGATCATGGGCGTGCGCTGCACTGCCCACAGCACGGCCTTCGCGTAGACGAGCAGCGGCGAGATTTTGACGTCGGCAAACTTCGGTGAGGTCTTGAGCCGCTTGATGTAGTCCATCGTGCGGGTCGCGTCGACATCCGTCCACACCGAAACGTGCGGGGCACTGTATGCAGAGGTGCTCATGGCAGAGGCAGTCGCCTTGCGCACGCCCTTGACGGGGACGGACTCGACGCGGTCATCGTCCAGCGCGCGCTGCGGCGCGGGAATCGTCTCTTCACGCACATCACCCCACGCGGGCGTCTCGATGTTGCGGAAAACGGATGCCTGCTCAGCGTGGGCCAGTACATCGGCGCGCGTCACTTCGCCTTGGGCTCCCGTCGGGCGCACCTGAGCAAGATCGACCCCGAGTTCGCGCGCGAGCGCACGAATGGGCGGCTTCGCGGCGACGCCCGATGACTGGCGCACGGGCGCGGAAGCTTTCTTCCGACGACGGCTGACTGCACCTTCGCCCGAACCGTAGCCAACGAGCACGGCGCCGCTGGCTGGTGCGGCGGCAGTGCCGTCAACAGGCTCGGTTGCGCCAGACCCGGAGCTTTCGACTGTTTTCGAGCTCGAACCATCGTTCGAGCCTGTTGACGGGTCGCCAGCAAACTCAATGATCGGCGCACCGACCTCGACGGTCTCGCCCTCGGCCGCGAGCAGCCCCGTGACAACACCCGCGTACGGCGACGGCAGCTCAACAACTGACTTCGCGGTCTCGATCTCGCAGATGACATCGTTGATCGCCACGTTGTCACCCTCGGCAACACGCCACGAGATGATCTCGGCCTCCGTGAGCCCTTCGCCGACATCCGGCAGAGTGAACGTCTGTTTCATGAGAGCTCCTAATAGGCCAGTGATCGGTCAACGGCTTCGAGCACGCGGTCGGCATCCGGCAGGTATTCGCCTTCGAGTTTCGCAACCGGGAACGGCACATCGAAACCCGACACTCGCAGAACGGGCGCTTCGAGTGCGTAGAACGCGCGCTCGGTCACGGTCGCGGCAATCTCGGAACCGACACTCGTTTCGCCCGGCGCCTCTTGCACATAGACGAGGCGGCCCGTCTTGCGCACCGAGTCGAGCAGTGGTTCGTAGTCAACGGGCGAGAGCGATCGCATATCGACGACCTCGCAGCTCGTGCCCTCTTCTTCCGCGAGCGCGGCGGCCTGCAGCAGCGTCGTCACGATTGCGCCGTGCCCGGCAAGCGTCACCTGGTCGCCCGTGCGCACAACGCGCGTCTGGTGCAGCGGGGCAGCAGGCTGGTCGAGGTTGACCTCGCCTTTGACCCAGTACTTTGACTTGGGCTCCATGAAAATCACGGGGTCATCAGAGGCGATCGCCTGCTGAATCATCCAGTACGCATCGTTCGGTGTGCTGGGCGAAACCACGCGCAGGCCCGGCGTGTGTGTGAAGTACGCCTCGGGGCTTTCCTGGTGGTGCTCAACCGCGCCGATGTGCCCACCGTAGGGAATTCGGATGACGACGGGCATTGGCAGTGCGCCATCCGTTCGGGAGCTCATGCGCGAAAGCTGCGAGGTGATCTGGTCGAAGGCGGGGAAGACGAAACCGTCGAACTGAATCTCGCATACGGGGCGGAAGCCCGTCATCGCCAGGCCAATCGCCGTGCCGACGATTGCCGATTCAGCGAGCGGCGTATCGAGCACACGCTCGTCACCAAAATCGCGACCCAGATGCTCCGTCACACGGAAGACACCACCGAGCTTGCCGATGTCTTCACCCATGAGGATGACGCGATCGTTCTCGGTCATTGCTCTGCGCATGCCCGCATTGAGCGCCTTCGCGAGCGTCATCGTTTGCACATTGCTCATGCGGCACCGCCTTCGGATGCGTCAAACGACCGCTCGTACTCGCTCAACCAGCGCTGCTGCGCCGTGATTGTCGGGTTCGGCTCGCTGTATACGTGGGCGAACATGCTCTCTGCCGGGGGCTTCGTCAGAGCGACCGTGCGTACGCGGAGGTCGTCTGCGGCGGCCGCGGCATCCGCTTCTGCCTTCTCAAAGACCTCGGCGGGCGTACCCTGCGCCTCGAGGTAAACGCGGAGGCGCGTGATGGGGTCGCGTTCGGCCCACTCGCGCTCTTCTTCTTCACGGCGGTACTTGGTGGGGTCGTCACTCGTCGTGTGGGCGCCCATGCGATAGGTCACTGCCTCGATCAACTGCGGCCCCTCGCCGCTGCGGGCGTTCTCGAGTGCGCGGCGGCTCACGGCGTAACTCGCGATGACGTCGTTGCCGTCAACCTGCACACTCTCGATGCCATAGCCCGCGCCGCGCTTGTAGAGCGGCACTTTCGACTGTGTCTCGAACGGCACTGAAATTGCCCACTGGTTGTTCTGCACAAAGAAGACGACGGGGGCGTTGTAGCTCGCCGAGAAGACCATGGCCTCGTGTACGTCGCCCTGGCTTGAGGCACCGTCGCCGTAGTAGACCATGACGGCCTCGTCGGTTTCGGGGTTGCCCGTGCCGGTGCGTTTGTCGAAGACGAGGCCCATGCCGTAGCCCGTTGCGTGCAGGGTTTGCGAACCCAGAACGAGCGTGTAGATGTGCACTCCGCGGTGGTTACGCGGGTCCCAGCCGCCGAGCGAATCACCGCGCATGACGCGAGCGATGTCGACGGGGTCAACCCCGCGCGTGACGGCAACGATGTGCTCGCGGTAACTCGGGAAGAGGTGGTCTTGTTCGCGCGCTGCCCGCACAGAACCGACCTGAGCTGCTTCCTGCCCGCGACTCGGCGGCCACAGCGCGAGCTGCCCCTGCCGCTGCAGGTTCGTGGCTTGCTGGTCGAGCGCCCGCGAAAGCACCATGTCGGCGTAGAACTGCTCGAGGTCGTCGCGCGTGAGTTGATCGACAAGATCTTGGTACGCGGCAGCGGATGCCGTCGGCGCAAGCGTGCCATCAGCGGCAAGGAACCGCACGGGCTCAGCAGCGGGCGATGCTTCTTCGAGAGTCACGGTTCTTACGCTACTCACGGATATATGCCGATTCTGTGTTTGTGCGCAATCGTTCAGAATGTTTTCGGGAGGAATCCGGATTCCGGGAGGGCGAAGGGGGCAAACGCGACTCCCGTTCGGCGGAGGGCTCCCGTTTGCGGCCCAGCCGACATCCGATAGGCCAACCGCCCGACGAGGAGCTAACGGCGCTTCTCGCGCACGTAGATTTCGCGACGCACCCGCGCGACGATGTCTCCAGCTTCATCAATGATGTCGGTCGCGAACCACTCGAGCACCTTGGCGCCGCCGCGGACTTTGTCTTGCTGCTTCGCTGCACTCTCGCTCTTGTGCTTCGCCATGTGCGTTCCCTTATGCACCCGGCGCTTGCCCGAGGGCTTCGAGCACGCGGTCGATCGACTCAGCTTCACCGATGGAGATACGGATGCCTCCCGTGGCCGGGCTGTCGCCAGGGAGCGGCCGCACAATGATGCCCTGTTCCGCAAGGTTGGCCGCCCACTCGGGGGCATCCGCACCAACGCCGAGCCACACGAAGTTCGCTTGCGTGTCTGGCACGCTCCAGCCTTGCGCGCGAAGGCCCTCGACGAGTTGCGTGCGCCGCTCGACGAGTTCATCGACCTGTGCGTTGAGCGCTTCGGCGACCTCGGGGTTGAGGCTTGCGATCGCAGCAGCGGATGCCGCCCCCGTCACTGAGAGCGGAATCGCCGTCACCCGGGCAAGGTCGAGGGTTTCTGGGGCGCCGAGCGCGTACCCGACGCGAAGACCTGCCAGGCCGTAAGCCTTCGAGAAGGTTCGCAGCACAACGACGTTGGGGTGCGTGCGCCACACCCGATCGGCGACGCCGTCGACCGCGCTTTCATCGCGGACGAATTCGGCATATGCCTCATCGAGAATAATCAACACGTTGCTCGGCGCCTGGGCGACGAATGCGTTGAACTCGCCTGTCGTGATGATGGGCCCCGTGGGGTTATTGGGCGTGCAGAGGATGACCGCACGCGTGTTCTCGTCGATTGCGGCGGCCATGGCGGGCAGGTCGTGACCAAAAGATTCCGAAAGTGGAATTTGTCGCGGTTCGGCACCAGCGATCATCGTGAGCGAGGGGTATGCCTCAAACGAGCGCCAGGCATACACGACATTCGTCCCGGGCTCGCAGACCGCGGTCAACAGTTGCGCGATGATCGAGACGCTTCCTGCACCGACGTGGATCTCGTCGGGGCTCAGGGGCGCCTCGTTCGTGCCGTAGAAGTTGGCGAGTGCCTGGCGCAGCTCGGGCATCGTGGCATCCGGGTATCGGTTGGCGCCGATGGCATCCGCTATTGCCGCCGAGACAACCGGGTGCGTGCTGAACGGGTTCTCATTGCTCGAAAGCTTGAACGCATCGGGGTTCGCTTGCGCGCCCTGGCGATACGGGGCGAGCCCCGCAAGGTTCTTTCGGATGCCCACACCACTCATGCATCGAGTCTATGGCCCGCCACTGCAGTTTGAGCGGCAGACTAGAAGCATGAAGCTGCTGATTCGCATTGTCGTCAACGCGTTCGCGATCTGGGTCGTGACGCTCATTCCGAAGCTCACCGTTTCGGTCACGCCGTTCGCGCCCGGTGAGACGGGGCAGGTCGTGCTGACGCTCCTCGCGGTCGCGGCGATCTTTGCTGTTGTCAACACCATCATCGGAACGCTCATCAAAGTCGTCGCGTTCCCGCTCTACATCCTCACGCTCGGTCTCTTCTCGGTTGTCGCGAACGGCATCGTGCTGTGGATCACGGCATGGATCACCTCGAGCTGGGGATGGGGCCTTTCGGTCGGCAAGTTTTGGTGGGGAGTCGCGGCCGCGCTCGTGATTTCCATCGTGAACTGGATTGCCGGAATCGTGCTTCGCCCGCAACTGAAGAAGAAGCACTAACCAACCTTCCGCTCAAGTTCGTATTCCCGACGCACGGCGGTTTTTGCGTCGCCGAAGCGCTGCCAATCGTCGTGCAGTTGGCGGATCCGCGGGTCGCCCGAGGCATCCGCCTTTCTAGCTGTTTCCCGGTAGGTGCCCAGCCCATGGCCACCCGCGCCGCGAACGGTGACGTCGCGGCGCCCCAGACCCGAGGTCGCCCACCCGCCCACAGCCAGCGCGGCAACCGGGTCGCTCAGATGCGCGAGGTCAACATGGCGAACACGCTCTGGCAACCAGTGGTCTTGCGGCGAGCCGAGCGTGATGACCTCGCCGACGTTGAGCCGCTGATCGGATGCCTCGGCGAGCGCCCCCATCGCCCCCTGCGAGTACCCGACAACCGTCACGGGTTCGGTCGGCAAGACCCCCGCATCGGCAACCGCCTGCGCGACGGCCGCACGCAAAGCTGATTCCTGCGCGAAGAAGAGTTCGAGGTTGGAGTCGAGGTCGAGCACATCGTCACTGCCGACCGGCCACCAGTTTTCGGTTCCGCCGATGGCAATGATGTGTTCCCGGCCGGCTTCGAACTCGTAGCTCGTCACACTGAGGTCGGCACCAGCGGGAAGCGTATCGAGCATCCCGGCGAGATTGCGTGCATGGGGCTCGATTGCTCGCTCTCCGACAAGCGTTGCGGCGACGTCGGCGTCGGTGTCAACGGGCGAAACAACGCCTGGTTCGACGCGGCCGGTGCGGATCGCGGGCTGGGCGCTGGCCAATCGCAGGGCGCTGGAAAGCAACCCGGCACTGGCGGGTATGACTGAGACGCTTCGCGTTTGGCCCCAACTGCCGGGCTGATTCGTGCGCGCGAGCAGCACCGCGAGGAGCGCGAACGGTGTCGTTCCGTCGGCGAGCAGCTCGCGCCCGACGACAGAGAGCGGGTCGCCTTCCTGCCCGTTGAAGAGTCGCTGGGCGCGCGCAAAGCCTTCGGGGTCGGCGGCGTCTGCCCGCGCGAGTTCTTGCTCGAGAGCGCGAGCTTTGGCGACATCCGCTACCTGATGCGCTTCCGCCGTCGCCATCCACTCGGCGTACTCGTACGTGTCGGCCGCCTGGCCCAAGCCGGAACACAGGGCTTCACCGCGATCAACGAGTGTGCGCGCCGAATCGCACGCGGCGAAAGCACCCGTCTCACCGATCACGCTGAGCTCTCGCCCAGCCGCAGCGAGTGACTCAGCAACAATCTCGAGCCTCGCCCGCACTGTGTTGAGCACACCAGCCTGCTCGCGCAAGAGCGGCACGCTCACGGCAATGCGCCCACCCGAACCGATCTCGACCTCGCTCACGCTCCAGACTCCCAGCGGCACCGATTCACCGTCTGCTGCAGCGCAAGAACGGATGTGATGTAGTCGAGCAAAGCCAATCGGAACGCCCTCGCCGCCGGCGATTCCCACGCTGTGCCCGCCCAGACCCCGTCGAGCAGTGCGAGCGTAGCAGCGAGTTCGCGCTCGGCATCGTCGAAGTGCGCGGAGGCTTGATCGCGCGCAAACACCGCGAGGAGCGACTGCTCGGCGTGCAGATACGGATAGAACACGCAAGAAGCATCCGATTTCTGGCCGATCGGCGAACAAGCCACCCCGCCCCACAGACTGATCTGCGGAAAACTCGCCGAAAACGCCGCCTGTGGGTTGTCAGAAACGCGTCGATAGACTGGCCTTGTGACTCAGCTGCCTGATCTGCCGCCCCAGCCCATTAGCCCGCTCGATGGCCGTTACTTTGCGGTTGTGCAGCCGATTGGCAACTACCTCTCGGAGGCCGGGCTCAACCGTGCGCGCGTTGAGGTTGAAGTTGAGTGGCTCATTGCGCTGACTGATCGCGAACTCTTTGGCACGAAGCCGCTCAGCGCTGAGCAGAAGCAGCAGCTGCGCGGCCTGTACGAGAACTTCGGGCAGGACGAGATCGACTGGCTCGGTGAGAAAGAGGCAGTCACGCGACACGACGTCAAGGCCGTTGAGTACCTCGTGCGCGACCGGCTTGCGACACTCGGGCTCGACGCGATTGCCGAACTGACGCACTTCGCCTGCACAAGCGAAGACATCAACTCGACCGCCTACGCCCTCACGGTGCAGCGCACCGTCAATGAGATTTGGCTGCCCGCACTCGATGCCGTCATTGCCAAGCTCAACGAGCTCGCTGTCGAGCACGCGGATGCGCCCATGCTCTCGCGCACGCACGGCCAGCCCGCAACCCCGACGACGATGGGCAAAGAGCTCGCCGTGTTCGTGGGGCGCCTCGAGCGGGTTGCCCGCGGCATCCGCACCTCGGAGTTCCTGGCGAAGTTCTCGGGCGCGACGGGCACATGGTCGGCGCACCTTGCGGCCGAACCATCCGTTGATTGGCAGGCCGTCACGGGCGAGTTCATCGAATCGCTGGGCCTCGACTTCAACCCCCTCACGACGCAGATCGAATCGCACGACTGGCAGGTTGAGCTGTACGACCGTGTGCGCCACGTCGACGGCATTTTGCACAACCTGGCATCGGATGTGTGGACCTACATTTCACTCGGCTACTTCTCGCAGATTCCGGTTGCGGGGGCGACGGGTTCGTCGACCATGCCACACAAGATCAATCCGATTCGGTTTGAGAATGCCGAGGCGAACCTCGAGATTGCGAACGGGCTCTTCACGACGCTGTCGTCAACGCTCGTAACCTCGCGCCTGCAGCGCGACCTGACGGATTCGACGACGCAACGCAACATCGGAGTCGCGTTCGGGCACTCGCTGCTCGCGCTCGACAACCTGCGTCGCGGGCTCGGCGAGATCGCTCTGGCGCCCGAGGTGTTGCTGGCTGATCTGGACGGTAACTGGGAGGTGCTCGGCGAAGCAATCCAGACGGTTGTTCGTGCCGAGGTTGCTGCTGGCCGCTCGACGATTGCGGATCCCTACGCGCTGCTCAAGGAACTGACCCGCGGCCGCCGCGTTGGCGCAGCCGAACTCGCGGAGTTCGTTGAGGGGCTCGAAATCGGTGACGAGGCGAAGCAGCGCCTGCTCGCGCTGACCCCCGCGACCTACATCGGCGAGGCTCCAACCCTCGCGCGCTCGACCACAAAGTAACTCGCAGCTTCGAAGTCACACCGTTTTCTGCGCCCAGGTGCGGCTAACGACGGATTTGGCGCCCAAATGCGGTAGTTAGCCGCACCTGGAGGGTGTTTTAGGGGGTGTCGTCAGAGTCGGCGGCGTCGAGAGCGCCTGCGTCTGCGTCGTCGGCGACATCCGCTGCCTCGGCTTGAGCCTCAGCCTCCGCGGTGGCGGCTGCGGGAGCATCCGATTCGTCGAGGAGGATGCCCTTGTCGACGGGCTTGGTGATGTCGGCGGGGTTGACCGCGAGCATGAGGAGGGCGAGCACGAGCAGCGCGGCGATGAACGCGATGCCGCCGAAGATGAGCGCGAGCTCGATGGGCGTTGGGCCTTCCCAGTCCCCGAGGGAGATGCGCGCGAGCGTGTCGCGGCTGAAACCGCCCGTTGAGAAGAGCGTGACGATGAACGCGAAGGCGGCGATAACGCCCGAGATGCCCAACAGCTGCATGGGCTTCATCAAGTCGCGTCGGCTCGGTTTCTGATCGCTCACGCCATCATTCCTTTTTCGTTCGGTTGTTCTGCCCCGGGGGCAAGTTCAGCTTCAGGCACCGGCCGGTCGAAGCCGGCGATCGCCAGGTAGACGGCGGCGATCGCGGCGTAGGCGCCAAAAAGGCCCACACCGACCGTGATGCCCGTCAGTGTTCCCGAGTCGCCCTCGGCTTGCCACGGCCAGGCTCCGTGCCACGGCACGATCGCAAGGGCGATGGCAAGCAGCGCCGAAAGGCCGCTCAGGAAGAAGGCGTCGCGCGAGCGGCGGCTGCCGGCCTTGCGCAGTTGTGCTCCCCACGCGAACAACACGACCGTGAGCAATGCTGCCCACGCAAGCGTCACGATGAAGTAGCCGTTCGTGTTGTCGACGGCGGGCATGTACGCGACAGCACCAGCGATCATGTTGACCGTGACGATGAGCATCCAGGGCCAACGCCAGCCCGGCTTTGCGACGATCCAGGATGCGGCGATCGAGAGCAGCGCGGTTGCCGTGAGGAACCCGCTGAGGGTCTTGAGGCCGATCGTCGCCGAGTGATCGGGCGAGAACGTGATGAGCAAGCCTGCGAGAGCCGAGAGCAGGGCAAAAGCCCACAGCACTTCGCGCACGGTGAACGTGCGGGATTGCTTGGTTTCGCGGGCCACGTTCCCAGTTTAGTTGGGGGCGGCTATCCGCTTGCTCAACCCTCGGAGCGCACGAGAGCGGATGTCACGACGATACGCCCCGCGCCATACTCGGCGTCGAGTGCTTGCTGCAGTGTGCCGTCGTCGTAGGTCACGCTCAGCTGCACGACGCCGCTGATGTCTACGTACGAGCTCAGCAGCTGCCCGCCGTCGCCAAGACGCTCGGTGAGCGCATCGAGGAGGTCAGCGCTCCCGGCAACCGCCGCTTCGGGCTCGCTCACACACAGCATGCCGCCCCAGGTTTCGCGCAGCGTTGCCTCGGCGGCATCCGTATCGCCCGCCACCGATACGTTGAGGATCAGAAGGGTCGGGTCGTTCATGCCTTCGGTGAGTTCGCTGTCGCTGTAGGCGGGGTTGACCGACTGGTCAAGCCACACGTTTGCGAAGTTCGGCAGCGTGTACGCGGCGGCGATCGTGGCGTCGAGCGATGCTTGCGTTGTCGTGATCGGGTCGAGCACCGCCCACCCGCCCGCGGGCGCTTCGCACGGGGTCGCGAACAGTGGTTGCGGCTCGATCGCCCAGGTGAAATCCGCACCGTCGGTGGCATCCGTCACGGCAAAGCTATTGGCCTCGTGGTCGTACGTACCCTCAACGATGTACTCGCCCCACCGCACGCCGCTGACTTCTTCGTAGGTACCATCGTGGTCTGCCCAGTTCCAGTTCGTGAGCTTAGGTCCACCGCATTGCGGCGGGTACGACTCGAGCACCCCACCGAGGCACAACTCGGCACCATCACCATCGTCGAGCACCGTCACGGGGCGTTGCGTCGTAACGAGAGTGTTCGCGGGTTCGAGGGCCGTCGTCGGATTATCGGATGCCGCAGGCAAAGCACCACCCGAACATCCTGCGAGCGCGAGTGTCGCCAATGCCGCGGCGAGAGTGATCGTTGTGCGATTCATGAGTGCCTCCGGTTTTACAGTGTCGCGCAGCATCCATTCGTCTCGCGGAGTTATGCCTCGGCCTGGGCGAGGTCGGCCTCGGCGCAGACCCAGGCGAGCATGGCGCATTTGATGCGCATGACGTACTTCGCGACGCCTTGGAATGCGGCGGCATCCTCAAGATCATCGGATGGCTCGAACTCCTCTTTTGTCGTGCCCGCCCGAAGCATGTGGCGGAACTCGTCGATGAGGGCGTGCGCTTTCTCGACCGGGGCGCCCTTGAGCAACCCGCTCAGAACAGAGGCCGAGGCCATCGAGATGGAGCAGCCCTGGCCGTCCCAGATGACATCCGTGATGATGCCGTCTTCGACCTGCAGGCCGAAGGTGATCTCGTCGCCGCACGAGGGGTTGAGCTCGTGGTGCGTGTACGGCAGGGTCGTGGGGTCGCCCTTGCCCTCAGGGTGCTTCGAGTGCACCAAGAGGACTTCGCGGTATAAATCGTCAAGATCGCTCATGCTTCTCCAAAGTAGGGCCGCACTTCGGCGAGTGCCTCGGCGAACCGGGCGACATCGTCGAGCGTGTTGTAGACGTAGGCACTCGCGCGCGTCGTCGCGGTGACGCCGAGCGCGCGATGCAGGGGCTGCGCGCAGTGGTGGCCCGTGCGAACCGTGATGCCGCGGTCGTCGAGGAACTGCCCGACATCGTGTGCGTGCACACCGTCGACCGCGAAGGCAGCGAGACCCGCGCGCGGCTGACCGGCGGCTGGGCCAATGAGCGTGACGCCCGGGGTTTGCTCAACCGCTGCCGCGAGCGCTTGGCCGAGTTCGGCCTCGTGCGTGGCAACGTTCTGCATGCCAAGGTTCTCAAGGTACTGCGCTGCCGCACCGAACCCGACGGCCTGAACAACCGGCTGCGTACCCGCCTCGAACTTGTGCGGGGGCGGGAGGAAGTCGGCATGCGCCATTGTCACGGTCGTGATGGTCGAACCACCCGTGCGGGCGGGCGGGAGCTCTTTGAGGAGTTCGGTGCGACCCCAGAGCGCGCCGATGCCCGTGGGGCCGAGGGCCTTGTGCGACGAGAAGGCCGCGAAATCGACGCCGAGCGCTTCGATACCAACGGGCAGGTGGGGCACTGATTGGGTGGCGTCGAGCACGATGATGGCGTTCGGAGCTTTCGAGCGGACGAGCTCGACGAGGCCGGGCACATCCGAAATCAGTCCCGTGACGTTCGAGACGTGTGCGAAGGCGACAACCTTCGTGTTGGCGTTCAAAAGCGGCGCAAGATCGTCGGCTGTCCAGAGGCCGTGCTCGTCAACCTCGACCCACTTGAGTGTCGCGCCCGTGCGCTTCGCGAGGCGCTGCCACGGGATGAGGTTCGCGTGATGCTCGGCCTGCGTGATGACGATTTCGTCACCCTGCGTGAGCGCGAAGCGTTCGCCGCCGAGGCCGGCCGAAGCATCCGCCATTCCGAGGCTCACCATGTTGAGGGCGTCGGTCGCGTTTTCTGTCCACACGATGTCGTCGGCGTTCGCGCCAACGAGGCTCGCGACCTGAAAGCGTGCGGTTTCAAAGGCCGTCGTGGCTGAACCGGTGGCAACACTCGACCCGCGATGCACAGCAGCGTAATCGGATGCCGCAAACTGCGCCTGCGCATCGATCACGCGCTGCGGGCTCTGCGACGTCGCGCCCGAATCGAGGTACACCCGCTCCGGGTGCGCCACGAGGAACGGGAAGTCGGCGCGCACAGCGTTTACGTCAAGGCTCACCCCTCTATTGTCTCGCGCCCCGCTGTGGTGTGGCCGCCCTAAACTAAAGAGGTGAATCACTCCTCGACGCTTTCGAGGGGTGCGGCAACGGTGGCGCTCCTCTCTCTCGCCATCGGTTCGTTCGGTATCGGCATGACCGAGTTCGTCATGATGGGCCTCCTGCCCGACGTTGCCCAAGACCTGCTGCCTTCCCTGTGGGCGACAAGCCAGGAAGAGGCGATCGGCAAGGCCGGCATCCTCATTTCGATGTATGCCCTCGGCGTTGTTGTCGGAGCGCCGACAATCGCGGTTTTCGTCGCGAAGTACCCGCGCAAGCCCGTCATGATCGGGCTCGCGATTGCGCTCGCGGTGTTTAACTCGCTCGCTGTTTTTGCGCCGACGTTCGAGCTCGTCGCGGCCGCGCGCTTCATGGCTGGCCTCCCGCACGGCGCCTACTTTGGCATCGGCGGGCTTGTCGCGGCGGGCGTGCTCGGGCCGGGCAAGCGGGCGCAGGGCGTCGCGTTCATCCTCACGGGGTTGACGGTCGCCAACATCGTTGGCGTGCCACTCGGTACATGGCTCGGCCAACAGTTCGGATGGCGCGTGACCTTCCTCGTCGTGAGCCTCGTGTTTGCCCTGGGTGCGCTCCTCATTGCGCTCTTTGTGCCGAACAGCCCCGGCGATGCGTCGAGCACGATCCGCAGCGAGTTGAGCGCCTTCCGTCGCGGGCAACTGTGGATCACGCTCGCGCTCGGCGCAATTGGTTTCGGCGGCTTCTTCGCCGTCTACAGCTACATTGCGCCCCTCGTGACCGACGTCGCGGGTGCACCGCGTAGCGCCGTTCCGCTCACGCTTGTGCTCATCGGTGTCGGAATGACCGCGGGGAACCTCGTGGGCGGATGGCTCGCCGACCGCAACCTCGAACTGACCCTCAAGGGCGGGCTGCTCGCGATGGCTGGTGTGCTCGTCGTCATGGCGCTCACGGCGCAGTCGATCGTCATGGTTTCGATCTGTGCGGTGCTCTTCGGCGCCGTCGGTTCGGCCCTCATTCCTTCCGTGCAGACGCGGCTCATGGATGTCGCGGGCGACAGCCAAACCATCGCGGCCGCGCTCAACCACTCGGCATTGAACGTCGGCAACGCGCTCGGTGCGGCCCTCGGCGGGCTCACGATCTCGCTTGGCTTCGGATACACCTCGCCCGAGTGGGTCGCAGCGATCATGTCGATCGCGGGCATGCTCATCGTCGTGCTGTCGTTCCGACTTGAGCGCGGGAAGGCTGCGCGGGTGGCCCAGGCTGAAGCATCCGCCGCTCGCTGATCGCTCATCCAAGTCACCTCTACGACGGGATTTCGCGTGATTTTGCGGTTGCAAGGGTGACTTGAACGGCGGATGGCGCAGCATCCGCTTCGCCCTCAACTGGTAGATTGCTGACAACCCCGGTAACGTAGAGGCCCGTAAGTGACATTGCGCGGTTCGGGGCGACCCATAACCGAGGGAAGCTCGGCTCCGCGCGGGGAGACCCCTCGTGAATCCGAAAAACAGTGCCGCCCCTTCGGCGACCGCAAAAAAGGCGAAAGAATCATCGCAGCGGATCTTCAAGGAGGTGACACACCCAGCCTTGATCCCTGGGATCGGCGTTGAAGATACGCGCCGCGACTACTCCACCAACTGGCTGGTTTTCGGCATCGCCGGGGCTCTTGTTTTGGGCGTTGTGCTGTGGGGTTTCTTCGCCCCCGAAAGCATCAGCGCCGCCGGTTCCGCCTCACTCGCGTGGGTCATGGACAAATTCGGGTGGATGCTCTCGCTGCTCGCGCTTGTCGTGCTCGTCTTCATGTTTATCGTCGGGTATGGGCGCACGGGCGGCATCCGTTTGGGGTCGGATGACGAGGCTCCCGAGTTCTCGACCGTCTCGTGGCTCGCGATGCTGTTCGCGGCCGGCATGGGGATTGGGCTGGTCTTCTGGGGGCCTGCCGAACCGCTGGCCTACTTCAATTCGGTGCCGCCCGGTTTTGAAGCGGATCCCGGCTCACGCCAGGCGATGCTCGACGCGCTCGCGCAGTCGATTCTGCACTGGGGCCCGATTCCGTGGGCGTTCTACGCGCTGGTCGGTGGGGCGATTGCCTACGCCGCCTACCGACGCGGGCGCGTGCCGCTCATCTCCTCGATCTTCAAACCCATCTTTGGGGAGAAGACCGAAGGGCCGCTCGGTGCTGTCATCGACATCTTCGCGATCATCGTGACACTCTTCGGCACCGCCGTGACCCTCGGCATGGGCACGCTTCAAATCGCGGAGGGTTTGCAGATCGTCGCGGGGTTGGGCCCAGTTGGGAACGGTGTGCTCATCGGCATCATCATGGTGCTCACGATCGCGTTCGTCATTTCGGCCGTTTCGGGTGTCAAACGCGGCATCCGTTTGCTCTCGAACATCAACCTCGTACTCGCCGCCGTGATCGGTATCTTCGTTTTTATCGCGGGGCCAACACTGTTTTTGCTCAACATGATTCCCGCGAGCGTCTCGGAGTTCTTCAACCAAATGTGGACGATGCTCGCGCGCAACAACGCACTTGGGGCGGATGACGCCGCGTTTATGTCGAGCTGGACGAACTATTACTGGGCCTGGTGGATGAGCTGGACGCCCTTCGTTGGCATGTTTATCGCCAAGATCTCGCGTGGGCGCACGCTGCGGGAGTTTGTGACGGTTGTCATCGTGATGCCCTCGGTGATCAGTGTGCTGTGGTTCGGCATCATGGGTGGTACCGCGATGTTCGGTGAGGAACGCGGGGCGGCCTTGAGCGAAGCGGGCGGGAACGAAGCGATTCTGTTCGCAGTGTTCGACATGCTGCCGTTCGCGGGATTGCTCTCGCTCGTTGCAATGATCTCGATCGCGATGTTCTTCGTGACCTCGGCAGATTCGGCGTCGATCGTCATGGGCTCGATGAGCCAGCGCGGCAAGCCCGAGCCCGCGAAGTGGGTCACGATTACGTGGGGTCTGCTGCTTGGTGCTGCTGCCACGGCGCTGCTGCTCGCGGGCGGTTCGAATGCGCTCTCGGGTCTGCAGTCGATCATGGTCACGACCGCATTGCCGTTCGCGTTCATCATGATCGGCATCATGATTGCCTGGGCGAAAGAGCTGCGCACCGACCCCTTCATCATGCGACGCTCGTTCGCAGCGGCCGCGATTGAGCAGGGTGTCAAGCGAGGCATTGCCGAGCACGGTGACGACTTTGTCTTTGGTGCGACCGAGGTGCCCGCCGCCGAGGGCGCCGGTGCCGACATCGAGACCGACGACCCCGCGTTGACCGAGTGGTACGAGACCGCGACGGGCCAGATCCCGGTCGTTGCGGGTGCTGCTGCGGATGCCTCGGGCGCAAGCACTGCCTCGAGCGCAGAATCCGCTTCGGAGCTGAACCCCGCCGCCGACACATCCGCCTCTCGCGACGCGACGGCTTAACTCCTCGCCCAGGTGCGGCTTACTACGACTTCTCACCCGGTTTGACGGTAGATAGCCGCAGCTGAAGAGGTAGCTAGCTCGCCCGGGTGCGCCCATCTGCGGTTCCAAACACCGTTTCACCGTAGATGGGCGCACCTGAAGCGATGGTCAGTTTGTCCAGGTGCGGCTAACTACGGTTTTGCGCGCAAGAAACCGTAGTTAGCCGCACCTGGGCGAGAGCTTGTCAGCGGGGGTCGAGGTGCACGCCGGCGATCATGCAACGCACTGAGCCGCCGGCCGATTCGATCGTCGGAACAGGCAACGGGAGTATGGTGCACGACTCTTCGATGATCGCCTTCTGATCGTCGCGCAAGGAGTCGTAGGCGGTCTGGGAGATCGCGAGCACTCGCGCGCCGTCGGCTCCGCGCAACTCGATCGCGTTGCCCGCGAAGTTGCTGATCTGCTCGTTCGTGAGGTCGATGACCGTACGACCCGAGTCCTCCAGGCGGCGGATGACCGTCTCACGACGCTCAGGGTCGACGATCGTGTCGAGCCCGACGAGGGCGAAGTCGGTCGCCACGGCCATCATGACGTTCGTGTGATAGATCGGTACCCCGTCAGCATCGACAGCGTCGAAGATGATGGGTTCGTAACCGAACACCGTGCAGAACCGCTCGACGAGTGCCGCGTCGCAACGGTTCGAGCGGGCGGCGTAGACGATGCGGTTGAGGTGATCGAGCACCATGGCGCCCGTGCCCTCCAGGTAGAGGTCGTCTTCTTCGAGCCCCGAGTAGTCGGTCACCTCTTGCACGCGATAGCTGCGTTTCAGGAACTCGATGATGTCGTGCCGACGCTCGTCGCGACGGTTCTGCGCGTACATGGGGTAGACGGCGACGCGACCACCAGCATGGGTCGAGAACCAGTTGTTGGGGAAGACGGAGTCGGGTGTGGCATCCGTTTCGTCTTCGAAGATATGCACGCGCACGCCCGCAGCTTCGAGAGCCTGCGCGACCCGGGTGCTTTCGTCGTAGGCAGCCTGCGAAACGTCGCTTTCGACCTCACGCTGGAACGCGTTGTCAGCCGCGGTCTGCGGGTTGGGGTGAAAGTGGTGCGGCCGAACGAGGATGACCGCGTTCGGCGCCTGAACTGAGTAGACGACCATCGCAGTCAATTATGCGGCGAGCGGATGTCGCATGGCTCGTCATTCCCCGCTGACGAGTACCTCATCGCCGAGCGTCGCGCGCAGCGTCAGCATGCCGCCCGAAAGCGAGGCACTGTCGAAACCGGCCTGCAGCAGCACGCGGTTCGCGATGTGTGATCGCACCCCCGAAGCGCAAAGCACCCGTACGGGCCGGCCTGCGGCCGCATCGCGCACCTCGTCGAGACGCTCGCGCAGTTGCGTATGAGGAACGTGCAGCGCACCCGGCAAGTGCCCGGCGGCAAATTCATCGGTGCGACGCACGTCGAGGATCAACGCTTGGTTCCGCAACGCTTCCCACGCATCCGCGTACCAAAGGCTCAGCGTGCCGTCGAGTACGTTGGTGCCGACCATCCCGAGCATGTTGATAGGGTCTTTCGCGCTGCCGTAAATCGGCGAGTAGGCCAGATCAAGATCGATGAGGTCGGCAACCGTAAAGCCAGCCCGAATCGAGGTTGCCAAGACGTCGATGCGCTTGTCGACGCCGTCGGGCCCGACCGCTTGGGCACCAAGAACGCGCCCGTCGTCAGCGTGGATGTGTGCGACGATCGCCAGCTGCCGCGCGCCGGGGTAGTACCCGGCGTGCTGCGTCGGGTGCAGGTGCAGCGTGTGAAACTCGATTCCGGCGCGCTCGAGCGATGCACGGTTGGCGCCGGTGAGCGCAGCCGTCAGCTCGCCGACGCGCACGATCGCTGTACCCACGGCGGTTGGAATCGGTCGCGCGCGTTCTGGCCGCACGATGTGGTCAGCAATTTGCCGCCCGGCGCGATTCGCCGGGCCCGCGAGGGCGACTGGGCGCCGGACGCCGGTGGTGGCATCCGTTGATACGACGGCGTCGCCGGCGGCGTAAATGCCCGGCAGGTTGGTGCGGCCGTATTCGTCGACGATGATCGCGCCGTTGTCGCAGGCAACGCCGGCGGCCTCAAAAACGGATGTCTCGGGCCGAACGCCAACCGAGAGCACGATCAGGTCGGCCTCGACGCGCGTGCCGTCGGCCAACACGACGGTGTCATGTGTGTCGCCGGGTTCGATCGCCTGCGCGGCAACGCCCGCGCGCACGTCGATGCCGAGGCGGCTCAGCTCGGCGGTGACGAGTGTGGCGAGTTCAGGTTCGAGCGGTGGGAGCACGTGCGGGCCGAGCTCAACGAGGGTGGTCTCGAGCCCCTGGTGGCGCAGCGCTTCGGCCGCTTCAAGCCCGATGAACCCCGCGCCGAGGATGACCGCTCGGGTTGCGCCGCCGTCGGCCAGCTCGCGTAGGGCCACGGCGTCGCCGACCGTGCGCAGGGTGTGCACCCGGCGACTGTCGAGCCCGTCGATCGGCGGGCGCACAGCCGTGGCGCCGGGGGCGAGGATGAGCGCGTCGTAGTTCAGCTCGTGCTCGCCCTGATCGTTTCGCACCGTGACTGTCTTGGCTGCCGGGTCGACGCCGGTGACTTCGTTTCGGATGCGTACGTCGAGGTCGAGTGCCGCGCGCAGCGACTGCGGGGTTTGCAGCAGCAAGCTGTCGCGCTCGGCGATCTCGCCGCTGACATAGTACGGCAGCCCGCAGTTCGCGAACGACACTTCGTCGCCGCGCTCGAGCACGATGATTTCGGCGTTCTCGTCGAGCCGACGGGCTCGCGCTGCAGCGCTCATTCCGGCCGCTACGCCACCAACGATGACTATTCGCATGCTCATTTTCCCCAGCTGTGTCAGTGATTGGCGTCGCGTCTAGCGCCCGAACAGCGATGCGAAGAATCCGCCCCGTTTTGTCGATGCGGCAGCGTCTTTCTCGGCTTCGGTGTGCTTGCCATTGCACCACTGGTCTGCCGGTACGCCAGCCTTGACTGCTGCGACGTGCTGGCCACAGCCGGCCCACGTTGTCTTGCTACATACTTTGCACGATGTTGGTCGGCACATGCTTACTCCTTGTTTCGGGTTCATATACCCCTGGGGGTATGCGGTTTATACCCCCCAGGGTATCATCGTGACTATGGAAACGGATGCCACCGCCGCCGAAGAGGCGCAACGAAAAATCATCAACCGGCTCCGGCGAGCCCACGGCCAATTGGGGGCCGTGATCGACGCAGTCGAATCAAACGCGCCGTGTCGCGATGTTGTTCTGCAACTCGGTGCGGTGTCGAAGGCGCTCGATCGCGCAGGTTTCTTGGTTGTCTCCACAGCGCTGCAGGAATGCCTAGCCAACCCCGACGGCGAACTCGACGCGGCCGAGCTCGAGAAGCTGTTCCTCTCGCTAGCGTGAGCGTGCCGACAAAGCCCACGGAATCGCAACACAGCGCGGCTACGCCTCAGTTGAAGGCGCCGGGCTCCTCGCCGGGGGCCATGTCGGTGAAGCGAGAGTAGCCGCCCTGGAAGACGACGGGGAGCGTCGCGGTGGGGCCGTTACGGTGCTTCGCGAGGATGATGTCGGCCTCGCCTGGGCGGGACTCGGGGTTGTAGTACTCCTCGCGGTGCAGCAGCATGACCATGTCGGCGTCTTGCTCGATCGAGCCCGACTCGCGCAGGTCGCTGATGGCGGGCTTCTTGTCGGGGCGGCCCTCAGGGCCACGGTTGAGCTGCGAGAGCGCGATGACGGGAACGTCGAGTTCTTTCGCCAACAGCTTGAGGGCACGCGAGAATTCGGAAACCTCTTGTTGGCGCGATTCGACCTTCTTGCCGGAGGTCATGAGCTGCAGGTAGTCGATCACGATCATGCCGAGCCCGTGCTGCGCCTTGAGGCGACGGCACTTGGCACGGATTTCGACGAGCGTCATGTTGGGGCTGTCGTCAATGAACAGGGGGGCATCGTTGATCGCACCGCGAGCCTGTGCGAGCGCCGTCCAGTCGCGCTGATCAACCTGGCCCTTGCGGAGCTTGGAAAGGAACAGGGATGCCTCGGCCGAGAGCACACGCATCGCAATTTCGCTCTTGCCCATTTCGAGCGAGAAGAACACGGTCGGCACCTTGTGCTTGATCGCAGCCGAGCGGCAGAAGTCGATCGCCAATGTCGACTTACCCATGGCGGGGCGGGCAGCAATAACGATCATCTGCCCACCGTGCAGACCGTTCGTAACTTCGTCGAGCCCACGGAAACCCGTCGGCACACCCGTGAGCGAACCGTCGCGCGCGCCCGCGGCCTCAATCTCTTTCGAGGCTGCCTCAAGTGCGTCGCTGAGCGGCACGTAGTCGTCGTGCTCTTTGCCGCCGGCCACCGCGTAAATCTCGGCCTGTGCGTTGTTGACGAGTTCGGCAACCTCACCCGTGCCGTCGTAGCCCAGCTGCACGATGCGCGTGCCGGCATCAACGAGGCGGCGCAGCATGGCGCGTTCGGCAACAATCTCGGCGTAGAAGCCCGCGTTCGCCGCGGTCGGCACGATCGAGGTGAGCGTGTGGAGGTAATCGGCACCGCCAACGCGCTGGAGGTTACCCGACTTGAGCAAGGCATCCGTCACGGCAATGACGTCGGTCGGCTCGCCCGCCGAGTACAGATCAAGAATCGCGTCGAAGATGAGTTCGTGCTTGGGCTGGTAGAAATCAACCCCGCGCAGCGCTTCAATAACGTCGGCGACCGCATCACTCGAGAGCATCATGCCGCCGAGCGTCGACTGCTCAGCTACCAAATCGTGCGGAGGGGTACGCGTCGCGTGCGCCTCGCCGATGCGCTCTTCGGGAAGATCTGCAATCGTCACGGTGCCCCTCTCAGCTCAACTCAACCGCGCGCCACTCTGACGCTCACCACGCGCGCATGCGGCGGCTACAACCAGTCAACGCGCTACCTCTGACATCCCCCTTGAATGTGCCGGTTATGCGACTGGCTGATGAGTTCCGATTCACGCTACGGATGCCCGAAAAGCACCTCAACTTCACCTGTGGATAACTCTGTGGGAAAAACTGCGCGAAACGCCTATTCCCATGTGGAAAGAGTGTGTGGATAACTGTGGGTTTCTGTTTGCCAGCTGGCAACTATTGTTGCTCTGACCTGGGATTATTTCAGTGAACAACTGTTGATTTCAACGCCGTTTCAACCACAACGTGAAGGTTACGACTTGACAAACACTGTGTAGAACTCGAACGTTCCGAGATCGGTTTCTCAACCCCGCCCGAGCACTTGAAGAATCCGATCTTGCACGGCTATCTCCGCTCCCAAAACTCCCCGGTGACGGGCAAGATTCTCCCCAGGGGGTCGGGTGAAACGACGGATGCCCCGGGCCGTGACCGAAAAGATCACGATGCCCGGGGCATCCGTTACAGCGAGTTACTTCGCAGCAACAACCTGCAGGTGCAGCGTTGCAACAACGTCGTCGTGCAGCTTGACGGTTGCGTCGTACTTGCCCGTCGACTTGATCGGAGCGGTCAGCTCGATCTTGCGCTTGTCGATCTGGCCGAGACCAGCTGCGTCAACAGCGTCTGCGATGTCAGCCGTCTTGACCGAACCGAACAGACGGCCTTCCTTGCCGGCCTTGACCGGAACGCGGATCTGCGCCTCTTCAAGCTTCTGCTGCAGAGCAACAGCGTCGTCGCGGTTCGCAATTGCGCGAGCCTCGCGCGCAGCCTTGATCGCGTCAACCTGCTTCTGGCTGCCGCGCGTCCACTTGACGGCGAAGCCCTGCGGGATGAGGTAGTTACGGGCGTAGCCGTCTTTCACCTCAACAACGTCACCAGCGCTACCAAGCCCCGTGACCTCATTCGTAAGAATCAGTTTCGACATTCGGGTGCTCCTTAGCGGCCAGCGCCAGCGTAGGGCAGGAGTGCCATTTCGCGTGCGTTCTTGATTGCCTTGGCGATCAGACGCTGCTCCTGCACCGAAACACCGGTGATACGACGGGCACGGATCTTGCCGCGCTCCGAGATGAACTTGCGAAGGGTCGCGACATCCTTGTAGTCAATGACGCCAACGCGGATCGACTTTGCCGGTGCAAGAGGCTTAGCGCCCTTGCGCGGCTTGCGGCGGTCGCCGCTCGACTTTCCAGCCATGGTTATTCCTTATTGTTTGTTGCGGATGCTTCGCGCATCCGAATTCCTTAGAACGGTGTGTCGTCGCCGAACGAACCGGGCGAGCTCCACCCATCGGCGCTGCCGCCGGGGGTGCTCCACGGGTCGTCAACCGGAGCGGATGCCTGCGGGCGAGCCGGAGCGTTACCGCCACCGAATCCGCCAGCGGCCTGGCCACTCGACTGTGCGCGCGTCACCTGAGCGGTGGCGTAGCGCAGCGACGGGCCAATCTCGTCAACCTCGAGTTCGATCGCGGTGCGGTTGTTGCCGTCACGATCCTGGTAGCTGCGCTGGCGAAGGCGGCCCTGCGCGACAACACGCATGCCCTTCGTGAGCGAGCTAGCCACGTGCTCGGCAAACTCACGCCACACCGAAGCGCGCAGGAAGAGGGCTTCGCCGTCCTTCCACTCGTTCGATGCGCGGTCGAAGTTGCGCGGGGTTGAGGCGATCGTGAAGTTCGCCACCGCAGCACCGTTCTGCGTGTAACGCAGCTCGGGGTCTGCCGTGAGGTTTCCCACGACGGTGACGATCGTTTCGCCGGCCATGAGCCTTAAGCCTTAACCTTGCGTGCTGCCTTTGCAGCGGTGCGTGCTTCTTCAGCCGCGACGCGAGCCTGTGCCTCTTCGGTGCGCAGGATCTTCGTGCGGAAGACGAGCTCGTTGAGACCAAGCTGACGGTCAAGCTCAGCGGTAACCGCGGGCGTTGCCGTGAAGTTCACGACGGCGTAGATGCCCTCGTTCTTCTTGTTGATTTCGTAAGCGAAACGGCGCTTGCCCCAGATGTCGATGTTCTGGATCGAGCCTTCACCTTCGGTGATGACGGTCAGGAACTTATCGAGGGTCGAAGCGACAAGGCGCTCATCGAGCTCGGGGGTCAGAATGACCATGAGTTCGTACTCGTTTTGGTGCGTCACTTACCCACCTCCTTCGGACTAGATCGGCTAACGGGCATTTCCCGGCAGCAGGAGGGTGTGTGCACGTTGCGCCTGGGCGCGCCAGGGCAACCTGTCTAGCATACCGCATGCGCGGAGCCGGTCTCTATCTCGGTTCAAGTCAGCCTTGCGACGGGACTGGGTGCCATGTCGCAGTCGTAAGGGTGACTCGAAACGTCCGAGTTCCAGTTCAGGTCAGCCGTACGACGGTTTATCGCGCAAAATCTCGTCATAAGGGTGACTTGAACGGTGAGGGTCAGCGTGGGAGCAGGGTGTACTTCGTGGAGAGGTACTCGTGGATGCCCTCGAACCCGCCTTCGCGACCGATGCCCGAGTGCTTGACGCCACCGAAGGGCGCTGCCGCGTTCGAGACGACGCCAACGTTGAGCCCCATCATGCCCGTCTCGAGCGCGTCAATCATGCGGTGCCCGCGGTGGATGTTCTCGGTGAAGACGTAGGAGATGAGGCCGTACTCGGTGCCGTTTGCGATCGCGACGGCCTCGTCTTCCGCTGTGAAACGGATGACGGCGAGGAGCGGCCCGAAGATTTCCTCCGTCATGAGCGCGGCGTCGGGGGTGACTTTGTCGAGCACGGTTGGCTCGAAGAAGTTGCCCGGGCCGTCGATGGTGTTGCCGCCGGTTTCGACCGTTGCGCCCTTTGTTGTTGCGTCGGTGACGAGGCTCTGGGTGTTGGCCACGGCATCCGTATCGATGAGGGCGCCGATCTGGGTGTCTTCTTGCGCGCCGGGGCCGACCTTCATCGCTTTGACGCGTTCGGTCACGCGCGCGACGAACGCGTCGGCGACCGCCTCGTGCACGATGATGCGGTTCGCGGCGGTGCAGGCCTGGCCGATGTTGCGGAACTTTGCGAGCATCACGCCGTCGACGGCGCGGTCGAGGTCGGCGTCTTCGAAGACGATGAAGGGGGCGTTGCCGCCGAGTTCCATCGAGGTGCGCAGCACGTTTTGTGCGGATGCCTCGAGCAGCCGCACGCCGACCTCGGTTGAGCCCGTGAAGCTCAGTTTGCGCAGGCGGTTGTCGGCAAGCAGGGCGCTTGATTGCGCGCTCGACTTCGTCGTTTGCACAACGTTGACGACGCCTTTCGGCAGCCCGGCTTCTTCCAACAGCTGCGCAAAATAGATGGTCGTGAGCGGCGTGAGTTGGGCCGGCTTGATGACGACTGTGCAACCTGCCGCGAGCGCGGGCGCGATCTTGCGCGTCGCCATCGCGAGGGGGAAGTTCCACGGCGTAATGAAGTAGCACGGCCCGACCGGCAGGTGCGAGAAAAGGATGTTGCCGGTGCCCTCGGGCGTTTGGCGATAGTCGCCGCGCACACGCACAGCCTCTTCACTGAACCAGCGCAGGAACTCGCCGCCGTAGTCGACCTCGCCGCGCGCCTCGGTGATGGGCTTACCCATTTCGAGCGCCATGAGCAGGGCGAAATCTTCTTTGCGCTCCTGCAGGAGGTCGAAGGCACGGCGGAGCAGGTTGCTGCGTTCGCGGCTGCTCGTTGCGGCCCACGCGTCTTGCGCGTCGACGGCTGCGTCGAGAGCATGCTTCGCATCGTCGACCGTTGCGGCGGCGATTGTTTTCAGTACCTCGCCAGTTGCGGGGTTGGTGACTTCGAAGGACGCGGCATCCGATGCTTCGCACCATTCACCGCCGATGAACAGGCCGGTCTGCACGCGGTCGAGGAGGTCTTGTTGCTTCGTCATGCGTTGTCCTCAAAGACAATGACCTGGCGCAGGGCGCTGCCGTCGGCGAGGGCGTCCATTGCTTCGTTGATTTGGTCGAGGCGGATGTGGCTTGAGATGAGTTGTTCGACGGGGAGTTTGCCGTCGCGCCAGAGTTGTTCGAACTTGGGGATGTCGCGCGCTGGTACGGCTGAGCCGAGGTACGAGCCGATCACCGTGCGGGCTTCGGCTGTGAGTTTGAGCGGGTTGATCTCGCTCACGGCGGTCGGCGCGGGCAGGCCAACGGTGACGGTTTTGCCGCCGACGCCCGTTGCGTTGAAGGCGGTTTCAAAGGCTTTCGGATGCCCCGCGCACTCAATCACGTGCGTCGCTTTGATGCCCTGCTCGGCCACTTCTTGCGGCGTGTACGCGGCGGTGGCGCCGAGCTCTTTCGCGAGCTCAAGCTTGGATTCGATCGCGTCGACCGCGATGACGTCGCCCGCGCCGAGCCCGAGCGCGATGAGCAGGGCTGCCATCCCGACACCGCCGAGGCCGACGATCATGATTGACTCGCCCGGCTTGGGTTCGGCGGCGTTGAGCACTGCCCCGCCACCGGTCAGTACGGCGCATCCGAGCACGGCAGCGACATCCGCTGGCACGTCGCTGCCGACCTTGACGGCGGATGCGCGATTAACCACGGCGTAGTCGGCGAACCCGCTCACGCCGAGGTGGTGGTTGACGTTTTCTGTGCCGTCGTCGGTTGCGCGGTGGAGCAGCGTTCGGTCGCCGAGCAACGTGCCCGCGTTGTTGGCGGCCGAGCCGACGCTGCATGGCAGGCGTCCATCGGCAGCGCAGTTCTCGCAATTCTCGCAGCGCGGCAGAAAGGCCAGAACGACGCGGTCGCCGACCGCGATGTCGTCGACACCCTCGCCGACCTGCTCAACGATGCCCGCCGACTCATGTCCGAGCAGCATGGGGAGCGGTCGCAGTCGGTTGCCGTCGACGACGCTCAGGTCGGAGTGGCACAGGCCGGCCGCCTCAATGCGAACGAGCAGTTCGCCCGGGCCGGGCTCGTCGAGTTCAACCTCTTGCACTCGGATCGGTTTCGTCTCGGCGTACGGCCGCGCGCGACCAGATTCTTCGAGCACGGCACCGTGGATCCTCATGCTGTGTACTCTATGCGCCCCTGCGCCCAGGTGCGCCCTTCTACCGTCGTCCCGGGGTCCAACCGGTAGCTAGCCGCACCCGAAGAAAACAACAGATGCTCCAGGTGCGCCGTTCTACCGTCGAACCACGGCTCGATCCGTAGTTATCCGCACTTGGGGAAAGAACGGATGCTTCAGGTGCGCCCTTCTACCGTCAAACGCCCGCTCGACCGGTAGTTAGCCGCACCTGGAGTGGCTAGGAGCGCGAGGCCCACCAGGCGCGAAGGCGTTGCTCGGCGGCATCCGCACCGATGGGGCCCTCGTCGAGGCGCAGGTCGAGTAGGAAGCGGTACGCCTCGCCGACTTCGCGACCGGGCTTGATGCCGAGGATCTGCTGAATCTGGTTGCCGTCGAGCTCCGGGCGCACGGCGTCAAGCTCTTCTTGTTCGCGCAGCTCGGCGATGCGGCGCTCGATGTCGTCGTATGCCGCGGCCAACCGCGCGGCCTTGCGCTTGTTGCGGGTTGTGACATCCGCGCGCGTGAGGATGTGCAGGCGCTCGAGTTCATCGCCCGCGTCGCGCACGTAGCGGCGGACGGCGGAGTCGCTCCACGCGCCATCCGAATATCCGAAGAACCGCAGGTGCAGGCCAACGAGCGCGCTGACCGAATCGATCGTGGCATTGTCGTACTTCAGCGCTTGCAGGCGCTTCTTCGCCATGCGCGCGCCGACGGCGTCGTGGTGGTGAAAACTCACGGCACCGCCCGGTTCGAGCTTGCGCGTCTTGGGCTTGCCGATGTCGTGCAGCAGCGCGGCGAGCCGCAGCGGCACATCGGGGTCGGCGCCCGGGTTACGTTCATGCTCGAGGTCAATCGCCTGCTGCAGCACGGTCAGCGAGTGCTCGTACACATCCTTGTGATGGTGATGTTCGTCAACCTCGAGCTTAAGGCCCGAGATTTCGGGCAAGAACTCGTCGATGAGCCCGGTCTCAACGAGGGTTCGGATGCCCTCGACAGCGCCGTCGGTCCCCAACAGCCGCACGAGCTCGGCCTGCACCCGCTCGGCGCTCACGATCTTCAGGCTCTCGCGCAGTTCGGCGATCGCCTGTTCGGTCGCGGGCTCGAGCTGAAAGCCCTCGAGCTGGGCGACGAAGCGGGCGGCCCGGAGCATCCGCAATGGGTCATCGCCGAAGCTCACGTGAGGGTCGATCGGCGTGCGTAGAAGGTACGCGAGGAGGTCTTCGATGCCGCCCGTGGGGTCAACGAGTTTGATCTCGGGAACCTGCAGCGCCATGGCGTTGATCGTGAAGTCGCGGCGGCGCAGGTCACCCTCGATCGTGTCGCCGAACTCGACGGTCGGCTTACGAGTTTCGCCGTCGTAGGTGTCGGCGCGGTAGGTCGTGATCTCGACCTGCTCGCCGTCAACGCGCGCGGCAATCGTGCCGAAGTCGCGCCCGACGTCCCACGTCGCGGTCGCAAGCGGCTCGACAATCTTCAGGATGTCGTCGGGGCGGGCGTTTGTCGTGAAGTCAAGGTCGTTAACGCCCCGGCCGAGGATCGCGTCGCGTACGGGGCCACCGACAACGGCGAGTTCGAAGCCCGCGTCTTTGAACGCATCCGCCAGTTTCGCAACAATCGGATGCTTCGCCAGCTCGTCGAGCCGCGCAAGCCCCTCCGCCATGTTGACCATGGCTTAAGCGTATCGGGGCGCGGCTTAGAGGCTTCGCGGATAGGCAACGCCGTCGCGAGCGACGTGAGGGTGACGCGCTCCCAAGGCGGAGGCGCGAGTGCGGGCTGGTGGCCCGCCGAGCGCCGACAACGAAGGGAGCGCGTCACCCTCGTGTTGCGCAGTAGGCGTTGCCTATCCGCGAAGCCTCTTGCGCCCGTGCGTGCCAAACTCCGCAAACCGCGGCTCGTGGCGAGCGGAATCATCGCGAACGGGCGACTGCTGCGTAGTTTGGGCCGCAGCGGTCAGCCCCAAAAAGAGAAATCTGCCCTCCCGGAACTGTTTGGGGGCATTCAGTTCCGGGAAGGCAGATTGATCCGTGGAGGCGCCGGGTTACGCGTCGAGCGTCGCCTCAAGCTCAAGCTGAATCGTGACCGCGTCGCCGACGACGGCGCCACCGGTCTCGAGCAGTTGGTTCCAGGTGAGTCCGAATTCGCTGCGGCTGATCGTCGCCTGCGCGCTCGCGCTGCCGATGTAGGCGTGGCCCGCGTCGACGAATCCGTTGAACTCGACCGTGAAGGTGACGGGCTTGGTGACATCCTTGATCGTCATATCGCCTGTAATCAGAAAATCGCTGCCCGAGCTTTCGACCTTGGTCGACGCGAAGGTGATGGTCGGGTATTGCGCGGCGTCAAAGAAGTCGGGGGACTTCAGGTGCCCGTCACGACCCTCGACGCCCGTGTTGATCGAGTCGACCTGAATCGTGGCCACAAGCGATGAGTCCAGCGGGTTTTCCGGCGCCGTCAACGTGCCAGAGAAGTCCGCAAACTTGCCACGAACCTTCGAGATGACCATGTGGCGAGCGGTGAATCCGATCTCGCTGTGGCCGGGGTCAAGCGTGTAGGTGCCGGGGCGGTAGCCCGGAATGTCAACAGTGCTCATGTGTGCTCCTTGAGTTTTCGGGCGCGACCGGATGCCGTGCTGCCGAGTGCAACACGCAGGGCGCAGTGGGTATTCCCGGTGCGGACCGAGATCCCCTGCCCGTCCACTCACGCTGTCGTGAATGCAAGCCCGTCTGCGGAGTAGCGCGCTCTCGTCTTCGCCGAGGAGCCAATCAGCGTGACTCGGCCCGCGGCTCGCGCGGTGGGAGCATCCGTATACGAGTCGGTCACGAACTCGGCCGCTTCGATGGGGATGCCTTGTTCACGCAATGACTCCAGCTTTCGCTCACCCACGCGATGGTCTTTGAATCGCAGGCTCCGCCCATCATGGAGAACCTCGGATGCCGAAAGCACGTCGTGCGGAATGTCGGCTTCGGCAAGGAGCGACTGCGCAAGCTGGCGCTCGGTGGCTGTCGCGATGACGATTGCCCGGCCCTCGCGTTTTTGTTGGCGGATGCGCTCGACGACTGAGCCGCGCACCCAACGTGGATCGCGCCCGATCGCCTCCCCCAGTTGCCGTGCGAGCTTCGCGTACTGCTCGCCATCAAGACCGGCGAGCGCGATGTGAGCTGCTTTGCGTGCGGCGCCGTGTCGTTGGTTCTCATCACCCAACAGTATTTTGGCAACCGCGGGGAGCGCGCGTAGGAGTCGATGCGGCGCGCGCAATACTGGTAGGTCCGATTGTTGAAGAGTGCACTTTTCGCGCCTTTTTCGTCGATGATGCGGAGGTTCACGCGCGAAGGGTGTTGGCGGCCATGCCTGAGCACGGTAGGTGAACATCCGGTGACAAAGCCATCGCGAACTCGCGGATTGATTCGATAGATGTCAATATAGAAGCATGTCGAATCAAGAAGTCGAACTGGTCATCGTCGGGTCCGGTCCCGCCGGATACACGGCGGCGGTCTACGCGGCGCGTGCGGGTCTCGCGCCGGTCGTAATCGCGGGCTCGGTGACCGCGGGCGGTGCGTTGATGACGACGACGGAGGTGGAGAACTTCCCGGGCTTCGTCGATGGCGTGCAGGGACCGGAGCTGATGGAGTCGATGCGGGCGCAGGCCGAGCGATTCGGCGCTCGGATCGTCTACGACGACGCGATCCGCCTCGAGCTCGACGGCGACGTGAAGACCATCGAGACCGGTGCCGGGGCGACGTACCGGGCGCGGGCGGTGGTCCTCACGATGGGTTCCGCGTACCGCAAGCTCGGCCTCTCCGAAGAAGAGCGGCTGTCGGGGCACGGAGTATCCTGGTGCGCGACGTGCGACGGGTTTTTCTTCCGCGAGCAGGAGATCGTCGTGGTCGGCGGCGGGGACTCCGCGATGGAGGAGGCCCTGTTTCTCACCCGGTTCGCGTCGAAGGTGACCGTCGTGCACCGCCGGGACGAGTTCCGCGCGTCGAGGATCATGGCGCAGCGCGTGCTGGAGGACCCGAAGATCGAGGTCGCCTGGAACAGTGAGGTCGCTGCGATCCTCGGCGATGAGCAGGTCACCGGGCTCACGCTGCGCGACACCGTCACCGGGGCCGAGCGCACGCTCGACGCGACGGGGGTGTTCGTCGCGATCGGGCACGACCCGCGTTCCGAGCTCGTGACCGGGCAGGTCGACACCGACGCGGACGGGTATGTGCGGGTCGCGCACCCGTCGACGCGGACGAACCTGCCCGGGGTGTTCGCGGCCGGGGATCTCGTCGATCACACGTACCGGCAGGCGATCACCGCCGCGGGCACCGGCTGCGCGGCCGCGCAGGACGCCCAGCACTACCTGTCGAACCTCGAACCCACCACCGTTCCTGAGCTTGCTTTGGAGGTCTCCGCATGAGCATCGTCACTCCCGTCACCGACGCTACTTTCCGGGCTGAGGTGATCGAGTCCGAGCTACCCGTCGTGGTCGACATCTGGGCGACCTGGTGCGGCCCGTGCAAGGCGATCGCCCCGATCCTGGACCAGCTCGCCAGCGACTACGCGGGCCGGGTGAAGATCGTGAAGGCCGACGCCGACCAGAACCCCGAGACCGTGACCGCGGCCGGCGTGACCTCGATCCCCACCCTCGGGTTCTACCGGAACGGGGAGCGCGTGGACGTGCTGATCGGCGCGCATCCGAAGCCCGTCTACGTCGCGAAGATCGAAGAGCTGCTCGCATGACCGACTCCCTGACCCGCACCGCCCCGAAACGGCTGCCCACCCTCGACAAGTGGCTGCCGCTGTGGATCGGCCTCGCGATGGTCGCAGGCCTCCTGCTCGGCCGTTTCGTGCCCGCGCTCTCGGACGCGCTGTCCGCGATGGAGGTCGGCGGGATCTCGATCCCGATCGGGCTGGGCCTGCTGGTGATGATGTACCCGGTGCTCGCGAAGGTCCGCTACGACAAGGTCGCCGCCGTCACGGGCGACAAGAAGCTCCTCGTCTCCTCGCTCGTGCTGAACTGGCTCGTGGGGCCCGCGGTCATGTTCACGCTCGCGTGGATCTTCCTGCCGGACCTGCCCGAGTACCGGACCGGGCTGATCATCGTCGGGCTCGCCCGCTGCATCGCGATGGTGGTGATCTGGAACGACCTCGCGTGCGGCGACAGCGAGGCGACCGCGGTGCTGGTCGCGATCAACTCGGTCTTCCAGGTCGTGATGTTCTCGGTACTGGGCTGGTTCTACCTGACCGTGCTGCCCGGATGGCTCGGACTGGACGCGCAGGGCCTGGAGGTCTCCGTCTGGCAGATCGCACTCAACGTCCTCGTCTTCCTCGGCATCCCGTTGGCGGCCGGATTCGCGTCCCGCTTCGTCGGCGAGAAGCGCAAGGGGCGCGACTGGTACGAGGAGAAGTTCCTCCCGAGGATCGGGCCGTGGGCGCTCTACGGGCTGCTGTTCACGATCGTGCTGCTGTTCGCCCTGCAGGGCGAACAGGTCACCTCCCACCCGATGGACGTCGCCAGGATCGCGCTGCCGCTGCTGGTCTACTTCGCGCTGATGTGGTTCGCCGGCATCCTGCTTGGCAAGGCACTCCGCCTGGGCTACGCGCGCTCCACGACGCTCGCGTTCACCGCCGCGGGCAATAACTTCGAGCTCGCCATCGCGGTCGCGATCGGCACCTTCGGCGCGGCATCCGGCCAGGCCTTGGCCGGGGTCGTCGGCCCGCTCATCGAAGTG
>CAYNTU010000010.1:0-68081 GCA_964400205.1 uncultured Microbacterium sp.
ACGCGGAGCACTCAAAATGCTTTGTCCGAAAGGGCGTGTGGGTTCGAATCCCACCACCGGCACTGAAGGCCCGGCCCATATGGGTCGGGCCTTTTGTGCTGTTGTGGGTGAGAAGACACACTGGGCCCCGCGCGCCGGAGGCTCGCGTCGTCACGAATGTGACGGCGTGAGTTGCCGCGTGGGAGGGTTCGAATCCCACCACCGGCACTGAAAGGGCGGGATCCGAAATCGGATCCCGCCCTTTCCTTATTCGACTACGCGTGTGCTGCGTAGATGGGGGCAGCGCCACTCACAGCGTCGCCCACCTGGTGCACACGGATGTCGTTCGTCGAACCAATGATGCCGGGAGGGGAGCCGGAAATCACGACGACCTTGTTGTGCTCTTCGGCCATCTTGTGACCTAGCAGGTACTTGTCGACCTGGATATACATGAGGTCGGTGTGCTCGACACGGTCGATGAGAATGGGCTGGATACCCCATGTGAGTGCGAGACGGCGGCGAATCCGCTGTTCGGGCGTGAATGCAAGCATGGGAATACGCGAGCGCAACCGTGAGAGCCGGCGTGCTGAGTCGCCCGATTCGGTAAAGACCGTGAGGAACTTCGCCTCAACAAACTCGGCGACCTCAACGGCAGCGAGCGTGATGATGCCACCCTGCGTACGCGGGCGGTTCGTGAGCTTCTGAATGCGCTCGAGGCCGTGTTCTTCAGTCGACTCGACGATGCGTGCCATGGTCTGTACGACGATGATGGGGTACTCCCCCACGCTCGTCTCACCCGAAAGCATGACGGCATCCGCACCATCAAGCACGGCGTTGGCGACATCGGATGTCTCGGCGCGCGTCGGCACAGGGTTGCTGATCATCGACTCGAGCATCTGCGTTGCCACGATGACGGGCTTGGCGTTCTGACGTGCGAGTTCGACGGCGCGCTTCTGCACGATGGGGACAGCCTCGAGCGGAAGCTCAACACCCAAGTCGCCGCGCGCAACCATGATGCCGTCAAAGGCCTCAATGATCTGCTCGAGGTTGTCAACGGCTTGCGGCTTCTCGATCTTGGCGATCGTGGGAGCCCAGCGGCCCTCTTCTTCCATGATCTCGTGGACGCGTTCGATGTCCCGTGCGTCACGCACGAACGAGAGCGCGATCCAGTCGGCGCCCGTGCGCAGTGCCCAACGCAGGTCGTCTTCGTCTTTTTCGCTCAGGGCGGGGACGTTGACAGCGACACCGGGCAGGTTAATGCCCTTGTTGTTCGAAACCGGGCCACCGACGATGACCTTGGTCGTCACGGTTGTCGCATCTGCCTCAACGACCTCGACACGTACCTTGCCGTCGTCGATGAGCAGAAAGTCGCCCGGTTTGACGTCTTGCGGGAGGCCCTTGAACGTCGTCGAGACGAGCTCTTTTGTGCCCGGAACATCTTCGATCGTGATCTTGAAAATGTCGCCCGGAGCGAGGTCGTGCGGGCCGTTTTCGAACTTTCCGAGACGGATCTTGGGGCCCTGCAGGTCAACGAGCACGGCGACGGCGCGGCCCGAGTCATCGGCAGCACGGCGAACGTTGGCGTAGTTGGCGTCGTGCACGCTGTAGTCGCCGTGACTCAGGTTCAACCGGGCGACATCAAGGCCCGCATCGATCAGGGCACGAACAGTCTCGTAGGTTGACGTAGCAGGACCGAGTGTGGCGACAATTTTCGCGCGTCTCAACGGCAGGCTCCAGATCTTTCGTAGCGTTGCGCGCCTACTTGGCGCGTGCTACAAGCCTACGCCGTTTTGCGCTCTGAAAGCAGGTTCCCGCTAGATCGTTGGGATACCAATTCCGACATCAGTCGGGCCCACCGGTCGAGGCAAATCAGTCGAGCCCGTGAGGTACTCGTCGACGGCTGCCGCGGCGGCACGCCCCTCTGCAATTGCCCACACAATGAGTGACTGACCACGCCCGGCATCGCCCGCGACGAAAACGCCCTCGAGGGTGGATTCGTAGTTGTTTCCACGCTCGAAGTTGCCACGTGTCGAGACCTCGGGTCGGTCGTCAAGCGGAATCGTGTCGGTTTCTGGGCCGGTAAAGCCCATCGCGATGAGGACAAGATCCGCCGGGATCTCACGCTCCGTGCCTGGCTTGGGCAGACGCTTACCGTCGACAAACTCGGTCTCAGCGAGCACGAGTGTTGTGACCTCACCCGCCGCATTGCCACGGAACTCGACGGTTGAGGCGAGATACATCCGCTCCCCGCCTTCTTCGTGTGCTGACTGCACTTCGAAAAGCGTCGGCATGGTCGGCCACGGTTGGTTCGGTGTGCGCTCGCTCGGCGGCTGCTTGCCAATCGCGAGGTTTGTCACGCTCAAGGCACCCTGGCGGTGTGCCGTACCGATGCAGTCGGCTCCCGTGTCGCCACCACCGATGACAACGACATGCTTGCCCTCGGCAGTGATCTGGTCGGTGAGCTTTTCGCCCGCAACTGCACGGTTTGCCTCGACGAGGTACTCCATGGCAAAGTGTACGCCGTGCAAGTCGCGCCCCGGGATCTGCAGATCACGCGGAACCGTCGAACCAGTCGCGAGCACGATTGCGTCATAACGAGCACGCAGGTCTGGCCACGAGATGTCTTTGCCGATCTCGACACCGGCGCGGAAGCGCGTGCCTTCCTCGGTCATCTGGCGCAGACGAAGATCGATGTGCTCTTTCTCCATCTTGAAATCCGGGATGCCGTAGCGCAGCAAGCCGCCGATGCGGTCATCGCGCTCGAAGACAACGACCGTGTGGCCAGCCCGCGTGAGCTGCTGGGCAGCTGCGAGCCCCGCAGGGCCGGAACCGACGACGGCAACCGTTTTGCCTGTGAGGCGCTGCGGCGGCTGCGGCTCGACCCATCCGCTGCCAAAGGCACGGTTGATCGTCTCGACCTCGATCTGCTTGATCGTGACGGCGGGCTGGTTGATGCTCAGAACGCAGGCGCTCTCGCAGGGTGCCGGGCAGAGGCGGCCCGTGAACTCCGGGAAGTTGTTGGTCATGTGCAGGCGATCGATTGCCGCACGACCTTCCCCACGCCAGTTGAGGTCATTCCACTCGGGAATGAGGTTGCCCAGCGGGCAGCCGGCGTGGCAGAACGGCACACCGCAGTCCATGCACCGGCTCGCTTGGCGGCGCAAAACAGCCTCGTTGCCGGGCTCATATACCTCTTTCCAGTCGAGGATGCGCACGGGCACGGGGCGACGGGCTGGCAGCTCGCGCTCGGTTACTTTCAAAAATCCACGTGGATCAGCCACCAGTCACCTCCAGGATGCGGTTCCAAACAACGTCGCTGTCGGGGTCGAGCCCCTCAGCGAGGGCGTCTTCTCGAGCCTTCAAAACAAGCACGTAGTCGCGCGGCACAACCTTGACGAACTCGGTTGCCGCTTGGTCGAAGTTATCGAGCAGATCGGATGCGAGGGGCGAACCCGTCTTGTCTTCGTGCTCTTCGAGCAGGCTCCGGAGAACCTCAAGGTCTGCACGATCGAGCTCTTCCAAACGGATCTCGCCGCTTGCAAGTGCCTGCTCGTTGACGTTCTCTTCACGCAGGCCACGAACAAAGGCTGTGCCGCCAGACATACCGGCACCGAGGTTGCGGCCCGTCGCGCCAAGAATGACTGCCGTGCCGCCCGTCATGTATTCGAGCGCGTGGTCACCGACACCTTCGACGACGGCGGTTGCACCCGAGTTGCGAACGAGGAATCGCTCCCCCACGACACCCGAGATGAACATCGTGCCGCCCGTCGAGCCGTAACCGATGACGTTGCCGGCGATGACGTTCTCGTGCGGCACAAGGTTCGAGTCGCGCGGTGGGCGAACCACGATATCGCCTCCCGAGAGGCCCTTGCCGACGTAGTCGTTTGTGTCGCCCTCGAGGCGCAGTGTGATGCCGGCGGGCATGAATGCGCCGAGCGACTGACCCGCAGTTCCCTTGAGCGTGATGTCGATCGTTTCTTTCGCAAGAGCGGCCGGGCCGTAGCGCTTCGTGACCTCGTGGCCGAGCATCGTGCCAACGGCACGTGCCGTGTTGCGCACGGGAACCTCAATCACGATGGGTTCTCGGTTCTCGAGTGCGGGCTGTGCCCACTCGATGAGTTGCGTGTCGAAGTGCTGTTCGAGTTCGTGATCTTGCTCGCGAACGTTGCGGCGGGCATCGCTCGCCGGGAATTGCGGCCCATCAAGGATGGGTTCGAGGTCAAGACCGGCGGCCTTCCAGTGATCGAGTGCCTCGGCGGCATCGATCAGGTCGCTCCGGCCAACGATTTCTTCGATCGAGCGGTAGCCGAGCTCAGCCAAGAGTTCGCGCACCTCCTGCGCGATGAACTCCATGAAGTTGATGACAAACTCCGGCTTGCCGGTAAAACGCTCACGCAGCACAGGGTTTTGCGTCGCGACCCCGACGGGGCAGGTGTCGAGGTGGCAGACGCGCATCATGATGCATCCGCTCACGACGAGCGGTGCTGTCGCGAAGCCGAACTCTTCCGCACCGAGCAAGGCGCCGATGATAACGTCACGACCCGTTTTGAGTTGGCCATCGACCTGCACAACGACACGGTCGCGCATGTTGTTGAGCATGAGCGTCTGCTGTGTCTCGGCAAGGCCGAGCTCCCACGGGGTACCCGCGTGCTTGAGCGAGTTCATGGGGCTCGCGCCCGTGCCACCGTCGTATCCCGAGACGAGGATGACGTCACTCAGTGCTTTCGCGACACCTGCCGCGACGGCACCGATACCCGATTGGCTCACGAGCTTCGTGTGAATACGTGCTGAGGGGTTCGCGCGCTTGAGGTCGAAAATGAGCTGCTTGAGGTCTTCGATCGAGTAGATGTCGTGGTGCGGCGGCGGCGAGATGAGCCCAACGCCGGGCGTACCACCGCGAGTGCGAGCAACCCAGGGGTACACCTTCTGCGGCGGCAGTTGCCCACCCTCGCCGGGTTTCGCACCCTGTGCAAGCTTGATCTGAATGTCGTCGGCCTCGGTCAGATAGAAGCTCGTGACGCCAAAACGCCCCGAGGCCACCTGCTTGATGGCGCTGCGACGCTGCGGGTCACGCAGACGCTCAACGTCTTCGCCGCCTTCACCCGTGTTCGACTTGGCACCGATCGCGTTCATCGCAATCGCGAGCGTCTCGTGTGCCTCTTGTGAAATCGAGCCGTAGCTCATGGCGCCCGTCGAGAAGCGCTTGACGATCTCCGAAACAGGCTCAACCTCGTCGATCGGGACGGGTGGCCGCTCCCCCGTGCGCAGCTTGAAAAGGCCGCGCAACGTTTTGAGCTCTTTCGCCTGGTCGTCGACGAGTTTCGTGTACTCGCGGAAGATGTCGTAACGCCCCGTTCGGGTCGAGTGCTGCAGGCGGAAGACCGTCTCAGGGTTGAAGAGGTGCGGCGAGCCGTCCCGGCGCCACTGGTACTCGCCACCCGTCCAGAGCCGCTCGTGTGCACGCGCGGCATCGTCCTCGGGGTAGGCAAAGTTGTGGCGCTCGAGGTTTTCTCGCTCGATCTCATCGATCCCGATGCCGCCGAGCTTGCTCTCTGTGCCCGTGAAGTACTCGTCGATGAACTCTTGCGAGAGGCCGACAGCCTCGAACACCTGAGCGCCCGTGTACGAACCCACCGTCGAGATACCCATCTTCGACATGATCTTGAGCACACCCTTACCGAGCGCGTAGATGAGGTTCTTGACAGCCTTTTCAGGGGTGATGTCGGTGATGTAACCCGTGCGAACGAGATGCTCAACCGTCTCCATTGCGAGATACGGGTTAACAGCGGATGCGCCGTAGCCGAGCAGCGTCGCAACGTGGTGCACCTCGCGAACGTCACCGGCTTCGATGATGAGCGCCGCTTTCATACGGTTCTCATTGCGGATGAGGTGATGGTGCACGGCAGAAACGAGCAGCAGAGATGGGATCGCCGCGAAATCCTTGTTCGTGTCGCGGTCGCTCAGGATGATGAACTCAGCGCCGTTCTCAATGGCCTCATCAACCTCGGCGTAGATCTCTTCGAGACGCTTGGCAATCGCGTCTTGGTGGCCGGGCACGCCGTAGAGGCCCTTGATCGTGACCGAGGTGCGACCCGGCAGCGCCCTATCGATGTGACGGATTTTCGCGAGCTCATCGTTGTCGATGACCGGGAAGTCGAGCGCGACTGTTGTCGCGTGCTCCGGCCCAGCACTCAAGAGGTTGCGTTCTGGGCCCAGGTTGAGTTTGAGGCTTGTGACAATCTCTTCACGAATCGAGTCGAGCGGTGGGTTTGTCACCTGTGCGAACTGCTGCACGAAATAGTCGAAGAGCATTCGCGGGCGATCCGTCAGCACGGCAATGGGCGTGTCTGATCCCATGGCTCCGAGGGGCTCGACACCCGTCTGCCCCATGGGCATGAGGAGCATTCGCACTTCTTCTTCCGTGTACCCGAAGGTGCGCTGGCGACGCGTGATCGACGCGGGCGGGTGGATGATGTGCTCGCGCTCGGGAAGTGACGCGAGCGAGACGTGCCCCTCATCGATCCATTGCTGCCAGGGCGCAAGCTCGGCGAGCTCACGCTTGACCTCTTCGTCGGGCACGATACGACCCTGCGCCGTGTCGACGAGCAGCATCTTCCCCGGTTGCAGGCGTCCCCGGCGCTTGACGCGTTCTGGCTCAAACTCGAGAACACCCGTCTCACTGCCGATCACGACAAAGCCATCGGTCGTTTCGGTCCAGCGCCCGGGGCGCAGACCATTGCGGTCAAGCGTTGCACCAACAACCGTGCCATCCGTGAAGATGAGCGCGGCAGGGCCGTCCCACGGCTCCATGAGGTTCGAGTGGAAGTCGTAGAACGCGCGCAACTGCGGGTCGATGTCACGCTGCTTCTCGTAGGCTTCCGGAACCATCATGAGAATCGCGTGCGCAATGCTGCGACCCGAGAGTGTCAGGAGCTCGAGCACCTCGTCGAACGAGGCTGAATCGGATTCGTCATCCGAACAGATCGGCAAGAGCGGGGCCATATCGCCCAGGAGCGCGGATTCAAGCTGCGACTGGCGAGCACGCATCCAGTTGCGGTTGCCGCCCACCGTGTTGATCTCACCGTTGTGCGCGAGCATGCGCAATGGCTGCGCGAGCGGCCACGACGGGAAGGTATTGGTCGAGTAGCGCGAGTGCACAACCGCAAGTTCAGTCGTGAAACGTTCGTCTTGCAGGTCGGGGTAGAACGGTTCAAGCTGCAGGGTCGTGACCATGCCCTTGTAGCCGATCGTGCGCGACGACAGGGACACAAAATACGCGCCCGCTTCATGCGAGGCGCGTTTGCGAAGTCGGTATGCAACTCGGTCGAGTTCCACACCACCCAGCGGCCCGCTGTTCTTGAGCGCGCGAACGAACACCTGCTCGAAAGCAGGGCGTGCCTCATCGGCGAGCTTGCCGAGGTGGTTGTTATCGGTCGGCACTTCGCGCCAGCCGAGAACTTTCAAGCCCTCTTCTTGTGCGATGCGCTCGATCGCAATCTTCTGTTCGCGGCGCTCTTGCGAGTGCCGTGGCAAGAAGACCATCCCAGCGGCGTACTGGCCAACTGGCGGAAGCTCAAAGCCAGCAACCTCGCGGAAGAACGCGTCGGGCATCTGCGTCAAGATGCCAGCGCCATCGCCCGTGCCCGCGTCAGACCCAATCGCGCCGCGGTGCTCGAGGTTGCGCAGCGCCTCAAGCGCCATCGAAACGACATCGTGACCGGGCGTGCCGCGCAACGTCGCGACCATCGCCAAACCACAGGCATCCTTCTCGAAAGCAGGGTTGTACATCCCCTGGCGGGCAGGGAATGTTGTCTGAGCGACAGACGAAGCCTTCGAGTGAAACGAGGTGCGCGAAGTGGAGGTCATAGATACCGTCCTCACGGAGTACATATGCGAACGCAGAAATCGCGCTGCAGTGCTGGGCGGGGCTGGGACGACGCTGACCCGAATGTCGATGAGGCTGTCCTTGCGATGAAGGGCGCTTGTGGCGCGAGCTTCTTAGGCCTTGGTTTTTTCCTTTGTCGCCGCCGTGGGTGGTTCGCTCACGTCGACGTACTTGGCGCGGCCTTCGCGCAAGTCTATAGCAGCCTGCGCCCACTCCGGAACTTTGCCCGTTCGGTATGGGCTGGGTTCAATTCCGTGGTGGCGACGCGACTGCACGATGAAGATGACGACACCGAGGGCGACGGCAAAGATCGCTGCCCACACGTTGGTGCGGATGCCCCAGAACATCTCGCTCGGGTCGACGCGGATGCTTTCCCACACGATGCGACCGGCGCCGTACCAGATGAGGTAGATCGCAAAGAGCTTGCCCCACTGCAGGCGGCGGCCGATCATGAGCAGAACGACAACGCCCAGGAGGTTCCAAAGCATTTCGTAGAGGAAGGTCGGGTGAAAGAGCGTGCCAGCCGGATAGCTTGCAGCAATCGCTGACTTCGCTGCGTCGATCTCAAGGCCCCATGGCAGGTCGGTCGGCCCACCGAAAAGTTCGTGGTTGAACCAGTTGCCGAGGCGGCCGATTGCCTGTGCGAAGAGCAGGCCCGGAGCGAGCGCATCCGCAAAGGTCCAGAAACGGATGCCCGTGTAGCGGCAACCAATCCAAGCACCGATTGCGCCACCAATGAGGGCGCCGAAGATGGCGATGCCGCCGTCCCAGATGTTCCACACAGCATTCGTGACGAAGGGGTTCCACCACTCGTGGCCCTCGTAGAAGTAGTCGCCCGGGTGGGTCAGCACGTGATAAGTGCGTGCGCCGATGATGCCGAGGACGAATGCGGGGAAGGCAATGTCAATCGTGATCCACTTCTCGGCGCCCCACTTCGTGAGTCGGTGGTTCGTCATCAAGACGGCAACGATGATGCCTGCGAGGAGGCACAGCGCATAGATGTGAATCGTGATGGGGCCGATTTGGAACGAACTGACTGAGGGGGAAGGAATGGCGGCTGGTGCCACAAGACCGGCTGAGAGTGCGAAAGACATGCTTGCCAGTCTAGGCCGAGTGCGCTGTGAGATTCGAAGCGCCACGGCCCGTGACGCTCGAGTCAGAACTCAGGCCCGGGTCGTGCCGTTTGTCAGTTCGTGGGCTGTTTGTGCGAGCCCGCTCACTCCGGCATCGCGCAGAGCGCGTACGAGGGCAGACCCCACAATTGCGCCGTCGGCATAGCCAACGACATCGTGCACCTGCTCTGCCGTCGAGATGCCGATTCCGACGCACACGCTTTCTCCACCGGCCGCACGAAGCCGCTCAACGAGGGTACGAGCCGCGCGGTCGAGGTCGGCCCGCTCCCCCGTGATACCCATGGTCGAGACGGCATAGACAAAGCCGCGCGACGCTGCAACGACGCCGCGCAGGCGCTCGTCGCTTGAAGTCGGCGCAGCCAAGAAGATGCGATCGAGATCGTATTGTTCCGCGGCCGCGATCCACTCTGTCGCGTTCTCGGGCGTGATGTCGGGCGTGACGAGCCCGGCACCGCCAGCGGCAGCGAGGTCGCGAGCGTAGTTTTCGATACCGTGCTGCACAACGAGGTTCCAGTACGTCATAACGACGACGGGCGTGTCAACCACATCCGTAATGGCTTTGATGACGGTAAAGAGATCTGCCGTGCGAAAACCCGCATCGAGAGCGACCTGGGTTGCTTCTTGGATGAGCGGGCCATCCATGACGGGGTCGGTATACGGCGGCCCCAACTCAATGATGTCTGCACCGTTTTGCGCAAGCGCAATTGCAGCGTCGATGCTCGTCTGGATGTCGGGGAACCCGGCGGGAAGATAGCCAACGAAGGCCCCACGACCCGAGGCGTGCGCCTTTTCGATGGCGGCTGCAACCTTGCTGCTCATTGCTCGCCTTCGCCGTCGTAGAGCCCGAAGTAGCGGGCAGCTGTATCCATATCTTTGTCACCGCGGCCCGAAAGACTCACGGCAATGATGGCGTCGGGGCCGAGTTCCTTGCCGATCTTGATCGCGCCCGCGAGGGCGTGTGCCGATTCGATCGCGGGAATGATCCCCTCGGTCTGGCTCAGGAAACGGAAGGCCTCCATAGCTTCAGCGTCACTTGCCGGGATGTACTGCGCACGCCCGATATCTGCCAACCAGGCATGCTCGGGGCCGACGCCCGGGTAGTCGAGGCCGGCAGAAATCGAGTGCGACTCGATCGTCTGGCCGTCGTCGTCCTGCAGAACGTAGGTTCGTGCTCCGTGCAGCACGCCGGGCCGCCCGCGTTCAATCGATGCGGCGTGGCGGGGCGTGTCAATGCCGTCACCGGCAGCCTCCACGCCATAGAGCTTGACGTCGGCGTCATCGAGGAAGGCATCGAACATGCCAATGGCGTTGGATCCGCCGCCCACGCACGCAACAACGGCGTCCGGGAGTCGACCGGCTTCGCTCAGCAGTTGCTCGCGTGCTTCCTCACTGATGATCTTCTGGAAATCGCGCACCATGGCCGGGAAGGGGTGAGGGCCGGCGGCGGTACCGAAAATGTAGTTGGTCGTCTCAACGGATGCGACCCAGTCGCGGTAGGCCTCGTTGATGGCGTCTTTGAGGGTACGCGCACCGGTCTTGACGGCGACAACCTCGGCTCCCAAGAGACGCATCCGAGCAACATTGAGCGCCTGACGCTGCGTGTCGACCTCACCCATATAGATCGTGCAGTCGAGGCCAAAGAGCGCCGCAGCCGTTGCCGTCGCGACACCATGCTGACCGGCGCCCGTCTCGGCAATGACGCGCGTCTTCCCGAGACGCTTCGTCAGGAGGGCCTGCCCCAGGACGTTGTTGATCTTGTGGCTTCCCGTGTGGTTGAGATCTTCACGCTTGAGGAAGACTCGTGCACCACCAGCGTGACTTGCGAACCGTGGCACTTCGGTGATTGGCGAGGGGCGCCCAGCATAGGAATGCAGGAGTGATGCGAGCTCAGCGGTGAACTCGGGGTCGGCGATGGCGGTTTCGTATGCCTCGGTCAACTCATCAATCGCGGCAATGAGCGCTTCGGGCATATAGCGGCCACCATATGCCCCGAAGTCGGGCCCGGGTTGATCACGCAGACTCATACGAGCGAACCGGTGTCATCCTGCGGGCGGCGTGGATTCGGGTAAGCGCCGGCCGCGAGAAACGAGGTCAAGGTGTCTTGTGGGTCGCTTGTCACGAGTGCTTCACCAATGAGCACAACATCCGCACCGGCCTCACGATAGTGGCGAACGTCGTCTTCAACGAGAACTGCGGATTCTGCAATGGCGATTGCCTCGGCCGGGATTCCGCCAACGAGTGTGCCAAAGAGGTCGCGGTCAAGCTCGAGGGTATTGAGATTGCGCGCATTGATGCCGATGAGCTTCGCCCCAAGAGCGATGGCCGATTCAACTTCTTCGGCACTGTGGGTCTCAACGAGCGGCGTCATGCCCAGTTCGAGGGTCAGCTCGTAGAGCTGGCGGAGCGTCTCCGCTTCGAGCGCCGCAACGATGAGCAGCACCATGTCTGCTCCAGCAGCACGAGCCTCATACACCTGGTACTCGGTCGCAATGAAGTCTTTCCGCAGCACGGGCAGGAAAACAGCACCGCTCACGGCCTCGAGATCACTCAAATTTCCACCGAACTTGCGTTCTTCGGTCAAGACCGAAACGGCGCTCGCGCCGCCCTCCTGGTAGCGCAGGGCCTGCGCTACTGGGTCGGGAATCTCGGCCAGCTCTCCGCGCGAAGGGCTCTTGCGCTTGACCTCGGCAATGATCTTGACACCGTCGGCGGGGGCAAGTGCGAGGAGGGCGTCACGTACGGGCCGGGCGCGAGCGGCATCCGCCTTCACCTCATCGAGTGGCCGAAGCTTTTCACGCGCCTGCGCGTCTGCCACGCTCCCATTCGTGAGATCGTGCAGCACCATTAATCGTGCGCTTTCGGCGTGTACTTCGGCCCCTTCACGCCGTACCCAGCCTTCGACATCGCCCAACCCACAATGGGGCCAGCGATGACGACGGCAATGCTCACCCAGAAGAGCGGTGCATTCGCGAGGAAGAAGAACACGGTCGCCGATGCGATACCGACGAGCATGACGATGACAGCGGTCCAGGCAGCGGGTGAATCGCCGTGGCCAGGGTCACCGATGGGGTTCTTGCTCATGAGGGCTCCTCCGTGAGGTTGTGAATTGCGAAAGACCAGGTGTGCACACCTGAAATCGAGCTCTTGCCAGTCTAGCGGGGTGGTTCGGTCGGCTCAGCCACGGTCGTGGGGTCATCGCCCGAAGAAAGCTCATCCCAGGCATCGACACGTCTGGCGTGCGCCGACTTCGTGGCGCGCTCTGTCGCGGATTTCGCGACTTGGCCACGATCGGGCCACCGCGGGCTCGTCCAGGCGGCGATCGCCGACCCCGTCAATGCGACGACGAAGGCCGCAATCACGAAGAACGGAACGGCCGTCACCGCCACGCCAGCGATGTACTGTGCTGGGTCACCTGAGATTCCCGTGACAGATCGAATCGCCGCCGAATCGAGAAACGCCGCGGGCGCAATCGTGACTGCGATGACCATGCCGATAAGCACGGCGAGTGCGGTGAGTGTCGTGATCGCGAGGAGTCGTCGAAGCGTCGAGGGTACGAGCGTCAGCGCAAGGCTCAAGAGCAGTACTGCGATCGCCGCGGGCATGAGCGAGCCAAGCAGTTGCGACCCTGTGGCGTGGATCTCACTCCCGCCATCGGAGCGCTGCGCGATGACCCAGGGTTGGCCAGCAAACATGAGCGCGAGACCCGTGCCCGCAACGGACAACAGGAGGCTCAGCCCACGGGCACGTGCCGGGTTCACTCCTGTTCCCCCTCGGTCGTCAAAATGAGATCGCTGTCAAAGCACGTGCGATCGCCCGTGTGGCACGCGGGCCCATGTTGATCGACCTTGAGCAGCACTGTGTCGCCGTCGCAATCCAAACGAACCTCCACGACGCGCTGCGTGTTTCCGGAGGTGTCGCCCTTGCGCCAAAGCTCCTGACGGGAACGCGACCAGTACACGGCACGGCCCGAGGTCAGTGTCTGGGCGAGCGCTTCAGCGTTCATCCACGCGAGCATGAGCACCTCGCCCGTATCGAACTGCTGCGCGATCGCGGGGACGAGGCCGGCTGCGTTGAAGGTGACGCGGCTCACGATCTCTTCCAACGCGAGCGGTGATGAATCGCTCACAGCCGCACCGGAATCCCTTGCGCGGCCATTGCCGCCTTGACCTCTGTGATACTCAACTGCCCCGAGTGAAAGACGCTGGCTGCGAGCACGGCGTCGGCACCCGCCGCGATCGCGGGCGCGAAGTCAGCGAGCTGGCCCGCTCCGCCCGAAGCGATGACGGGAACATCCGTCGCCTCGCGCATGAGGGCGACGAGTTCAAGATCGAAGCCCGTTTTTGTGCCGTCGGCGTCAATCGAGTTGACGAGCAGTTCGCCCGCCCCGCGCTCACTGGCTTCTTGCGCCCAAGCGACAGCGTCGATAGCAGTCAGGGTGCGCCCGCCGTGGGTCGTGACAACAAAGCCGCTCGGCGTTGTCGAGCTTCGCGTGACATCGAGGGAAAGCACGATGACCTGGTTGCCGAAACGATCCGAGATTTCGTTCAGAACAGCCGGTCGTGCAATCGCCGCCGAGTTGATTCCTACCTTGTCGGCACCAACCGCAAGGAGCTGCGCGACATCGTCAACGGATCGGACTCCCCCGCCAACCGTGAGCGGAACGAACACTTGTTCCGCAGTGCGCTGCACCATCTCGTAGGTTGTTCCGCGATTCTCAACGCTCGCCGTGACATCGAGAAACGTGATCTCATCGGCGCCCTGGTCCGCGTAATTCGCGGCAAGCTCGACGGGATCCCCCATGTCGCGGAGGCCTTTGAAGTTCACGCCTTTGACGACGCGCCCGTCTGCTACATCGAGACACGGGATGACGCGGGCGGCCAGGCTGTTCCAAGTGTTCATGAAGCTCGCCCTACAACCGTGCTGCGTGAATCTCGGTCACGAGAATCGCGCGGGCGCCGATCTCATAGAGATCGTCCATGATGGCGTTGACATCCTTACGCGGCACCATGACACGAACGGCAACCCAGCCTTCTTCACGCAGAGGTGAGATCGTCGGCGACTCACGACCGGGGGTGACCTGGCTTGCACGTTCGACCAGCTCAGCTGGGAGGTCGTAGTCGACGAGTACGAACTGGCGTGCGACGAGGACACCCTTCAAGCGACGCAGGAGCTTCTCGACACCATCAGGCGTCGAGTCATTGCCGATCAGAACTGCCTCGGATTCGAGAATCGGCGGCCCGAAGACTTCAAGCCCTGCCTGCTTCAGGGTGGTGCCTGTCTCAACAACGTCAGCGATGGCATCCGCAACACCGAGTCGCACAGCTGATTCGACGGCCCCATCGAGCTTGACGAGCGTCGCCGAGACGCTGTGACGCTTGAGGAACTGCTCGACAAGCCCGATGTACGAACTGGCAATCCGTTTGCCTTCGAGGTCTTCGATTGCCGTAAATTCGCCGTTCGGGCCAGCAAAACGGAACGTTGACCGCGCGAACCCAAGTTGTTCGAGTTCACGGGCAGGCTGGACGACATCAAGAAGCAGGTCACGCCCCGTGATGCCAAGATCGAGAGCACCCGAAGCGACGTAGGTCGCAATATCGCGTGGGCGGAGATAGAAGAACTCGACATCATTGTTCTTGTCAATCACGTGCAGCGTCTTCGCGTCGCGACGACCGGCGTAGCCGGCCTCGGCGAGGAATTCTGCGGCGGTTTCGGCGAGTGAACCCTTGTTGGGAACGGCGATGCGCAACATATTTGCGTCTTTCTGCAGAGAGGTTTGCGTGGCAACTGTTAGAGGTGCGTGTACACGTCGTCGAGGGTCAACCCCTTGGCGAGCATGAGCACCTGCAGATGGTAGAGCAGCTGCGAAATCTCTTCAGCGGTGGCCTCGTTCGATTCGTATTCGGCGGCCATCCATACCTCAGCGGCCTCTTCGACGATTTTCTTGCCGATCGAGTGCACACCAGCGTCCAAACGTGCGACGGTGTCTGAGCCGACGGGGCGGGTCTGCGCCTTTTCGGTGAGCTCAGCGAAGAGAGTGTCGAACGTTTTCACGCTCACCAGCCTAGCGCCCTAGTGGGTGTGCTCCCCCGCCGTCGCGCGCAGGCGCGCAATCGCGGCGTCAATATCGGATGAACCGAAAACAGCGCTCCCCGCAACGAAGGTGTCGGCACCGTTCTCGGCGGCAATCGCGATCGTGTCGTCGTTGATGCCACCGTCGACCTGCAGCCACACGTCGCTGCCGCGCTTCTGCGCCTCGGCCTTGAGTGCGGCAAGCTTCGGCATCATGTCTGCCATAAAGCCCTGGCCACCAAACCCCGGTTCCACGGTCATGACGAGAATCTGATCAAACTCATCGAGGTGGTCGTAGAGCGACTCGGCCGCCGTACCGGGTTTGACTGCGACACCGGCACGCGCACCACGAGCTCGCAGTGCCCGGGCGAGCGCGATCGGCTCAGCGGCGGCTTCAAGGTGGAACGTCACGCTCGTTGCGCCCTGCTCGGCGTACCCGGGTGCCCAACGGTCAGCATCCGAGATCATGAGGTGAATATCGAGCGGGATGGGGCTCGTGTCTTGAATACGACCAACCATCTGCGGGCCGAAGGTGAGGTTTGGCACGAAATGGTTATCCATGACATCGACGTGCACGAAGTCGGCAGTGGCGATCTTGTTGAGGTCGCGTTCCATGTTGACGAAGTCAGCCGAGAGGATGCTCGGGTTGATTCGCGGGGCCGTGGGAAGTGCAAGGGTCATGACGCTGGGTTCTTTCGTAACAGGGCGAGGTACATGGCATCGGTGCCGTGGCGGTGCGGCCACAATTGCGCGGCACCGTTGGGGTGTTCGGCGAGGTCAAGCGGGTGTTGTGAGATGGCTTGCAGGGCAGCACGTGCGTCAAGTGCTGTGACGTCCTCGTGCGATTCGAGGGCCGTGGCGACGACGGCATCCGTTTCACGTTGATGCGGTGAGCACGTGACGTAAGCAACGATGCCTCCGGGCTTCAGCGCCTTGATGGCATCCGCCAGGAGGCTCTGCTGCAGCGGTACGAGCGTTTCGAGATCGCGTGCTTGTTTGCGCCAACGGGCTTCTGGGCGGCGGCGCAGCGCCCCGAGTCCGCTGCACGGGGCGTCGACGAGGATGAGATCGTAGGCCTCACCTGCATCCTCGAGAAGTGCACGCCCGTCTTGCTCTGTCACAACGACCTCGAGAGGTACGGCCGTGAGGGCGTTGCGAACGAGTTGCGCCCGATGTGGCGCGAGTTCGTTGGCGCTGAGATGCGCGCCTCGCTCGAGCGCGAGCGCCGTAAGCAGGGCTGTTTTCCCGCCGGGGCCCGCACACAGGTCAAGCCACTCCCCCGTATCGGCGGAGGATGCCGCGGCAAGGGCCACGAGTTGTGAACCTTCATCTTGCACGCGGATGGTGCCCCCCGAGCTTTCGAGGAGGTGCGCGACGTCACCCGCTGGCGCGCCGAACGCGGTCGGTGCATATGGGCGGGTTGGCTCCCCTGCTTCCGCAAGCCCAGGAAGTGCGACAAGCGTCACCTCGGGGGCAATGTTGTCGGCGCTAAGAAGCGCTTCGAGTTCATCCTCACGTCCCTCCGCCGCGAGAGCACGTCGGAGGGCGCGAATGATCCACACGGGGTGAGCAGAGCGGATGCTGAGACGTTCGTCGTCACTGCGCGCGGCTCGTTCTGCTTCGTTGAGCCACGACTCGAGATCGTGCGCCGTCAGTTTGCGCAGTACCGCGTTGACAAAGCCACGCGTGCCTTTCGATGAGCCCACGAGCGCGACGGTCTCACTCACGGCCGCATGTTGCGGCACCCGCGTCGCGAGCAACTGATGTGCACCCAGACGCAGTGCTGCGCGCACCTTGGGGTCGAGAGCTGCGATGGGCCGATTGCTAACGAGCGCGAGGATGGCATCGTAGGTGCCAAGTTGCCGCAGCGTGCCATAGGTGAGTTCAGTTGCGAGCCCCGCGTCTTGCGGCGCGAGCTTTGCCGCGGTGATCAGTTTTGGAAGCAACAGGTTCGAATACGCGTCGTCTTGATCGACGGCAACGAGCACGCAGTGGGCAACCTCACGTGCCGAGGTCACTGGCGTACCCCTCGCCACCAGTCGACGGCATTCATGGCCGGCTTGCCGGGCGGCTGCACGCGCGTGATGAGCAACGCACCGCTTCCTGTGCCGACCTCAATACGCTGCTTCGTCGCTGTCACCTCGCCGGGGGCGAGCTCACTCACAGGGAAGAACGTTGCTTCGAGAATCTTGACGGGAATGCCCGCGATCTCGGCGACGGCGCCGGGCTCGGGTGTCACGCCGCGGAAGCGGTTGTACACGTCGATGCCGGGCTGGGTGAGGTCGAGAGTGCCGTCTTCACGAGTGAGCTTTGCGGCATAGCTGGGCTCACCGCGTTGCGGCGTTGATGTGGCCGTTCCGTCTGCGATCGCGTTGACAACGCTGAGTGTGAGCGGGGCACCTTCTTCTGCGAGAAAGCTCAGCGCTTGAGCGGCCGTCGCATCGGGTGAGATTTCGAAGGTACGCCACTCGTACACATCACCAGCGTCGAGCGCGGCAACGAGCTGGAACACGCTCGCGCTGAGCGCTTTGCTCCCGTCGATGATCGCGCGCTGCACGGGCGCTGCACCGCGATAGAAGGGCAGCATCGAGAAGTGTAGGTTGATCCACCCGTGATCTGGTGCGGAAAGCAACGGTTCGCGAACGAGCCCGCCGTACGCGACGATGACACCGAGTTCTGAGTTGAGTGAGACGATTTCTGCCGTGGCAGCATCGTCGAGTTTCGCAGCTTTGATGATCGGCAGGCCAAGTTCAGCGGCGGCTTGAGCGACCGGCGATGGTGTCATGACTCGCTTGCGCCCCAGCGGTGCATCAGGGCGCGTGACGACGGCAACGATTTCATGTTCGCTTGCCGCGAGTGCCCGAAGCGTCGGCACGGCAGCATCCGGGGTCCCAGCAAACACAATTCGCACGGTTCAAGCCTACCGATCGTGGCTAGAGCGACGGGTCGAGGATGTCGAAGCGCGTTGTTAGAGGCAAACGGTTGTTGCCGGGGCCGCGGCGATGTTTTGCCGCTGCCGAGATAACCTCGGCACGCAGGGCGTGAGCAACCTCGCCACCGCGAGCGTAGTCGAAACGGACCAGAGCCCGTACGCGCTCACTGTCGAGCGCAACGGGGCCGAGGATTGCTGTGTCGCCAAGTTCGAGGGGCTTGAGTTCGTCAAGGGCCGCTTTGACAAGGTCATGTTGCCCCTCAACAGCTGCAACGCGGCACGTCGGTGGCATCCGCAGCGGTGCTCGTTCCGTGAGTTCGTGTCGCGCATAACCGGCCTGATTCCACGTCGCGACGGCGCGAGGTGCGGCACCCTCGACACCAACGAGATGAATAGGTGCTCCCCCGGCGGCGAGAGCAGCCGCGTTCGACCACCAGCGGACGCAGTTTTCGCCCACGCGCAGATCCGCGGCTTGCAGCATCCGTGCACCATCGAGCAAGATGACGGCGCTGTAGCCGTTTGGTGCGATTGGCTCGGCGCCGCGCGTCGCGACCACGAGCACGGGTTTGTCGGGAACCTCCGTGACCTGATGCGCGCCATCGGAGACGACAACGCGGACGCCCGGGAAGGCGCGTCCAAACTCGTCGGCTGTCCGCTCGGTTCCCGATCCCGCCAGGTGGTAGGCGTGCGATTGACAATGCGCACATGTCCACGAGGTCGCGAGCTTGCCGCACCACGCGCACGAAGGCACGGAGGCACGGCTCGCGGTAGCGAGTGGGCCACCACAGCCCGTGCAGCGCGCCGGTTCCCGGCATCCAGCGCACACCAGCGTTGGTGCGTACCCGGGGCGTGCCACCTGCACGAGCACGGGCCCGTGCTTGACGGCCTCGCGTGCGGCCTGGAAGGCTGCCGAAGTCACACGTGGCCCAGACCGCTCGAACGTCTCTTGCGCTGAAAGCACAACGTTCGGATGCACTCGGCGGGTCGCCGTCACGGCGGTGAGATACCCCGTTGCGACGAGACGTTCGACATCCGTCGAACGCGTATGCCCCGCAAAGACAAGAGAGCTGCCCTCAAGCGACTGACGAATGAGCGCGGCGTCGCGGGCGTGCACATAGGGCGCAAGCGGCTCATCGAAGAGTTGATCGCCGTCATCCCACAGTGCGACGAGCCCAGCACGCACAGGCGCATAGACCGCAGAACGGTTGCCGATCACGACACACGGTGCGCCCTCGGGGTCTGCGGCCGCCAGCATGCGCAAGTAGGCCCGATAACGATCGGCGTTTGGTTGCTGTGCGTCGATGCGCACCACGGATTCTTGACCGATAACGGCGCCGAGCGCTCGCTCAAGGAGATCGAGGTCGCGATAGTCCGGCACAGCGAGGATGCTTGACCGGCCCTCGCTCAACTGGAGCGCCGCTAGCGCCGTGAGAAGCCTCGTCCACTCCGGCAGCCTATCGCGCACGAGCGGGATCGCTTCGAATACTTGCTTGTTGGGATGAGCGCCAGCCTGTGGCAGCTCGTAGCGATCGAGCGTCTCGTGGATCGCATCATGGTTGATCGCTGCAGGATCGGGAGGCGTGGGCGGGACCGCCGCAAGCCAGGCTTTCTCGACACGAACCTGCCGCAGCGGAACGATGAGGCGGATGACGTCGGCCGCCGACCCGGCTGCACGAGTTGCTACGGCACGCGCGAGCTCGTAGCTCGCGAGTGGAAGCAGCGGCACGGGCGAAACGAGGGATTCAATCGCTGAGAGCGTGCGCGAGTCATCCGCTTCGCGAGCGAGCTCGATGACATAGGCGTCGATCTTGCGATTGCCGCTTCGAAGTGGGACTCGCACCCGCACGCCCACGACGACTGCGTCGGCGAGCTCGTCAGGAACCTCGTAGTCGAAGAGCCGATCGAGCTGTGGCACGGGCGAATCCAGCAGAACGCGTGCGATCTGCCGAACCATGGCTAAGCCCCTGCTGCGGAACGGAGTGCGTCAGCGCGGTCGGTACGCTCCCAGGTGAAATCGGGGAGCTCGCGACCGAAGTGACCGTAGGCCGAGGTCTGCTTGTAGATCGGACGCAGCAGATGGAGATCGTCGATGATGGCCTTGGGGCGCAGGTCGAAGACCTCCAAGACAGCCTTCGTAATCGCCTCGTCGCTCACGTTGCCAGTTCCGAAGGTTTCGACATAGAGGCCAACAGGGCGTGCGACACCAATCGCGTAAGCGACCTGGAGTTCAGCGCGGTCAGCGAGCCCTGCGGCGACGACATTCTTGGCAACCCAACGCATGGCGTAGGCGGCCGAACGGTCGACTTTCGAGGGGTCTTTCCCACTGAAGGCGCCACCACCGTGACGCGCAGCGCCACCGTAGGTGTCGATGATGATCTTGCGCCCCGTGAGACCGGCGTCGCCCTTGGGGCCACCGATGATGAACTCCCCCGCGGGGTTGATGAAGTACTTGACGTCAGGCAAGTCGAGCCCCGTGCGCTCGAGCACAGGATCGATGACGGTTGTGCGCACTGCATCACGCAGATCTGGCAGCGAGATCTCGCGATTGTGCTGGGTTGAGAGCACAACCGACTCAACAGAAACAGGTTTCGCCCCGTCGTAGCCGAGCGTGACCTGTGTCTTGCCGTCTGGGCGCAGCCACGGCAGCTCCCCCGACTTGCGCACTTCGGCAAGGCGCTCGGCAATGCGGTGCGCCGTCCACGCCGCCATGGGCATGTACTCGGGCGTCTCGTTCGTGGCATAGCCGAACATGATGCCCTGGTCGCCCGCGCCCTGCGCGTCGAGCGGGTCGCCCGATGAGCCTTCGCGTTGCTCAAAAGCGACATCGACACCCGCAGCAATATCTGGTGACTGTGCGCCGATCGAAACGCTGACACCGCATGAGTCGCCATCGAAACCCGTGGCGCTTGAGGTGTACCCAATATCGGTCACAACGCCACGCACGATGTCTGGGATCTCGACATAGGCCGAGGTCGAAATTTCGCCTGCGACGTGTACGAGCCCCGTTGTCACAAGCGTTTCAACAGCAACGCGCCCGTTGGGGTCATCTGCCAGAATGGCGTCGAGGATGCTGTCGGAAATTTGGTCGCAGATCTTGTCTGGGTGCCCCTCGGTGACAGATTCCGAGGTAAACAGACGCAGCTCGCTCATGGCAGCCTCTCGATTCGCGGGTTATTCGTGGGTCATGACAAGGCTACGTCCCGCGTCTGACATCGACGCGGGACGTTACGTTGTGCGAGACCTACTCAGCAGCGCGGATGCGAAGCTTGTCTTCGTTGATCTCGTGCAGCGCGATCGTGAGCGGCTTGTCTTCAACCGAGCTGTCTACGAGCGGGCCGACGTTGTCGAACATGTTGCCGTCGTGCAGATCCGAGTAGTAGTCGTTGATCTGACGAGCGCGCTTCGCTGCAAAAATGACGAGCGCGTACTTGTTGTCGACACGGTCGAGCAGGTTGTCAATGGGCGGGTCGATGATTCCCTGGTTGCGCGTGGTCATGCTGCCTCGTTCTCAAAAAGCTTGTCGTGCGCGATTGCGCCGTTTAATTCTAGTGCAACCCTGAATCTACCCGCTCCGAGGGCTCCTCTCGTTGTGTTTCCGAGCTGTGGCCGTACCGAACAAACCATGAAACTGCCCCGACGAATGGGACAACAACAATCACCACGCACCAGACGATTCGCCGAATTCCACTTAGATTGCGCGTCCGGGCAAGTTGGACAAGCGCTGCGAGGCTCAGTAAGCATGCTGCTAACCACGCAACGGTGAACCCCCAATCAGTGATCGTGGGTACCAGCGGGTTAGCCGCTAAGGCTGTGCGCCCGTGGCTACTTCCAGCCATGGTCAACTACGTAACCCGCATTGTCGCCCCGGAGAAAATGCAATTGCTCCTTCGTGCTCCAAGTGATTTGGCCCCACGGCGTTGGGACACCACGCTTGACCGTAACCTTGCATCTTGCCTCGATTTCCCAGGTGCCATCGACGAAGGCAGAACTCTTAACAGACGAAACTTCAGCAAGTACGTCATAATCTTTGGTGACGAAGCAGTCGTATCCTGCGACCCCGGAGACACCGTAAGGGGGTTGGCTAGAGACGGAGTAGTTCAGATCGATCACTACTTCAATCAGGACGATACCAGCGAATGAGAATGTCTGCCCGCCCTGCATCGACTTAATCCGTGACTTAGCGTTGGATGAGTTGCCGCCAGCGGGCTGAGCCCACGAGAAATCACCAACTCGCAATGCTCCGTTGGAGTCAGGTACCGCGTTCGGCGGCGGGGTAACCGAATATGACTCGCCAACAAGGTAGTCGGCTAACTCTTCGCGCTGAGTGGTAGATAACGCATCAAATCTGACAACGTCCGCAGTTGCTCCAGAGGCAACCAAAACCGCCCTGAAGTCAGCCAACGCCTGTTGACGCGTGGCTGCGTCTGCCGACGACTGAACAACACCACGCGCAATGTTTGATGAGAAAGATGTACCTTGTTCAATAATCGAAGTTGCGGATGCTGGTGCCGCGAGACCTAATACGACAGTGCTTGCGAGAGCGATTTTGGTGGTGATCGAGGCGAGTCTTTTTCGTTTCATAGCCACGAACCTAGTCGGCGTGAACGACGAGAGCTACCAATGCGCTGATTCTCTCCGCAAACTGTCAGCAATTGCGATAGGTCGGTTAATCAGGCAGCCGCTTGAGTGACGTTTAGATGTACTTCTCCGACACGTTGTGAACGTGTGAGTTAGGCGAAGACCTCCGGGAAGATGTGGGTACCACCCTCACATCGGATTCCACGGAGGTCTTCGTGACTCACGCTGACGCGCCATTGACGCCGGAAGGGCGTCGTCGTCTTGCTGTTCTTGTCGTCGAGCAGAACTGGTCGCTGCGGCGCGCCGCGGAACGGTTCCAATGCTCGCCGGCGACAGCGAAGAAGTGGGCGGACCGGTACCGAGCCGGGCAACAACTCACTGACCGCGCCTCACGGCCCTCGTCGTCGCCGAACCGGTTACCGCGGAAGACGGAGCGGCGGATCGTCGCGTTGCGGTTCACCCGACGGTGGGGTCCGCACCGGATCGCGTAACACCTGCGGTTACACCGTTCCACGGTTGGGCGAGTCCTTGCCCGATACCGGATGCCGAAGCTCGCGAACATCGACCAGGCCACCGGGCTACCGGTCCGCAAGCCGAAACCGAAACGTTACGAGGTCGCCAAGCCGCGCCAGCTCGTGCACGTCGATATCAAGAAGCAGGGCCGCATCCCCGACGGCGGCGGCTGGCGCGTCCACGGGCGCGGATCAACGCAAGATCGCGCCACGGGTTCGGTTCGAGACAAGGCCGCGCGCGCGGAAGCCGCAGGCTCGCGTGGCTACCGGTATCTGCACCACGCCATCGACGACTACTCGAGGGTCGCATACTCGGAGATCCTCGACGACGAACGCAAACAGACCGCTGCCGGGTTCTGGGAACGGGCGAACGCGTTCTTCGCAGGCCTCGGTATCACGGTCACCGCCGTGATGACAAACAACGGTGCGTGCTACAGGTCACACGCCTTCGCGGACGCGCTCGGCAACACCGTGAAACACAAATGGACCAAGCCCTATCGGCCGCAGACCAACGGCAAAGTCGAGCGATTCAACCGCACCCTCGCCGTGGAGTGGGCCTACGCGACCACGTACGCCAACGAAGCCGAACGAGAAACCGCCTACGAGACCTGGCTGCATGACTACAATCACCACAGACCCCACAGCGGAATCGGCGGCCAAGGCCCCTCAGCCCGCGTTCACAACCTCACGGGGAAGTACATCTAGACCGCTCGGGGACCGCGAAAGCGACAACCGACTTGACTTCGCACGCGTGACCTGGGATCTGTCCGCAATACCGCTGATCCAATGGAAGCGGATAGAAATCGCAATGAGACTTCAAGCGCTATCCTCGAGCACCTCGGCGGCTGCGCGGGCAACGTCATCGTTGACGACAACGCGATCAAACTCTGCCTGCGAGGCGAGCTCTTGCTTTGCCGTGCGAAGTCGCCGGGCGCGTTCTTCTTCGTCTTCCGTGCCACGACCGACGAGTCTGTGGACGAGTTCATCCCAGCTCGGCGGGAGCAGGAACACCATATGCGCTGACGAATCTGCATCGCGCACTTGGCGCGCACCCTGCAGGTCGATCTCCAGCAGCACGGTCTTGCCGTGCGCGAGCGCCTCTTCGATGGGGCGGCGCGGTGTGCCATAGCGGTACTTGTTGTGTACGGTTGCCCACTCAAGGAGCTCATCGTCTGCCACGAGGCGGTCAAAGGCTGCATCATCGACGAAGTAGTAGTGCACGCCATCCGTTTCGCCGGGACGTGGCGGCCTCGTTGTTGCCGAAACGCTCAATGAGATTTCCGGGTGATGTTCGCGGATGTGCGCAGCGACGGTACCCTTTCCAACCGCCGTCGGGCCCGCGAGAACCAAGAGGCGACTCAGTCCAGTCCGAGGCTGCGGTGCGACGAAGCGCTTGTCGAGCCACTCCCCGAGGGCCACGCGCTGCCGCTTTCCCAGCCCGCCGAGACGATGTACGGGTGAGATCCCCAGTTCGTGGAGGATAGCCGCACGCTTGGTCGCGCCGATACCAGGCAATGCCCCGAGAAAATCTGTGATGCGCAAGGTCGACGCATCCGATTGGGGTTCGGCGAATGCCTGTGCGAGAACCGTTTGCGGCTGTACGACCCGATACGCGAGCGATCGTTTGAGTGCTGAGCGTGCGCGACGTCGTTCGATTGCCTTTTGGGCTGCCGCGTGTCGGTCCACATCTGGTGGCGGTGTCGGTGACAACGAAGGGCCTTTCTCGGGTTGCGAGGCGGGACCTATAAGCCTAGCGGCGCAGCGCCTTCAGAGACGAGCTCGAATTGCCTCGGCGAGACCGTCTGGCCCGGCGGTGAGGATGCTCCGACTTTCGGCGACGATGACGCTTGGCGCGTACGAGCCGAAGATGTGCTCGCGGTCAGCCGCATCCGCGCCCTGGTGGCCGAACCCCGGCGCAAGAATTGGGGCGATTGGATCGAGAGACGCGGCAAGGCCGTACGAAGCGAGATCGACCGTTGCACCGATGACAAACCCGTGCGATGACCACGGTGCGCTCGCGGCAGCACGCGCGAGGCTGTTTCGCGTGACGCCCGAGACAAAACCGGGTTTGATCTTGGTGGCCCCCGTTTCGGGAACAGACGCCTGATGCTCGCGCGCGAAGGCGGAAACTTCGGCGATGACGGCGGCGGCTACCGAGTCGGCCGTCTCTCGCAGTTGCGCTGTCTGGAAGATCTCAGCTCCCGGGTTCGACGTTGCGACAAGCGTGAAGGTGCCCTTGCCGTGTTTCTCGGCGAGTTCGAGTGTCCCTCGTAGAGCGCCAACGCCCAGATACGGGCTGATCGTGATGGCATCGACTTCGAGTGGCGACCCGGGCGCGAGCCACGCTTCTGCGTAGGCATCCTGCGTCGAGTCGATATCACCCCGCTTGGCGTCGCCGATCACGACAAGGTTCGCATCGCGCGCCTCGGCGAGCACCCGTTCGAGGGCCACGAAGCCACGCGAGCCGAAACGCTCGTAGAAGGCCACCTGTGGTTTGACAATGCGGGCGCCCGTCTCGAGAATGGCCGCAACGACCGTGCGACCGAATCGCTCGGCGCCGTCGGCCGTGTCGGGCAACTCCCACTGTGCAAGCAGGCTCGAATGCGGGTCAATGCCAACGCACAAGCGTGGCGAATGATCAAGAATCTTCCGGATTCGCTTACCAAAGTTCATCTCTCACCTCGCGGTAGACCCGACTCGTTGAGTCTACCGCGAGGTGAGAGATGAACCGCACAACCGGTCGCCCGACAGGACTGACCTCATCAGATTAATGCTCGCGCAAGTCGCGACGAAGTGTGGGAATTCACTTGCGGTTACGAGAAACGGTACACCGCAAATGAATCACGCCGGGGTCACGGAAGCCGCGCCACATTCTGAGGTGCATTCTGGATAGAAGGTTGCGGGCGGATCACCTACTCCCATCCACCCGAACACGTCGCAGTATTGACGCATTGTGCTCGGAATTTCTTCGTGCCAATGACCTCACCCCACGGCACAACACCTCCGCCACCCCCACTGTCGGCTGAGCCAAGCCCGTACCACTTTGACCAGATTCCAAATTGAGACCCGTTGTATCCCTCGTAGTAGCCAAGGCCCTGCCCGACAGCAGTCTGATACGTCCACCACGACGTTTCAAAGTAGTACGACACCTCAGCAGATGGATCCCATCCCCAAACTGAACCACCCGTCCAGACGCCGCTCCACCCTGACACGTTGGCAGACCAGCCGTACAAGCTCATCGGAGCAATCGATGCGTCAGTCAATTCGTTCGATGTTGCGTTAGTAGGGGTGGAACTATCCCCTGAACGCCGCGCTGCCACCAGCGTTGCCAAGTCCGCTTCGGTTATTCCACCAGGCAATGATCCATCCGGCTCCGAAATCACGACAAGTGTCCCCTCATCGAGCTCTCCAGTCGCGTAGAACGTGCCGTTACTGGTGTGTACTCCGTCGCTGGAGTCGATGATCAAGTAGCCGCGCTCGTCTGCGAGAGCGATAGCGTCGGGAGTCGGACCTTGTCGCTCCTCGGCATTTGCGGCTGAGATCCCTAGCGTCGATGCGAGCGCCGCAACGACAACCATAGCCAACAGTGAATTTCGCTTAGTCATTGTCAGTTCCCTTTCCAAGTTGCGATTCCCGCTTCTGGATTTCGCTTACGTGTCGCTCACAATACGCTCTTTACCACACTGTTATAATAGGTAAGCATAGGAGGCAGGCAAATGGGCTCGAAACGTAGCTCTCATACGAACTACGACACGTTGCTTGGTTTTTTCCTTGCCTGTGGGGCTGTCGGTATTGCGTCCAGCGGCGTGGCTGGCGGCGTGCTAACGCGCACAGTACAAGTGGTTGCGGCAGTAGGAATCTTGATCGGCCTCACCCTGTTAGCGAGCGGCTTAACCTCGGCAGTCCCGAAAGAGCTAACCACCGTTCGCATCGGTGTGTGTGGCCTAGTTCTCGCGCTGATCATTCTCGCGGCGATGAGTTTCGTACGATTACCGAATCCTTGGGTGTTGTGGGTGACTAGCGCTCTTCAGTTGATCATATGCGGACTCGCGCTGTACGTCAGTTTTTCGATTGGACGTGACGCACGGCCATCGAACCCCCGTCGCTGGGCGCCGCTCGCGATTACAGCAGTCGGGACCGCGATGGCGGCAGCCGAATTGTTGATGCAGACAACCTTTGCCTCAGGTACGATCAGGTCGGTAGATATCTCGCGCTTGACAGGTCTGGTAGAAGTCATGTGCATTGCGGCACTTGGTGTTGTATTCGCAACATGGAGCCTCAGCGTTAGTTCGTTCAATGACGCGGAGTATTAGCACGTCTCAACCAGGCGAGCCTAGCTTTGCGCGATCTTTTGCGTACTCCTGCAGGGAACGCACGCGGAAGTTCTCAGGCCTGTTGTGCAGCCCAGTCACGGCCGCGCCGAGCGTTGCAATCGTTGTGAAGAGCGCCTTGTCGGCAGCAACCGCAGCAGCACGAATCTCGTAACCGTCAGCGCGCGTGGCCTCCCCACCACCCGAGGGGGTGTTGACAATGATGTCGATCTCTCCCGCGTCGATGAGGTCAACAATGTTGGGTGCACCGGCAAACTCGCCGTCACCGTGCGTTTCAGAGTACTTCGCGACCGTTTCGACCGCGATGCCGTTGCGCGCGAGAATCTCTGCCGTGCCGCCCGTCGCAATGATCTTGAAGCCCAGCTGTTGCAGGCGGTGGGCAGGCAAGATGACCTGGCGCTTGTCGGCATCCGAAACCGAGATGAAGACGGTTCCCGTCGTGGGCAACCCGCCGTATGCGGCCGCCTGGCTCTTCGCGAAGGCCGTGGGGAAATCGATGTCGATACCCATGACCTCACCCGTTGAACGCATCTCAGGGCCGAGCACAGAGTCGACGAGTGAGCCATCGTGTTTGCGGAAGCGTTTGAAGGGCAACACGGCTTCCTTGACAGAAACGGGCGTTCCGATGGGCACCTGTGAACCATCCGCAGCAGGCAAGAGCCCTTCATCGACCAGCTGCGCGATCGTAGAACCCGTCATGACGCGCGAGGCCGCCTTCGCGATCGGGATCCCCAGCGCCTTGGAGACGAACGGAACCGTGCGCGAGGCACGGGGGTTCGCCTCAATGACATAGAGCACGCCCGCACTCACGGCGAATTGCACATTGAGCAGCCCACGAACGCCGATGCCCTCGGCAATCGCGAGCGTCGCCTGGCGCACCCGGTCGATTTCGCCTCGGCCGAGCGAGACGGGCGGAAGGGCACACGCTGAGTCGCCCGAGTGGATGCCGGCTTCTTCGAGGTGCTCCATGATGCCGCCGATGTACAGGCGCTCGCCATCGTAGAGCGCGTCAACATCAATCTCGATTGCGTCATCGAGGAAGCGGTCAACGAGCAGCGGCTTGCCGGGCTCAATCACGACTTCGCCCGCCGTGCGAACAAAGTAGTCACGCAGTGCTGGCGAGTCGTAGACGATTTCCATGCCGCGCCCGCCCAGCACGAAGCTTGGGCGCACGAGCACGGGGTACCCGATCTCTTCTGCGATCGCGACGGCGCCGTCGACATCAGTTGCCGTGCCGTGGCGGGGAGCTTGCAGTTCGGCTTGGCTCAGAATCTGCGAGAACAGTTCACGTTCCTCTGCGAGGTCGATTGCCTCGGGTGAGGTGCCGAGCACGGTGTAACCGGCGTCCTGAATGCCCTTCGCGAGGCCCAAGGGCGTCTGCCCGCCGAGCTGACAAACAACGCCGACGATTTCACCGGATGCCGCCTCGGCCCGCAGAACCTCAAGCACATCCTCAAGGGTGAGTGGCTCAAAGTAGAGACGGTCGCTCGTGTCGTAGTCAGTTGACACAGTCTCAGGGTTGCAGTTGACCATGACGGTTTCGTAACCGGCATCCGAGAGCGCGAAGCTCGCGTGCACGCAGGAGTAATCAAACTCGACGCCCTGGCCGATGCGGTTCGGCCCCGATCCGATGATGACGACCTTCTTGCGATCGCTCGGCGTGACCTCGGTCTCGGCGTCGTAGCTCGAGTAGTAGTACGGCGTTTCGGCCGGGAACTCGCCCGCACAGGTGTCTACCGTCTTGTACACGGGGTGCAGACCAAGCTCGCCGCGGAGCGTGCGGATGCTGACTTCATCGCTCCCCCGCAATTGCGCAATCTGTGCATCGCTGAACCCGTGGTCTTTTGCCAATCGGATGACGCTGGCGTTCAGTTCCTCAGCGTGCGCAATCTCCTGCGCGACTTCGTTGATGAGCACAATCTGGTCGATGAACCACGGGTCGATCCCGGTGGCATCAAAGACCTCTTCAACCGTCGCGCCCTGCACGAGTGCCTGCTGCACAGTAATGATGCGGCCGTCGGTCGGCGTCTTTGCGATCTCCAGCAGCTCGTCTTTGCTAAGCGGCTGTTCCCCCCAGTGGAAGCTCGAACCGCGCTTCTCGAGTGAGCGCAAGGCTTTCTGCAGCGCCGTCGTGTAGTTCCGGCCAATCGCCATTGCTTCGCCGACAGACTTCATGGTTGTTGTGAGCGTCGCGTCTGCCGAGGGGAACTTCTCGAACGCGAAGCGCGGAACCTTCACCACGATGTAGTCGAGCGTCGGCTCGAAGCTTGCCGGCGTCACCTGCGTGATGTCGTTCGGAATCTCATCGAGGCGGTAGCCAATAGCGAGCTTGGCCGCGATCTTCGCAATCGGGAAGCCCGTCGCCTTCGAGGCGAGCGCGCTCGAACGCGAAACACGCGGGTTCATCTCGATCACGATGATGCGACCCGTCTCAGGGTCGACCGCGAACTGAATGTTGCACCCACCCGTGTCGACACCCACGCGACGGATGATCTCGATACCGATGTTGCGCAGCTTCTGGAACTCGCGGTCGGTCAGCGTGAGCGCAGGGGCGACCGTGATCGAGTCACCCGTGTGCACACCGACGGGGTCGACGTTTTCAATCGAGCACACGACAACCGTGTTATCGGCAGTGTCGCGCATGAGCTCAAGTTCGTACTCTTTCCACCCGAGGATGCTCTCTTCCAGCAACACCTCGTTGGTTGGAGAGTCGTGCAGACCCGCGCCAGCGATACGGCGCAGATCCGCTTCGTTGTAGGCGAAGCCCGAGCCGAGGCCGCCCATCGTGAATGAGGGGCGCACAACGAGGGGGTAGCCGAGTTCTTCTGCCGCGGTCAGGCACTCGTCCATCGTGTGGGCGATGCGACTGGCTGCGACATCCGCGCCAGCTTCAATGACGAGCTCTTTGAAGATCTGGCGATCCTCGCCCTTCTGAATTGCCTCGACCTTGGCGCCGATGAGTTCAACGCCGTACTTATCGAGGATGCCGCGCTCGTGTAGCGCCATGGCCGCGTTGAGCGCGGTCTGGCCGCCGAGCGTCGGCAGGATCGCATCGGGCTGCTCTTTCGCGATGATCGTTTCGATGACCTCGGGGGTGATCGGCTCGATGTACGTCGCGTCAGCGAAGTCGGGGTCGGTCATGATCGTGGCCGGATTGGAGTTCACGAGGATAACGCGCACGCCCTCTTCGCGCAGCACACGGCACGCCTGGGTTCCCGAGTAGTCAAACTCACAGGCCTGACCAATGACGATCGGGCCCGAGCCGATAACGAGGACGCTCTTGATGTCGTCGCGCTTTGGCATTATTTGCTGACCTTTCCGGTCGTTTCTTTCACCAGATCGGCGAAACGATCAAAGAGATAGTTGGCGTCGTGCGGGCCTGCTGCGGCCTCCGGGTGGTACTGCACGCTAAATGCGGGCACATCCAGGGCGCGGAGGCCCTCCACAACGTTGTCGTTGAGCCCAATGTGGCTCACCTCGACGCGCCCGAACCCTGCCGGGCTATCGATAACGCCCTCGATTGGTGCGTCCACGGCGAAGCCATGATTGTGCGCCGTGATCTCAACGCGGCCGGTTGCCTTGTCAAGCACCGGCTGGTTGATACCGCGGTGGCCGAACGGCAGTTTGTAGGTGCTGAAACCGAGCGCACGCCCGAGCAGCTGGTTACCGAAGCAAATGCCGAAGAACGGCAGCCCCTGCTTGAGGAGGCCCTGCAGCAGCGCGACGTGAGCATCGGATGCCGAGGGGTCACCCGGGCCGTTCGAGAAGAAGGCCGCAACAGGCTCGATTGCAAGCACATCCTCGAGCGAGACCGACTGCGGCAGCACGTGCACCTCGAAGCCTCGCTCTGCGAGGTTATCGAGCGTTGACTGCTTGACGCCGAGGTCGAGAACTGCGAGATTGCCGAGTCGTTCGACGCCCTCCGCGACCGGGACAATGACGGGCTCGCTCACCGAGACGGCCGCCGAGAGGTTCTGGCCGGCCATTTCGGGGGCGGCTGTCACCTTCGCGAGCTGATCAGCGGGGTCGAGGGCAGCATCCGCTCCTGAGAAGATGCCGCCGCGCATTGAGCCGTCGCCGCGAAGGCGTCGCGTGATCGCGCGCGTGTCGATGCCGCTGATGCCGACGATGCCGTCGCGCACGAGAGCGTCGTCAAGTGACTCGGTTGCTCGCCAGTTGGAGACGACACGTGAAGGGTCGCGCACGATGTAGCCGGCAACCCAGATCTGACGCGATTCAGGGTCTTCCTCGTTCATGCCCGTATTGCCGATGTGCGGTGCCGTCTGCAGCACGATCTGGCCCGCGTACGAGGGGTCGGTCAGGGTCTCTTGGTAACCCGACATGCCCGTCGCGAAGACGACCTCGCCGATCGTCGTTCCCGCCGCGCCGTATGCGCGCCCATCGAAACGCGAGCCATCTTCCAGAACGAGTACTGCTGCTTGTGATTCTTGGCTCATGCGTTCAATCCTTCGACAAGAACACCGTTTTCGAGGGTCACGGTGCCGTTGTAAATCGTGTGGGTGACCTTGCCGGGAAGCGGCAGGCCGAGGTAGGGCGAATTGACACTCTTTCCGTGCAGATCGGCCTCGGTGAAGACGCCTGCAACCGAAGGGTCGAAGAGTGTGACGTTGGCGGGTGCGCCCACGCGCAGCGCACCGAAGCCTTCGAGGCGGCCGATCTTCGCGGGCGCAGCGCTCATGACGCGGGCGACGTCGTCCCAGCCGATGAGCCCCGTGCCGACCATGGTCGCATGTACAACGCGGAGGGCAGATTCAAGCCCCACCATGCCGAATGCCGCTGCTGACCATTCGCACGCCTTCTTTTCGACGGGGTGCGGTGCGTGGTCGGTCGCGACAATGTCGATCGTGCCGTCGGCGAGGCCTTCGCGCACGGCGAGAACGTCCTCCGCTGTGCGCAGCGGCGGGTTGACCTTGTAGCGAGCGTCGTAGCCGCGAGTCTGTTCATCCGTGAGCAGGAGGTGGTGCGGTGTGACCTCAGCCGTGACGTTGATGCCACGCCTCTTTGCCCAGCGGATGATGTCAACCGAGCCCGCCGTCGAGAGGTGGCAGACGTGCAGGCGCGAACCGACGTGTTCTGCGAGCAGCACATCGCGCGCGATAATCGACTCTTCCGCGACGGCGGGCCAGCCGGTGAGCCCGAGTTCCGCAGAAACTGCGCCCTCGTTCATCTGAGCGCCCTCGGTCAGCCGAGGGTCTTGTGCGTGCTGCGCAATGACGCCGTCGAAGGACTTTACATACTCGAGTGCGCGGCGCATGATGAGCGGGTCGAAGACGCAATGACCGTCGTCGCTGAACACGCGAACCTTGGCGCGCGAGTCTGCCATTGCACCAAGTTCGGCGAGGCGCTCACCCTGCTGCCCGACGGTTACAGCACCGATCGGCTGCACGTGGGCGTAGCCAGCGGCTTCACCGAGTGCGAGTTCTTGGTCAACAACACCTGCCGTGTCTGCGACAGGCATCGTGTTCGGCATTGCGAAGACCGCCGTGAACCCTCCGGCGGCAGCAGCGCGAGTGCCGCTCAGCACGGTTTCGGATGCTTCGAACCCGGGCTCACGCAGGTGCGTGTGGAGATCAACGAGCCCCGGCAGCGCTTGCAGGCCAGCCGCATCGATCGTGCGTGCGTTCTTGGGGGCGGCGAGCCGCGCTCCCCCGTCAGCGATACCCGTGATGATGCCGTTCTCGATCGAGATGTCGGCGGTCTTGCCGGTTGGCAGCGTCGCCCCCGTGATCAGCAGGTTTTCGGTCACGATGCGTCTCCTTCGGGTGACGGTGCAGTTTCGGGGGCGCCTGCGAGCAGCAGGTAGAGCACGGCCATACGCACCGCGACGCCATTCTTGACCTGTTCCAGCACGGTTGCCTGCGCCGAGTCGGCCGCTTCGGATGAAATCTCAAGACCGCGGTTCATGGGGCCGGGGTGTAGAACAAGCGTATCGGCGGGCAGGGCTTCGAAACGCTCTTTCGTCAGGCCCCACTGGCGGGTGTACTCGCGCTCATTCGGGAAGAAAGCCGCATTCATGCGTTCGAGCTGGATGCGCAACATCATGACCGCGTCAGGCTGCTCTGCAAGCGCCTGATCAAGGTCGTAGCTGACCTTGACGGGCCAGCCGGAGACATCCTGTGGAATGAGCGTCGGTGGCGTCACGAGCGTCACATCAGCGCCGAGCGTCTTGAGCAGCCACACGTTGCTCCGAGCTACGCGGCTGTGCAGCACATCGCCGACAATGACGACCTTGACGCCGGAAAGATCTTTGCCGCGTGACTCGTCGCCGAAGGCACGCTTGCGAATCGTGAAGGCATCAAGCAGCGCTTGTGTGGGGTGTTCGTGCGTGCCATCGCCCGCATTGACGACGCCCGCGCTGATCCATCCGCTGTTTGCGAGTGTTTCGGGGGCGCCTGAGGCGGGGTGACGGATGACGACGGCATCCGCGCCCATTGCCTGCAGCGTTTGTGCCGTGTCTTTGAGCGACTCCCCCTTGCTGACGCTTGAGCCCTTCGCCGCGAAGTTGATGACATCGGCACTGAGGCGCTTGGCAGCGGCCTCGAAGCTGATCCGCGTGCGGGTCGAGTCTTCGAAGAAGAGGTTGACGACGGTCTTGCCGCGCAGGGTCGGAAGCTTTTTGACCTCGCGCTCTTGCGTGTCGCTCATGTCTTCTGCGACATCAAGAATCTGCAGGGCTTGTTCCCGGCCGAGGCTCTGTGTGTCGAGCAGGTGCTTCATGCCTCACCGTCCTCAATCGTGACGGCGTCTTGGCCGTCGATCTCAACGAGCTGCACGTTGACGCGCTCAGCCTTCGACGAGGGGATGTTCTTGCCGACAAAGTCGGGGCGAATCGGCAACTCGCGGTGCCCACGGTCAACAAGCGTCGCTAGGCGAACGGCGGCTGGGCGACCAATCGCCTGCAGCGCGTCAAGGGCTGCCCGCACAGAGCGACCGCTGAACAGCACATCATCGACGAGCACAACCGTCTTGTTGTCGATGCCACCCGCGGGAATCGACGTCGGATGCGGCGCGCGTGTTGGCCGCTTTGCCAGATCGTCGCGGTACAGCGTCACGTCGAGCGCACCGGTGGGAACGGCGGTTCCTGCGAAAGAGGAGATGAGCGATTGGAGACGATCTGCGAGAACAACCCCGCGGGTAGGAATACCCAGCAGAACAAGGTTGTCTGCGCCCCGATTCGACTCGAGGATTTCGTGTGCGACGCGCGTGAGCGCCCGCGAAACGTCTGCATCTTGAAGCACAGTGCGCTGCGACACATCCGCTCCCTTCTCCGCCTCACAGGACGGTTTTAAAGGTTGCTTTCCTTTGAGTCTACGGCACGTTTATCGACCGACACTCATTCGTCGTCGAGTTCGGCCGCAACCTCACGGGCATCGAGCCGGTGAAGGGCCCAACCAAGCACCTCAGGGTCAATTGCCCCTTCACTTCGCGCTCGCAGAACAGCAAAGCGCTGCGCACGAATGAGCCCAATGGCATCGGTCGTTCCAGCGGCTTTGGCGGCATCTGCAGCGGCCTTCATCTGCGACTGCAGCTCAGCGCGTTCTGCCGCTATCGCGGCGCGCTCGGCGCGCACCTCTTCCGGTGTAGGCTGCGGCAACAAGCCACGCGCGACGGCGGCGATAGTGCCGCCCTGGATGAGTAGCGAAAAGAAAGCGACGCAGTACGCCAAGAGCACGAGCTCGTTGTGCAGTGCCGCGGTATCGGGGATCGTTTGGGCCGCCGCCACGGTCACGGCGCCGCGCATGCCAGCCCACACGATGATGGTGCCATCACGCCAGGTGAGCGGCTGCTCTGCGAAATACGCAAGATCGGCTCGCGCCTGATTGACGCGATGTCTGACGTACCGCTGCATCTCCTCTGGTGAGCGTCTGCCCGTTCGCGACGGTGGAACGTGACCGTCAGCGATTTTGGCGTCGATGGCATCGAGCCTTGGCGCGACACGCTGGCGGCCTTCGTTGCGCCGTGCGAGTTGCCCAAGCATGGCGAAAACGAAAATCGCACGAATCACGAGCACGATTGCGAGTGCCGCGAGAGCGAGCAGGAGCATACGGGTGCCCGTGCCTGACTCATCGCCGACGGCCTCCCAAATGGCCCGCAGTTCAGCGCCCATGATCAGAAACACGAAGGCCTCCAACACGAGGGATGCTGTTCGCCAGTTTGCGGCAGCCGTCGTGCGTTGGAGCGCCGAAAGATACTTAGGGGCGGCCTGGGAATGCACTATTCCCGCAACAACGGCAGCGACAAGCCCCGATCCCCCGCTCGCGTCTACAGGGAGCGCGACGGCGAAAGGCACGATGAACGAGATGACCGTATCGACGGCTGGGTTGTGCACACGTATGCGGAGCAGGAGTGCGAGCCACCCGCCGACAAGCCCCACGACCACAGCAGAGAACACCGACCAAGCGAAAGCTCCCAGTGCGCCCCAGAATGAGAAGGCGACTGCCGAGGCAGCAATGGCCGTCTTGAGCACCACGAGCGCGGAGGCATCGTTGAGAAGGGATTCACCCTCGAGAATGCCGACAACACGCTTCCCCGCACCGGCCCGTTTGACGATGCTGGTTGCAACAGCATCCGTTGGGCTAATGACAGCACCGATTGCGACGGCCCACCAGAAATCCAGCCCCGGGATGACCCAACTGAGAAATGCCCCGAGGCCAACCGTCGTGAGCACGACCAATACGACCGAGAGGCCAGAGATCGCCGTGAACTCACGGCGTAGCGTCGTGGCCGGCATATTGACAGCGGCCGAATACAGCAGAGGCGGCAAGATAACCATGAGCACGATCTCGGGGTCGATCGAGAACGGATGCACAAAAGGCAAGAAGCCGAACGCAACGCCAACCGCGATCTGGAGCAACGGCGCCGGTATACCGAACTTGTCACTCAGCGCGGTCGTCGCGGCGACAACAACGAGCGCCCCGAGCGCAATGAGTACAAGCTCGACCATGCTCCGATGCTAGAGCCTCGGCACGCCATTCTTGAGTTTGTACGCTTGGCACGAGCGTAGGCTGAAGCTATGCCCGCTCGCCCGCTTCTCATTTTCGACGGTGACTGTGCGTTCTGCACGAGTTGCGAGAACTGGGCCGCAAAGCACATCGACCACGAGGCCGTCCCGTGGCAATTTGCCGAACTCTCGGAGCTTGGCCTGACGACCGACCAAGTTCAAGAGTCAATCTGGCTGATTGACGGTGGCAAGGTCACCTCAGGTTCGGATGCCGCAGCCGCGCTACTCAAACACGCGCGCGCGTTCCACTGGCGGTTTGTCGGGGAGCTTATGTCGCTGCCTGGTGTGCGTCAATTGGCAAGGCCCGCATACCGATTCCTGGCCAGACATCGGCATCAGATGCCGGGCGGCACGCCGGCTTGTGAACTGAAGCTCGGTACCTCAAACCTGTAGGTTTCGACGCCCTTCCGCGGCGATGTCAGAGGTCAGCAATAGCCTGACCGTATGCAAATCGCAATCCTCATTCTGCTTGTTGTGCTGCTCATGGCAGTCGTTGCCGTCGGAGTTCTCGTCTGCCGCCAGTCGCGCCTCGCTTCCGCTGCGCACGACACAGCACTGCGCGAAGCCGTTGCCGCGGCCTCGCGCGAGACCGCAACAGACCTGCGGGGCGATCTCGCCCAGCAGCGGAACGAACTCCTCACAGCGCTCACGGCGCAGCGCGCTGAACTCGCGCGCAGCCTCGACGCCACGGGTGATCGCTTGCAGACGCTCACCCGCCAGCAGTTCGAGTCCCAGGCCGATCTGCGCACCTCGCTGCACTCCGAACTTGGGCAGCTGCGAGAAGAAAACGCCCGCAAGCTTGAAGATATGCGGCTCACGGTCGACGAGAAGCTCCAGGGCACACTCGAGAAGCGGCTCGGTGAATCGTTCCAGCGTGTGAGTGAGCAACTCGAAAGCGTTCACAAGGGCCTTGGCGAGATGCAGGGGCTCGCACAAGACGTTGGCGGACTCAAGCGTGTGCTGACGAACGTCAAGAGCCGTGGCGGCTGGGGCGAAGTGCAACTTGCTCGACAGCTCGAAGATTCGCTGTCACCAGAGCAGTATGAGGCGAACGTTGCCATCAAGCCTGGGTCCGCAGAGCGCGTCGAATTCGCGGTTCGGCTGCCTGGCCGTGACGCCGATGCAGCGATCTATCTGCCAATCGACTCGAAACTGCCACAGGAAGACTATGAGCGCTTGCTTGAAGCACAAGATGCGGCAGACAAAGAGGCCACGGAAGCTGCTCTCAAACAGCTGGAACGCGTCATCATTGCGCAAGCCCGTCTCATCGGTACTAAGTACATTCACGTGCCGCACAGCACCGATTTCGCAATTATGTATCTGCCGACCGAGGGGCTTTTCGCAGAGGTGGTCCGTCGCCCGGGTCTGACGGTCAAGCTGCAGAATGAGCACCGCGTACTCGTGACTGGTCCAACAACGCTCATGTCGCTGCTCAACAGCTTGCAAATGGGGTTCCGCACCCTCGCGATCGAGAAGCGCACGAGTGAGGTGTGGGAGGTGCTTTCGGCTGCGAAGACCGAGTTCCGCAAGTACGGCGACGTGTGGGACAAGCTCTCGAAGCAACTTGCAACAGCCCAGAACACTGTGAAGGAAGCTGGAACCCGCACGCGCGGAATCGAACGCAAGCTCAAGAACGTTGAAGCGTTCCAGGCCTCAGAGGTTCACGCGCTTCTCGATGAGGTGCTCGATGAGGCAAGCGACTTAGCGGTTCTGGGCGACTCCACGCAGCACACCGTTGACGAAGTTTCCTGATTCGTCGGTTGAAAGCTCTTTCACGAGTTCAACTGCCTCGTTGATCGCGACAGCATCGGGAACATCGTCGTTGTAGAGAATTTCCCAACCGGCGATGCGCAGCGCGGCACGATCGACGGCCGGCATCCGCTCGAGCTTCCAGTCATGGCTGTGCGCTCCAAGGGCAGAATCAATCTCTGGCTTGTGGTCGATGACGCCATCAACAATTTCGCGCGCATAGGCCCATGATGAAGCTCGTTCGGGCTCACTTGCGGCGCGTTTACTGGCAGCCGCGAGGGCATCGCGCAGTTCATCGCCGCGAATATCTGCCGAAAATAGAATCTCGAGAGCACGTTTCCGCGCTTTTACGCGAGCACTCACGAAGGCTTACTTTTCGCGACCGAGGTAGTCACCCGTGCGGGTGTCGACCTTGACCTTGGTGCCGGTCTCGAGGAAGAGCGGAACCTGGATCTCGTAGCCCGTCTCAAGCGTTGCGGGCTTCGTGCCAGCCGAGGAGCGGTCGCCCTGGAGGCCTGGCTCGGTATAAGTGATCTCGAGAACAACCGAAGCCGGAAGCTCAATGTAGAGCGGCGTGCCATTGTTCATGGCGATGGTCGCCTGCTGACCTTCCAGCAGGAAGTTTGCTGCATCGCCAACGGTTGCTGCCGGCACGTTGATCTGGTCGTAATCCGACACATCCATGAAGACAAAGTTGTCGCCATCGTTGTACAGGTAGCTGTAGTCACGGCGGTCAACGTTTTCGATGTCAACCTTGGCACCAGCGTTGAACGTCTTGTCAACGACTTTGCCGGTCACAACGTTCTTGAGCTTCGTGCGCACAAAGGCGCCACCTTTTCCAGGCTTGACGTGCTGGAACTCAACGACGCTCCAGAGCTGGCCGTCAATGCTCAGGACGACGCCGTTTTTGATGTCTGCGGTGGATGCCATGTGTGCCCTTTTCGTTTATGCCCGTTGTGCGTGCTTTGCGTGTGTTCTTACGGCGAAAACCTCAGACAGTCTACGCGATGAGCTAGCCGTCAGCCTGACCGCTCAGTGCCTGGATGAGTTTCGTGGTCGCTGTGCGGTAGCCTTCGACGCCTTCGCCCGTGACGTGCACGGTTGCACCGTCTTTGAGATACGAGTGCTGCCGGAAGGGCTCGCGCGCATTGATATCGCTGATGTGAATCTCGGCGTACGGCAGATCCACCGAGCTGAGTGCGTCGAGCAATGCAACGGAGGTGTGTGTGAGACCTCCCGGGTTGATAACGACGCCAGCTGCGTAGTCGCGGGCTTCGTGGATCGCATCGATCAGCACACCCTCGTGATTACTCTGCAAAGCTTTGACGTCGAAACCGAACTGCGCTGCAGTCTCACGCACGAGTGTTTCAACATCGGCAAGGGTTTGCGTGCCGTACACCTCTGGCTGGCGGGTACCGAGCAGATTGAGGTTCGGCCCATTGAGCAACAAGAGCGTTCGCGAATCGGTCATTTCAGCACCTTATCCGGCGTGGTCGGCTACGAGGCGATCTCTTGATAGGCAGCAAACAGCAGCGACTCGTCTGGTGCCTGCATGATGGAAGGCTTCCCGACCTCATCGAGCACAACGAACCGCAGCACATCGCCACGTGCCTTTTTGTCTCGCCGCATTGTTGAAAGCAGTGTTGGCCAGGCCCCCGCCCGGTATGACGTCGGCAAGCCGAGCAGTTCGAGGATGCGCACGTGCCGGTCTGCGTCTTCATCAGAAAGGCGGCCAGCGAGGCGTGCGAGTTCGGCGACGTAGGCCATGCCAACCGAGATCGCCGCGCCATGGCGCCACCGATAGCGCTCGGTGTGCTCGACAGCGTGCCCCAATGTGTGTCCGTAGTTGAGAATCTCGCGAAGACCCGCCTCACGGAAGTCGTCCGAGACAACCTTCACCTTCATGTCGATGGCAAGTTCGAGGGCACGTCGGAAGGCGTCAGAGGTGGGGTCAACGATCGAGGCCGGGTCAGCTTCGATCAGATCGAGAATCTCGGGATACCAAATGAACCCGGCCTTGACGACCTCGGCAAAACCCGCGGTTGCTTCGTTGTGCGAGAGCGAGGTCAGCTCATTGAGGTCGCAAATCACGGCGCGCGGAGCCCAGAAGACCCCCACCATGTTCTTGCCCTCATTCGTATTGACGCCGGTCTTTCCGCCGACGGCAGCATCCGCCATCGCGAGCACAGTCGTCGGCACCTGAACAACATCAACACCTCGCAACCAGGTCGCAGCAACGAAGCCGGCGAGATCAGTTACGGCTCCCCCGCCGTAGCCGACGATCGCATCTGTGCGCGTGAAATCTGCCTGGCCAAGAATCTGCCAGCAGAATGCCGCAACTTCAATGCGCTTCCCTGCTTCAGCATCCGGAATTTCGGCCAGGAGAACCTCGCGCGGACCGTTCGAGGTGTCTGCCTGGATTCGTTCACGCAGTTCTGCGGCGCGCTCCGCCAGCGTCGGTGGGTGCACGAGCAAAACCTTGCGGGTGGCAGGGTTCAAAACCTCTGCAACGCGCCCGAGGATGTCGCGCCCGATCTCAATGTCGTAGCTCGATGAACCCGTCACACTGATGGTCGTGATGTCACCGGTCATGTCTGCTCCTCGTCGTATGAGTCGAGCCACTGGCTGATCTCAGCGGCAAGCTTGGCCATGGGCAGTCGCGAGGTGTCGACCGTGAGGTCGGCAACTTCTCGGTAGAGCGGTTTGCGCTCGGCCGCGATTTGCTTCCAGGTTGCAATGGGGTCAGCCGTTTGTAGGAGTGGCCGTTTCTGCGTGTTCACGCGCTGTGCGACGGCTTCTGGGCTGATCGTGAGGTGCACGACCGGGAGGGTCGCCAAAAGTGCGCGGGTGTCCGAGTCTGTTACAGCGCCACCACCGAGTGCCACAACGCCACCGTTCGCAACGGCTTGTGCGACGGCTTCGCGCTCAAACGATCGGAAGGCGGCTTCGCCCTGCTCGGCAAAGATCGTGGCAATCGGCACGCCTTGCTCCTGCTCAACAACCTTGTCGGTGTCGATGAGGGGCCACTCGCGCAACTTGGCAAGCTTTCGCCCGATGCTGGATTTGCCGGCACCCATGGGGCCGACAAGCACAACGACGTGAGCGCTCACAGCTCAGCGGTGCGCAGGGTCTCGGGAATCGCTGCGATGTACGAGTCAATATTGCGCTTCGTTTCGGCAACATTGTCGCCGCCGAACTTCTCGAGAATCGAGTTGGCGAGCTCGATCGCCACCATAGCCTCGGCAACAACACCCGCGGCGGGCACCGCGCAGACATCTGAGCGCTGGTGGTGGGCGGATGCTTCTTCGCCCGTTACGACGTCAATCGTGCGTAGCGCATGGGGCACCGTTGCAATGGGTTTCATACCCGCACGAACCCGCAGCGGCTGGCCCGTTGACATTCCGCCCTCGATACCGCCCGCGCGATCGGAAAGGCGCGATACCCCGTCCTCGCCAACGACGAGCTCATCGTGCGCTGCTGAACCGCGTCGACGTGTCGTTTCAAACCCATCACCGACCTCGACGCCCTTGATCGCCTGAATGCTCATGAGGGCGTACGCGAGGCGCGCGTCAAGCCGACGATCCCAGTGCACGTGCGAGCCGATTCCCGGGGGCAAGCCGTAGGCGAGCACCTCAACGATTCCGCCGAGCGTATCGCCCGACTTCTTCGCGTCCTCGACCTCGGCGAGCATCTTTGCAGAGGTCTCGGCGTCGAAGCATCGCAGCTCATCGGCATCGAGCACCGCAACGTCGTCTGGTGTCGGCGCTGGGGAGCCAGCGGGAACCTGAACAGGACCGATCGCCAGCGTGTGACTCACAAGCCGGATGCCGAGTTCTGTCAGGAATGCCCGGGCAACTGCGCCGAGCGCGACGCGAGCCGCCGTCTCACGCGCACTTGCGCGTTCGAGAATCGGCCTTGCCTCGTCGAAGCCGTACTTCTGCATGCCAACGAGATCGGCGTGCCCCGGCCGAGGGCGCGTGAGAGGTGCGCCGCGGCCGCGTGACTTTTCGGTGTACTCGACCGGCTCTGGGCTCATGACCTCGACCCATTTGGGCCACTCGGTATTGCCAATGCGCAGCGCGATTGGGCTGCCGAGGGTCTTGCCGTGGCGCACGCCACCAGAGATGTTGAGCGCATCCTGCTCAAACTTCATGCGTGAACCGCGACCAGCGCCGAGTTTGCGGCGCTGCAGATCGGCTTGAATTCCCTCGCTCGACAGCGGCACGCCAGCCGGCATGCCTTCGATAATTGCGATGAGTTCGGGGCCGTGCGATTCCCCGGCGGTCAGCATTCGAAGCATGCTTCTAGTCTTTCATGCGCGGCTCAGCGCTTCGCGCATCCGCAGAACGACCCGATCTTCATTCGGCAACGGCTCACTGATGTCGCCCGTCAGCCAAACACGGATCTGCGCAACAGCTTGGTGCAACAACATTCCTTCGCCCGAAACCGCTGTTTTACCGGCATCTTGCCACGCGTTCGCGAGCCGAGTGGGCCACGGATCGTACGCAACGTCGAAGAGATTGCCTCCCGTCGAGGCGAGAACGCGCGTGAGACCCTTGTCGAGCACAACGCCGTGCGGGAGTGTCGAGATCGTGACTACCGCGGGCGCTAACTCCTGAGTGCTCAGTATCTCGAGCCGAGTAGTAGCGATATCGAACACGGTGACGTCTCGACGCGCGAGCACCTGGATCTCGGCCGCTCCCCCGCTGATTTGTCGCAACGCAGCTGCGGCGCTCGTCGCGGTTGCGCCCGCACCGAGCACACGGGCCGTGAAGGGCTCGTCGCGCGGAACAATGCCCGATTCTTCGAGGGCAGTGACAAGCCCCGAGACATCCGTGTTCCATGCCCGGACTGTCGATGGGCCATTGAGGCACGCTGTGTTCGCAGCGCCCGTTGTTTCCGCAACAGGGTCTATCGAGGTTCCGCCCCAGGCAAGCGCAGCGTGTTTGAGCGGCATTGTGAGCGAAAGCCCCCGCCAACTCGCATCGAGCTGCTTGATCGCCGCGTGAAACTCGCCGGCACTCACGCGTCGGCGTTCGTACGTCCAGTTGAGCCCGAGTTCAGCATAGGCAGCCTCGTGCAAGATTGGAGACTTGCTGTGCGATATGGGATCGCCCCATACCGCACAGCGAGTGCCGTACGTGCTCAACAACCGTAGTCTGGGTTCTCAGAGCACCACTGGTTGAACTGTGCCACGTTCACCTCGTGCTCTTCGAAGGTCGCCGCGGTCTTGATTTCTCCGGTCTCGGGGTTGACGTGTACGAAGTACAGGTAGTCACCCTCGGGCGGGTTCATTGCTGCGGCGATCGCCAAGGGGCCGGGGTTCGCAATGGGGCCGACCGGCAAGCCCGTGTGTACGAACGTGTTCCAGGGGTTGGGGTCGTTGCGAACTTCATCCGTCAAGCCCAGGTTGTTGTCGCCGAGCGTGTTGGTGCCGTACTTAGCCGTCGAGTCCATTTGCAGGAGTTCGTACGTCTGATCGTTCCACTGGAGACGGTTCTGAATGACACGCGAGATGATGCCGAAGTCGCTACCGTCAGCAACACCCTCTCGAGCGATGATCGACGCAATTGTGAGGATCTCAACGGAACGCTCCGCAGGAACGCCGGCAGTAGCAAGGTTCTCTTTCTGCCGGTCAACCATCGCCTGCAGAATCGACTGTGCGGTCGCATCCTCGCCGAACTGGTACGTACCGGGAGCAAGCCAGCCTTCAAGCAGCGCTGCACCCTCTGGCAAGTTTGCGGGGCGGATGGCGCCGAGCGCCTCGGGGTTCTGTGCGACAGCGTTGAACTCTGCCACCGGAATGCCCACGATCTGCTCGAGGTTCTGGAAAATTTGCTGCTGCGTTTGCCCACCGAAGACCTCAAAGGCACTGTCGGTGCGGTTGATCTCATCCATGAGTGCCGTGTAGGCCGCCTGCGCGCTCATTTTCTGCTGCAGCTTGAAAATACCCGGCTGCAAGATGGCTGACGGATTGTTGTCGAGCACATACTGCTCAAGAATGCCCGCAGTCTTTGTGACGCCGGCTTCGTAGAAGATGTTTGACGCCACTCCCCAGGTTGATCCCTCAGGAATCGTGACAGAAACTTCGCCCGTCGCTAGGCCGTCTTCAAAGTCGTTCGACTCTTCCTCTTGGCCGATGCCGAAGAAAGCGACAAGCGGCGCACCGAGGGTGTTCCAGACGAGCCTTCCACCGAAGAAGAGGCCCGCGGCAACGAGCGCGAGAATAATGACCCAAACGACCGGACCCTTGCCGTGCTTCTTCTCGGGGACGACCTGCTGCTCGGGCTGCATGAGCTCCTCAAGGAAGACGTCGCTCGTGCGGACTGCTGGGCGTGTAGGCGCTGCAGCTGTCGGCGGAGTCGCTGTTGTGACAACCGTCGGGGCCGCTGATGCGGCCTCAGGCGCAGGAGGCCGGCTCACAAAGGGGTTGTCAGCGTCAGCTGCTGTGCGCCCTTGCGAACGTTGTGAAGCGAGTGAACCGAGACCACTCTCAGGAAGGTCAACCGGACGCACTCCGACGCGGCCGCGCTGCCCCTGGGCTTGCTGCTCACGAAGGGCACGACGCGATCCCAGCAGAGGAACGGTGTCGGTGGCACCTGTTTTTGCCGGTGGGTCGGGAAGCTTCTGCCACAGGTCGTCAAAATCGCCTGTTGAGTCGCCGTTGGCCATGTTAAAAGTTCTCTTTCTGACTGAGCGCTTCCCCAATTATGCGCCCACGCCTCTCGGAATCTACCGTGTACTGCAGCAGAACAACAGCAGCGACTTGGTCAATCACGGCTCTTGAGCTCTTCGTGTTCCGACCAGCGCTGTGCAGCATTGCCTGGGCGCTCACGGTTGTGAGGCGCTCATCAACGAGTCGAACGGGTATCTGTGTGGCCTCGTGTAGTGCGGCCGCGAACGCGCGAGCATCCGCCGTCGAAGGGGTCTCCTCACCCTTCAAATTGAAGGGAAGACCGACGACCCACTCGATAGGGCTGTACTCCACCGCAAGCTTTCGCAGGTGCTCGAGGGCAGAGTCGGTCCGGGCAACGGTCTCTACGGGAACCGCGAGCATGCCGTCAGCGTCGCATCGTGCGACGCCGATGCGGGCTTTCCCGACATCGACCCCCAGACGAACCCCGCGACGAAACTCGCTCACGCGGAACTCACTGCCTCACGCACGGCTTGCAAGGCGGCGCCAATTGCAGCGGGGTTCGTGCCTCCGCCCTGGGCCACGTCATCGCGGCCGCCACCGCCGCCACCAAGCACACCTGCGGCAATTTTCACGAGCGCACCAGCCTTGATGCCACGATCGCGTGCGCCCGTTGTCGTTGCGACAACGATGACGGGGCTATCGCCAACAACACCCGCAATCGCGACGACAGCAGCATCCGCTGCAAGACGATCACGAACCGAGGTGGCGATATCGCGGACTTCATTCGCGGTCGCTTCACCATCAACTGCGTGCTGCACAAAACGGATGCCGCCCGCGTCTTCGGCCGACTCTGCAATCGCCGGGATTCGACCCGCACGCGCTTGCGCTTCAAAGTCGGCAACGCGCTTTTGCGCGGCTTTGAGCCCGGCTGTGAGTTCGCTTACGCGGTCGACGACGTTCTCACGCGGTGCTTTGAGCATCTGCGTCAGTTGACCAACGACGGCGCGCTCGGCCGCGAGTTGCTTGAAGGCATCCTGCCCAACGAGCGCTTCAACGCGCCGGTACGAAGATCCAACGGATGATTCGCCGACGAGGCTGATGAGGCCAATCTCTGCACTGTTGTTGACGTGCGTACCTGCGCACAACTCGCGCGACCACGGGCCGCCAATGTCGACCATACGCACGGTCTCGCCGTATTTTTCGCCGAACAGCGCCATAGCACCTGCCGCCTTGGCATCATCGAGCGACATGATGCGAGTCTCAACGGCGTAGGCGTTCGAAATTGCCGTGTTTGCGATCTCTTCCAGTTCGCTGCGCGTCTCGAGCGAGAGTGGCTGGGACCACGCGAAGTCGAATCGCATGTAGCCGGGGCGGTTCAACGAACCAGCCTGCGTCGCGGTCGGGCCGAGCGTGTCGCGCAATGCCGCGTGGACCAGATGCGTCGCCGAGTGGGCGCGCTCCCCCGCGCGACGAGCCTGCGCGTTAACCTCTGTACGCGCAGCGTCATCGAGTGAAACTTCGCCACGGCTGACTTCAACCGTGTGGCTCACGAGCCCCGGGACAGGACGCTGCACATCAAGAACCTTTGCCTCAAAGGCATCGCCCGCGATAACACCCTGGTCAGCGACCTGACCGCCCGACTCAGCGTAGAGCGTCGTCTGGTCGAGAATCAGCTCGGCCGTCTGACCGACGGTCGCGAACTGCGCCGGTTGCCCATCGATCAGAATGCCGAGCACCTTGGCTTCGGTCGCGAGTTCGTCGTAGCCGAGGAATGTTGTCTCACCCTTGGCGCGAAAATCGCGGTAGATCGAAACATCCGCGAGTTGCTTCTTGCGCCCCTTGGCGTCTTCTTTTGCGCGTGAGCGTTGCTCGCTCATGAGCGTGTTGAACGCGTCACGGTCAAGGCTGAGGCCAGCCTCCTCGGCAATCTCGTGCGTGAGATCGACGGGGAAACCGTAGGTGTCGTGCAGCAAGAACGCATCGGCGCCAGAAAGCGTCGAAGCGCCACTCGACTTCGTTTTCGCGACGGCCTCGTCCAAAATGACCGAACCCGATGCAAGCGTGCGTAGGAAGGTTTCTTCCTCGGCAAACGCAGCACGTGAGATGCGTTCCCAATCGGTTGCGACCTCGGGGTATGCAGACGTCATGGCATCGCGCGACGCCGCAAACAACACGGGGAACGTTGGGCCGTCGACGCCAAGCAGGCGCATTGAACGGATGACGCGTCGCATGAGACGACGCAAAATGTAGCCTCGACCCTCGTTGGACGGCGTCACGCCATCGGCGAGCAGCATGAGCGAAGAACGCACGTGGTCGGCCACGATGCGGAACCGCACGTCGTCGTCGTTGTTGGCACCGTAGGTTTTGCCGCAGAGCGCGACAGCTGCGTCGAGCACAGGGCGCACCTGGTCGGTCTCGTACATGTTCTCGACACCCTGCTTGATGAACGCGACGCGCTCAAGACCCATGCCCGTGTCGATGTTCTTGTTCGGCAGTTCGCCAATGATGTCGAAGTCGGTCTTCGAGCGAACCTCGCCGAGCAGATCCTGCATGAACACGAGGTTCCAGATCTCGGTGAAGCGGTTGTCGTCGACAGCAGGCCCGCCGTCTTTGCCGTACTTCGGGCCACGGTCGAAATAGATCTCTGAGCAGGGGCCGCCGGGGCCAGGCTGCCCCGTGTGCCAATAGTTGTCCTCGAGCCCCATTCGCTGGATGCGTTCTGCGGGAAGACCAGCAATCTCTTGCCAGAGCTGGGCCGCTTCGTCATCGGTTTCGTAAACCGTGACCCAGAGGTCTTCCGGGTCGAAGCCGAGCCCGCCTTCGGCCTCGGGCGTCGTCAGCAGCTCCCACGCGTATTCGATGGCGCCACGCTTGAAGTAGTCGCCAAACGACCAGTTGCCGAGCATCTGGAAGAACGTGCCGTGGCGGGCCGTCTTCCCCACCTCTTCAATATCGTTTGTACGAATGCACTTTTGCACATCCGCTGCACGTTTGTATGGTGCCGGAACAACGCCCGTCAGGTACGGCACGAACGGCACCATTCCCGCGATCGTGAACATGACCGTGGGGTCATCACTCACGAGTGATGCGGAGGGAACAATGACGTGGTCGCGGCTCTTGAAGAAATCCAGGTATCGCTGTGCGATCTCAGCGGTTTTCATATAACGACCGGTTAGTCCTTTGTGTCAGCGTCGGCCAGTGTCGCTTCGCGCTCGTAGTACGCCTCAGAGATCGTGTGACCGATCTCTGAAATGCGCTCATCGATGTCGCGCAACACTTCGTTTGCCCGAGGGTCTTTGTTGAGGAAGTGGGCCGCGACGAAGCCGCCAACGACGCCAATGAGCAACCAGAGCAAATTCTTCATGGTGAACCTTCCTCAGCGCACGCGCGTGGGTGCGCTGCGCGTTGTCTCTATCGTATGACAGTGGGGGTGCCGGAAACCCGACACCCCCACCATGAACGCAGTGTTAGCGAGCTGCGTAGTACTCAACCACGAGCTGAACGTCAGCCGTAACCGGAACCTCAGCGCGCTTGGGGCGACGAACAAGCGTCGCGTGCAGCTTGTCGAGTTCTACCTCGAGGTAGCCCGGGACGGGCGGGAGCACGTCAACGTGGCCACCTGCGGCAGCAACCTGGAAGGGCTCGAGCGCTTCGCTCTTGGGCTTGACGTGAATCGTCTGGCCCGGCTTGACGCGGAACGACGGGCGGTCAACGAGCTGGCCGTCAACCATGATGTGGCGGTGCACAACGAGCTGGCGAGCCTGTGCCGTCGTACGGGCGAAGCCCGAACGGAGCACGAGCGCGTCGAGACGCATTTCGAGCAGCTCGACGAGGTTCTCACCCGTCAGGCCATCGGTGCGACGAGCCTCGTTGAAGACGATACGGAGCTGCTTCTCGCGGATGCCGTACTGCTCGCGCAGACGCTGCTTCTCCTTGAGACGGATCGCGTAGTCGCTGTCAGCCTTACGCTTGGTGCGGCCGTGCTCACCGGGAGCATACGGGCGCTTCTCCATGTAGCGAGCAGCCTTGGGGGTCAGGGGAACACCGAGAGCACGCGAGAGGCGCACCTTGCGGCGGTCTTGAGACTTCGTAACCACGAAGCTTCCTTTCGTTACGCTGACGCGCATTTCGCGCCGAGCGGACGTATCTCCACTTCTTCGCCTGATGTGGACTGCACGCCGGGGCACGCCACATCAGTGGTACAGAAAAAGGGGATGCCCAAAAACTCTGGTTTCGAGCCGCTCTAGTCTATCACGAGCGATTCTTCGATCGGTTACTCGCCGAGGGCTTTGCGGATGCGTTCCAAACGGGCCGCGACCTCACGTTCTTTTCCTGATTCGTTCGGAACGTAGTACCGCTTGCCGCGCAGCTCATCTGGAAGATACTGCTGGGCGACGATGGCGTGGTCGAAGTCGTGCGGGTACTGGTAACCCTTGCCGTGGCCGAGCCGCTTCGCGCCCGGGTAGTGGGCATCGCGCAAATGCAGCGGCACGCGCCCGAACCCGCCCGCGCGCACATCTGCGATCGCGGCGTCGATAGCAACATAGGCTGCGTTCGACTTTGCGGTCGTTGCGAGATACGCGGTTGCCTCGGCGAGCGGGATACGCCCCTCGGGCATGCCAATGAACTGCATGGCATCCGCTGCCGCGATGGCAATTTGCAGTGCCTGCGGATCGGCAAGCCCAATGTCTTCCGCAGCAGAGATGACAAGACGGCGAGCAATGAACCTCGGATCCTCACCGGCCTCGATCATGCGGGCAAGGTAGTGCATTGCCGCATCCACGTCCGAGCCGCGAATCGACTTGATGAACGCACTGATGACGTCGTAGTGTTCATCGCCTTGACGGTCGTAACGAAGCAGCGCGCGGTCGACGGCGAGTTCGATGTCTTCCTGCGTGATTGCCGTTCGCCCCCGCGAGTCAGCGACTCGAGCAGCTGCCTCAAGTGCGGTGAGCGCCCGTCGCGCATCGCCGGATGCCAAGCGGATGAGCGCTGTCCGCGCATCCGACTCGAGCGAGATGGCTCCGTTGAATCCACGCGCGTCAGTCACTGCTCGTTGCACGAGTTCCGCAAGGTCGGCGTCCTCGAGCGGTTGCAGAGTAAGAAGCAAGGAACGCGAGAGCAAGGGCGTAATGACCGAGAACGACGGATTCTCGGTTGTTGCCGCGATGAGGAGCACCCAGCCGTTCTCAACACCCGGGAGAAGCGCATCCTGCTGCGCCTTCGTGAAGCGATGAATCTCGTCGAGGAAGAGAATCGTGCCCTGACCGTACAAATCGCGGGTGTTCATTGCCTCTTGCATGACGGTGCGCACATCTTTCACACCCGCCGTCACGGCAGAAAGCTCCACAAAGCGTCGGCCCGACGAACGAGCAATCGCCTGCGCGAGCGTTGTCTTGCCGGTTCCGGGTGGCCCCCACAAGATCATCGAGGTCGTTGATGGGTTCTGCGCATCCGGGTCGGCAAGCGTCACAATGGGCGAACCCGGCTGAAGCAAGTGTTTCTGACCCGCAACCTCATCGAGTGAAGTTGGCCGCATTCGTACCGCGAGCGGCGTCGGTGCGTTGGCGGCGGCGAGAGAGGTCACTCCCCCAGGCTACGACTTGTTACACCTCAGTAACCTCATTCTCGCTAGGCTGAAGACGTGACTGACACCGCTGCCACGCCCGCGCCCGAAAACGAGCCGCAGGCTGCTCCTACCCCCAAGCTCGTTCCCAAGCTGAGTGCTCCGCGCCCAGCGCCGAAGCCACCGGTCGCGCCCGTCGTTCCGGCGGCCTTTGCGCCGGAGGCCATCAGTGAAGCGGATGCCTCGTGGGGCAAGGTCGACGACGACGGCACCGTTTCGGTTCGCGAGGGCGAACAGTGGCGCGTTGTTGGGCAGTACCCAGACGGCACGCCTGAAGAGGCGCTCACCTACTACGTCCGGAAGTTCCAGGATCTGGCGTTGCGTGTTGGCAACCTCGAACTTCGTCACCAGCAGGGTGGCGCTTCGGCCAGTGAGCTCATGTCGCAGGCAAAGCACCTCCTCGATGAGGTCACGGGCGCCGCAGCCGTTGGCGATCTCGCAGGGCTTCAGGGTCGTCTCGAGTCGCTCACAACCGACTTGGCGCAGGCGAGCGAGGCTGAAGCACAAGCCCAGCGTGAAGCAACAGACGCCGCGATTGCCGAACGCACGGCAATTGTCGAGCGTATTGAAGCGATCGCCAATGGTGATTTGAGCAAGGTGCAGTGGAAACAGACGACCGCTGAGGTCTCAAGCCTCTTTGAGCAGTGGCAGGAACACCAGAAGTCATCAGCGCGTGTTCCCCGTTCGGTGAGCCAGCAGTTGTGGAAACGTTTCCGAGATGCCCGCGGCTCGATCGACAAGGCACGTCGTGCGTTTTACGCGAACCTCGATGACGAGCACAAGGGTGCCCGCGACCGCAAGCAGCAGCTCATCGATCGCGCTGAGGCACTCGCACCCCGCGGGAGCGACGGTATCCCCGCGTATCGCGATCTGCTCGATGAGTGGAAGCGTTCCGGGCGCGCGGGTCGTAAAGCGGATGACGCACTGTGGGCACGCTTCAAAGCTGCCGGCGACGCCCTGTACGCCGCGCGTGCCGAGCAGGCAGCCGCTGACGAAGCCGACTCGCAGCCGAAGATTGCTGCTCGCGAGGCGCTCCTCGAAGAGGCTGCTGGTCTCGCATCAATCGATGATGTGAAGAAGGCTCGCCAGAAGCTCACCGACATTCAAGATCGTTGGGACGCTACCGGCCGAATCTTCCCGCGCGATCGCGAACGCGGTCTTGACGATCGCCTGCGCAAATTCGAGCAGGACCTCAAGGCGCGCGAAGACGCGGCGTGGAAGGCTTCGAACCCAGAGACGAAAGCCCGCGCAGGCTCTCTTGCCGAGCAACTGCGTGACGCAATCGCCAAACTCGAGGAAGAGCTGGCCGCAGCACAGGCTGCCGGCGACAAGCGAGCCATCGCCGATGCACAAGAAGCACTCGACGCACGCCAAGCGTGGCTTCGTGCGCTCGGTGAGTAGCAAGCGACTTCTCCACAGATTGTTCCTGCCGTCGAGCCGCGGCTCACACGTCGTGGTGCGATGGGTTCATGCACGATGCGCTTATCTACCATCCCGGCGACCGGCTCTCGCTGCCGGAATTGATGGCTGCCCGCCTCGATGGTCATGTCATCGAGGTCGGCTCAGCCTTTATGCCGTTCGACACAATTGAGAATGCCCGTGCGCGTGCGCTCAGCTTGCGGCCAGAGATTCGAGGCACAGAATCCTCCCTCGCATTTGTTGGCGAAACGGCCGCGTGGATTCACGGTGCGGTTCATGAGCCACCAGACCGCGTGTTCGTGCAGCGCACGGGAGCAAGTTTCACCCGCCCAAAGCGTTCAAAGCGCATCCGCTATTTTCAAGCGATACTCGGGCGCTCGCAGCGAGAGCAGCTCGCTGACATCTGGGTTTCAACACCGCAAAGAACGCTCATCGATCTCTGCCGCCGGCCTGATCTCGAGGGTGAGTATGCGGCAGCGGCGATGATCGTGCGGTTTCCTCAGCTCGCAGAAGGCCTCAGAGACTCCCTCGGTGAACTCACGCGTGCCAATGTGGAGCGCGCGGAAGAACAAGCTGCTGCCATGCAGCGCGAGCTCTCAGCACTCGTCAGCTCGACGTCACACGATAGACGTCGTAGACCCCATCGATACGACGAACCGCGTTGAGCACGCGATCCAGGTGCACGATGTCGCCCATCTCAAATGCAAAACGACTGAGTGCCAGCCGGTCGCTCGTCGTGCGAACGCTCGCGTCGAGGATGTTGACGTGGTGTTCACTCAAGACGCGCGTGACGTCCATGAGGAGTCCGGCCCGGTCAAGCGCCTCGACGCCAATTTGCACGAGGAAGACGGCTTTTGTGCTGCCGCTCCATTCGACGTCGACGAGTCGGTCCGGTTCACTGCCCAACGCTTTGACATTGACGCAATCCGCGCGGTGGACCGATACCCCGCTGCCACGCGTGACGAACCCGACGATTTCGTCACCGGGAACGGGCGTGCAGCACTTCGCGATCTTCACGAGGATGTCGTCTGCACCACGAACGAGGATTCCGGAATCGCCGTGACGCGGCGCACGACGTTTGCCGATACCGGGTACCTCAAATGGTTCCGCAACATCGTCATCCGTTGAGGCAACGAGCGCCGAAACCTTCTCAATAACGGATTGCGTCGAAACGTGCCCTTCACCAACGGCCGCATAGAGCGCAGAGACATCCTCGTACCGCATGCCCGTCGCGACCTCGCCGAGGGCTTCTTGCGTCATGAGACGCTGCAGCGGAAGGTTCTGACGACGCATTGCTCGTGCAATCGCGTCTTTGCCCTGTTCGATCGCGTCGTCGCGGCGTTCCTTCGTGAACCAACCGCGGATCTTATTGCGAGCACGGTTGCTCTTGACGAACGAGAGCCAGTCCTGGCTTGGGCTCGCGTCGGGGTTCTTCGAGGTGAATATCTCAACGACATCACCACTCTTGAGGGGTGTGTCGAGGGGAACCAATCGGTCGTTGACCTTGGCCCCCATCGTGCGGTGCCCGACCTCTGTGTGAACGGCGTAGGCAAAGTCGACGGGCGTCGCATCCGCCGGAAGGCCGATAACCCTGCCCTTAGGCGTAAAGACGTAGACCTCGCGGGCGCCGATTTCGAAACGCAACGACTCGAGGAACTCCCCGGGATCGTTGGTGTCAGCCTGCCAATCCGAGATGTGGGCGAGCCAGGCCATATCGGTCGTTGGCACGTCTGGCGTGTTGCGCCCGCCATTCATGCGCTCTTTGTACTTCCAGTGCGCGGCGACGCCGTACTCCGCTTGACGATGCATTTCGTCGGTACGGATCTGAATCTCGACGGTTCGACCACCGGGGCCAATCACCGTCGTGTGCAGCGACTGGTACAGATTGAACTTCGGCGTCGCGATGTAATCCTTGAAGCGGCCAGGCAGCGGTGTCCAGCGGGCATGGATCGCGCCCAGCACTGCGTAGCAATCCCGCACACTGGCGACGAGCACCCGGAGGCCAATGAGGTCGTAGATGTCGTCGAAGTCTCGACCGCGAACGATCATCTTTTGATAGACGGAGTACAGCTGTTTCTCGCGTCCGACAACCGTGCCTTTGATGCGCAGCTCCCGGAGGTCTTCTTGGATGTCATCCATGACCTCTTGCAAGTACGCGTCGCGACGGGGTGCACGCTCAGCAACAAGCGAATCAATCTCGGCGTAAATCTTGGGGTGCAAGACGGCGAAAGAAAGATCTTCAAGCTCGCTCTTGATGGTTTGGATACCGAGACGGTGCGCGAGCGGTGCGTAGATCTCGAGCGTCTCTTTCGCCTTCTTCTGTGACTTTTCGGGGGCAACGAACCCCCAGGTACGCGCGTTGTGCAGGCGGTCAGCGAGCTTGATGAGCAGAACGCGGATGTCTTTTGACATCGCAACGATCATCTTTCGTACGGTCTCGGCCTGCGCAGCGTCGCCGTATTTGACCTTGTCGAGCTTCGTGACACCATCAACGAGCATGGCAACTTCGGCACCAAACGCCTGTTGCAACTCTTCGAGCGTGTAGCCCGTGTCTTCTACCGTGTCGTGCAGGAGCGCTGCGGCGATGGCGCGAGGCCCCAAACCAAGCTCGGCAAGAATCTGCGCAACAGCGAGCGGATGCGTGATGTATGGCTCGCCACTTTGGCGAAACTGTGTGCTGTGCTTGTCGGCTGCAACGGCGTAGGCACGCTCGATGATCTGCACGTCACCTTTGGGGTGATGCGTACGAACCGTGCGAACGAGATTGTCGAGTTCGCCCTCCCGATTCGAGCGCGAGAAAATGCGCGGGACAAGCCGCCGCAGGCTGGAACCCTGCCCAGTCGTCGACGTGTTCTCAACCATTGAACAAGCCTACGCCTCGAGCATTCCCCACCCGTGCTTAGGCAGCCTCGCGCGCCGCGAGCACACGAGCATCCGACTCTTGAATCTCTGGCTCGTTCTCTCGCAAAAGCGAGTACAACGGCGCCGCGACAAAGATGGTCGAATACGTCGCGACGAGGATGCCGACAAGAATCGAGAGCGAAATATCGGTCAGCGTGTCAGCACCGAGCCAAATCGCACCGATGAACAGAATCGCGGCAACTGGCAGGGCGGCCACGACCGAGGTATTGACCGAACGCACGAGCGTCTGATTGACAGCAAGGTTGACGGATTCCCCAAAGGTGCGTGACGACGCAGCGGAAGTGTTCTCTCGAATCTTGTCGAAGACAACCGTTGTGTCATACAGGGAGTACGCGAGAATCGTCAGGAAGCCGATGACAGCCGCGGGCGAAATCTCAAAGCCAAAGAGCGAATAGATTCCGACCGTCACGATGAGCACGTCAACCAGGCCGATGATCGCAGCAAGCGACATCTTCCACGTACGGAAGTAAATTGCGAGGATCAAGAAGGTCAGCGCAAGAAAGACCACGAGGCCCCACAGCGACTGCTTCGTGACGTTCTGGCCCCACGTCGGGCCAATGAAGGTGTCGCTCACGCTATCAACCGAGACACCGTAGGCCTCGGCAAGTGCCGACTTGAGCTCATTCGTCTCGACGTCAGAAAGCTGATCCGTCTGTACGCGAACGTCTTTGTCGCCGAGCACCGTCACGCGCGAAGCGACCTCGGGAACGACCTGCTTGACAGCTTCGGTCGCAATTGCCTGATCGGTTGACGCCGGCGCATCGATCGTGAACTGCGATCCACCTGTGAACTCGATCGAGAAGTGCGGCGGCTTAACAAACAGCACAAGCAGCGAACCGACGACGAGGGCGATCGCGACGATGAACCATGTGCGACGCTTTTCGACAAACGGGAATGAAGTCTTGCCCGTGTAGAGGTTGTTTCCGAGCGTTGTGAGCTTACCCATCAGTTCTTGTCTCCTTCGCCGGTCTTCGCGGCGAGTGCTTCCGCGCGTCTGCGCTCGGCGATCGTCTGACGACGCTCAGCTTCGTTGCGCGACTTTGCACGCTTCGCGTTCTTGCCGTGACTCGTGACGATTGCGTGGCGGAACACCTCGCGATCCTTTCGAATCGCTCCGAGTGCCTCGGGGTCCATTCCCGAGAGCGGGTGACCGTCGCCGAAGAACTTCGTACGAGCGAGCAACTGCATGACGGGGTGCGTGAAGATCACGAAGATGAAGACGTCAATGAGGGTCGTGAGGCCGAGCGTGAAAGCAAAGCCCTTGACGGTCGAGTCAGCCAGGATGTACAGCACGACTGCCGCGAGCAAGTTGATCGACTTCGAGATGTAGATCGTTCGCTTTGCTCTATCCCAGCCCTCTTCGACGGCAGCCGTAACGGGGCGGCCCTCACGCAATTCGTCTCGGATGCGCTCGAAGTACACAATGAACGAGTCGGCACAGAAACCAACCGCCACGATGAGACCCGCGACACCGGCGAGCGAGAGGCGGAAGCCCATTCGCCACGACAGGATCGCAATGAGGATGTAGGTAATAACCGCCATAACGACGAGCGAGCCAATGATGACGACACCCAGTGCCCGATAGCTCAGGAGCGAGTAGATCGCGACGAGCCCCAGACCGATGAGGCCGGCAATAAGACCGATCTGCAGTTGCTGCGAACCGAGGGTCGCCGAGACTGTCGACGAGCTCTCGACCGTAAAGCTCAGGGGCAAGGCACCGAACTTCAGTTGGTCGGCGAGCGTCTTCGAGGTCTCTGCCGTGAACGTGCCAGAGATACTGGGGCGGCCGTCGAGGATCGCCGCCTGCATGACGGGTGCAGAGAGCACGCGCCCATCGAGCACGAACGCGAACTGATCGCGCGGCGTAGCGCCCTGTTGTTTGAGGGCAAACAGGCGCTGCGAGATGTCAGCGAATTGCTTCGTACCCTCGTCGTCGAGCTTGAGGTTGACCGTCCATAGGTTGCGCTGCGTGTCGAGGCCATTGGTGGCGTCAACAATCTGCGAACCGTCCATCTCGACGGGACCCAGGAGGTACTTGACCTGGTTCGTCTCATCACAGGTGATGAGGGGCTGCGTCGGGTCGTCAAGGTGCCCGGGGTCGGTGTTCTGGTCAGCGACACAGTCGTAGTAGTCGAACTCCGTCTGCAAGGCAGGCGTGATCCAGTTCGCATCGCTGCCGTGCTCGGGCTCCGCCGTCGGCGTCGACTCCTGCGCTTCGGTCGGCCGCGGGATAGGCGTCATCTGGTTGTCTTCGCCAACGAAGGCTGGCTGACCGTTGCCCGCTTGCAGCAGCACGGCCCGAAGCTCGAGCTGTGCACTTGCCTGAATCCGCTCACGGGTCGCGTCATCCGCATTGCCGGGAACCGAAACAACAATGTTGCGGCCACCCTCTGTCGCAACCTCGGTCTCAGCGACACCCGCCGCGTCAACACGCTGGCGGATGATGGAAGCGGCGTGATCGAGCTGCTCTTGCGTGGGCGCGGCACCGTCGGGCGTCGCCGCCGCGAGCACGATCTGCGTACCACCCTGCAGGTCGAGGGCGAGCTCAGGCTTCCAAGAGCTCTGACCGGCGAGAACACCGCCGAGGTTGATGCCAAAGAGCACCAGAATTGAGATGGCGAGCCAGAGCAGAACTTTCCAGGCGTGCCGAACGGAGGTCGAAAGCGTCACTGCTTACCTAATTACTTCGTGTTGTCGGTGTCGTCAGAAAGGCCAAGGCGCTTCTGCGTGTCGTCAAGCTTCTCTTCGGCAGCATCCACGACCGAATCTGCCTCTTCGGCAATGGGTTCTTCGAGCGGCGCAACGCGAGCTACCGCCTGCGAGTGCACCTCAATGACAGTGCCGGGGGCGATCTCGAGCTTGACGGGTGCATTGAGGTCATCGGGGTCGTACGTCACGATGTAGCCGTAGATGCCGCTGTTGAGCATGACGCGTGCGCCGGGAACCATGTCGCGAGCCTTCTGCTCCTGCTGCTGCTTCATGGCTGCCTTGCGACGGCGGCTGCTGAAGAAGAACATCGCGACCAGCAGCACCATGGCGCCGATCAAAAAGAGATCCTGGGAACCCATGTGGGAGACCTTCCGTGTGGGCTCGTTCGCTCGAAACGCGAACGTGCGGGGTGCTGTGAACGCAGACGCAGCACAACGAGTAACCAGTATAGGCGAGTTACAGCGGCAGACCCGGAGCGCTCAACCCTAAGTGTTCGTATGCGGCGGGCATTGCGATTCGCCCGCGCGGCGTGCGCCCGAGGAATCCGATTCTCACGAGATACGGTTCGACGACGCTCTCGATCGTTTCTGGCTCCTCACCGACCGAAACTGCGAGCGTGCTCAGACCGACGGGCCCTCCCCCAAAGCGCTTCACGAGCGCATCAAGAATCGCGCGGTCAAGCCGGTCGAGCCCAAGCTCATCAACGTCGTAGAGTTCGAGCGCCTCGGCAACCTGCGTCGTCGTCGGTGCTGCGCCAGAGCCGTGCACGAGCGCATAGTCACGAACGCGACGAACGAGGCGGTTGGCAATTCGCGGTGTGCCACGCGATCGGCGTGCAAGCTCGACGACCGATTCAGCCGTGAGCGAGACACCGAGCAGACTTGCGGTACGAGCGATGACCTGCTCGAGTTCTTGCGGCTCGTAGTACTCAAGGTGCCCAGTGAAGCCGAAGCGGTCGCGGAGGGGGTTTGGAAGTAACCCAGATCGTGTAGTTGCGCCAACGAGCGTGAACGGCGCCAGCTCAAGCGGAATGCTTGTTGCGCCCGCGCCCTTACCAACCATGATGTCAACACGGAAATCTTCCATCGCGAGATACAGCATCTCTTCGGCTGAACGAGCCATACGGTGGATCTCGTCGATGAAGAGCACCTCACCCGGGCTCAAGCTCGACAAGAGCGCTGCGAGGTCGCCCGCGTGCTGGATCGCCGGCCCAGACGAGAGCCGAAGCGGCCTGCCTGATTCATGCGCGATGATCATCGCCAATGTCGTCTTGCCGAGCCCCGGAGGGCCTGCAAGCAGTACGTGGTCTGGTGTGCGATCTTGCAATCGTGCGGCGTCGAGCAACAGCTGAAGCTGCTTGCGTACCTTCACCTGCCCAACGAACTCACCCAGCTTGGCGGGGCGAAGTGCCCCTTCGATGGCAAGTTCGGTTTCGTCGCCCGGTTCACCGCTGTCGCGCACAACGCTCTCGTCGTAACTCACGCTCGCACTCCGGGTGAGAGATTCGCAAGCGCCTGACGTAGCAGAACAGACAAGGAATCACGATCTGCTTCACTCGCCTGTTCGATCGTGTGTGACGCTGCCTCACGAGCCACACGCTCATTCCACCCAAGGCTCACGAGCGTCTCGACAAGCTGTGGTTCAAGATTCTTTTCGGATGCAGCTGTTGCGGGTGTCGTGTGCGCGGCAACAGCGTCGAGCTTGCCTGCGAGCTGGACAACAATGAGCTTTGCCGTCTTCGGCCCGATGCCGGAAACACGCCGGAACGCAGCATCGTCATCGTTGGTGACGGCGAGCGCAATCTGTTCAACCGTCATGTGATTCAAGACGCCGAGCGCAGACTTAGGGCCAACCCCGCTCACGCCGAGCAGAATGTGAAAAACCGCGAGTTCCGACTCATCGGCAAAGCCGTAGAGCGAAAACGCATCATCGCGCACGATGAGCGCCGTGTGTAAAAACACCTCGGCACCGTTTGCGAGGGACTGTGCGAACCCGGCGGGCACAGAAACCCCGAGCCCCACCCCGCCAACTTCGACCACGAGTGCGTCGTTCTGGCGCGAAAGCACGCGGCCGCGCAGGGTTGAGATCATGAACCCAGCCTAGCGAGAGGCTCGTACATACGTTCGAGCGACACGCGAACTGCGAGCCTCTGCGTCCTTCCAGGCTTGTTGCGCCGGTGTCAGAACACCGCCTCGAGTTTTGGCGATTTCAGTCGCGCTCGCGCCCTCAAGCAGAGCGCCCGCTCCCCCTGCGCCGCGCCAGGCGTGGCAGATGGCGATCGCGAGCGCGTCAGCGGCATCCGCTGGCTTGGGCGCCTCATCGAGGCGCAAGATGCGTGCGATCATCGTTTGCACCTGCTTCTTGTCGGCAGCGCCGTACCCGCTCACCGCAGCCTTGACTTCGCTCGGGGTGTGCGTTGCGACAGGAAGGCCAGATTCTGTCGCGATCAGCAAGGCAACGCCGCTCACCTGCGCCGTGCCCATGACGGTCGAGCGGTTGTTTTGTGCAAAGACGCGTTCAACCGCGACGGCATCGGGCGAGTGGTTTGCGATAGCCGCACGGATGCCCCGGGCAACCAGTTCGAGCCGTGCGCCAAGTTCATCACCGGCTGGCGTGCGAATGACACCCGCGACAACGAGTTCGACGTTGCGGCCCGGCAAGACGTCGACCACGCCGAAGCCGCAGCGTGTGAGGCCCGGATCGATTCCGAGGACGCGGGTCTTGGGCTGAGGCACGCCCTCAGGTTACTCGTCGGCTTCGAGCTCGGCCTGCACCTCGGCGGGCAGGTCGAAGTTTGCAAAGACGTTCTGTACGTCATCGCTGTCTTCAAGCGCGTCAATCAGGCGGAAGACCTTGCGAGCCGTCTCAGCGTCAATTGGCACCTTGAGGTTCGGCACAAACTCAACATCGGCCGATTCATAGTCGAGCCCCGCCTCGGTCAGCGCGGTACGCACCGCGACCAAATCGCTCGGATCGGTGATGACCTCGAACCCCTGAGCGTGGGGCTCAACCTCTTCCGCGCCAGCTTCAAGCGCTGCAAGCATCACATCGTCTTCCGTCGTGTTTTCGCCGTTGATGACGATGACGCCCTTGCGCTCAAAGTTGTACGCTACCGAGCCCGGGTCAGCCAGGTTCGCACCATTGCGGCTCAGCGCCGTGCGCACCTCAGCTGCTGCACGGTTCTTGTTGTCGGTCAGACATTCGATGAGCAGCGCGACGCCGTTGGGCCCGTAGCCTTCGTACATGATGTTGTCATAGCTGACGCTCTCACTGCCGATACCGGCACCACGCTTGATGGCGCGTTCGATGTTGTCCTTCGGGACCGACATCTTCTTCGCCTTGTAGACGGCGTCAAAAAGCGTCGGGTTTCCGGCTTCGTCGGGGCCACCGAGCTTGGCTGCAACCTCGATGTTTTTGATGAGCTTGGCCCAGCTCTTCGCACGGCGGGCGTCGATGACGGCCTTCTTGTGCTTCGTGGTTGCCCATTTGGAGTGCCCGGACATAGTGCTCCTCTACGTAAAACTGCCGTCGTACAGTTTACGCGGCCGCTCGCCTCGCACGTGCCAGCTCGATGAGGCGTTCGTGAAACCGGGTTTCGCCATCCATCTCAGGGTGAAATGCCGTGCCAAGCAGATTCCCCTGCTGAACCGCCACGACTCGACCATCGGCGAGTGCGGAGAGGACCTCGACAGCTGGTCCAACGGAAACAACTTCGGGAGCGCGGATGAACGTCGCCGCAACAGGTGCCTCGAAGCCCGCGACAGGAAGCGTTGTTTGAAACGAGTCAATCTGTCGGCCAAAGGCGTTGCGGCGCACAACAACATCGAGGCCACCAAAACCTGCTTGGCCTTCGATGCCGTCGACCACCTCATCCGCAAGCAGAATCAGACCTGCGCACGTGCCATAAACCGGGAGCCCAGCACGGATTGCAGCGCGAAGTTGCCCTGCCAAAGCGGAGGTGCGTGCGAGCTTGTCGATAACGCTCGATTCGCCACCCGGAATAACGAGCGCCTCGACCTCGGCCAGCTCCTCAGCACGGCGCACAAGCGAAACGGTTGCGCCGAGCCGCTCGAGCACTCGCACGTGTTCCCGTACGTCGCCCTGGAGCGCCAAGACCCCAACGCGCACGGGGGCTTCGGCTGTTACCAACCGCGTTCCGCCAATCGGTGCGGCGCCGGAACGTCCTGCACATTGATGCCGACCATAGCCTCACCAAGCCCGCGAGAGACCTCTGCGATAACCGCGGGGTCATCGTAGAACGTCGTCGCCTTGACGATTGCCTTTGCGCGTTCGGCCGGGTTACCCGACTTGAAAATACCCGAGCCAACAAAAACGCCATCGGCGCCAAGTTGCATCATCATTGCGGCATCCGCTGGTGTTGCGACACCGCCCGCCACGAAGAGCACGACGGGCAACTCGCCAGTGTCGGCGATCTGCTTTACGAGCTCGTATGGTGCCTGCAGCTCTTTTGCCGCGACGTACAGCTCGTCTTTGCTGAGCGACGTCAAACCGGCAATCTCGCCTTTGATCTTGCGGATGTGCTTCATGGCCTCTGAGACATCGCCCGTGCCAGCCTCGCCCTTTGAGCGAATCATGGAAGCACCTTCTGTGATGCGGCGCAGTGCCTCGCCAAGGTTGGTCGCACCGCACACGAATGGCACGGTGAACTGCGTCTTATCGATGTGGTTGACGTAATCTGCCGGGCTCAACACTTCGGATTCGTCGATGCAATCGACGCCGAGCTCCTGCAGCACCTGCGCCTCAACGAAGTGCCCAATGCGCGCTTTCGCCATGACGGGGATCGAGACAGCGTTGATGATCCCGTCGATCAAATCGGGGTCGCTCATCCGTGCGACACCACCCTGTGCGCGGATGTCTGCGGGCACACGCTCGAGTGCCATGACCGCAACAGCCCCGGCATCCTCGGCGATCTTCGCCTGCTCTGCGTCGACGACGTCCATAATGACACCGCCCTTGAGCATCTCGGCGAGGCCGCGATTGAGGGTTGGAGTGCCGCTTGCAACAGGGGTTTCTTTTGTCATAGGCCAAACAGTAGCATCGCTTTGTCATATGCCAAAACGAGACGGCCTGACTATGATCGATTGTTATGTCCACCGCGATCACGGGTACCTCGGCAGCAGAGATAGCTGAGAGCATCCGCATGCTCGTTGACACCGGTGCACTGGGCGCTGGGGATGCGCTCCCGCCCGTCCGTGAGCTCGCAACACAGCTTGGCGTCAACAGAAACACAGCGAGTGCCGCCTACCGCCGTCTCGCCGAAACGGGGCTCGCCGTAGCCCGAGGGCGTGCCGGAACCGTCATCGCCGCAGCTCCGCGCTCTCCGCGCGACGGCACCCACGACGCTGCGCTCGTAGACCTTGCTTCGGGCAACCCCGACCCACGCTTCATTCCCACCGCAATGGTGACTTCGACCCCCGTGCTCTACGGCGCACCGGCCCTTGATAAAGGCCTGGGCGAATACGCGCGCTCCGAACTCTTTGCGGATTTTGCTCATCCCAGCGCCAGAATTGCCGTCACGAACGGTGCAGTTGACGCGATTGAACGAATCCTCGCAGCGCAGATCGGACGAGACGACCTTGTCGCGATTGAAGACCCGGGGTTGCTCACCAGCATCGACACAGCCCGCATCGGCGGATTTCGCACAATCGGCATGCAGGTTGATGAGGAGGGCATCCTTCCTCAGGCGCTCAAGGCGGCATTGCAAGCTGGGGCCCGGGCAATCGTCGTAACACCTCGCGCGCAGAACCCGACGGCGGCGAGTTTCACGCAAGCACGCGTAAATGAGCTGCGAGCGATCCTCACCGACTCCCCCGATGTTCTGCTCATCGAAGACGATCACTTTGCGCTGCTTTCAACGCAGTCTTACTACAGCCTGATTACAGCGGAACAGAAGCGATTCGCGCTCGTGCGATCTGTCTCGGCGGCGCTTGGACCCGATGCGGGGGTTGCCCTCGTGTCGGCGGATGCAAGCACGGTCGAGCGATTGCGATACCGACAGGGCCCCGGGAGCATTTGGGTGAGCCACGTTCTGCAGCGACTTGTTCACGCACAGTTGACTGCGCCCGAGACGCGGTCGCTGCTGGCGGAAGCATCCGCTCACTACGCGCGTCGCAATGAGGCATTCGCGGCCGCGATCAAGGCACAGGCGATCGATGGTTTGCGTGCGCGTCCCGGCAGCGGGCTCAACACGTGGATTACGCTGCCGGCACCTGCAGGGGAAGTCACCCGCCGGCTTGCACAGGCCGGCTGGCGAGTCCGCGACGGCGCAGACTTTTCCGTCCAGGGGCATGATAACCGCCACATCCGTGTGACAGCGCACGCCCTGGGCGACAACGATCAAGAACAATTCATCAACGACCTCGTCACGGCGATTGCCGCGTGAGGCACCGAACACCCCCTGGAGATCACACCATGCCAAACCCCACCACGATTCTGTCGATCCAATCGGCGGTTGCCTACGGACACGTTGGCAACTCGGCCGCCGTGTTCCCTTTGCAGCGCATCGGCGTTGAGGTCTTGCCCGTCTACACCGTGAACTTCTCGAACCACACGGGCTATGGCGCATGGCGCGGGCCGCTCATCCCGCCCGCAGATGTCGCCGAGGTCATCACAGGCATCGAAGAGCGTGGCGCGTTCGGTTCGATCGACGCCGTGCTCTCGGGTTACCAGGGGTCGGCGGGCATCGCCGATGTCATCATCGACACGGCCAAGCGCGTCAAAGCAGAAAACCCCAACGCCGTGTACTCGTGCGACCCCGTCATGGGCAATGCCAAGAGCGGATGCTTCGTCGCCCCAGAAATACCCGTGCTCCTGCGCGAGAAGGTCGTGCCCGCAGCAGACATCATCACACCCAACCAGTTCGAGCTCGGGTTCTTGACCGACACCGAACCGCGCACGCTTGAAGAGACGCTCGCCTCGGCAGATCTCGCCCGCGCAATGGGCCCGAGCGTCGTACTTGTCACGAGCGTTGAGCGCCCGGATGCCCCGGCTGACACGATCGAGATGCTAGCGGTTGATGACAACGGGGCCTGGATTGTGCAAACCCCGCGCCTCCCAATGAAAGCGAATGGCTCGGGCGACGTCACGGCGGCACTGTTTACGGCGCACTATGTCGAGACAGGTTCGGCAGAGACGGCACTCGCACGCACTGTTTCGAGCGTGTACGAACTGCTCATGCTCACCTTCAAGTCAGGCGAACGAGAGCTGCAGCTCGTGCAGGCGCAAGAGTTCTACGCGAACCCGCCGCTGCAGTTCACGCCCGAACAGGTTCGCTAAGCCGGGCGGCGCGGCCGGGTGTGTTCCGTCACGCTCGCAGTCCCCCGACGGCCCACGGGCCGTCTCCCGCCAGTCCCGATGCCTGCGAGCGTGACGGAACACACCCGGCCGCGAAGGTGAGTCAGCTAAGCGTGCCAGGCGTTTGCGAGCGCCTCACGCTGCTCACCGAGCAGCTGCGGGAGCGCCTTGACGTTCGCGATGATCGGGAAGAAATTGACGTCCCCTGACCAACGCGGCACGATGTGCTGGTGCAGGTGTTCGTCGACACCCGCACCCGCGGCACTCCCCTGGTTGATGCCGATGTTGAAGCCCTGGGCATTCGAAACCTCACGCAAGACGCGCATCGCCGTTTGTGTGAGTGAGCCGATTTCAGCAACCTCCTCGGGCGTTGCCTGATCGTACGTCGCGATATGCCGATACGGGCATACAAGCAAGTGCCCCGAGTTGTACGGGAACAGGTTCATCAATACGTAGGCTGTTTCACCGCGAAAAACGACGAGGCCAGCGTCATCCGTTTTCTGGGGAGCCGCGCAGAACGGGCACCCTTCGCCCCGGCGGTCGGCTGCGTCTTCGTTGATGTAGGCCATGCGGTGCGGCACCCACAGCCGCTGGAACGCGTCAGGAACACCTGAGAGCGCTGCAACGGCTTCGAGTGGCTCACCCATGATTACGCGAGGTCGTCGGCCGTGTTGACGAGCGTCTTGTTGTTGATCGCCGCAATGATGCGCTCGATCGCTTCGTCAACCGGCACGCCGTTCGTCTGCGTGCCGTCGCGGAAGCGGAACGAGACCGTGCCGGCCGAGCTGTCTTGCTCGCCAGCAATGAGCTGCAGGGGAACCTTTGCGGTTGTGTGGTTGCGAATCTTCTTCTGCATGCGATCGTCGGAGTGGTCAACCTCGGCACGCACACCCTGCTCGCGCAGCTTCGCGACGATGCCGTCGAGGTATTCACCAAACTGCTCGGCAACTGGAATACCAACAACCTGCACGGGCGAGAGCCACACGGGGAACGCACCCGCATAGTGCTCGAGCAGAATCGCGAAGAAGCGCTCGACCGAGCCGAAGAGCGCACGGTGAATCATGATCGGGCGGTGCTTTTCGCCGTCGGGCCCCGTGTATTCAAGATCGAATCGTTCGGGCAGGTTCGGGTCAACCTGCACGGTCGAAAGCTGCCACGTGCGGCCGATTGCATCCTTCGTCTTGAGGTCAATCTTCGGGCCGTAGAACGCAGCCTCACCGGGGACTTCAGTGAGCTTCAAACCACTGGCGAGTGCGACGTTACGAAGCGCGTTCGTCGAGTATTCCCAGAACTCGTCTGAACCGATCCACTTGTCTTTCTCGTCGTCACGCATCGAAAGCTCGAGCTCGAAATCGTCAAGACCAAAGTCGCGCAACATCGAGATCACGAACTCCAGCACGCGGGTTGCTTCACCTTCGAGCTGGTCAGGCGTGACGAACAAGTGCGAGTCATCCTGTGTGAATCCGCGCACGCGGGTGAGCCCATGCAGGGCACCCGAAAGCTCATTGCGATAAACAGTGCCGTTCTCTGCCAGGCGCATGGGAAGATCGCGGTAACTGCGCGCACGTTCCTTGAAAATCAGGATGTGCATGGGGCAGTTCATGGGCTTCAGGTAGTAATCCTGACCCTGCTTCGTGATGTTGCCCTCGGCGTCGCGTTCCTCATCCATCTGAATGGGCGGGAACATGCCCTCCCGATAGGTCACGAGGTGGTTTGAGGTGAGGAAGAGATCCTCTTTCGAAATATGCGGCGTGTACACGTAGGTGTACCCGCCCTCAATGTGGCGGCGCCGAGCGTGTTGTTCCATCTCGCCGCGCACAATGCCACCTTTCGGGTGCCACACCGAGAGGCCCGAGCCGATCTCGTCGGGGAACGAGAAGAGGTCGAGCTCACGCCCCAACTTGCGGTGGTCGCGTTTAGCTGCCTCTTCAAGACGCGCCTGGTAGGCACGGAGCTCATCCTTCGTGGGCCACGCCGTGCCATAGATGCGTTGCAGTTGCGGGTTCTTCTCGTTGCCCCGCCAATAGGCACCGGCCACGCGAGTGAGATCGAAACCGTTGCCGATGTAGCGCGTCAGCGGGACATGCGGGCCGCGGCACAGATCAGTCCAGACGAGCTCGCCATCACGATTCGTGTTGTCGTACATCGTGATTTCGCCCGCCCCGATCTCAACGGATGCGCCCTCGGCAGCATCCGCTCCCGAGCCCGGACCGCCGGCAAGAGCAATGAGCTCGAGCTTGAATGGCTCGTTTGCGAGTTCGGCAGACGCCTCTTCGGCTGTCACAACGCGACGAACGAAGCGCTGGTTCTCACGAACAATGCGCTCCATTTCTTTTTTGATGGCCTTGAGCTCATCGGTTGAGAACGGTTCATCAACGCCAAAGTCGTAGTAGAAGCCATCGGTGATGAAGGGCCCGATGCCAAGTTTTGCGTCGGGCCGAAGGCGTTGAACGGCCTGCGCAAGCACGTGAGCGGTCGAGTGACGCAGAATGTTGAGGCCGTCTTCGCTGTCAATCGTGACCGGTTCAACCGTCTGCGTGCTCGTCACCTCGGCGGCGAGGTCTTTGAGGGCGCCGTCGACGCGCATTGCGACGACATTCTTGTCAGGGAACAGGTCAAATCCGGTAGTCACCCATCTATTCTAGGGCGGCGCGAGCAGCCAATTCTGGCGTGACAACCTCGGTCATGTCAGAGTTATCGCATGATCGATCTCGACATCTCCCAAGAGAACCTCGGAGTGGTCTTGTCGCTGTTCGCCGTGCTCATTGTTTCTTTCGGTATTGACTTCCGATTTTCACGAGCATCGGCGCTCCTGCACCCCAAGCTCACGCGCTTCTTCTTGTGGATCACCGTCATCGGTGAGGTCTCGGCCGCTCTCGCGCTGCTGTTGACCTGGGTCGCAGTTTGGAGCCCTGCCACGTGGGAGACGATCGACGACAAACTCGTGCTCGTCCCCGGTACCGTCGCGATCTTGTGCGTGCTGATCCTCACGATCAAGACCGTGCTCTCGCACTTCGCCGAGGTCAACGGCACAGACGATGACGACATTCTCGAGGCGGCAGACGAGGGCGATCCGCACGATCCGGATCTGTAGGCGGCGCAGCATCCGCGTCGTTCCGCGGGACATGCCCGAGGTGTGTCGTTCGTTTTGTCGCGGTCGGAAAACCGACTATAGTTGTACGAGTGCTCGCGAGAGTGAGTACGAGAAATGCGGATGTAGCGCAGTTGGTAGCGCATCACCTTGCCAAGGTGAGGGTCGCGAGT
>CAYNTU010000011.1:0-55644 GCA_964400205.1 uncultured Microbacterium sp.
CCCAGGCGACCGTTGCGTCGTTACCGATGACGCGGGCAGCAACCATGAGTACAGCCTCGGGAACAACGGGGTTGACTTTGCCGGGCATGATCGAGGAGCCGGGCTGCAGATCGGGGATGTGCAGTTCGCCAAGACCCGTGTTTGGGCCCGAACCCATCCAACGGAGGTCGTTGTTGATCTTCGTGAGGCTCACGGCGATCGTGCGCAGCGCACCCGAAGCGTCAACGAGGCCATCGCGGTTGGCCTGTGCTTCGAAGTGGTCTTCGGCCTCAACGATCGGCAGGCCCGTCTCTTTCGCGAGGATCGCGATGACCTTCTGCGGGAAGCCGAGGGGAGTGTTGATACCCGTACCAACGGCGGTGCCCCCGAGCGGAACCTCTGAGACGAAGGGGAGTACGGCCTTGATGCGCTCAACACCGAGGCGGATCTGGCGCGTATAGCCACCAAACTCCTGGCCGAGGGTGACTGGCGTTGCGTCCATGAGGTGCGTGCGGCCCGACTTGACGGCGTCCTTCCACAGCTCAGCCTTTGACTGCAGTGCGTCGGCGAGGTAGTCAAGCGAGGGAATGAGGTCTTCGATGAGCGCCTGTGTCACAGCGATGTGCACCGAGGTTGGGAAAACATCGTTCGACGACTGCGAGGCGTTGACGTGGTCATTGGGGTGAACCGGCGAACCGAGCTTGGCGGTCGCGAGGGTTGCGAGCACCTCGTTCATGTTCATGTTCGAGCTCGTGCCCGATCCCGTCTGGTAGGTGTCAACGGGGAACTGGTCGTTGTAGGTACCTGCTGCGACCTCGTCGGCAGCGGCGGCGATCGCATCGGCAATATCACCATCGAGCGTGCCGAGTTCCTTGTTTGCCAGTGCAGCGGCCTTCTTGATGCGGGCGAGTGCCGCGATCTGGGCCGGCTCGAGGCCCTTGCCCGAGATAGGGAAGTTCTCGACGGCGCGCTGCGTCTGAGCGCTGTAAAGCGCATCCTTGGGAACGCGCACTTCGCCCATCGTGTCGTGCTCAATGCGGTATTCGGTCACGGTTGCTCCTTCGTTGGTGCGTGCAGATTTTCGTAGAGAAGTCGATGCGGTTTATTCGGCGTCGATACCGACGGTGATGACGGGGTCGACATTGCCTTCGCCCAATCGATAGTTGGCGCCCACAATGCCGAGACGCCCCTCGGCGACAGCCTCGCTGATGAGTTCGGATGAGTGCAGCAGTGCCGCGACTGTTTGGCGCAGGTGTTCGCGGCCGACGAGTTCCGGGTCAATATCGGCAATCGATGAGCCGCCCGTTTCGGCGAGCACGAGGCGCGCGGCGGGCACGATGGGCGCGATGAGGCGCCAGATGTGCACGGGGAGCGGCTGGGCATCGAGTGCTGAGCCGTCGATTGCCGCGCGCACGGCACCGCACTCGTCGTGAGCGAGGATGACGATAAGCGGGACGTTCAGCAGTTCAACGGCGTACTCAAGGCTGCCGATCGCGCTCTCCGAGATCACCTGGCCTGCGTTACGGACAACGAACAGATCACCCAGGCCCTTGTCGAAAATGATCTCGGCCGCGAGGCGAGAGTCAGCGCATCCGAACAGCGCCGCCATGGGCGTTTGCGCCACCGCGACCTCTGCGCGGCGGGCGCCGTCTTGATTGGGGTGGCGCGGTGTGCCGGCAACAAAGTTCTCGTTGCCCTCGAGCATCGACTGCCACGCTTGCTTGGGGGTCATGTTCGCGCCTGTCACGGTGCCACCTGCCCGCTTGCTGCGAGCTCATCGAGTTGCGGCCCGAGGTTGGTCGCCAACTCAATCGCGCGCTCGCTCGATACGGAACCGTAGAGCATGACATAGTCATCGCCGATCTGCGTACCAAGCCCGTACGAGACGTTCGCAGTTGTTTTCGGGTCGCGTGGCTTGTACTCGGCCCACTCGCGGCCATCGATCTCGATGGAGTCGCTCGGCGAAATGCCCGCGAGTGCGGGTGGAAGCCACGCCTCAGTGTCGAAGGCTTGCGCAAGCTGCACAAAGCCCCGATCGGCGGGGGCCAGGGTCATCTTCCACACGGGGCCCGTGCTGCCGGAACGATCGAGCTCGGCAACGTTGACACGCCATCCCGCAGGAATCTCTGGCACGAGCACGGGCTGCTGCAAGAACGTCTCGGTGTCGGCGGCACGAGCGGCGTAATCGATCGAAGGCGGTTCCGTCGGGGTTCCGCGGGGAACGATGAGGATCATGATCGCGACGACACCCAGCGTAACGAGCAGCGCGAACACGAGGTTCTTCGCCGTTTGAGACTTGCGGTACTGCGCGGAGCGTTCGGCCTTCTGCGCCGCAATCTTTTCGGGGGTCTGCGTTTCGATGACGCTTGAGCGAGCCATGGCGTTAGTTGTCGGCCTGACCGGCGGCGTCTTCGCGGGCCGCATCGAGGCGAGCCTTCGCCCCACGGAGCCATTCATCGCAGACGCCCGCGAGGTACTCGCCGCGTTCCCACAAGGTGAGTGACTGGTCGAGTGTTGGTGTGCCCTGCTCGAGTTCTGCGACAACGCGCACGAGCTCGTCACGAGCCTCTTCAAACGAGGGCTTTTCTGCCTCGGCGCCTGCTTTACCCATGATTTCTAGTCTACCTTCGCGCCAAGTTTGCCGTTTTGCACCGTGATGGCGAGCGACGTGCCCGGAGATGCATCCTCTGGGCCCCGCACAAGAGCCCCCGTCGCAGCATTCTGCACAATCGCGTAGCCGCGAGCGAGCGTTGCGGCGGGTGAGAGGGCCTTTACGGATGCCGCGAGCTCAGCAATCACCCGCTCACGCTTCGTCAGATCCCGCGCGAGCGCTTCACGGCCACGCGCGACCGCGAGGTACACCTCCTGCGCGCGAGGCGCGATGAGCGCATCCGTATTGCGGAGCGCAGGGCGCGACCGCAGCTGCTCAAGCGCATCCATGTTGGTCGAGATCATGTGGTGGACGCGTGTAAAGGCGCGAGCGCGCAATTGTTCAACGATCGCGCGTTGTTCCCCGATGTCGGGAACCACGCGCTTGGCAGCATCCGTTGGGGTTGAAGCGCGAAGGTCTGCCACATCGTCAAGGATGGGGTGGTCGTTCTCGTGCCCGATGGCACTCACGACGGGCGTGCTGGCCGCGGCGACCGCGCGAACGAGTTCCTCGTCGCTGAACCCCAGGAGCGTCTGCGGATCGCCACCACCACGCGCAATGATGATGACGTCAACCTCGGGATCGGCGTCGAGCACCTCGAGGGCTGTGCGGACCTCGCCGGGCGAGCGCTCACCCTGGACCGCTGTGTAGATCGTGCGGAAGCGAACGTGCGGCCAGCGCAGTTGGGCGTTTCGGAGCACATCTTTTTCGGCGTCTGACTTCTCGCCCGTGATGAGACCGATGACGTTGGGGAGGAAGGGGAGTGGCTTCTTTCGTGAAGCGTCGAAGAGCCCCTCTTTCGCGAGCTGCGCGCGCAACAACTCCAATTTAGCCAGTTGATCGCCGAGGCCAACGTGCTTCATGGCCGAAACGATGAACGAGAGCGAGCCGCCCTTGGGCCAATAGTCGCTCTTAACACACGCGACAACGTGATCGCCAACATCGAGATCATCGGGAATACGGCTGCGAACGCTCGACCACACCGTGACGGAGATCGTCGAATCCGAGCGGGGGTCTTTCAACCGCCCAAAGATCGAACCTTGGCGAATCTTCCAATCGGTCAACTCACCTTCGACCCAGACGGTGCCCCAGCGCTGCACGGCGTCTTTGATGGTCGCATTGAGGCGCGCGACCGACGTTGGGGTCTCGGCGGTTGAATCGCGGGGCGCGACGGCGTCGGAATCGGGTGCAGAAGCATCCGCCGATGCAAATACCGCCATCTTGCCCTCGTCTCAATCGGTCTCATCAGCTTGGCACGCACCGCTGACATTGCCAGGCTGGTCACACACCAGCGCCGTAGAATCGGAAGGGTGAGCCCTCAACCCGTGCGCCTGTCGACACCGCACATTCCTGCCCCTCGGCCGAGGGTCGAACGTGCGCCGCTTCAGGATAACCCGGTGGCAGGGCAGAAGCGTGTGCTGCTTGCTGCGCCACGTGGGTATTGCGCGGGTGTTGACCGCGCTGTTGTCGCGGTCGAAAAAGCGCTCGAACGCTACGGCGCACCCGTGTACGTGCGTAAGCAAATCGTGCACAACATTCACGTTGTGACCGAGCTAGAAAAGCAGGGCGCGATCTTCGTCGAAGAAGTCGACGAAGTGCCCGAGGGCGCGCACGTCGTGTTTAGCGCACACGGTGTTTCGCCCATGGTTGTCAACGCCGCAGAAGAGCGCGGGCTCCACGCAATCGATGCCACGTGCCCGCTCGTGACGAAGGTGCATCGCGAAGCCGTCCGTTTTGCCCGCGACGACTTCGAGATTCTGCTCATCGGTCACGAAGGTCACGAAGAAGTCGAGGGAACAGCCGGTGAGGCCCCCAACCACGTGACGATCGTCAACTCGCCCGAAGAGGCAGACACGGTCGTTGTAAAAGACCCCAATAAGGTTGTTTGGCTCTCGCAGACGACGCTCTCGGTTGACGAAACGATGGAGACCGTCAACCGCCTGCGCACGCGCTTCCCCGAGATGCAGAACCCGCCTTCGGACGACATTTGCTACGCGACGCAAAACCGACAGGTCGCTATCAAGAAGCTCGCTCCCGAGGCAGATCTCGTGATCGTCGTGGGTTCGGCGAACTCCTCAAACAGTGTGCGCCTTGTTGAAGTCGCGCTCGAATACGGTGCGAAAGCTGCCTACCGCGTCGACTACGCAGAAGAGATTCAGCAGGAGTGGCTCGACGGCGTCGAGACGATCGGCGTCACCAGTGGTGCATCCGTTCCCGAGGTGCTCGTGCAAGAAGTGCTTGCCGCCGTCGCCGACGCCGGTTACCGTGACGTGAGCGAAGTGCGCACGGCCGAAGAAGACCTGATGTTCTCGCTCCCCAAAGAACTGCGATCGGATGCCTCTGGCAAACGCGACGCTCGAGCCCTGGGAGGCCGCAAATGACGACCAACAACGACGACCAGCAAGCCGCCGCTTCGCAGCCGCCGGCGTACGGCGAATACGCAACGCCCGAGCAGCAGCGCGCTGCTGCAGGTTTGCCACCGGTTCCGCCGCAGGCAGCTCAAGCAGCACCTGCCGGCCCTGTCGCACCGGCAGAGGGTGCACCTTCGTACCTTCCGCCGCTCTACCCGGAACAGCAGCCGCCAGCACAGTACCCGAGTGCAACGCCCCCGGGTTACGCCGAGGGCTACCCGCCGCCGGGTGGGTATGCTCAGCCCGGCGCATATCCCCAGCAGCAGGCATACCCGGCGCAATACGGCCAGGCGCCGTACCCAGCAGGCTACGCACCGGGCTATGTACCCGCGAAGATCCCCGGGAAAGCGAACAAGATCTGGACGATCGTGCTGCTCGTCATTGGCCTGCTCGCCGTCATCAGCTCGACGTTCTCCTACCTTGACCCACAGTCGATGGTCGCTATCTACGAGATCCTGTTCCCCGGCATCAGCGGCAGCATTGACATGGCGGGGCTCAAGACAGCAGGCGTGACAGCAACGATCGTTTTGTGGGTGGGCCTTGCGTTCACGGCCTGGTTCAGCTGGTTCATGTACAAGAAGCAGAAGTACACGTGGTGGATCCCGCTCGTCGCGGGCATTGTGTTCCCCATGATCGCGAGCAGCATCGCGACGGGGCCGATCCTCAGCGCCATCACGGTCTAGAACACACAGACACGAAGAAGGGGCGGATGCTTGATGCATCCGCCCCTTCTTGTTGCAGCGAATTACGCGCTGATCGACTTGCCGTGCGAGCCGAGCTGCTGCGTTGCCTCGACAACGCGCTGAGCCATGGCCGCCTCGGCAACCTTGCCCCAGGCGCGCGGGTCGTAGAGCTTCTTGTTGCCGACTTCGCCGTCAACCTTGAGCACGCCGTCGTAGTTCTTGAACATGTAGTCGGCGACAGCACGCGTGAAGGCGTACTGCGTGTCGGTGTCGATGTTCATCTTGACAACACCGTTCGCAACAGCGAGCGCGATTTCTTCTTCGGTCGAACCCGAGCCACCGTGGAAGACGAGGTCGAGCGGCTTCGCGCCCGTGCCGTACTTCTGGGCAATTTGCTCTTGAATCTCACCGAGGAGTTCGGGGCGTAGCTTGACGTTGCCGGGCTTGTAGACGCCGTGCACGTTGCCGAAGGTCAGCGCAGCGATCCAGCGGCCGTTTTCGCCGAGACCCAGTGCATCGACGACCTGGTCAACGTCTGCGAAGGTCGTGTAGAGCGCGTCGTTCGAGCCCTCGTGCTTGACGCCATCTTCTTCGCCGCCGACAACGCCGATCTCAACCTCAAGGATCGAGTTGATGGCCTTCATGCGGGGCAGGACTTCCTGCGCAATCTTGATGTTCTCGTCGAGCGGAACCGCCGAACCGTCCCACATGTGCGACTGGAAGATGGGCTGACCGCCATCAGCGACGACCTCTTCCGAGGCAGCGATAAGCGGCAGCAGGAAGCTGTCGAGGGCATCCTTGGGGCAGTGGTCAGTGTGGAGGGCAACCGTGACGGGGTAGTTCTTTGCGACCTCGGTTGCGTACTTTGCAAACGCGATGGCGCCCGAGGCGCGCTGACCCTTGTTGGTGTAGCCGCCGAAGTAGTCGGCGCCACCGGTCGAAACCTGCAGGATGCCGTCACTTCCGGCTTCCGTCAGACCCTGCAGCACAGCATTGATCGACTGTGAGCTTGCGACGTTGATGGCCGGGAACGCGTAGGCGCCGCTCTTGGCTTTCTCGAGCATCGCTGCGTACTGTTCGGGGGTTGCAACTGGCATGTTCTCTCCTGAACGATGAATCGGCGCGCCGAACGCGCACCGGAGGCTGCTTCAACTCTAGTCGTCCGCCGATGTCTACCGATGTTTACCCACGCAGAAAAACGCGGGTTCTTTAGCGTGCACACATGCGCTTCGTCGGGTTGTTTGCAGGTGAATCGGGATACGTTTTGTCTATGACCTCAGCGACCGAAGAAGTACACCCCGAAGACCTCATTCCGCTGCACCCCGACCGCAACCTTGCGCTCGAACTCGTGCGCGCAACCGAGGCTGCGGCGATTCGGGCGGTGCCGTTCATCGGTCGCGGTCGCAAAGAAGATGCCGATGGTGCGGCAGTCGACGCCATGCGCAAGTTCTTGAGGACCGTCAACTTCAACGGCCGCATCGTGATCGGTGAGGGTGAAAAAGATGAAGCCCCCATGCTCTTCAATGGTGAGCAGGTTGGTTCCGGTCGCGGCCCGAAAGCGGATGTCGCTGTCGACCCCATCGATGGCACGACTCTCACGGCCGAGGGGCGCAACAACGCACTCTCTGTCATCGCCGTGAGTGATGCGGGGACGATGCTCGACGCATCCGCTGTTTTCTACATGGACAAGCTCGTGACGGGCCCGGCAGGCGTTGGCGTCGTTGATATTCGCAAGCCCATTGGTGAGAACATTCGCGCGCTTGCGAAAGCTCTCGACAAGCCCGTCGACGAGATGGTCGTCTCGGTGCTCAACCGCCCGCGCCACGCGAAGCTCATCGAAGAGATCCGCGAGGCAGGGGCTGGCACGCGGCTCATGAGCGATGGTGACGTCGCCGGTGGTATCAACGCGGCTCGACACAACGCGCGCACCGACATGTGTGTTGGCATTGGCGGCAGCCCAGAAGGCATCGTGACCGCGTGCGCCATCAAGGCACTCGGTGGACACATCCAGGGGATTCTTGCCCCAACGACCGACGAAGAACGTCAGCGCGCGCTCGACGCGGGGCTCCCGCTCGACACTGTGCTTGAGGCCGATGACCTCGTGAAGGGGAAGAACACGATCTTCGTGGCAACAGGTGTTACTGATGGTGGGCTGGTCGCCGGCGTGCGCCGCGATGGCAACTACGTCTACACCGAGTCGGTTGTCATTCGTGGCACCTCTGGGACTATTCGCACGGTGAGCTCAGAGCATCTCGTCGAGAAGTGGCTCTCGCACTAAGCACCTCGCCTTCGGGGTGAAAACCCGCGAGTTCGCGGCTTCGATGGCACAATAGGTGCCGGGGCGCGTGAACGTGACGCGCGAGGGATTGGATTTCGTATGACTGCAGCAGGCGCAAGCAACGAGCAGCCGCCGATTACGCGACCCGCGGCAAAGCCCGTCGTGACAGACCCGGCGCGACGCCCCGACGTGCTGTTGCGCAAGCGACGCCCCGCTGGACAAGAGTCGCCGGCGTGGGTCAGCATCACGATGTTCCTCGGCTTCTCAGCCGTCGTCGTGTTGCTGTTGCGCTGGGTTCCGGGCGCCGCTTAGTTCCTTCTTGGCGCTGCGGCGCCGGCTTGCGGGAGCTCTCTCGCGACGGGGAGCCGGTTTTGGCACATTCGGCTCTCGTATTCGAGAACGCTCCCGTTGTCGGGAACCGATGACGGGAGCCACGTACACTTAACGCCCGTGGCTCTTACAATCGGAATCGTTGGTCTGCCCAACGTCGGCAAATCAACCCTCTTCAACGCACTGACCAAAAACGACGTGCTCGCAGCGAACTACCCGTTCGCGACGATCGAGCCGAACGTCGGTGTTGTGAACCTCCCCGATCCGCGACTCGAGAAGCTCGCCGAGGTCTTCGGTTCTGAGCGCATCTTGCCCGCGACCGTCTCGTTCGTTGACATCGCCGGCATCGTGCGCGGTGCGTCGGAGGGTGAAGGTCTGGGCAACCAGTTTCTCGCGAACATCCGTGAAGCGGATGCCATTTGCCAGGTCGTGCGCGGATTCGCCGATGACGACGTTGTGCATGTTGACGGTGCGGTGAACCCGGCATCCGACATGGAGACCATCAACGCTGAACTGCAGCTCGCTGACCTGCAGACGCTTGAGAAGGCGATCCCGCGCCTGGAGAAAGAGGTGCGCGGTAAGAAGGCTGAGCCCGCCGCGCTTGAAGCTGCGAAGGCTGCGCAGGATGCGCTGCAACGTGGCGAGTTGCTTTCGACTTCGGGTATTGACCTTGCCCCGATTCGCGAGCTCAACCTGCTGACGACAAAGCCTGTCATCTTCGTGTTCAACGTCGACGAAGGCGTCTTGACGGATGACGCGCGCAAAGCCGAGTTGGCCGCGCTCGTCGCTCCCGCTCAGGCGATCTTCCTCGACGCGAAAATCGAATCCGAACTCATCGACTTGGATCCGGCAGACGCGCAAGAGCTCTTGGAATCAACCGGCCAGACCGAGTCGGGTCTCGACCAGCTCGCCCGCATTGGTTTCGACACGCTCGGCCTGCAGACCTACCTGACCGCGGGCCCGAAGGAAACGCGCGCTTGGACGATCGGTCGCGGTTGGAAGGCGCCCCAGGCTGCCGGTGTCATCCACACCGACTTTGAAAAGGGTTTTATCAAGGCCGAGGTCATCTCGTTCGATGACCTGATCGCAGCCGGTTCAGTCGCTGCTGCAAAGGCCGCAGGCAAAGCGCGCCTCGAGGGCAAGGATTACGTCATGCAAGACGGCGACGTCGTGGAGTTCCGTCACAGTTAGGCATCTGATGCTGGTCGTGATCTCGGGGCTGCCCGGCGTGGGCAAGACGACCGTCGCTGACCTCGTCGGTGCTCGTCTCGGCGCGACGCGTCTGTCCATCGACCCGGTCGAGGAAGCCTTGCTCGGTGCGGGCCTCCCTCACGGGTGGGAGACGGGCGTCGCCGACTACGAAGCGGTTCGCGCGATGGCTGAACTGAATCTGCGGACCGGTCGGACGGTCGTGGTGGATGCCGTCAATGACAGCGAGCCGGCGCGTGAGACCTGGCGTCGAGCGGCCGACTCAGCGGACGCGGCTTTGTGCTGGGTCGTCTTGACGATGAGCGACACCATCGGCCACGCGTTGCGGCTCCACGAACGTGATCGAGGCTTCACGCATGTCGTCGAGCCGACCTGGTCCGAGGTTGCCGGGCGGGAGGTCGCGCCGTGGGTTGATGTCCACGGGGCGATCGATGTGTCGGGCAGGAGTGGGGAACAGATCGCCGCAGACGTCGAACGATACGTCGTGGAGTTCCGGTTCAACGTTTAACTGAGTTCCGGTTCAACGTATAGTCGCGTTCCGCTTCAAGCTCTCTAGGCAACGTTAGGGTGAGATCGTGGCGCGAGTTGTCTTCATGTGCGGCCCCGCGGGCTCGGGGAAGTCGACAATTGCGCGCCGTCTCGAGGCCGGTGGCATGGTCAGACTTTCATTTGATCGGGAGGCGTGGGATCGAGGTATCCGACACATGCCGCTGCCTGAAGCTGTGCATCGCGATGTGGCGGACTACCTCCGGCATCGATTGCTTGAACTCATGGGCGAAGGAAATGATGTCGTTCTGGATTTCTCCTTCTGGTCACGGGCCATGCGTGACGATTGGCGTCGCGTCGTGGAGTCGCACGGAGTCGTCCCGGAGACGATCTACGTCGCAACGGATCGGGCTACGTGCTTGGCGCGAGTGGCTGCCCGCGCCCACACGCACGGCGACGATTTCGCCTTGGATGAAGCGACTGCTGCAGCCTACTTCGACCAATTTGAACCTCCGACTCCTGATGAGGGACCCGTGAGGTCGGTTGTGACATGACGGAGTCACCGGCCATGGTTTGAAGACGTCGAACTTAGAAGTGTGGCGACACGTGTCGGCTTCAGGCCGTGAGGTTGGTACGTGCGGGCACGTGGTGGAGTTCCGCTTTAACTCATAGGGCTTACGCCATCAAGTTGGTATTTGCTGGGCGCGGTACGGTGAGCGCGTGAGGCTCATCTATGTCACAGGAAGCCCAGGTGCCGCGAAGTCGACCGTGCGCTCTGCGATGCAACAACGCGGCTCTGTGGCTTTTGATGTCGACGAAGACGGCTTCAAATCTTGGTACGAAACCGCAACTGATCAGTTGGCACCAGATCAGCGCGTGTGGGAAGACACCACGGTCGAATGGCGTAGTCAGCATCACCTCAAGGTCGCGCGCGCGAAAGTCGAACAGCTACTCGACATTGATGCCCCGGTTGTTTTCTTGTGCGGATCGTCGCCGAATGATGCCGATTTTGTGGACCTGTGCGACCGTGTCATCCACCTTGCTGTGTTCGACGATACGTTGCGCCATCGACTCGCAACGCGTACGAACAACGACTATGGCAACATCCACAAGAACTCCAGGACATCCTCGGCTGGAACGATGGTCTTGATGCGCATCGCGCCGAGTGCGGCGCGATGATTGTCGATGCAAATCGAGGTGTGACCCTCGTAGTCAATGACGTGATCGCCGTGTCGTACCCGGTGGGGTACTTCTCTCTCGAGATCAGTCCGGAGGGTGCATCAGATCCGGACTAAGCGATGGCGCAGCGCAGTGGAGCTCCGCTTCTCTTCCTAGGAACGCCACCGTCTTTGTATCCACACGCGGTGTTTGCAGTGATCTATTCACATCTGAGCTTGTTGGTGCGTGCCCTGACCTCGATTGCGGCAATCTGCCGCCATGGGAATCAGGCACTGCGCTTACGCAATCGGACGCTCATCTGATGCACTCAATATAACTCATTGCGTTATTGACGGGTTGCGTTATACGGTGGGGTTGTGATCGGGTCGTTCGGTGACAAGCAAACCGAATCGATCTGGGACGAACTGTATGTCAAGAGCGTTGACCGGAAGCTGCAACGTGATGCGCTGAAAAAGCTTGAATTGCTTCACGCCGCGCGAGAACTCGAGGACCTCCGCATACCGCCTGGGAACTGGCTGGAACAGCTGAGCGGTGGTCGGAGAGGTCAGCACAGTATTCGGGTCAATGCGCAATGGCGAATCTGCTTTACCTGGAGAGAGGGCGGTGCCGAAAATGTCGAGCTCGTCGACTACCACTGAGACTGAACTGATCGATGTGATTCACCCCGGGGAAGTGCTCATGGAAGATTTCATCGAAGCATTCGGGATCACGCAGAACCGACTCGCGGTCGCTATTGGCGTGCCGCCCCGACGTATCAATGAGATTGTGCACGGAAAACGCGGCATAACCGCAGATACCGCGATCCGTCTGGCCCGCTACTTCGGGACTTCGGAAGAGTTCTGGATGAACCTACAAGCTCACTATGAGCTGCGGCTCGAGCGCCCGGCATTGCGGGAGACCGTTGCGAACATCATCCCGCTGAAAGTTGCATGAGCTGGGGTGGATTCGCGCTGCTCGCGTGCGCTGTGCTCGTGCTCTGGCGCTTTTTCGTGTTTCTTCGCTTGCTCTACCGTGAGGGCACGATGTACCCCGATGACCTGCGCGCCGCTCGCGGCGCCCAGCTGCTTCCCCTGCTCATGACAGCCGCAGTACTCGCACTCGAAATCGTGCTGATTGAGCGGTTCCCGGCCCTCACGGAGTGGATCCCGCTCATCGTCGGCGTCACGGCACTCGCGGGGGCACTCGTCGCTGTCCAGCGGACACGTATTGCGATCTTGCAACGGCGAGCCGAGACGGGTGAATGATGAGCGCAGAGCCGCAAACGGCCGAGGAACTCATGCGGTCGCGATTCGACGCATTCAAGCGGGCCGATGCTTCATGGTTGCTGCACACGTGGCATCCGTCAACCCGGCCCAGCGAGCTTGACCTGGGCGACAACCCCAGGTGGCGAGGCTTGCAGATCGTTGACACCGTCGCCGGGGGAGCGGATGACGCCACCGGCATCGTCGAGTTCCGCGCGACTTATCTTGACGACGACAGTGGCATTGGCGTGCTGCACGAGCGCTCTCGCTTCGTGCGCGAAGGCGGTCGCTGGTTCTACCTCGACGGCGAGATGCGGTGATGATGCCCGCGCTTGTACTCTCGCCATCAAGCACATGATCTCTCCGTGAGAAGATCGGGCATGTCGGAGGCGTGACCTAAGGTGGCAACATGGCCACGCTTGACGACATCCGCGAAATTGTTGCGGGCCTGCCGGGCGCGCAAGACAGCGGTCGCGCTATCGCATCGTGGGAGGTGCGAAACAAGCCGTTCGTGTGGGAATGCCTGCCGTGGCCGAGCGCCTTTGACCACGTGCGAGACATCATCGGCAACGAACTCGTCGTGGAAGTCAAAGTCGCTGACCCACTCGATGTCGTGGCGCTGCAAGAGATGCAACCGGATATTTTTCTAGGCCCGACGACGCCCTGGAAGGGGCCGAAAGTTGCTTTTAGACTCGAGCCTCTGGGCCGGGAACACTTGCGTGAGCTCGTCATTGAGGCGTGGCGAGTAACGGCACCCCGTTACTTGGTGCGCGAGTACGACGAGCGGATAGCCTTGCAGAGTGACTAAATCGACGCCCGACCCGATTCGCTCCGTTGTCGTCGGCGCCGATCCATCGCGCGAACAAGAGCGCGTTGTGCTTCTGCACGGGCTGTTTGGCCGCGGGAAGAACTTCACAACGATTGCGCAGGCGCTCGCGCCCGAAGCGCAGAGTCTTCTCGTGGACTTGCCGAACCATGGCGCATCCGATTGGACGAACGATTTCAGTTACGAAGAGATCGCCGACATGGTTGCGGCGCACATTCGCGAGAACTTCGCGAATGGGGGGCAAGTCGACGTTGTTGGGCACTCGATGGGTGGCAAAGTCGCCATGATGCTCGCGCTGCGCCACCCCGATCTGGTTCGGCGGCTCGGTGTCATCGATATCGCTCCCGTGCCGAGCGGCACATCGCACAGCGAGTTCCGGCATTTGCTCGACTCGCTTGCGGCCCTCGATACGAGCGCGCTAACAAGCCGGGGCGACGCACAGACGGCACTGCGTGAGCCCATTCCAAACAGCGCGGTTCGCGGGTTCCTCCTGCAGAATCTGCGTCACACGGCACACGGTTTCGACTGGCAGCCGAACCTTGCACTACTGCGTGCCAAGCTTGACACCGTCATGGGGTTTCCCGAAACAGGCGAACTGCAGTTCGATGGGCCCGTGTTGTGGATGGCGGGCGAACGCTCAAATTACATCACCGATGCGGATGAGCCGAAGATGCGCTCGCTCTTCCCACGCACTCGCAAGCTCACGGTGAAGGATGCGGGGCACTGGGTGCACTCCGAAGCGCCACAGGTAACGATCGACGCTCTCCGGGCCTTCTTGCTGAGTTAGCCTTCTTCGCTCTCTCGAATCCGTGCCAGACTGGCAGTCTCATGTCACACAGCTCGCCCTCGCGCCCAAAGGTCAGCCTGACAGGGCAGTTGATCTGTGCTGACGACTCCGAGCGTGAGATCGTCTCGCAGCATTTGGCACAGCACATCGAGCTGACCAGGGCCGAGCCCGGTTGTGTCTCGTTCAGAGTCGAGCAGACCTCGAACCCGCTCGTGTGGCAGGTCGACGAGCAGTTCACGGACGCCGACGCCTTCGCCTCGCACCAAGCGCGAGTCAAATCGAGCGATTGGGGTCAAGTGACTGCGGCTATTGAGCGACACTACGAGATTCGCGGTCTCGACGATGCGCGGTAGCGTTGGTTCGGCCAAATCCTGCCCGAACGGAGAACCATGACTGACGAGCAACTGCCACCCTGCCCTGAGTGCGCGAGCGAATACGCCTACGAGCAAGGTGCGTTGCTGGTGTGCCCGATGTGTGGGCACGAGTGGTCGGCGGCTGAGGCGGATGCCACCGAAGCATCCGACGGCGAGATTCGTGATGCAGTCGGCAACGTGCTGCACGATGGCGACACAGTCACGCTCGTGAAGACGGTCAAAGTTTCCGGTGCGGGTGGCGGCCAGATCAAAGTCGGCACGAAAGTACCGGGTATTCGGCTTGTTCCTGACGCGGGCAACGGTCACGATATCGACTGCAAGGTGCCGGGGTTCGGCAAGATGCAGCTCAAGTCGAGCGTTGTGAAGAAGGCGAACTAAGCGCCGACGAGCGACTTGAGGCTCGCGATATCCGATTGATTGAGCGAGGCCCCGAGGTGCATGATCTTGAGATCACCCGGCTGCTGGAAGAGCGCATTGTCGCGAATTGAGAGATCGCTCGGGCCCGAAATTTCGTAGGTCTTCCGCGTGCTGCCCAGCAAATTCAGTACGCGCACCTGGTGTTCCTCAACGACAATCGAAGGGTTCTTCAGCAGCAAGACACCCATCGCAACAACGAGCGTTCCCAGCGCGAGACTCATGTATTCCTGCGTCGGAATCGCCAAGATTGCCAGCAATCCGCCGACAACGAGTCCGGTGATCGGCAACCACAGGGCGTAGCGAATCTTCAGAGGAGTCATATCGCCATGCTATGGGCGGATGCCTCCTGAGTACCACTCGCGACAACCGCGCGACTTCATTGCAGAGTGGTCACGACATCTCCTTGTAACGCGCAAACAGCGTATGCTCGATTCATTCATTTGTCTCCCGTGCATGCTCCCTCGAATCCGCCTGGGCTGTGTGCCGGGTCAAAACAGGAGGAAGATCAGTGAAACGATCACGGATCGGTCTTGGCGTTGCAGCGCTTGCTGCAGCGGCCGCGCTTGTGCTTTCTGGCTGCACGTCAGGCACCGGCAACGAAACCACCACCCCGGATGCCGCAGGCACGGAAGCGCCCGCCACAAGCGACGCGATCATCACCGTCAACAGCACCGAACCGCAGAAGCCACTGCTTCCGGCCGGTACCTCTGAGGTCGGCGGCGGCAAGGTCGTCGACGCACTCTTCGAGGGCCTCATCTACTACGACGCGGATGGCGCAACCCAGATGGGTGTCGCAGAGTCGATCGAAACGGAGGACGGCACGACGTGGAACGTCAAGCTCCGCGAAGACGCAGTCTTCAGCGACGGCACCCCCGTCAAGGCAAAGAACTTCGTTGACGCGTGGAACTACGCCGCGAACATCGACAACGCGATGGACAACCAGTACTTCTTCTCTGACATCGAGGGCTTCAGTGCTGATGCTCCCGTCGAAGCACTGAGTGGCCTCACCGTTGTTGACGACTACAACTTCACGATCAAGGCAACCCCGGACTTCAAGGACCGCCTGGGCTACTCGGCGTACTACCCGCTGCCCGACGTTGCTTTCGAAGACATGGAAGCATTCGGTCAGAACCCGGTCGGTAACGGTCTCTACAAGTTCGCAGGCGACGACGCGTGGAAGCACGACGTCTCGATCAGCCTCGTGAAGAACGACACCTACGTTGGCCCGCGCGAGGTCAAGAACGGTGGCATCGAGTTCAAGATGTACGCTTCGCTTGACTCGGCATACACCGACCTGCTCGCCGGCAACCTCGACGTTCTCGACCAGATCCCGGACACCTCGTTCGGCGTCTTCCGCGAGGAACTCGGCGACCGTGCAATCAACCAGGGTGGCGCGCTGACGACGACCCTGGCGATCTCGACCAACCTTGAGCACTTCGGGATGGACGAAGAGGGCAAGCTGCGTCGCGCGGCCCTCTCGATGGCACTCGACCGTGAGCAGATCATCGACGTCATCTTCGACGGCACGAACATTCCTGCAACTGACTTCACGTCGCCCGTTGTCGACGGCTACTCAGACTCGCTCACGGGCGCTGAGGTGCTGCAGTACAACCCCGAAGAGGCAAAGAAGCTGTGGGCTGAGGCCGACGCAATCAGCCCCTTCACGGGCACACTTGAGGTCGCAACCAACAGCGACGGCCCGCACCTCGTGTGGGTTGAGGCAGTTGCAAACCAGTGGAAGAACGAGCTCGGCATCGAGACAGCGCCGAAGACGTACCCGACGTTCGCAGCCTTCCTCGACGACCGCGAAGCTGACACGGTTGGCGGCCCGTTCCGCGCCGGTTGGCAGGGCGACTACCCGGGTGCGTACAACTACCTTCAGCCGCTGTACTACACCAACGCCAGCTCGAACCACGGCTTCTACTCGAACCCCGAGGTCGACTCGCTGCTGACCGAGGCTGTCGCTGAATCCGACAGTAGCGCTCGCAACGCAAAGCTCGCCGAGGTGCAGGAGATCCTCCTGCAGGATCTGCCGTCGATCCCGCTCTGGTACCAGGGCACGACCGGTGGCTACGGTGAGAGCGTCGACAACGTGAAGTTCGGCTGGAACTCCGTGCCGATCTTCGAAGCGATCACCAAGAACTAACCCTTCTTCTTTGAGGCCCTGGGCGTGCGCTCAGGGCCTCAAAGAGGTATTCCTATGCTGCGATATATCCTCCTGCGTGTACTCCAGGTGATTCCGGTCCTCCTGGGTACGACGTTCCTCATTTACTGGCTTGTCTTCTCGATGCCGGGTGACCCCATCGCCGCGCTCTTTGGCGACAAGCAACCGAGCGAAGCCGTGCTGCAACGCGTCCGCGAACAGTACAACCTCGACAAGCCCTTCTTTGTGCAGTATCTGCTATATCTGCAGGGCATCCTTCACGGCGACTTTGGTGTGAGTTTCTCGGGTGAGCCGGTCTCGGAGATCCTGGCGCGCACCTTCCCGACAACCATCAAACTCGCACTCATGGCAATCGGCATCGAGCTGGTCTTGGCCATTTCGATTGGTCTGTTCTCGGGGCTTCGCAAGGGCAAATTCTTCGACAACGCCAACCTCATCATTGGCCTGCTGTTCTTGAGTCTGCCGATCTTTGTCATCGCCTTTATCGCGCAATACGGGCTCGGTTTGAAACTCGGATGGTTCTCTCCAACCGTGAGTTCCGGCGCTCCGCTGAAAGACCTCCTACTTCCCGCACTCGTTTTGGGCCTGAGTCTGTACCCCACGAGCATGCGGTTGACGCGCGCATCCGTTATCGACACCATGAACCAGGACTACGTGCGCACCGCGTACGCGAAGGGTCTGAGCCGGGGCCGGGTTGTGCCCGTGCACGTGCTGCGTAACTCGCTCATCCCCACGATCACCAACACGGCAACGAACTTCGGCACGCTCATGGTCGGGGCGACCGTGACCGAGGGTATCTTCAACGTCCCCGGTGTTGGAAACGTGCTCTTCAACGCAATTCTCAAGGGTGAGAACTCAACGGTCGTATCGTTCGTGACCGTCATGGTGCTCATCTACCTCGGAGTGAACTTGATTATCGACTTGCTCTATGGCGTTCTCGACCCGAGGATCCGCTATGCCTAAGCAAAAAACCACACAGCTTCGGTCGGCCCAAGCGCCACGGCCGCCTATGGTGCACTACGTTGCGCCCATTGACGAGACGCCCGTTGCGCCCGTCGATGTCGTCCGCGTGAAGGAAAAGAAGTCGAACCTCTGGCTCGATGCTTGGCGCGATATTCGCCGCCGGCCCATGTTCTGGATCGCCGTTGCGATCATCCTGCTCGTCGCGGCAGTTTCGTTCTTCCCGGGCATGTTTACCCAGGTCGACCCGCGCGCCTGTGACCTCTCGAACTCGAACGGGCCCTCATCGGCTGGCCATCCCATGGGCTACAACAAGCAGGGGTGCGACATTTACTCGCGCGTCATTTTCGGTGCTCCGACTTCGGTCACGGTCGGTTTGCTCGTCATTGCAATCACGTTCGTTGTTGGCACCATTACGGGCGCGCTCGCGGGCTTCTATGGTGGGTTCGTCGACACCGTGATCTCTCGCATTGGCGACATTTTCTTCTCGATTCCGTACATCCTCGCGGCCGTTGTCGTCATGAGCGTTTTGGCTGACTACCGCAATCCGCTCGTCATTGCGCTCGCGATTGGTGGGTTCTCGTGGCCTATCACGACGCGAATCGTGCGAAGCGAAGTGCTGCGCGTCAAGAACGCTGACTTCGTGACGGCATCCGAATCACTCGGTGTCTCGCGCTTCGGAACGCTCGTTCGTCACGTGCTGCCCAACGCGCTTGCACCCGCGCTCGTTGTCACGACGCTCTCGCTCTCGGGCGCAATCGTGGCTGAGGCGACGCTATCGTTCCTCGGTGTGGGACTCCCGCCCGGGCAATTCATCAGCTGGGGCAACGACATCAGCTCGGCGCAGCTCTCGTTGCGTACCGACCCCATGCCGCTCATTTGGCCATCACTTGCATTGACCGTCACCGTGCTGGGGTTCATCCTGCTCGGTGAGGCCGTGCGAGACGGCCTCGACCCGAAGGCGAGGGCACGACGATGAGTGGTACGGACGCCATAACACCCGAATACGCTCAGCCGCTGTTGAGCGTGAAAGACCTCAAGGTCGCCTTCAAGGTCGGCAAAGATCTCAACGAGGTCGTGCACGGTGTGAGCTTTGACGTCTACCCAGGCGAGACCGTTGCGATTGTGGGCGAATCCGGTTCGGGCAAGTCGACCACCATGCATGCCGTCATCAACCTCCTGCCCGGCACAGGGCGTATCACGGGCGGTTCGATCACCTTCAACGATCAACAGCTCGTGGGGATCGGCCGCCGCGACATGGAGTTCATTCGCGGTCGCGAGATCGGTTTCGTGCCGCAAGACCCCATGTCGAACCTCGACCCTGTGTGGTCGGTGGGTTTCCAGGTTGAAGAGGCGATCCGTGCGAATGGTGTCGCGAAGGGCCGAAAAGAAGTCAAGGCTCGTGCCGCCGAGGTGCTCGAACAGGCCGGCCTCCCGGATGCCGCGAAGCGTATGAAGCAGTACCCGCACCAGTTCTCGGGCGGTATGAAGCAGCGTGCGCTTATTGGTATCGCGCTCTCGGCAGATCCGCAGTTGCTCATTGCTGATGAGCCCACCTCAGCGCTCGACGTCACGGTGCAGCGAGTTGTGCTCGATCACCTTGAGTCCATGACGAACGAACTTGGCACGGCTGTCGTGTTCATCACGCACGACCTCGGCCTCGCCGCCGAACGGGCTGAAAAGCTCATCGTCATGTACAAGGGCGAGATTGTTGAGTCCGGCCCGAGCGTTGAGATTCTGCAGAACCCGCAGCATCCGTACACGAAGCGACTCGTGTCGGCGGCGCCATCGCTTGCGTCTCGCCGCATTGGCAAGGACGCGGATATTCCGCCGGCGCCCACGGAAACGTACGATGTTGCAGCGATCGTGAACGAGGCCAACAAACCGAAGGTGGGCGAACCGCTCATTGAGGTCAAAGACCTCACGAAGGTGTACAAACTTCGCAAGGGTGCTTTCGGTCACGAAGACTTCACGGCTGTCGACAACGCGACCTTCACGATCAATCGGGGCGAAACACTCGCCCTCGTGGGGGAGTCAGGGTCAGGGAAGTCCACGATCGCCAAGATGGTGCTGCAACTTGAGAAACCAACCTCGGGCTCCATCTGGATCGAAGGTAAAGACACGGCCGAGCTCAACGCCAAGCAGTTGTTCGATCTGCGCCGCACTCTGCAGCCGGTCTTCCAAGACCCCTACGGCTCGCTTGACCCGCTCAGCAGTATCGGAACCATCATCGCGGAACCGCTCAAGGTGCACCACGTTGGCGATCACGAAAGTCGGCGTGAGCGCGTGCTTGAATTGCTCGACCAGGTGGCGCTGCCGCGTGAACTCGCGACGCGGTACCCCAATGAGCTCTCGGGCGGTCAGCGTCAGCGCGTGGCTGTTGCGCGCGGGCTTGCACTCAAGCCCGACATTCTCGTGCTCGACGAGGCGGTCTCTGCACTCGACGTGCTCGTGCAGGCGCAGATTCTCGATCTGCTCGCTGAACTGCAACGTGAGCTCGATCTGACATACCTGTTCATCACGCATGACCTCGCGGTTGTGCGACTCATTGCCGATCGTGTGTGTGTCATGCAGAACGGCAAGATCGTTGAGCAGGCAACAACCGATGAGGTGTTTGACGACCCGCAGCAGGAATACACGAAGCGTCTGCTCGATGCTATTCCGGGGCGGCATATCGAACTGGCGTAACCGACCCGCGCTTGATCAAACGACGAGGATACCTGTTGCTGTGAGGCTCGCATAGCCTTGGGCACATGCACTTTACGGAGTACGACACACGACTCGCGGCATATGCGGTCATCGTCAACGAGGCGCGAGAGTTGCTGCTCACCTGGTACAACGGCGAAGGCACGACAGCGACGCCCAAGTGGACGCTTCCTGGTGGCGGCATCGAGCACGATGAGGCTGTTGAAGACGGGCTTGTGCGTGAGGTCTACGAAGAGACGGGGTACGACGTTGCCGTTGGCGCCTTGCTCACGACGAGCCACTTTACGGTTGAGAATTTCCGCGGTCGCGGGAGGCTGGCCCGGTTTCAGCGTCTCTTGTACTCAGCAACCGTCACGAGCGGTGAACTCGGAACGACCGAGGTCGGTGGAAGCACGGATTTTGCGCAGTGGGTGCCGATCGCCGAGATCCCTCACACGAGCGAGCACCGCAGCGACATCATCGAAATCGCACTCGAGATTCTCGCGGCACGCGCTTAGCGCTCTTCAGCGTTCTCGGCGGCTTTCAGAATTGCGTTTGCGAGCCGCTCGGATTGCGTGAACTGCGGCCAGTGGGCGGTGTCGAGCTTGACGACCTGCGCGTTCTTGATTGCACCGAACTCGTCGCCATACGGCCCCCAGTTGCCAACCATCCCGCGGAACGTTGGTTCATCAACGCCTCCCATGAGCAGAGTTACGGGAACGTCGAACCGCGCCTCGTTGGTCAGAGCTATCGGGTCGGTCGGCACCTTGGCCGGCACCGTACGCGTCAGCGAAACGGTGCGCTCACGAGTTGCCTCGTCAAGATCCCAGACATCTTCCTCATCGAAGAAGCTCCACCCGGGGAACGGAATCACACCGGCAACGATCGGGAACTCCGAGATCGCCCCGCCCGGGTGCGGCGGAATGGTATCGGCTACGGCTAGGGTCAGAACATGCCAGGTTTTCACCACGTCGAGTTGTGGGTTGCTGATCTCGAGAGTGCCCGGGCCGAGTGGGCGTGGCTCCTTCAGCGACTCGGATTCGAGTTGGATGGCGAGTGGCCAGAGGGTTCGACCTGGGCAGCCGGCGGCACGTATCTGACTATCACGACCTCGCCAAACCTCGCCGGGGATGAGCACAATCGGCGGCAACCCGGGCTCAACCATCTCGCGTTCAACGGTGATGCTCGAGAGAACGTCGACGCGGTCATGGTCGAAGCCTCCGATTATGCCTGGAGACCGCTGTACCACGACCGCTACCCGTACGTCGGCGGCGAGGAACATTACGCAGGCTGGCTCGAAAACTCCGCCGGCTTCAAAGCTGAAGTCGTCGCTGACGCCTAGCGAACGCTACGGCTTCGTAGCTTGACCGTCGAGCCAGAGGGTGTCGGAGTCGTCATTGTGCGTGCCGCCTGAACCAACGTGCTTCGAATCGATCGTTGGCCCCTTCTTGATGACGTGCACGAGTGCCATCCCGTGGCCACGCCCCAGGTCGTAATCATCTTTCAGCCACTGCAGGATCTCACCGGCCTTGACGTCGTTGCTGTCGTAACCGCGCGACTTCGCTTCATCAACGAGTTGGCGCGGCGTCTTGCCGGTCTTGTTCTCGATTGCGTCGAGATAGGCCTGAAATGACATCGGATGCTCCTTTGTGCTGATTCTGCCAGCGTAGCCATGGCGCCCGGGCGCACGGGAGCGATCTGGCAAGCGGGAGGTGTTTCGCTGGAACCCGACTCCCGTTCGCGAGAACACTCCCGCATCAGCGGCGCAAAAGTTCCAAAATGGATGCAGCGTCGCGTGCCGGTGGCAGACCGTGTCAGGCATGGAGGCGCCGAACCAGCAGGAGCACGATGACAACATCGCTTCCTTCGTGTTCGCGTGACTGAGCGCGACACGACCAGGTTTCTCGCCTGGAGCAATGAATTGCGAGAAGTGCACAACCGCCTGCGCGAAGCACTTCGCCTTGTTGAGGAATCCCTCGAAACGGATAACTCGACGACCGCGATCACAACAGATCTGCTGCTCTACTGCCGTTGATTTTGCGTCGCACTGACGCAGCACCATCGTGGCGAAGACCGGCGACTGTTCCCCGCGATTGAGGCGGAGCACCCCGAGCTGGCGCCCGTCACAACCGACGGCCCATACATCAAGGCGGAGGAGTACCTCGGCGGGTTCTGGATCATCAATGCCGTTGATCTTGACGAGGCGCTCGCGCTTGCGGCACGTGCCTCGAAGGCCTGTCACGGAGCCATCGAGGTAATGAGTACGGCACCGCCGACGAAGAGCCCGGGTTTCTTCATCGCTCGATCGCATCCTCTTCGCGCAGCCGTGGCTCGACCTTCTTGTCAGGGTAAAACCCTGCCTTGTCGGCGTAGAAGGCACGCACCTTGTTCATATCGGCCGAGACGTCGCCCGTGAGTTCGATCGTCTCGCCGAGGCCCGTCGTCATGGTCGTGCGATCGACATAGCCCAGTACAACGGGCATGTCGGTCTCACTCGCGATGCGGTAGAACCCTGATTTCCAGTAATTCGAGGTGTTCGTGCGCGTGCCGTCAGGCGTCACCACGAGGCTGATAACCTGCCCCTTCTTGAGCTTCGAGACAACCTCTCCAACAACCTTGCTGGGGTTCTCGCGATCAACCGGGATACCACCGAGGCCGCGCATAATGGGCCCCGCAAGCCCCTTGAAGAGGCTCTTCTTGCCGAGCCAGCGCATATCGACACCGAGCTTCCATGCGATGTTGAGCATGAGAATGAAATCCCAGTTCGAGGTGTGCGGGGCACCAATGAGCACCGAGGGACGTGTCGGTGCTGGGGTCGTGACGAGCTCCCACTTACTGAACTTCCAGTAGACGCTTGCGATGGCCTTCTTGATCACCCGTCTACCGTACCGAATGGGTCGTGCGACCCCGGAATACTGCGCGTGGTGGCACGATAGACCTATGGCTGAAACACAATTCGCAGGAACCCCCGCCCACACTGTTGGTGACCTTCCCGAGGTCGGCACCGCGGCCCCCGCATTCGAGACGGTTGCGGCCGATCTGTCGAACGTGACGGCGGATGCCTTCGACGGCAAGCGCATCGTGCTCAACGTGTTCCCGTCGGTTGATACGGGGATCTGCGCGGCATCCGTTCGGAAGTTCAACGAGCTTGCTGCTGGGCTCGACAACACGGTTGTCGTGACGGTCTCGAAAGACCTGCCCTTTGCGCTCGGTCGCTTTTGCGGTGCCGAGGGGATCGACAACGTCGTGACTTCGAGCGCGTTCCGGTCGAGCTTCGGCGACGACTACGGTGTGACGCTCACAGATTCGCCGCTTGCTGGGTTGCTTGCGCGTTCGGTCTTCGTACTCGACACCGACGGCACGGTCTTGCATTCACAACTTGTGCCCGAAATCAAGCAGGAGCCCGACTACGACGCCGCGCTCGCGGTGCTCAGTTGAGCGCTGTCCCGAGCGACTGGACGCCGCACCGTCGCGATGACGGCGAGCTCGTCGGGTGGATCCGCCCCGAGGGCGAGCTGTGGGTCCCCGTTGGGCTCTTCGGCCACGACGTCGGCGAGGCGCAGGAGTGGCTCGATGCTGAAGCCGTACTCGAGGGCATCGGCATCGGATGGCTCGACGACACGTGGATCCTCGAAACTGCGGATGGCCCCGCGCGTGTGCGCATGGTTGAGGTCACGCCCGACCGGGTCGCGGTCAAGATTGATGATTTTGGCGCACTCGGTGGACCACTCCCGACGATCTACGAGCTGGCGTGGCCGACGCCTTCTGAGCTTCGCCCCTGGCGCGAAGGCGACCCCGATGGGCGGACGATCTAGCTCTCTGGCAGCTGTCGTTTGATCTTGTCGAGCGCGCGGCCCTTCGCGAGTTCGTCGACAACCTTGTCCATGTAGCGAATCGCCTGCATCGTGGCATCCTCGATGTCTTCGACGCGCACACCGCAGATGACGCCCTTGATCTCGCTGCGGGCCGGATTCCAGGCGGGAGCATCGTCGATCATGGCTTTGAGCGTCGTGCCGTTCAGCGTGTGCAATTGCGCGGGGGAGTACCCCGTCAGCCAGCCGAGCACATCGTCGAGCTCATCGCTTGTGCGCCCCTTGCGTTCAACCTTTTGCACGTACAGATCGTAGATCGAGCCCGCGTCGTAGTTGAAAACGCGATCGAGGGTCTTTTGGCTGTTCATGTGGCCAGTGTGGCACGAATGTGCACGATGCTTCACGGAACCTCCGCGCACGCGTACGCTGGTCGCATGGTGCACCCCCGCGATATCGAATGCTGGCTGACCGACATGGACGGCGTACTCGTCCACGAGAACCACGCCGTGCCCGGCGCTGCTGAACTTCTCAAGCACTGGGAAAAGAACGACATTCCCTACCTCGTGCTCACGAACAACTCGATCTTCACGGCGCGGGACCTTTCGGCCCGGCTCAAGCGCAGTGGGCTCAACGTTCCCGAAGACCGCATTTGGACCTCGGCGCTCGCTACGGCTGATTTCTTGAAGTCGCAGATGCCGGGCGGCAGTGCCTTCGTCGTGGGCGAGGCGGGCATCTTGACCGCCATGCACGAAGCAGGGTTCGTCATGACCGAAACCGACCCCGATTACGTCGTCATCGGCGAGACACGCAACTACTCGTTCGAGGCGATCACGAAGGCGATCCGTCTCATCAACGGCGGCGCACGCTTTATTGCAACGAATCCCGACGCGACAGGCCCGAGCCTTGAGGGACCGCTGCCGGCAACGGGCGCAATCGCCGCGCTCATCACGAAGGCGACCGGCAAAGAGCCTTACATTGTGGGCAAACCGAACCCCATGATGTTCCGCTCGGCGCTCAACAAGGTCGGGGCACACTCGAAGGCCACGGGCATGATCGGCGACCGCATGGATACCGACATCGTTGCGGGCATTGAAGCTGGCCTCTACACGGTGCTCGTACTGAGCGGCATTGCCACCGTCAAAGAGATGGAGCGGTACCCCTTCCGACCCAACGACGTGCTCGAATCTGTCGCGGCACTCTTGCCGGGTGCCGATGGTGCTGGCCGAGTTGCAGGCGGCACCGGCACGATCAAGACCGTCAAGAAGAAGTAACGCTCGCTTCGCGGTCGAGTAGGCCGCGCTTGACGTCGGTTCCCCACGCGAAACCGCCCAGCGAACCATCGCTGCGCAAAACGCGGTGACACGGCACGAAGAGTGCCACGGGGTTGCGGGCGCAGACGCTTGCAGCCGCTCGAACCGCGCCTGGGTTGCCCATTTCGCTCGCGTATTCGGCATAGGTGAGCGGATGCCCCGGCACAATCGTGCGCAGCACGGCCCACCCATTTTGCTGCCACTCGGTGCCGCCGAGTTCGACGGCAACCTCGTCGATCGCGGCGAGATCACCCGCGTAATACGCCTCGGCAGCTTCTGAGGCGAGGCTGCGACCCGCTTGGAGCGAAGTGGGTCGCAGCGCCGTTGAGATGCGAGCGAGCACGCCCGCGTCATCCGTATTCCACCCCGTGGCGAGTACGCCGCGTTCGCTTGTGATGATTGTGAAGGGGCCGTCGGGCGTTTCGATGGTGTCGACGAGGGCGGTCATGAGGTTCCTTTCGCGATCGCACGCCAGAGGTGCGCGGTTGCGTAGCTGCGCCACGGGGCAAGTGTTGCTGCCCAGGCGCCGAATGCTGGTTGTGTGTCGGGGATGCCGAGCGTGCGGGCGCCGAGGCGCACGGCTGAATCGCCCGGGAGGGTCACGTCGGGGTCGCCGATCGTGCGCATCCGCACGTAGCCGGCCGTCCATGGCCCGATGCCGGGCATTGCGAGCAAGCGTTCGCGTTGTTCGGCGCGGTCGTCGCCGGGGCCGAGGGTGAGGGTGCCTTCGGCGAGCGCGCGTGCCGCGTTCATGATGGCGTTTGTGCGAGCGGTGGGGCCGTAGAGCGCCTCTGCGCCACGCTCGGCAATTGCCTGCATTGTGGGGAAGAGGGTGCCGCCTTCGACGCGCTCACCCAGGGCCTCCGTGAGGCGCGTGAGGGCGAGCGTCGCAGCCGAAACTGAGATCTGCTGCCCCACCATGGCGCGGATGAGAATCTCATGCGGATCGGATGCCCCGGGCACGCGAATGCCCGGGAGCACGGCAACGCGCCTCGCGAGAGCCGCGTCGGCGCTGAGCGCTGCATCAATCGCCTGCGGGTCAGCATCAAGGTCGAAGAGGCGCCGCACGCGAGCGATGAGCGGTGAGAGATCGGTCAGATCGCTCAGCCGCACGCGGAGCTTGAGGCGCCCGGGTGTATCGGCTGAGACCTCAAACCAGGCCGGGCCGCCGGGCATCCGAAGAAAGCGGGCGTAACTCGATTCGGTTGTTGTCTCGACTCCTGCGATCGAGCGCGCAGCCATCCACGCGAGGATGCCCGCGAAATCGAACGGTTCGCGGTAGGGGAGTCGGAGCGTGAGTTCACCGGGAGCTTCGTGTGGCTCGGCTGTGCCCCGCGCTCGCAGTTGTGAGGGGGTCTGGTCGAAGACCTCGCGCACGGTGTCGTTGAACTGGCGCACGCTTGAGAACCCGGAGGCGAAGGCGACATCCGACGCGGGGAGGTCGGTTCCTGTCAGGAGCATGCGTGCCGTGTGGGCGCGGTGCGCGCGGGCAAGTGCGAGCGGCCCCGCACCCAGTTCAGCTGTGAGCACCCGTGTGAGGTGTCGCTGTGAGTACCCGAGTCGTGTCGCGAGGGCGCTCACCCCGTCGCGGTCTACGACTCCGTCGGCAATGAGTTGCATTGCCCGGGCAGCCACATCGCCATCGAGGTCCCAGGCGGGGGAGCCGGGCGCGGCATCTGGGAGGCAGCGCTTGCACGCGCGGTAGCCCGCCTCGTGTGCGGCAGCGCTTGTCGGGTAGAAGGTGATGTTCTCGGGTTTGGGAGTTCGTGCCGGGCAGCTTGGGCGGCAATAGATACCGGTCGTGTGTACCGCGAGAATGAATTGCCCGTCGAATCGCTTGTCGCGCCCCCTGATAGCGCGGTAGCGCTCATCGAAGGTCAGCTCGAGCGGTGTCATGCCTCAACTCTTTCACGCCCGCCCGCGCTTCACTAGCGGAAATTGGCCACGACGGTGGCAGGTGATGAAATGCCTAAGAGGTGAGGAGCCCGCGCAGGTGCTCACCGACGACGTCTGTTTCGATGAGGAAGCCGTCGTGGCCGAAATCGCTCTCGATAATGACGGCGGATGCGCCCGACACGCTATTGCGCAGGCCCGCGGCGATCTGCTGCTGGCCATCGACGGGGAAGAGACGATCGGTGTCGACCCCGAGCACGAGCGTTCGGGCATCGACAAGACCGAGTGCTGCATCAACACCACCGCGCCCGCGCCCGATGTCGTGCGAGTTCATGGCGTTGACGAGTGTGACATACGAGTTCGCGTCGAACCGGCGGGTGAACTTGTTGCCGTGGAAGTCGAGGTAACTCTCGACCGCGTAGCGGCCACCGCGGCCGATGGGGGAGATATCGCTCTGCCACGAACGTGCGAAACGGCGATTGAGCTCTGTGTCGCTGCGATAACTCAACATCGCAATGCGGCGCGCAAGACTGAGCCCGCGGTGCGGCCCCTCGCCGTCGGGTGCGTCGTAGTACTCGCCGTCGCGGTAGCGCGGGTCAAGCTGGATGGCCTCGAGTTGCACATCGTTGAGCGCGATCTGATCGGCGCTCGTCATGGCTGGCGCACACAGCACCGCGAGCCGTGCGGCGCGCGCGGGGTACTCGATCGCATACTCGAGGGCGTGCATGCCACCCGTCGAACCACCAATGACGGTGTGCCAGCGGTCGATGCCGAGCGCATCCGAAAGCTGACCCAGGGCGTGCACATGGTCGCGAATCGTGAGGAAGGGGAAACGGCCGGCCCATTCGTAGCCGTCCGGCGAGATTGAGGCGGGGCCCGTTGAACCCTGGCAGCCGCCCAGCATGTTTGCCGCGACGACAAAGTATGTATCAGTGTCGATGACCAGGCCGGGGCCGACGAGGTCGCTCCACCATCCGCTCGTGGCGTGGCCCGGACCAGCATCGCCCGTGACGTGCGAATCGCCCGTCAGCGCATGGTTGATGAGGATCGCATTCGATCGATCGTCGTTCAACGAACCCCAGGTCTCATAGGCGAGACGAGCTTCCCGCAGCGTCTCGCCGCCCTCGGTTGTGAAGGCGCCCAGCTCGAGAAACTGGCGGTTGCCGGGGTGATCGCCGTCACGCCAGGCTCCCGATGCGGGGGGGCGGGCGCGAAGCAGGCGCACGTCAGACTCGGTTACGGGCTCGGCCGCAACCGTGTCTTCTGAGATCTGCCAGTCCATGGGTTCATTCTCGCGTATGACGCGATTGCGAATGGTGCTGCCCCCGCTTCGGGCACTTCGTCAAGCTCAGCGACCGAGGCGGGGGCAGCGCCATTCGCGCATCCGATTTAGAGGCTCTGCGACTTCTCGAGCGCCTGGGCGAGGTCGGCCTTGATGTCGTCGATGTTCTCGAGGCCGACCGACAGGCGCACAAGACCCGGGGTCACGCCCGCGGCAAGCTGTGCCTCGGGGGTCAGCTGTGCGTGGGTCGTTGAGGCTGGGTGGATGACAAGCGAGCGCACATCGCCGATGTTGGCGACGTGGCTAAAGAGCGTGAGGCTGTTGACGAATTCGCGGCCGGCCTCAACACCGCCCTTGAGCTCGAACGACAACACCCCGCCGACGCCCTTGGGCAGATACTTGTTTGCCGCCGCATACCACGGTGAGGTGGGCAGGCCCGAGTAGTTGACGGATGCCACGGCGCCCTGGTTCTCGAGCCATTCGGCAATGTCCTGTGCGTTTTGCACATGGCGCTCAACGCGCAGCGAGAGCGTCTCAACACCCTGGATGAGGTTCCAGGCGCTCTGCGGCGAGATTGCGGGGCCGATGTCGCGCAGCAACTGCACGCGAGCCTTGATGATGTACGCGAGACCGTCGCCGACAGCCGCCGTGTACGAGGCACCGTGGTACGAGGGGTCAGGTTCGGTCAGTCCCGGGAACTTGTCGACGTGCTTTGACCACTCGAAGGTGCCGCCGTCGACGATGACGCCACCCATGGTCGTGCCGTGGCCGCCGAGGAACTTCGTTGCCGAGTGCAGCACGATGTCAGCGCCGTGTTCGAGGGGGCGCAGGAGGTACGGGGTCGCGATCGTGTTGTCGACGATGAACGGCACGTTATTCTCGTGCGCAACCTTCGAGACCGCCTCGATGTCGAGCACGTTGATTTTGGGGTTACCAACTGTCTCGGCGAAGAATGCCTTCGTGTTGGGGCGAACAGCGCGTGCCCACTCATCCGGGTCATCCTGATTTTCAATGAACGTGACATCGATGCCGAGCTTGCCAAGGGTGTGCTTGAAGAGGTTGTATGTTCCGCCGTAGATCGAGCTCGACGAAACGAAGTGATCGCCTGCGCCGGCGATGTTGAGAATCGCGAAGGTTGTTGCCGATTGGCCACTCGCGAGCAGCAAGGCGCCCGTGCCACCCTCGAGGGCCGCAATGCGCTCTTCAAAGACCCCTTGAGTGGGGTTCTGGATGCGTGTGTAAATGTTGCCGAACTCGGCGAGCGCAAAAAGATTGGCGGCGTGATCGGTGTTGTTGAAGGTGTATGCCGTCGTCTGATAAATCGGGGTTGCGCGTGAGTTCGTTACGGGGTCTGGTGCCGAGCCCGAGTGAATCTGCTTCGTCTCGAAGTGCCAGTTTGTCGGGGTGAGTTCGTCGGTCATGGTGGCTCCGTTGCTTCTGTGTTGGGAACGTCTTTCATGAGCATACGGAGGCGCGAGTTTGCGGGCGAATGCTGGCGCAATGCGCCGTAACGTAGAGGCATGACGAATCATACGAAACGCGCCCTCGTAACGGGTGCCAGTTCGGGCATTGGCCAGGCAACTGTCGAGGCGCTCGCCGCACAGGGGTGGGATGTCATCGCAACAGCACGTCGTGGCGATCGGCTTGCGGCGCTCGCCGAGCGAACAGGAGCCGTGCCGCTGACGGCGGACCTAACAGATGACGCATCCGTTGCCGCCCTGGCGGCACAGGTCGCCGAACTCGGCCCGCTCGACTCGCTCGTGCACGTTGCAGGTGGTGCCAAGGGCACGGATTCTGTGGAAGCAGGATCCGTCGATGACTGGAAGTGGATGTACGAGGTCAACGTGCTTTCGGCGCAGCGTCTTGTTGCGAGCTTCCTCCCGCAACTGCGCGCGACAGCGGCAACAGCAGGGCATGCCGACCTGCTGTTTGTCACCTCAACGGCAGGGCAAGTCGCCTACGAGGGCGGCGCTGGCTACAGCGCCGCAAAGGCGGGAGAAACGATGCTCGTGCGGGCGCTGCGCCTCGAGCTCAACGGCGAACCGCTGCGCGTTATCGAAGTCGCGCCCGGCATGGTGCACACGGAAGAGTTCACGCTCAACCGCATTGGGGGAGACAAAGCTGCAGCCGAGGCGCTCTACGAGGGCGTTGACCACCCACTTGTTGCAGCGGATGTCGCTGACGTCATCGCCTATGCACTGGGCGCCCCGGGCCATGTCAACCTCGATTTGATCACGATGCGCCCGGTCGCACAATCAGCGCAGCACAAGCTCTTCCGCGGCCCGCTCACGGTGCGGCACGACTGATGGCAAAGTCGCTCGCCGAACTCGCGCAGGCCGGGCTCATTGATGCGGGGTGGGCCGATGCCCTCGCACCTGTCGCCGATACGATCGCCGGCCTCGGGGATCGCCTTCGCAGCGAGGTCGCTGAAGGCCGACCGTATTTGCCCGCCGGCAACAACGTTCTGCGTGCGTTTCAGCGCCCCCTCGACGAGGTCAAGGTGCTCATCGTGGGGCAGGATCCGTACCCGACGCCGGGGCATCCGATTGGTCTCTCGTTTGCGGTTGACAAGCATGTGCGACCTCTGCCCCGAAGCCTGGCAAACATCTACAAAGAGCTCGAGACAGACCTCGGTATTCCGCCCGCGCCGCACGGCGATCTTTCGGCGTGGAGCGATCAGGGCATCATGCTCCTCAACCGCGTGCTCACGGTACGACCGGGCGCTCCCGCTTCGCATCGTGGGTGGGGGTGGGAGCGTGTGACCGAGCACGCCATCCGCACCCTCGTTGCACGCGAGCAGCCGCTCGTGGCGATTCTGTGGGGCAACGATGCGCGCTCGCTGCAGCCCATGCTCGGCGAGGTGCCCATCATTGCCTCCGTGCACCCTTCGCCACTCTCGGCGAGCCGCGGCTTCTTCGGTTCCCGCCCCTTCTCACGCACGAATGCGCTCCTCGCCGCCCAGGGTGCGACGCCCGTCGACTGGCGCGTCGCCTAAAGCGGCCCAAAGCGGGAAATACGGCCGTAACGAGACGGCGGATACGATGGGCGAATGCTCCCCGGGTTTGGTGACACACGGCGCAAGCTGCCGTGGCACCTGCGCAAGCGCGAAGAAGCGCCGACGTTCGAGTACGCATTTCGCCCCGCGACGAGAGCTGACCTCGGTGATGTGCGCGAGATCTATAACCACTACGTGACGAACTCGGTTGTCACCTTTGACGAGAAACCCTCGACGCTCAAGTACTGGCAAGAGAAATTCGACATGCTGCAGAAGCTCGGTCTGCCCATGATCGTCGCGGTTTCGCCCAACGATCAGGTGCTCGGGTACGCGCTTGTGCAGCCGCTTTCGGCGAAGTCTGCCTTTCGCTACTCGGCCGAGAACTCGATCTATCTCGGCCCTGGGGCAACAGGGAAGGGGCTCGGCGCCCCTTTGCTCGATGAACTCATCACCGCGTGCCGCGACGCTGATCTGCGCGAGATCATTGCTGTCATCAGTGACTCGGGTGCGGATGCGTCAATCAAGCTCCACAAGAAGGCCGGCTTCAAAGAGGTTGGCCGCATGGGCGGCGTCGGGTACAAGTTCGGGCGCTCGCTCGGAACCATCACGATGCAAAAGTCGCTCAAAGAGCCCAAGACAAAGCGGTTCGCTCGGCGTTCGTAGCCTAAGAAGTTCGCCGGTACTCGGGCGGAATCGTCGGAACCGACGAGAGCAGCTTCTGCGTGTAGGGGTCTTGCGGGTTGCGCAGCACATCAGCGGATGCGCCGTGCTCGACGATTTCGCCGTTGTGCATGACGGCGACGTCTTCACACAAGTGCTGTACAACGCCGATGTCGTGCGAGATGAGTACGAGCGTGAAGCCCGAGGCGGCCTTGAGCTCGCCCAGCAGCTCAAGGATCTGCGCACGAACAGAGACATCGAGCGCCGAGACCGGCTCATCGCCAACGAGCAGCGCTGGCCGGTGCACGATCGCTCGCGCAATCGCGAGGCGTTGCCGTTGACCGCCCGAGAACTCGTGGGGGTAGCGTGTGCCCATCTCGGCTTCGAGGCCCACTTCTTCGAGCGTCTCTCGTACGCGGGCTCGGTGGTCGCACTCGATGCCAAGTGCCCAGAGCGGTTCGGCGACCGATTGCCCGGCGGTCATCCGGGGGTCAAGCGAGGCGTAGGGGTCCTGGAAAACGATCCCCGTCTCGCGGCGCAGCCAACGAGATGCCTTCGCGCTCGCCTTGGGGTCGACCTTCCGCCCCTCGATGAGCACCTCGCCCGTGGTCGGCGTGTCGAGCCCGAGGATGAGTCGGGCAAGCGTTGTTTTGCCCGAACCTGATTCACCGATGATGCCGAGTGAACGCCCTTCGGGGATCACGAGGTTCGTCGGCGCAAGTGCAACCCGCATCTCGCGGGGCGCGAAGAGGTGCTCTTTTGCGACCTTGTACTCGCGGCTGAGGTTATTCACCTCAACGAGGGGCGCCAAATCGAGCGGCGTGCTCATGCGTCACCGCCTTGCCAGATGGTTGCCGTCGCATCGCGAATGAGCGCTTCTGTGATGGCATTTTGCGGGTTTGACAACACTTCTTTTACGGTGCCCTGTTCAATGACGCGACCCTTGTCGAGTACGACGGCGTAGTCCGCCACGTGGGCGAGCACCGCGAGATCGTGCGTGATGAACACGAGTGTCATCTCGTCGTTCTCGACGAGGTCGAGGAGGAGCTTCAAGACACTTGCCTGCACCGTGACGTCGAGTGCTGTTGTCGGTTCGTCTGCGATCAACAGATCGGGTTCGCACGCGAGCGCCATGGCGATTGCCACGCGCTGTCGTTGCCCGCCCGAGAGCTGATGCGGGTAGCGCGAGATGATCTTTTCGGGCTCGGGCAGCTGAACCTTGGCGGCGCCCGCAATGGCGGCTTGGCGCGCTTCCTGACGCGAAACACGCTGGTGAATGCGCAGGGGGTCGCTGATTTGCTTCCCGACGTTCCGAATGGGGTTGAGCGCTGTGCGAGGTTCCTGGAACACGATGCTGAGCTCGTCACCGCGCAAGGCAGCAAGTTCGTGCTCGCTCAGCGTCAACAGTTCGCGGCCATTCCATGTGATGCTTCCCGTGACCTTCGCCTCGGGCGGTAGGAGCCCGAGGATCGCGAGCGCCGTGAGCGACTTGCCGGAACCGGAGGCGCCGACAAGACCCACGCGGGCGCCCGAGGGCACCTCGAACGAGACGCCGTCGAGCACGCGTTTGCCGCCCAATTCGACGACGAGATTTTTCACAGAGAGGCTCATGCGACCACCGTCGGTCTCTTCGCGGGCATGTTCTGGCCAGAGATCTGGCGCAACGTCGGGTCGGAGGCATCGCGAATGGCATCACCCAGAAGGTTGAGTGCGAGCACCGTCAAGGTAATAACGACACCGGGCCACAGCACGGAAAGCGGGTGCACGCTGATGTAGTTCTGCAGATCGGCCAGCAGGCGACCCCACGACGGCTCAGAAGGAGAGGCGCCATAGCCCAGGAACGACAGGCCTGCCTCGGCGAGGATCGCAACCGCCATCGACCAGGAGAGCTGCACGATGAAGACGGGGGCGATGTTGGGAAGCAGGTGCCGCCAGAGGTTCTGCGTCTTTGTGAGCCCCGAAGCGGTGCCAGCGACGATGAAGTCGCTGTGCTGCACACGGCGCAGTTCTGGGCGCGTGACACGAGCGATGTTGACGCCAAAGCCGATCCCGACCGACCAGATGACGACCCAGAGCGAACCGCCCCACACCGACGAGATCATCATGGCGATGATGAGCACGGGGAAGGCAATCAAGACATCAACGACGACCGCGACGGCTTCGCGCACAATGCGTCCCGTGAGCGCCCCGAGCGCCGCAAGGCTGATGCCCACGAGTGTTGCAACAATGCCAGAACCGACCGCGACAAAGACGGATGTCTTGGCACCGGCCATGATGTTGCTGAGGATGTCGCGGCCCGCGGCATCCGTACCCAAGAGGTGCGGCCAACCGGGGTTGCCAAAGGCCGCATAGCCGTCTGCTGCTTCGGGGGAGAACGGCGTCCAGAAGAGCGCGATGCCCGCTGTCACGAGTACACAAGCGATCACAATGATGCTGAATCGCCCGCTCGTGCGACGCCAAACCTCCGGCCACAAACGGATGCCCTTGGCCATGACGTCGACCTGTTGAACCTGCTTCGCGCTCATGCTTCACCCTCCCGCTCTCGGGGGTCGACCCAGCGGTGAATGAGGTCAACAACGAAGCCGATGACGAGTACAAATGCTGTCAGCACGAACAATTCGCTCTGAACCTTCGTGAGGTCACGCACGCCGACGTCTTGCACGAGCATGCGGCCGATGCCGGGCAGCGAGAAGAGCTGCTCGATAACGACGGAGCCCACGACGATGCCGGCGACCTGCAAACCGAGGACGCTGATGAGTGAGAGACCCACGGCTGGGATGCCGCGTGTCACGAGCGCACGACGGCGTGTGAGGCCGTTCGCCGAAGCCGTTCGCACGAACTCTTGCGTGCTCGCCTGCAGCGTTGCGCTGCGAACGAAGCGCATGAGCATGGCCCCCTCGACGACGCCGATCGTGAGGGCGGGCAATGTGAGCGAGCGGATCGCTGCCCACGGGTCATCCCACCCGGCCCGCGGGAAGCCTTGCGCGGGGAGCCAGCCGAGCCAAATCGCGAAGACGACGACGAGCATCATGCCGGCCCACACGACAGGAACCGCGGCAAGTGTCTGGGCCGTCCAGGAGATCACGGTCGCGCTGCGCTTGCCGTGCTGAATCGCTGCCCAGATGCCGAACGGCACGGCAACGATGAGGGCGATGGCCATGGAGTAGAGGCCGAGGGGGATCGTGACGGTCGCCTTGCGGGCGATCTCTTGCGCAACGGGAACACCACCGAAGATTGAGGTTCCGAGGTCGCCGCGGAAGATGCCACCCATCCAGTTGACATACTGCTGCCACACGGGCACGTTGAGTCCCAGGCGTTGTCGCCAGGCCTCAACCTGCTCGGGAGTTGCGTCGATGCCCGCGAGCACCTGCGCGACGTCGCCCGGGAGTACGCGCAGCGTGAAGAAGATGAGCATACTCGCCAGAAGGAGCCCCACAATCAGTAGGGCTCCTCTGGAGAGGATGTACCTCAGCATCGAGTTGTTATTCGATCAGCGCTTATTCGGCCTTCGTGACCTTCGAGACGTCAAGACGCGAGCTCGTCGAGTCTTGCGGGAAGCCGGTCACCTCGGGCGTCGTGGCGGTAATGGTCAGGCCGTTGTAGACCCAGTCGGCCGCGTGGTCTTCGCTCACCATGCGAGCAACTTCGGCGCGCAGGGCGTTCGACTTTTCGACGTCGGGCTCGGCGATGGCCTCGGCGTACTTCGCCTGAACCTCGGGGTTGTCGTAGTTGAAGTAGTACTCGGGGTTCGTGTAGTTGTACAGGTCGCGCGGTTCTGCGTGCCACACGAAGCTCAGCTCGTAATCCTTGTTCGTGTAGGCCTTCTCGTACCAAACGTTGAAGTCAACCTGGTCAACCGTCAGCTCAACGCCGGCCTTCTTGAAGTCCGAAACGAGCAGCTGGGCGATCTTGGTGGGGTAGAAGTTCGGGAACGTCAGCGTGAGCTTGAGGTTCTCTTGGCCTGCGTCAGCCAGCAGCTGCTTGGCCTTCTCGACGTCGTACGGAGCGACATCCGAAAGGTCTTCATAGCCGGGGTCGAGCGCCGGGATGGGGCCGTAGAGCGTCTCGGCGTTGCCGAGGGCATTGGCCATAGCGACGTGGTCGATCGAGAGGCGCAGTGCCTCACGCACGCGGATATCGTCGAGCGGTGCCTTCTTGTTGTTGAAAGCGAGCGTTGCCGTGTCGGTCGTCTGACCCGTCGTGAGGTTGAACTGCGCCGATTCAAGCTGCGAGGCAAGCTGCGGGTCGACAGCCGTCACAACATCGAGGTCACCACTGACAGCGGCACCAACGGCCGAGGCTGATTCGGGGATGTACTGGAAGACGACCTCGGCCACACCGGCCTTCTCGCCCCAGTAGGCGTCGTTGCGCTTGAAGGTCAGGCTTGCGTTCTCGACCCACTGGTCAACGATGAACGGGCCCGTACCGTTTGCGGCGGTCTTGAGGTCGGTTGTGTCGCCCGACTGGAACACCAGACCTGCGCGACCCGTGAGATTGAAGAGGAAGTCCTGGTCAACAGCCGGGAGCGTGATGACAACGGTCTTCTCGTCGGGGGCCGTGATGCTTGAAATCTTCGCAACCGCTGCGTGGTCACGGCGGGTCTCGTCGGTGCGTGCCTCTTCGAGCGAGGCGACAACATCCGCCGACGTCATGGCTGCGCCGCTGTGGAACGTCACGCCTTCGTTGAGCGTGAAGGTGTAGGTGAGACCGTCTTCTGAGACGGTGTATTCCTTTGCAAGGCGCGGCACGATTTCGTTCGTGGGCGTGCGGCTCACGAGGCCCTCGTAGATGTTGTCAATGAGCACCTGGTCAAGCGCGGCGCCACCCGTGAACTTGGCGTCGAGGTTCGCCGGGGCAAGCACGAGGCCGACGTTGAGCGTTGCATCGGGGTTGACGGCCGCGTTGGAATCGGGTGCGACGGTGGCCGTCTCTTGGTTCTGGGGGTTTGCCGATGTGCCGCACGCCGTCGCGAGGGCAAGTGCACCGACAGTCAGCGCTGCTGCTGCGGCGCGACGAAGACGAGGAGAGAAGTGCATGTGATGATCTTCCTGCAGTTGGGCGGGAGTGCTGCTCCATTGTCGCGTTGAAAACAACGTCGAGCGAAATCGCAACACAGAATGTCGCGCATCCGCCGTAACAATGCAACGAATTGTGCGGGTTTGCGCCCATCAGATTGACGCATAATATTCTGCGCACAAGGCATGAGCCGTGAACTCGGCCGTACGGGTGTGGCCGAGCACAGTAGGTACGATAGCCAAGGCTCTGCTTACTTAGGCTATGCTTAACACATCATGATCGAGTCGAAGACAGCGCAAACACCCGCGGGCACAACTGCTCGCTCGCGCCGTCGTGCACGCCAGCAGGCTCCCGCTCACATGATCACGGCAGACGAGGCCTCACTCCTCGAGGCTCAGCTCTACCTCGCGACCCTGCCAATTTGTGCTTCGGGTCGTGTTTTTGTTGAGGTTGCATCGGCCGACCAGGTTGGCACACTTGACGCGCCCTCACGGATGACCGTCACCTGGCTGGTTCGCGAGCGTCGCGGATGCACGCGGGCGAAGGGCGAGCAGGTTTCGCGAGCGGCCCTTGCTTGGCTGAGCGAGATGGCCGACGACACGGCGGGCCGCCCGCACGCTGTTCTGCTCGGTGGGTACCTCGGCACGGCCGAGATTGCCGACCAGCTTGTCTCGCGTTTCGGCTACGACCGCGCCGAGATTGTCGCGTCAGAGAGCTTTAAGCACCTCATCTAGGGTTTCGCCACGCGCTACGCGATCGTGCGGAGCGTTGCGTTGCGGTACCCGCCGGCTTCGAGCCCGGCCTCAACCTCGAAGCGGTTCTTGTTGGGGTTGCGGCCAGCAATGAGATACAAGAACGGCAAGAGTATGCCGTACTTATTCCACTGCTCCTTGTGCACGGCTTCGTGACGCAGCAGGTCGGGTGTCACGGGGATATTTTCCGTCAGCAGGCAAGAGCCAACGCACACTCCGCCGCGGCCAAAGGTCCAATTGGGCATGCCACGAAAGACCCAGAGCCCATCGCGTTTCGTGATTTTCCCCGTGCTCCAGAGCGTTCCCCACGCGAAGCCGAATGCCGTCGCGGCCCAATAGCCCAGGCGACTGATGGGGGAGTTCAGAAGAAAGCGCGGAATGAAGCGGTCAAATCGCTCACCTTTTGCCAGCACAGCGGCATCGGATGCCGCGGCCGCAGCTGTCAACCGTGGTGCAGGCGTGTTCATGCGAGTGCGCCGATCAGTCGCAAAATAACGCCGAGATCGTTTGTCGCGGCCTCGGCCGAGCGCGGCGCAAAGCCCGTGATGGAAGCGCCAACGATCGGCACTTCCTTCTTGAGTGCCTTGAGTGCGTGCACGAGGTCACTCGACGAGACCCCAAACGGTTCGGGGCTGAAGAGCCCTTCGATTTCTGCGGGGTCGAGCACATCGACGTTGATGTGGACCCAGGCACCCGTTGCGCCCATGCCATCGACCTCGCCCGCGAGCGCATCGTGATCGCTCGAGATATCGACGGATTCGACATTTCTTGATTCGGAGGCTTCGGCATCCGAAATATCCCGCACACCCACGAAGAGTACGCGGTCGGGGGAGACCGCTGGGTTGAGCGCAAGCTTCTGCTCGCCACCGCCGAGGATTGCCGTCAGCGCCATCTGCTCGAAGCCCAGGTCTGGCGCGCCGGGCTGCTCGAGCGCGGCCTCGGCCGAGCACCACACAAGGGCAAGCTCGTGGGGTGCGGGGGTTGCGGCGAGGGCCGAAACCGTCACGCTCGCGTCGCCGCCGATGATGATGAAGGGGCTCGCTGAGGCATCCGTTTTCTCAAAGGCCTCTGCGAGCGAGGTACGTACCTGTTCGATTGCCCCGAAGCCCTTGATCTGCGTGTCGAACTTGTCGCCCGCCTCGGTCGGGACGGCAACGTACGTCGTCGCCTTCGACGGCAGGTCACCCGCGATGGCGTGCGCGCCATCGGCCAGGAGCATTGCTCGTGCAGCGGCTGAACCCTGCCACTGGGGGACAACGAAGAACTGGGCCATGGGGCTCTCTTTCTCACGCAACGAAGTGAGGGCCGAGCTTCGCAGCCCGGCCCTCACGAATCGAATTAGCCCTCGATTTGCTTGGGAGCTTCGCCAGCCTTGAGTGCTGCGAGGCGCTGCTCAACCTCGGTCAGTTCACCGAGGTCGTCAAGCTGCTCGAACTGTGCGTCGAGCGTCGATGCTGCGATCTCCTGCTTGCCACGAGCAAGGGCCTCCTGGCGGCGGACCTTGTCTTCGAAGCGGCCGAGCTCGCTTGTTGGGTCGAGAACGTTGATGTTCTTGACGGCGTCGTGCACCTTGTTCTGTGCGTCGGCAACCTTGGCGCGCGAGGTGAGCTCAGTGCGCTTTGCCTTGAGCTCGTCGAGCTTGCCCTTCATGCCGTTGAGGCCGTCCTTGAGCTTGTCGACGACCTCGGTCTGTGCCGCGATCGTCGGCTCAACCGCCGATGCCGAGTTCTCGGCCGTCAGCTGACGCTGGAGGGCGATCTTGGCGAGGTTGTCGAACTTGTCTGCGTCAGCGGTGTCACCGTTGGCGCGGAATTCGTCAGCCTTCTTGCTTGCGGCAAGTGCCTTGTTGCCCCACTCGTTAGCGGTCTGCACGTCTTCGGCGTGGTCGCGCTCCATGAGACGCAGGTTGCCGATCGTCTCGGCGATTGCCTTCTCAGCGTCGTGGATGTTGTTGGTGTAGTCACGCACGAGCTGGTCGAGCATCTTCTGCGGGTCTTCCGCAGAATCCAGCAGGGCGTTGATGTTTGCCTTCACAAGCGTTGAAATACGCCCGAAGATTGACTGCTTTGCCATCGTGGGTTTTCCTTTCGTTGGAACTGTTAGAGGTATGAAAAGTCTTTAGAACCGGCCGCCGCCACCACGGCTGCCGCCGCTGAAACCACCGCCACCGCGGAAGCCGCCGCCCCCACCGAAGCCCGAGGTGCGGAAGCCGCCACCGCTGCTGCCACCCCAGCTGCCGCCGCCTCGGTAACCACCGCTGCTGCGGCCACCGCCGCCGCCCGAGATGATACCGCCGATGATGCCGCCGAGAATGTCGCCGCTGAGGTTGCCCCCACCGCCGCCTCCCCAGCCTCCGCCGCTGTAGTTGACGTCGTTGTTGGCGTGCTGGATCGCTTCGTTCGCGAGTTGCAACGCTCGGTTCGCGTGGCCAAGAGCTTCTTCAGCGGATGTTGGGTAGAGCGCGGTTGCCTGGTTGTAGGCAGCCGATGCTTCGGCCAAGCGCGTGCGCGCGGTCGAGCCAACACGCCCACGCCGGGTGTTGATGAAGTCGGTTGCCGCCCCGATTTGTGCACGCGCGTTCGTCATGGTGCTTTGCAGCATCTGCTGGGCGCGAGCCTCGCGCTCAGCCTTTGTGCGTGCCTCGGCGATTGCCGTATCGATGCGCGCGTTTGCTGCAGTGAGGGCTTCGAGCGCCGAAAGCGGGTTGCGCGAGGGGCCGTCGAGTGCTGTCGCCGCGCGGGCAAGCTCACCCTGCGTCGCCTGCACGATGGGTGCAAGATCCGTGCCCGAGATGGTCGAGGTCGAGGCGATATCACCCTGAATATCTGCCATGAGGGCACGCGATTCAGCATCGGCCGAGGCGAGGTCGTTGCGAAGCTTCGTGACGGCTTCGACAAGCTGGCGCCCTTGGAAAACGCCCTCCTCTGCCGTGCGAATGGCAAAAGCTGCCTCGCCCGTTTGATTTGCCTCGAGGTACTTCTTTGCCTCAGCGACCTGGTTCTTTACGAGCGCGATGCGCTCCTTGATGTGGTCGGGGTTCTCACGCACGGTCTCGAGCACGGCTGGAGCGTAGGCCTGCGCGAGCGATGTGAGCTCGGGCACAACCGCCGTCGCACCCTGCTCGAGCTCACCGAGCTGGGTCTCGACCGTCGCGAGGGCCTGTGGTGCGTTCTTCTCGAGTTCACGGAGGGCGTCGAAGGCTTCCGCGTTCGAGTCGATGAGTGCCTCGGCCTGTTCGCAAAGATCAATAATCTCGATCCACCAGGCGCGCTGTTGCTCGCGCGTGTCAGGAATATCGTCGTCGAGCTGTTGCTGCAGGCGGAAGGCCGCCTGCACATTCGCTTCGGCCTCATCGACAACGCCCTGGAACTTGTCGACGGCACCCTGGCCGAACTGGGCGGCCGCGAAGCTGAGTTCTTCCTTACTCGAGGTGATCGAGTCATCCGCGCTCACGAGTGCCGAGCCGGCACGCTTCGAGAGCTCTTCGTCGGTCATGCCGGCATACGGGTCGGAGCTATCGACCTCTTTCGCCTTCGCGTTCTTGCGTGAGCGAGTGATGCCGTAGATCGCGAGCCCGCCGCCACCGACGATGACCGCGCCACCGATCAAGACGGGAACGATGGAGCTGCCCGAGGAGCCAGTGCCCGAACCCGACTGCGAGGTGTAGGCCTGGGCGACAGCCTCGCCCGTCGCCTTCGCGGCTCCGGCCCAATCGTCGTTTCGCAAGTAGGGGAGTGTGACGTCGTTCTCGATGTCGGTGATCTGCGTCGCCGTGAACGGTGTGTCGACGTGTTCGGCGAGGTAGAAAGCCCGTCCATCGGTCGCGATAGCCAGCAGCATCTGGCGCGGGCCGAGGTTGTTGCGGTCGCCCGTTGCGCGCGCCCACTCCTCAGCGTCTGTGGGGTTGCTGAAGTCATTCACATAGACAACGAAGACTTCCACGCCCGAAGCAGCGGAGTTCTTGAGGTCAGCCTCGAGGGTCTGTTCTTGCGAATCGCTCAGGATATCGGCGTGGTCGGTCACGTAGCCCGCGTCGAGTGCGGGGGGATCCTCTGCGTAGACCGCCGGCGCGAGGGCGCTCGCAAGTGCTACTGCACCGACAACGGTTGTCAGAATCCGACTACGAGCTTTCATTGTGCTCCTTCGCAAAGAGAATCTCTCAGTGCCGAGTCTATTGAGTTTGTCGCTATGAAAATAGGGTTTTCGCGAGTTGTACGCCGAGCGCGAAAACACGGCGCATAGAGTGTGCGAGTGAGCTTTGCAGACCGTTACGGAACCGATGTGCTCGCGGATGGCTGGCGCACCGCGCATACGAAACAGTCACGCCCCGTTCCGGCCGAGCACGACGCGGTTTTTGAGGTTGCGGCGGACGGTTTTGTCGGTGCCGTCACACGGGTCGAGAACGACACGGTCGAACTGGAAGACCGCCTCGGCAAACGGCGAGTATTCCCGCTTGGTGCTGGGTTCCTACTCGATGGCGAACCCGTGACGTTAACGGTTCCCACGAGTGCGCCACAAAAACGCTTGACGGCCTCGGGCTCGCTCGCACCCGAGATCTCGCGTGCCCGTGTTGCCCTGCCGAGTCGCGTCCTCGTCGAGGGTCGCCACGATGCCGAGCTCGTCGAGAAAGTCTGGGGCGCTGACCTGCGCGCAGAAGGCGTCGTCGTTGAGTATCTCCAGGGAATCGACCTGCTCGATGACCTCTTGCGCGACGAACCTCCCAGCGCAACGCGTCGCTACGGTGTGCTCGTTGACCACCTCGTGCCCGGTTCGAAAGAATCGAGAATCGCGGATGCTGTTGCCCGCGGCCCGCATGCCCCGTTCGTCAAGATTGTGGGACATCCGTTTATTGATGTCTGGCAGTGCGTGACGCCACAAGCGATGGGGATTCACGCCTGGCCCGAGGTTCCCCGTGGCATTGAGTTCAAGGTCGGCATCTGTCGCGCTTTCGGATGGCCGCATGAAACGCAGGCCGATATTGCGCGCGCGTGGCAGCACATTCTGAGCCGGGTTTCGACCTTCCGGGATCTTGAGCCTTCGCTGCTCGGTCGTGTGGAAGAACTCATCGACTTTGTCACGGAACCGTCGCCCTAAGAGGTCCCGCCAATAGGCAACGCCTGCTGCGCGTCGCTCGCGACGGCGCTGCCTATTTGCGGGACCTCTCAGCCGCCGTCACAGGGGTGCCGTCGCTGGCCCGTAGGCTTGTTGGGTGACAGAGCAACGCACTTTTCGCACCGAGCCCGTCTCGTTCGTCCGCCGTAGTGGGCGCATGTCAGAGGCGCAGGAGCGTGCCTTTACCGAACTGAGCCCGCGCTACCAGCTTGACGTTCGCCGAGGCGATGCCGCGACCTCTGTTGCAGCCGATGAGTCGCTCGATATCGAGCAGGTCTACGGGCGAGTCGCACCCCTCGTGATCGAGGTCGGTTCGGGGCAGGGGCACGCGATCGTCGCGGCTGCCAGCGCCGCGCCCGAACGTGATTTCTTGGCCGTTGAGGTCTTCCGTGCGGGGCTCGCCCGCACGATGCTCGATGCCGACAAGGCTGGCGTGATGAACCTGCGCCTCGTCGAAGCGAACGCACCCGAGGTGCTCGACGGCTATGTTCCCGCGGGTGCCGCCGATGAGGTGTGGATCTTCTTTCCCGACCCGTGGCACAAGAGTCGGCACACCAAGCGTCGACTCGTGCGGGAGGGTTTCCCGGCGACGGTTGCGGCACCGTTGCGCGCGGGCGGCGTGCTGCGACTCGCAACCGACTGGGAAGATTACGCACTGCAGATGCGGGAGGTGCTTGACGCATCCGATCTGTTCGAGCGCGACTTCGAAGGGGAGTGGGCGCCGCGATTCGAGGGGCGTGTCATGACCGCCTTCGAACGAAAGGGCATCGCGAAAGGTCGCGAGATCCGAGACTTGCGCTATCGCCGAGTTACGCCGGACGACGCTAGATAATCGCGGGCGAGACGCGCTCGATTCCCTTGCGTTTCGCGAACCAGACGACAACGGCGGCGTAAGCGGTCTCCATGACGACCATCGCGAGGAAGCCGATCGTGCCGGCGCTTTCGCCGCTACTCGAATCGATGAGCCCGAACGCCTCAAGCAAGAAGATTGAGACGTTGTTCATGACGTGCAGCGCGATGGCTGCCTCAAGCCCGCCCGTGCGCCACGTGAGGTACCCCGCGACAACGGCCATAAAACCGACGCTCAACTGGCCCCAAATGTCGTACATATGGGCCATCATGAACAGCGGCGCGGGCAAGAGAATCGCCCACCACGGGTTCTTGAGCCAGCGACCAATCGCCTGCATCATGACGCCACGGAACACATACTCCTCGGCTGCACACTGCAGCGGTACGAGCACGAGAATGAGCACGATCATGAGCAAGAAGTTGTTGTGCTGCACGGCGGCAACGAAGCCATCCCCGGGGAACGGTTGGCCGATAAACGAGAGCCCCTGCAGAACGATGTAGAAGGCTGTCGCGATCAAGAGGGTTGTGCTCAGCCACCCCCAGCGCATTTTCCCCGTGACCGAGGTCAGGTACCCCAGGCCCTTGCCCTGCACGATCCGGCTTGCCCCGAGTGCCGCGGGCAGCATGATGATGACCGAGAGCATGAGCAGCACAAACATGCCGGGAGCATTGGCGTCGAACATGACGAGTTCGCTGAGCACATCTGGCGTCTCGACCGAGGTCGCCGAACCCGACATCGACATGGGAACGAGAATTGCCACGAGAGCAACGACCGTCACGGCGATAACAAAACCGAATACGAGCACGCCCGTCACGAGGGGCGTCCACCATTGCGGATGCTGTCGCTTGAACGCCAGGCGGTGGTAGGCAAGCGGGCCGGCCGGAACCGGCACAGCAACGCGGCGAAGCTGAGGAACGTAGTACCCGCCCGGCACGAACCCTGACTGCCCCGGCAAGGGGGCGGGTTGCTGGGCGTACTGGGTGGGAAGCGGCGCGTCAGCCGAAGGGGCACCCGGCTGATGCGGGGGGAGCGGGGCTCCCGGCACGGGTGGCTGCGTCATGCTTCTATCTTTGCGTATTTTCGGGATAATGATGGGCGGCTTGAAACCTCGCCGATCCACAGTAGAAAGCAGATCTCAACAATGACTGGTCTCGTCCAGAAAGCGGCAGCGGAAGCTCTCGCAACCTTCCTTTTCGTCTTCGCCATCATTGGCGCGGTCAACAACGCCGGTGATTTCGCACCGCTTGCGATCGGTTTCGCACTCATGGTGCTCGTCTACGCGACGGGGCACATTTCGGGTGCACACCTTAACCCGGCTGTCTCGTTCGGTGTCTTGCTGCGCGGTGGCATCAACGCGACAGAGTTCGGTGTCTACGTTGTCGCGCAGGCCGTCGGCGCCGTGCTCGCCGCCCTCGTGGCAAAAGCTGTCTTTCCGGCGCCCGCCTCGGGCCTGCAGATCGAGACGGTTCCAGCGTTCATCGTTGAAGCCCTCATCACCTTCGTGCTCGTGTGGGTTGTGCTCAACGTTGCAACCTCGAAAGACACGGACGGCAACTCGTTCTACGGCCTCGCGATCGGTTCGACCGTTGTTGTCGGTGCCTTCGCCGTCGGTGCGATTTCGGGTGGCGGCTTCAACCCGGCCGTTGCGCTCGGCCTCTCGGTGAGCGGTCAGTTCGCCTGGGGCAACCTGTGGCTCTACATCGTCGCGCCGCTCGTGGGTGCTGCGCTCGCAGCGGCCGCGTTCCGCTTCCTGAGCGTCAACGACTTCAAGAAGGTCGCTGCCAAGCAGAAGTAGTCGCTTGACAGAGAAAGGGGTCCGTCTCTCGAGAGACGGACCCCTTTTTTGCGTTGTGCCCCCGACAGGAGTCGAACCTGCGACCTTCGGTACCGGAAACCGGCGCTCTATCCACTGAGCTACGGAGGCGAACCAAATAAGACTACCAGCGGCAACCGCTCTGCTCCGCGCTCGTCGGCATGCGCGCGTAGACTTGAACGCCTATGAATACGGATGCGCTGACCCAGGCACTGGCCGAGACGATCAACCCCCTCATCGGTGATGCTGCACCGCAACTGACGGCATCCGATATCGTGCTCGAGCGCCCTCGCAATCGCGACCACGGCGACTGGGCAACGAACGTTGCTATGCGCCTTGCAAAGCCGCTCGGTACGAACCCTCGCGAACTGGCGCAGCGCATCGCCGATGCGCTTTCGCAGACCGACGGTATTGCCAGCGTTGAGGTTGCCGGCCCCGGGTTCATCAACATTCGCCTCGATGCGGCAGCCGCTGGTGCGCTCGCGAAAGTTATCGTCGACGCTGGCGATGCCTACGGCATGAACGACTCGCAGGCGGGGCGCTCGATCAACGTCGAGTTCGTCAGCGCGAACCCCACTGGCCCACTGCACATTGGCCACACCCGGTGGGCCGCGCTCGGTGATTCGATGGCACGCTTGCTCGCAGCTTCCGGAGCACAGGTCGCGCGCGAGTTCTACATCAATGATGCGGGCGCGCAGATGGATCGCTTTGCCGCATCAATCGTTGCTGCCGCGAACGACGAACCCACACCCGAAGATGGCTATGCGGGTGAGTACATCAATGACCTGGCTCAGCGTGTCATCGCTGAGCGCCCCGATTTCCTCTCGCTCGCTGACGCAGAGCAACTCGATGTCGCGCGAGAACTCGGCTATCGTTTCCAGCTTGCTGAACAGCAGCAGTCGCTGGCTGACTTCAATGTCGACTTTGATGTGTGGTTCTCGGAGCGTGATCTGCAGCGGAAGAACGAGAACGGCTTGAGCCTTGTGGACGAGGCCGTTGATCGGCTCCGTGAGCAGGGGCACGTTTTCGACGATGAAGACGCTGTCTGGGTGCGCACGACAGATTTTGGTGATGACAAAGACCGGGTTATTCGCCGCTCGAACGGCGAGTACACCTACTTTGCCGCTGATGCCGCCTACTACCTCAACAAGGGTGATCGTGGTTTTGAGCACAAGATTTACCTTTTGGGCGCTGATCACCACGGCTACGTGCACCGCTTGAAAGCCCTTGCGGGAGCAGCGGGCGACGATCCCGAAAAAGACATTGAGGTGCTCATCGGTCAGCTTGTTTCGGTCGGTGGTGCGCGTCTTTCGAAGCGCGCCGGCAACATCATCGAGATGGACGACCTGCGCAAGTGGCTCGGCACGGACGCTCTGCGCTACTCGCTTGGCCGCTACCCGGCCGATTCGCCGCTCGCGCTTGACCCCGAGCTGCTCCAGAAGCGCACGAACGATAACCCCGTGTATTACGTGCAGTACGCCCACGCGCGCACGCGCAACGTTGCCCGCAATGCTGAGGCTTCGGGGGTTGACCGCAGCGCGTTCAACCCCGAGCTGCTGACCCACGAAACGGAATCAGCCCTGCTCGGCGCCCTCCAGGAGTACCCACGCATCGTTGCCTACGCTGCCGAAGTTCGCGAGCCGCACCGCGTCGCGCGCTACCTCGAAGAACTCTCGGGGCTCTACCACCGCTGGTACGACAACTGCCGTGTCATCCCCAAGGGCGATGACCCCATCGAGCCCGTGCACGGCACGCGACTGTGGCTCAACGACGCAACGGGCCAGGTGCTCCGCAATGGCCTCAATCTCCTTGGCGTGAGTGCGCCAGATCGGATGTAACTCGTGAGCGACTCCTCAGCAACCGTTCCGCTCGGCCCGGAACCGACCGCGGTCTACGTGCAGGCGAAGAAGAAGCACCGGTGGCCCTGGGTTCTGCTCATTGTTCTTCTCGTGCTGGGTGGTGCCGCCGTCGGCGGTGAATTCTGGGCGCGCTCAAGCGTCGAGAACACCGTGCGTTCGCAGGCGATTACGGCCCTGGGGCTCCCACACGATCAGCAGATTGCGGTCGAGACGCAGGGCCTCGTGCTGCCCCAGGTTATCGGCGGCACACTGACCTCGCTCGCGGCGTCATCCGAGAACGTCACGCTCGGCCCCATCACGGGCAACGTTTCGGCGAAGGCGACGGATGTGCCGATTCGCGGCGGGGAACCGGTCGGTTCCATCGACGGCACGATCGTCATCGCGCAGGATGAACTGCTCAAGCTGCTGAAAGACGAGAACATTCCGCTCGACAACGTTGTTGTGCAGGACGGGCAGATTACCGGTGAAGGTGACTTCAACCTCATGGGCTTGACGGTGCCGGTGAGCGTCACGCTGGGGCTTTCGGTCGATAACGGCACCGTCATGGTCACGCCGATTTCAGCCAAAGCTGGTGGCGTCACACTTGACGGCGACAAGCTGCGCGATGCCCTGGGTGGTCTCGGCGGCGATTTGCTCGGGCCGTACCCCGTCTGCATCGCTCAGTATCTGCCCAAGGCCGTCACGGTCACGGGCGTCGCGCTCGGCGACGGGAACGCAACCGTCGACATCGCTGTCGACGGCAACATTACGACGGACCCGAGTCTCGCTGACCCTGGTGTGTGCTCGTAGCTGCTGAATGCTCGTTTTCGAGCGCGCCGAACTCGCGTCACAGTGAGAGCGAGATGCCCGCGCATAGGTTGCTGCCGCGAACGAGTGAGGGCTCAGGCGTGTTTTCTCGCCTCATCGCCTGCTTGCTGGTATAGCAGCCTCGGCTTTGGCATTCGCGAGTTGTGCGTCGGCGAAGTCGGCTGCGCGGCGAGCCTGGATGACGTTGTACTCAGCCATCGTTGTGGGGAACTCACCTGTCATCTCGTCGTCTTGCACGCCCGTAATGATGTACGCCGAGGCGAACAGGATCATCTGTGCCGAGAGGTTGAGCCACAACAGCAGCGCAATGAGCGAGACGGCGGGGCCAGCAACGGGCCATTTTTCAACGGCGCCGCCAACGAACAGGCTCGAGAGTTGCTGGAGGATGACAAGCCCCAGGGCGCCAATGACGGCGCCAGACCAGAACTGCTTGCGGTGGGCGCGCAGCCCTGACAGCAGGGTGAAGAGCATCGCGATGAGGGCGAGGTCGAGCAGGAACACAACAACGACCGAGAGTGCTTCGACGAGGAAGCCTTCCGCGACATCCGCGTTCGGGAAGCCGACCTCGCGGGAGAGCCATCCGATTGCCTGTGTTCCCGCGTACGAGATCGCTGCGCTCAATGCGAAGAGGATCCCAACGCCCACGGCGATGGCGAGCTTGCGTGCCATCTCCCAGAAGGGGTTGCGCGGCCGGGCGATCGTGCCGTCGAGTTCCCGGAGCGCAAAGCCCATTGCTGAAACGGCACCGAGGGCCGCGCCGACGAGACCGAGCACGCCGACGACGGTCGCGATCGAGAAGCCTGCGGGCGGTTTGATGCTGTCGACATCGAAGGCGTTTTGGAGGCCGGGCACTGCCTTTTCAGCCGAGTCGAGGAGCCGTTGCCACAGCTCGGGGTCGCCCGCGAACACGAGACCAACGATCGAGAAGGCGAGCACGATCGCGGCAAAGATGGCAAAGAGGGTGCGGTAGGTGACGGCATCCGCCAATGCACCGCTGTTCTTGCTCGCGAACAAGAGGTACGCACGCACGATCTTGCGGCGCAGTGCCCATGCCTGGAGCTTTTGCCCAAACGATTGCTTCTCGTCGGCCCCCGCTTCGGGTGCTGCTGGTGCACTCGATTTCGCCATGTTCTCACGGTATCGCGCTCGTGGCATACAGCACAGCATCAGCGCGGATGCGAGGGCGCAACGGGGGTGCAATAGAATCGCAAGACACTCTCTTGACCGATTGGTACACCGTGGTTTCTGCCGTGCCCGCGCCCCTCACCCCGGCTTGGCTTGCTGTGCCCAGTGACGCCAACGAGTTGAGCGCGACTGTCTGGCCCGAGGGCACCGTGCGCGACGCGACAGGTGTTGCTCAGCTTGGTGGCATCGCAGCCCCGGAACTGGTGGCACAGTTCGGCACACCGCTGTATCTCATCGATGAAGATGTTGTTCGTGCGCGTGCGACCGCTGTGCGAGAGGCCTTCGATAACGCGGCTTCCCGTGTGGGCGCGACCGCGAAGGTGTATTACGCGGGCAAGGCGCTGCTCACGACCGAGGTTGCACGTTGGGTCTTCGAGTGCGGGCTCAACGTTGATGTTGCGAGCCGCGGGGAGCTGGAAACTGCCCTCGCCGGTGGCGTTCCCGCGGCAAACCTTGGCTACCACGGCAACAACAAGTCGGTTGCTGATATTCAGCGTGCGATCGAGGTTGGTGTCGGTTCGATTGTTGTCGATAGCGAGATTGAGCTCGATCGAATTTCACAGCTCGCGACCTCGCTCGGTGTCGAGCAGGCCGTGCTCATCCGCGTCAACACGGGCATTCATGCCGAAACGCACAGCTACCTTGCGACGGCGCACGAAGATCAGAAGTTCGGTTTCCCGCTCGATCACGCCGCCGGTATTGCTGCGAAAGCTCAAGAAGCATCGGGCATTCGCCTCGATGGCTTCCACTGCCACATCGGCTCGCAGATTTTTGGTTCCGAGGGCTTTGCTGAATCCGCCCGTCGCCTCGTGCAGTTGTACGCCCACGTCATGGGCGACAAGCCAGGAACGCTTAACCTTGGCGGTGGTTTTGGGGTTGCCTACACGACGGCCGATACGCCCGAAGAGATCGATTCGCTCGCGCTCGCGATCGCGACGGCTGTTGCCGACGAGTGTGTTGCGCGAAGCATCCGCGTTCCGACGCTCGCATTTGAGCCGGGCCGATTCATTGTCGGGCCGGCCGGTGTCACGCTCTACACAGTCGGCACGACAAAGCTCGTCGAACTCGATCAGGGCAACCGTTTGTACGTGAGCGTTGACGGGGGAATGAGCGACAACGCCCGACCCGCGCTTTATGAAGCGCAGTACTCCGCGCGCGTGCTCAACCGCGTATCGGATGCTGTGCCCCAACTCGCGCGCGTCGTGGGCTCCCACTGCGAGTCGGGCGACATCGTCGTCGACTACGAGTACCTGCCGGCCGACATCACGCCCGGCGATGTGCTGGGCGTGCCGACAACGGGGGCGTACTGTTTCTCGCTCTCGAGTAACTACAACCAATTTGTCCGGCCCCCGCTTGTTGCGCTTCGCTGCGGCGAAGCACGAGTCATCGTGCGGGGCGAAACGATCGACGATGTACTCTCACGCGACGTGGGCTATCCGCCCTCGCAAGGAAGGAACGCATGAGCGAGTTTGGTGTGCCAGAGCGCACGATCCGAGTCGGGCTATTGGGCGCGGGAGCTGTTGGCTCGCAGGTCGCCCGATTGCTGCTTGAGCACGCCGACGAACTTGCCGAGCGTGCTGGTGCGCGGCTCGAACTCGTCGGTGTCGCCGTGCGCAATCTCGACGGCGATCGCGACTTCGACATTCCAAGCGAATTGCTCACGACCGACGCTGAGAACCTTGTGACCTCGAGCGATGTGGTTGTCGAGCTCATCGGTGGTATCCACCCAGCTCGCGAGCTCATTGAGACGGCACTCCAGACGGGTGCGGATGTCGTAACGGCCAACAAAGCACTCCTCGCGACCCATGGCGCCGAAATTTTCGATGCCGCAGCACGCGTTGGTGCGACGGTCGCGTATGAAGCCGCCGTCGCGGGTGCGATTCCGATCCTGCGCCCTCTGCGCGAGTCGCTCGCGGGCGACCGCATCCAACGGGTCTTCGGTATCGTCAACGGCTCCACAAATTTCATCCTCGACAAGATGGATCGCGAAGGTCTGACGGCCGAGGCAGCCGCCGAAATGGCAACTGAGTTGGGCTACCTCGAGGCTGACCCCTCGCTCGATGTTGAAGGGTACGACGCGGCACAAAAGGCAGCGATTCTCGCGAGCCTCGCCTTCCACACGACCGTGCCCCTCGATGCCGTCTACCGCGAAGGCATCACGGCCATCACGGCGACCGACATTGCCGACGCAAAGCGGGCCGGGTACGTCATCAAGCTCATTGCGCTCGCCGAGCGCGTGCGAGCCACGGATGGCGGCGATGAAAAGGATGCCGTGAGCGTGCGCGTCTACCCGGCGCTCATTAGCCGCGAACACCCCCTCGCGAGTGTGCACGGCGGCAACAACGCCGTCTTCGTGCAGGCCGAAGCGGCGGGTGACCTCATGTTTTACGGTGCTGGCGCTGGTGGGGTGCAAACGGCATCCGCTGTCTTGGGTGATCTTGTCTCGGCTGTGCGCCGCCGTGTCGCAGGCGGTGCGGCGATCGGTGAATCGACGCTCGCGAACCTACCGACGCTGCCGATTGACGACGTCGAAACGCGGTACCAGATCGCGCTCGAAGTCGCAGACGAGCCCGGAGTTCTCGCACAGGTTGCGAGCTTGCTGGGGGAGCGTGGTGTTTCCATTGCGACCGCGCTGCAGAGCAACCTCGACGACAACACTGCTCGCCTCGTGATTGGAACCCACCGCGCGCCCGAAAAAGCGCTGCGTGAAACTGTCGAAGCGCTCGAGCACACTGACGCCGTCGTTCGCGTCGCGAGTGTGTTGCGCGCCGAGGGGGATTGAGATGGCCGGTCGCGGCGCACCACAGGCAACCTTTGAGGTTCGCGTTCCGGCAACGAGCGCGAACCTTGGCCCAGGCTTTGACACGCTCGGTCTTGCGCTGAGCATCTACGACGAGGTCACGTTCTCGGTCTTTGATGACGACAAACTCGAGATCTTGGTCTCAGGCAGTGGTGCCGAAGAAATCCCCACGGATGCCTCGAACCTGCTCTATCGCTCAATCGAGCACGTTTTCTCAGCACTCAATGCGGGCCCGATTCCGGGTTTGCGTATCGAACAGCGAAACGGTGTGCCCTCGGGTCGCGGTATGGGGTCGTCTGGTTCGGCCGTTGTCGCGGGCATCCTTATTGCTCGCACGCTCCTTGCGGAAACGCATGTCTTGAGCGATGCGGATCTGCTGCGATTTGCAACCGACATTGAGGGCCACGCCGATAACGTCGCACCAGCGCTCTTTGGCGGTTTGACGATTGCGTGGGTCGAAGATGGTGTGCCCAATCACCTCAAACTCAACGTGAACCGCGAGGTGCTGCCCGTCGTTTTCGTTCCAGACATGACGCTCTCAACGGCATATGCCCGCTCACTCACACCACTACACGTGAGTCGAGAAGACGCCGTTTACAACATTCAACGTGCAGCGCTGCTCATCGCGGCGCTCGTGCAGCGACCCAAGCTGTTGTTTGAAGCCACAAGCGACAAACTGCACCAGGATCACCGAGCTCCAGCAATGCCCGCGTCGTACGCGCTCATTCAATCGCTGCGAAAAGCAGGGCTTGCCGCGGTTGTTTCGGGAGCCGGCCCGACCGTGCTTGTCTTGGCAGATGGGCCTGTCGAACGCGAACGTGCGCTCGATGTCGCAGCAGAGCACGAACGTCACGCCACGGGCGAACAACGCGCCACTTGGCAGCCTATGATGCTGGCTGTTGATGTTCAGGGTGGTACAGTAAAGGCACGAGCGGGGGAATAGTCAGCACCATCGGTGCCTGAGCCCCAGCCATTCAGCGGTTTTCGCAGCACGCTCACTTCATTCAAGGGATCCGACGCCTCGTGCGTCACCGTTGCTGCGCGCGATCGTGTTCTATGCACGCGTCGTGAACCGTTGTGTTTCTCACATAACTGACAGGAGTACTCGTGGAGAACCTCTCCGAGACCCAAGAAGCGCCCGCCACTGGCGAGGCCACAACAGAAGCTCCCAAGAAGCGCGCACCGCGGCGCGCAACGACTGCAACCGCCGCGAGCAAGGCCGCCACGACGGAGCTTCCCGATATGCCACCGCCTCCGCCCGCAGCGGATGCCTCGGCAGAACCAGCTGAGCCCAAGAAGCGTGCGCCCCGCCGCACGAAGGCACAGATCGAAGCCGACAACGCAGCCAAGGCCGAGGCAAAGGATGCCACCGAGAAGCCCGCATCCGCTGACGCCGTCGCTGAGAAGCCCGCCAAGGCGGAAAAGTCAGCCAAGGCTGACGCTGCGGATGCGGCATCCGATGAGGCACCGAAGGCAAAGACCTCGCGCGCCAAGAAGCCCGCCGCCAAGACCGAGGCTCCTGCCGACGAGAAGGCTGCGGCAGACGACAAGCCCGCTGCAGACAAGGCGGAGGGCGAAGCCAAGGCTGAGAAGGCCGAGAAGAACGACAAGCCCGACACTGCCGAGGGTGGCGAAGAGGGCGGCAGCCGCCGCACGCGCAGCCGCAGCCGGAACCGCAACCGCAACAAGTCAGGTGAAGACGCCGCCCCGCAGGCTCAGCCGCAGCAGCAACAGCAGAACGACGAGCAGGGGAATGGCCGCAACCGCAACCGTCGCGGCAAGGGTGGCAACCAGAACCTCGACGAGTTCGAGCCTGAAATCGCACCGGATGACGTGCTCATTCCCGTTGCGGGCATCCTCGATGTGCTCGACAATTACGCCTTCGTGCGCACAACCGGCTACCTGCCGGGCCCGAGCGACGTCTACGTTTCGCTTGGCCAGGTCAAGAAGTACAACCTCCGCAAGGGTGACGCCGTCGTCGGTGCGATCAAGCAGCCCCGCGAGGGCGAGCAGCAGGGTCGTCAGAAGTACAACGCCCTGGTCAAGGTTGACTCGGTCAACGGCCTGAGCGTTGACGACGCCGCAAACCGCGTTGACTTCAACAAGCTCACGCCGCTCTACCCGCAGGAGCGCCTGCGCCTTGAGACCGAGCCGTCGAAGTACACGCAGCGCATGATCGACCTCGTTGCCCCCATCGGTAAGGGCCAGCGCGGCCTCATCGTCGCGCCGCCGAAGGCCGGTAAGACGATCGTGCTGCAGCAGATCGCCAACGCGATCGCGCACAACAATCCCGAGGTGCACCTCATGGTCGTGCTCGTTGACGAGCGCCCCGAAGAGGTCACCGACATGCAGCGCAGCGTGAAGGGCGAGGTCATTGCCTCGACCTTCGACCGTCCGGCAGAAGACCACACGACCGTCGCCGAACTCGCCATCGAGCGCGCGAAACGCCTCGTCGAGCTCGGTCGCGACGTTGTTGTGCTCCTCGACTCGATCACACGCCTCGGCCGTGCCTACAACGTTTCGGGCCCAGCATCGGGCCGCGTGCTGACCGGTGGCGTTGACGCATCTGCGCTCTACCCGCCGAAGCGCTTCTTTGGTGCCGCACGCAACATCGAAAACGGTGGCTCGCTCACGATCCTCGCAACCGCGCTCGTTGAGACCGGTTCGAAGATGGACGAAGTGATCTTCGAAGAGTTCAAGGGCACGGGCAACAGCGAACTGCGCCTCTCGCGTCAGCTCGCCGACAAGCGCATCTTCCCGGCTGTCGACATCAACGCATCGTCGACGCGCCGCGAAGAAATGCTGCTCTCGCCCGACGAGGTCAAGATCACGTGGAAGC
>CAYNTU010000011.1:55654-66636 GCA_964400205.1 uncultured Microbacterium sp.
GACTTCTGCATCGGCACGAGGAACTCGACGTTCGAGCCGGTCTCCTTGAGCTTGCCGAGCACTCGCGGGCCTTGACCCGCAGCAGGCCCTCGAGGTCGTGCTCGGCAAGCTCAAGGAGACCGGCTCGAACGTCGAGTTCCTCGTGCAGATGCAGAAGTCGATCCCGGCTCCCACGTCGAGCGACGACACCTCGATTCGCTAAATGTTCGAATCCGTTCAGGCGCTCATCGACGAGCACCGTCAGGTCCAGGAAGAGCTTTCTGACCCGGCGGTGCACGCCGATGCCGCGCGCGCAAAGCGTGTCAACCGCCGCTACGCCGAACTGTCGAAGATCGTCGCGGCGCACGAGGCCTGGCTCTCGTCAGTTGACGATGCGGATGCTGCTCGCGAGCTCGCGAAAGAAGACGAGGCCTTCGCCGAAGAGCTTCCTGCGCTCGAAGACGCTGTCGTGCAGAATCAAGAGAAGCTGCGCCGTTTACTCATCCCGCGTGACCCGGATGATGCTCGTGACGTCATCATGGAGATCAAAGCGGGCGAGGGCGGTGCCGAAAGTGCGCTCTTTGCAGCCGACCTCATGCGCATGTACTCGCAGTACGCGGCGTCACGCGGCTGGAAGGTCGAGCTCATCGAGGCAAATGAGAGCGACCTGGGCGGGTTCAAAGATGTGCAATTCGCCATCAAAGGCTCCTCGTCTGATCCCGCACAGGGCGTGTGGGCCTCGCTCAAGTACGAGGGCGGCGTGCACCGCGTGCAGCGCGTGCCAGCGACCGAGTCACAGGGCCGTATCCACACTTCGACGACGGGTGTTCTCGTCTTCCCTGAGGTCGACGAGCCCGACGAAATTGAGATCAACCAGAACGACCTGAAGATCGACGTGTATCGTTCCTCGGGCCCCGGTGGGCAGTCGGTCAACACAACCGACTCGGCCGTGCGCATCACGCACGTCCCCACGGGCATTGTTGTCTCAATGCAGAACGAGAAGTCGCAACTGCAGAACCGTGAGGCCGCCATGCGTGTGCTTCGCGCGCGACTGCTCGCGAAGCAGCAGGAAGAACTTGCCGAGGCGGCATCGGATGCCCGCAAGTCGCAGATTCGCGGCATGGACCGTTCGGAACGCATCCGTACCTACAACTTCCCCGAGAACCGCATCGCCGACCACCGCACGGGTTTCAAGGCCTACAACCTCGACCAGGTCATGGACGGCGCACTCGCGCCCATCATCGAGAGTTGCATCTCAACCGACGAGGAAGCCCGCCTCGCGGCCCTGGGCGACGACAACTGACCGAGTCGATACATCGAGGCGAATCGCGCTGAACGCGATTCGTTTACCTCGGGGCTACCTTTTTGCCCCTCCGTTTCGATAGTGTCACGAGCAGTGTCGACCCGCATGGCACGAGCTCACATCCCCCGCAACGAGCTTGTCCGTGGGCGATGCTCGTTGTCGATGCCGGGGGAGTGAATGGAAACGGAGAGGTTTCTCGCATGTCTCACCCGCTACGAGGTCGTCTGAAGCGCGCAGCCGCGCTCATTGGCGGCGGTGCTCTCATCGCTGGCTCAACGCTTGTCGCGTTGCCTGCTGTGATGGCCGAAGAAGTTCGTACTGCTCAATGAGGCAGCACTTGAGCGTGCCACGGGTGCAACGATTTGGCCCATCAACTCGGGTGAATCTCTCGCGCTGGAGTACAGCCGGTACAACAACTACCTCGGCGAGGTTGCTGCGGGATCGAATGTTTCGTTCAACGTCTCGAGTCTCAACATGCGTTCGCTCGGTGCTTCCGAGATCACGGAGAGTTCGGTCACGCTGGGCGGCACGCTGTTGGGTACGTTCCCCGTCGTCGATGACGCGGCGACGATCACTGTCACGATTCCGAGTGATGCGGCCGAGGGTGCGACTGCGCTCCACCTCGTGAGTGCGCAGTCGGGTACGGAAGTGGTTCTGCCGCTGACCGTGACGGCGGGACCCGAGCCGACGCCGACGCCGACACCGACGCCGACCGAGACAGTGAACCCGACGCCGACCCCGACGCCCACATCGCCGGGTGGCAAGCTGCCCAGCACGGGTGCTGAGGGCGTCGGTGGCGGGCTCATCGCAGCCGCGTTCCTCGTGGGTGCGGGTGCCTTGCTCGTGGCATTCACGGCACGACGTCGAGTCACCAGCACCGACTAAGCGGCTCTGCCGCGAGGTAAGCACAGAACTGGCGGGTACCTATCGAGAGGTACGTACCCGCCAGTTCTGTTTTTTGCGTTGTGCGAACGTTAGATCTGGTCGTCAGCTGCGACGATGTCGATTTCGAAGAATCGCGAGTCGGGGGCTTCCGCGTTGTGGTTCGCCTTCGCCTCGGCGATGAGTTCGTGGAGCTGCACGATGAGCCGATTGAACTCGTCTTCCGTGAGGTGTGCGGAGGTGCGAGTGAACGCGCCGTGCACTTTCGTATCGCGTCCCGAGGCGAACTCTGGCGCCCAGGCAAGTGCGCGCTGCACCATCGCGATGTGTTCCGCGCCGATGAGCTGCAGAACGGTATTGCCGAGTGCTTCATCGGCGACGGGATTCTCACTGTCGCCAAGTGACCAGCTCCCCGGTCGGGCAGCCCACACACGGTCTCGTCGATCGCGAGCGTGCTCGGGCGCTTCTTCAATGAGCCCAGCGTCTGCCAAAACCCGAAGGTGAAAGCTGATCTTGTTGGCGGGCTCGCCGAGTTGTGCGGCGGCATCCGCTGCACGCACGTACTTCTCGCGCCGCATGAGGCTGACGAGTTTCTGACGTAGGGGATTGGCGAGAGCCTTGAGCATCTCGGCCGACATGGGGAAGTCGCTGCGTGTCCATTCGGGTGCAGCGGGTGCGTCGGTCTCGTTTCCCGTATCGGATGCTGACTGTGCCTCGGTCATGCTCAACAGCGTAGTTGAAAGCCCGCAGAAAATATTGCGCAAAAAGAGTTGCGCAAATAAAATTGCGAGGTTACGCTCGAGACATGACGGCGACATCCGAGACCCAGCCACACACCCGACTCACGCGAGTTCCGGGGTATTTGACGTGGTTTGCAAGCGACACAGCACGCGAACTGTCGGGCTCGCTCATTCGGTTCGCCGTTCCACTCGTGGCGCTTGTCGTCACGGGGAGCCCCGCACAGGCTGGCGTTATTGGGGCCGTCGGGGCGGCGGTCGGCGTTGCCACGACCCTCGTGGGGGGAGTCATGGCCGATCAGCGGCGCCGAGCAACCCTCATGCTCGTGGGCGCGTGCCTCGGTGTTGTTCTGGCTGCGGCATTCGCGGTTCTCGACGCCTTCGGCGCATGGACCTTCACGCTGTTACTCCTCATGAACGTTCTGCTACGGATGCGCGACGGTCTCTTTGACACGGCCGGCGAAACGCTCTTGAAAGACATTGCGCCCGATGACGCCATGGGGCGCGCGCAGGCGGCAAATCAAGGGCGAGGCGCCGTTCTCCAACTCGTTGGAGGCCCGCTGGGAGGGCTGCTCCTGGGTATCGGCGGATGGCTCATTGGCCTTGTTGCACTCGTGTGTCAGGTGATTTCTGCGGCCATGGCGCTCATTCTTGGGCGTCACGTCGTCCCGGCACGACAGGCGGAGCTTGCCGCGGAAGCCCAACCTCGCGAATCTTTTGGCTCGCAACTCAAAATGGGACTCGCCTGGACATTCTCACGCCGTGATCTTCGCGGCGTCGTGGTGGCTGCGACCATCATCAACCTCGGGTTTAACGCCGCAACGACGATCATCATTTATGCCTTGCAGCAGGAGGGGCTTTCGATGGCCAAGATCGGCTGGGTTTCAGCCGTGAGCGGGGGAGCCATGCTCCTGGGTGCTCTTTGTGCCCCCGCACTCATTGCACGGGTGCCCGCCGGAGTTATCGTCATTTCCGGGCTCGCGATCGCAGCGGGTGGCATCGTTGCCCTCACGGGGATCGAGTCGTTTGCCGCGATTCTGGGCGTTATGGCGGCATCCGTCATTCTTATTCCGGCACTCAACGCCGCCCTGTTCGGGTACTTCATGGTTGCCGTGCCGAGCGATCTGCTGGGGCGCGCGAGTAGCGCCGTTCAGGTGCTCTCGATGGCAGCCATGCCACTCGCACCGATTGTGGCGGGCTTTGGGCTTGCCCACCTGGGGCGTGCCGGAACGCTCATGATTGCGGCGATGCTGTGCGTCATTGCAGCGGGTGTCGCGCTCTCGAACCGCGGCATCCGGTCACTGCCTGTTGAAAAGCAGTGGGCCGATCACGCAACGCAGTTTGCGCACGACCCAGCGAAGCTCTAACGCTGTGCGCCTTTGGGCGACCCCGTCGCGGGGCCGGCCGGGTCAAAGAGCAAGCAGTCGACGGTGCGGTCGATCGCGAGCGTCCAACTTTCCTGGGTCGGGACGTAGTAGAAGAAATCGAGTGTCGACTCTTCGTAGGCCATTCCGACAAAGGGCTGCAAGGCCTGGTATCAAATGTTCTCGCCCTCAGCCCACAGGTCATCTTCATTCGTGGGGTACTCGTCGAATGAGACCTCGTCGTGGAAATAGACCTCGTAGTCGTGTGGCGCAGAACACGGCACGGTTGCCACCTCGGCGGTTTCTACGGGGTCATCGGAGGTTGCCCCAGCGGCTCCGGGTTCGTTGATGCAGTCACCGATCTGCAGCGTGAAGATGTCGGTTGTGCCGCCTTCGACGATCTCGCCCGTCGTTTCATCGCGAACTTCACTGTTGCCACCAAAGGTAGAAATCACGCTGCTGCAGCCAGTCAGGAGCACAGCGGCGGCGACAATGCCCGCGCCTGAGACGATTCGTTTTGACGTTGGATAGGTGTTCACGAGAATGCACCTCAGGGGGACAAGCGGATGACGAGTCGGTCGCACGCACTCTTTACAAGTGCCGTGCGATCGGCACGACTCTACACACCCCGTGGGTGCCGTGATCGCTAAATCGAGTACTCAGGCGCGGTCAAGAGTGCGCGCGTGACTTCGCCCGGAACTCGGGGGCGCGCTTTTGCAGGAACGCCGACGAGCACACTGTTCTCGGGGGCATCCTTCGTCACGACGGCGTTCGCCCCAATTGCTGAGTTCGCCCCGATGACAACGGGGCCGAGCACTTTCGCGCCTGCGCCAACAGCGACACCGTTCTCAAGTGTCGGGTGGCGCTTGCCTTTGCTGAGCGAGCGACCACCGAGGGTGACACCGTGGTAGAGCATGACATCGTCGCCAACCTCGGCCGTTTCGCCGATCACGACGCCCATGCCGTGGTCGATGAAGACGCGGCGGCCGATCGTGGCACCGGGATGAATCTCGATGCCCGTCAAGAACCGTGTGAACTGGGATCCAGCCCGCGCGAGGAAGCGGAGGCGGTGGCGCCACAGCCAGTTCCACGCACGATACCCCCACAGCGCGTGCAGCCCAGGGTAGAGAATCGTGATCTCAAGGGCGTTCCGCGCTGCGGGGTCGCGCTGTTTCGCTGCAGCGATATCTTCGCGATAGCGGCTGATGAAACTCAAACGGGTTTACTCGTCGCGTGAACCGTCGAAGAGCGCCGTCGAAATGTAGCGCTCACCCGTGTCGGGAACAATGACGACGATCGTCTTACCCGCAGCCTCAGGTCGCTTTGCCACCTGCAGTGCCGCATTGACAGCGGCACCGCTCGAGATACCGGCAAGGATGCCCTCCTGCGCGGCGAGGGCACGCGAGGTCGTGATCGCGTCGTCGAAGGGAATATCGATGACCTCGTCGAAGACGTTCGTGTCGAGAACCTCCGGCACAAAGTTCGGCCCAATGCCCTGAATCTTGTGCGGGCCAGGCGTGCCCTCCGTCAGCAAGGGCGACTCGGCCGGCTCAACGGCGACGACCTTGAGCTCAGGGTTGAGCTCCTTCAGGCGGTTGCCGGCACCCGTGATCGTGCCACCCGTACCGATACCCGCGACAAAGTAGTCAACCGAACCGTCAGTGTCGCGCCAGATCTCTTCGGCGGTCGTCTCGCGGTGGATCTTGGGGTTCGCCTCGTTGGCAAACTGCTGCACCCAGACAGCGCCGGGGGTCTCGTTGACGATGCGCTCGGCCTCTTCGTTCGCGCCACGCATGCCCTTCGCAGGGTCGGTCGAGATGATCTCGGCACCAAGCTGGCGAAGCAGTGCACGACGTTCGGCGGAAGCCGAAGCCGGCTGCGTGAGGATGACTTTGTAACCGCGAGCGGCACCGAGCAGCGCAAGGGCAATACCGGTGTTACCGCTCGTTGCCTCGACGATCGTGCCGCCCGGGGGCAGTTGGCCCGAAGCCTCAGCCGCGTTGATGAGTGCGACACCGAGGCGGTCCTTAACACTCGAGCCGGGGTTGTAGAACTCAAGCTTTGCGAGCACCGTTGCTTCGCTGCCATCGGTGAGTCGATTGAGCTTGACGAGCGGCGTGTTGCCGAACGCGCTGCTGATGTCGTTGTGAATACCAGCCATGAGAAAGCCTTTCGAGTTGCGGGTGTGCGTCCTTAGCCTGACAGCTTTTGTCTGTGGCTTTGCAGTTGTTGCGCTGTGTTTCATGCGCGAGTTCGCGGCCAATACGCTGGGAAGGTGACCGACCGTGCTGAGAAACCTAACGCATCCGATTCGGCTGGCATTCCCATCGCGGAGCTTGTTGGTCGAGCTGCGACGGCACTCGAACGTGCCGGCGTGCCGAGCCCGCAGGTCGATGCCGAGCTCATCGCGGCGCACATTCTCGGGACATCACGGGGGCAGGTGCAACTCGCGGGGTACACGGGGGGCGTGTTCACGCAGGCCGATGCAGAGGCATTTGCTCACCTCGTTGCCCGCCGAGTCAGCCGCGAGCCGCTGCAGCACATCACAGGCACGGCACCCTTCCGCCACCTCACACTCGCGGTCGGCAAGGGCGTTTTTGTTCCGCGCCCCGAGACAGAAGAGGTTGCGCAACTCGCCATCAATGCGCTGCAAGCGGATGCTTCGACGGAACCCATCGCCGTCGATCTCTGTTCGGGCAGCGGTGCAATCGCGCTCGCTCTTGCAACAGAGGTTCCCCACTCGCGTGTGTGGGCCGTTGAAGTGTCGCCCGAAGCGCTCGTGTACACGCGCCGCAATGCCGAGGGGGTGGAGAACCTCACGGTTGTCGAGGGGGATTTCACCACCGCGCTCCCGGAACTCGAGGGCACGGTTGCCGTCGTGATCTCGAACCCGCCGTATGTGCCCCGCGACGCAATTCCTCGTGATGAGGAGGTGCGCCGTTTCGACCCAGAACTCGCCCTCTATAGCGGCGTTGACGGCCTCGACGCGATCCGTGCACTGAGTGTTCGTGCGCGCCAGCTGCTCCGGGCAGGCGGAACGCTCGTGATCGAGCACGGTGACGAACAAGGCGCTGCAGTGCGCGAGATTCTTGCCACGGATGGGTGGCAGAACCCGCAGACACATCGCGACCTCACGGGTCGCGATCGCGCCACAACAGCGGTTCTCTAGTTCTCGCACGTAGACTTGACGCGATATGTCAACGACTTTCGACTGCAACGATTCCAGCCAACTTCTCGGCGCTGTGCGCGAAGCGCGTCGCGCGATCTCGCGAGGTGAGCTTGTCGTCTTGCCGACCGACACTGTCTACGGCGTAGCCGCGGACGCGTTCGATCCCGCGGCTGTGCAGTTGTTGCTCGATGCGAAAGGTCGCGGCCGTGAGATGCCGCCGCCCGTGCTCGTCGCCTCGCGCGCCGGTCTGGAAGCCCTTGTTGAGAGCATCCCGGAACCAATCGAGAAGCTCATCGAGGCCTACTGGCCGGGTGCTTTGACGATTATCCTGCCGGCGCAGCCCTCCCTCCAGTGGGATCTGGGAGACACACAGGGCACGGTGGCCGTTCGCCAACCGAATCTGCAACTCGCCCTCGACATTCTCGAGGAAACAGGACCGCTCGCCGTCTCGAGTGCCAACGCAACGGGGGAGCCCGCCGCAACGAACATTGCAGACGCCGAACGCATGCTGGGTGAGAACGTCGCGGTCTATCTCGACGGGGGGGACTCGCGTGGCAGCGAACCCTCAACGATCATCGATGCGACTTCGCTTGTGCGGGCCGCCGAGGGCGAGGAGGCGCGCATCCGCATCCTGCGCCAGGGCGCGCTCGGTCGCGGGCAGATTCGCAAGGTCGTTGGCAACCTGCTGGAGCCTGCTCGCAAGTGAAGCAGTACCTCTTTATTGCGCTCTTCGCGGCCGCCGTCACATTCGTGCTGACGTGGGCCGTGTTGCGTTTTTGCCTCGCAAAGGGCATTTACCCCCCGATTCGGGAACGCGATATTCACACAACACCAACGCCGCGCATCGGTGGCCTTGGTATCTACCTGGGCATCATGGCTGCATTCGCGGTTTCGGTGCTCAACCCCTTCTTCAACATCATTTGGATCCCGCCAAACACGATGTGGTCGCTCATCGCAGCCGCGACCCTCATCGCGGTTGTAGGGCTCATCGATGATTTGCGTGACCTCGACTGGTTCATCAAACTCGCGGCACAGTTCGGCGCGGCAGCGATCGTCACGATCTTCGGTGGCTTGCAAATTCTGTCGCTCCCGATCGGGGGAGTTCTCGTCGGCTCGAACACCCTGAGCATCGCCATCACGATGCTCGCGATTGTCATCGTCATGAACGCCGTCAACTTCATCGACGGTCTCGACGGCCTCGTTGTTGGCGTCTGCCTCATCGCGAACGGCGTCTTCTTCGCGTACTCGTACATTCTCATTCGCGACTTCAACTCGAGCACGTACTTCAACCTCGCCTCCTTCGCGGCGGCGGTTCTCATTGGTGCCTGCGTCGGATTCCTGCCATGGAATTGGAACCCCGCGAAGATCTTCATGGGCGACACGGGCGCGCTCGTGCTGGGCCTGCTCATGGCGACCTCAGGTATCGCGATTACGGGGCAGCTGCAACCGTCAATGGTTAACGACCCGGATGCGTTCGGGCGTTCCCAATTGCTCGGTGCCTTTATCCCCATCCTCTTGCCCATTGCGATCGTGCTGCTCCCGCTCGCTGACTTCGGGCTCGCGGTCGTGCGGCGCTCGCTCGCGGGCAAATCCCCCTTCTCACCCGATCGCAAGCACCTGCACCATCGGATGCTCGACATGGGGCACAGTGACAAAGCGGCCGTGCTTATCTTCTACGCATGGACGGCTGTAATCTCGCTGTCGCTTCTGCTCATGTACGTCGGTGCACGCGAAGACTGGCCCGGCCAGTATTGGCCGGGAGCGATCTTCGGCGTTGTCGGAGCAGCAGCTTGCCTCCTTGTGACGCTCTTGCCCGATCCGAAGTCTCCCCGCCACACGCAGAAGCCCAACCAGAAAGCAGCCACGTCGTGACTCCCGACAAGACCGCACCTGAACGCCCGACGAGCAATCCCTTGCTCATCAAGACGCTCGTCTGGGGTGAAATCGTGGCGCTTGTGCTCGCTGTCATCGGTGCGCTCATCGGGTACTCCGTGGCAGGCATGGACGGGCTCTGGAGCGCGGTTGTAGGTATCGCCCTCGCCATGATCTTCATGTCGATGACAGGTTTGAGCATCGTGATCGCCAACCGGTGGTTTGGTGACCCGCTCTACGTTCCGATCTTCTTCGCCCTCGTCTTGGGCAGCTGGATCCTCAAACTCGTCGTCTTCTTTATCGTCATGTTCGTCCTGCGCGACCAGCCGTGGGTGCACCCGACAATCATGTTCTTCTCGATCATCGCGGGTGTGTTCGCGACGCTCATCGTCGACGTCGTTGTCGTGTTGCGAATGCGCGTTCCGACGGTCAGTGAATCGATCCTTCCCACGACGAACCCGGAAGATGACGAGCCGGGCGCTTAATTCGCGTTCGTTCGGGGCGAAATCGTTTGATAGGCTGAAACAGTTCGCTCAGCACACGGCCGGTGACGTCTTACCCCGAGATGAGTGAATACCTGAACGTTCGACTTGCGCGATGGCGTGCGCCATCTCGCACCGACCTGGAGCCACCTTGCTGACTCAGGCTTTCAACACTGTCTTCACTGCAGACGACGAGTTCCACCCGCCTTCGATTTGGGAGTTCTTCCCCGAGCGCGCATTCCTGTGGGAGACGGCAACTCGAATTAACCTGATCCAGCTGCTCGCTACTGCGGTGCTGGTCATTCTGCTCATTCTCGGCACTCGCAACCTCAAGGTTGTTCCTGGTCGCTTCCAGAACATCGTCGAGATGGGCTACGACTTCGTCCGCAAGAGCATCGGCTACGAGATGCTCGGCAAGAAAGACGGCGATCGCTTCCTGCCGATCCTGTTGACGATCTTCTTCATGATCTTGTTCATGAACATCACGGGCATTATTCCGGGCCTGAACATTGCCGGTACCTCTGTCATTGCCGTTCCGCTGCTGCTTGCCGTTGTGAGCTATGTGACGTTCATCTACGCGGGTATCAAAAAGAGCCCCAAGAACTTCTTCAAGAACGCACTGTTCCCCGCGGGTGTTCCCAAGGGGCTGTACGTCATCGTGACGCCGCTCGAGTTCATCTCGACCTTCATCATTCGCCCCGTCACGCTCACGCTGCGTCTGCTGATGAACATGATGGTCGGTCACCTCATGCTCGTGCTGCTGTTTGCTGCAACGCAGTTCTTTGTTTTCGGCCTCGGTAAAGGTTGGATCGCTCTCGGTGCTGCTACCGGTGCGTTCGGTCTTGCCTTCACGCTGTTCGAAATCCTGGTGGCCTTCCTCCAGGCATATGTCTTCACAATCCTGACTGCGGTCTACATCCAGCTCGCAGTCGCAGAAGAGCACTAAGCGGCCCGGCGCACGCCAGGCCACAACGAAAGGAAAAACCCCGTGGACGCAACTACGGTTCTCGCTGAAATGTCCGGCTCGCTTGCAGCTGTCGGTTACGGTCTCGCCGCTATCGGCCCCGCAATCGGTGTGGGTATCGTCGTCGGTAAGACGATCGAGGGTGTCGCACGCCAGCCCGAGCTCTCGGGTCGCCTGCAGGTTCTCATGTGGATCGGTATCGCCTTCACCGAGGCACTCGCCTTCGTCGG
>CAYNTU010000012.1:0-63119 GCA_964400205.1 uncultured Microbacterium sp.
GCTCAAGCGCCACTTCAAGCCCGAGTTCCTCAACCGTGTCGACGACATCATCGTCTTCCCGCAGCTCAACAAAGACGAACTGCGCCAGATCGTGTCGCTCTTCACGAAGCGTCTCGCCGACCGCCTGCTCGACCGCGACATGACGGTCGAATTGACGGATGCCGCGAAAGACCGCCTCATCGAGATCGGCTTCGACCCGGCGCTCGGTGCCCGGCCGCTGCGTCGTGCGATGCAGCGCGAGGTTGAAGACCGCCTCTCCGAGAAGATTCTCGAGGGCGACCTCAACCTGGGCGATCACGTTGTGGTTGACGTCGAAGACGGCAAGTTCGTCTTCACGCACGGCCCGCGTGGCGAAAAGGTTGCCGTCGGCGTGACCGCGGCTCCCGGCATCCCGGCAACGCCCGAGATGCTCCTGGGCGAGTAAATCCGTAGACGAAACGGGGCCGGTTCTCTCAGAGAACCGGCCCCGTTTCGCATCCGTTGAGGGCATAAAAGACAGCCCCTCGAAGTGCGCGGTGACTAACCAGGCAGGTGGTAGAACCAAGCGGTCGAGTCGCTGTGCTCTTCGTAGAGCGAGTACATGAGTTCACGCTCCGCGCCATCGCTGTTGTGGCTCGCGAAGTAGATAACGGGGCCGTCTGGTGTGTAGTCCACGCGTGAGACGGTCATAACGTGGTCGCGGCCAGTGCCGTCCTCGCCCCAGTCAAAGATGCCGACGTCGCCGACGCGCAGTCGGTCGATGTTGTCGAGGCCCGACGAGGGGATGCCGAGGTCCGAGAAGTAGTTGTCCATGGCGGGCACGTATACCCATGCGGATGATGCGTCCCACGGGCCATACGAAGCCCAGGTTTCGTCCATGACCCAGCCGCGCGCGAGAAGGCCTTGGCTCACGAAGTTTGCGCAGTCACCGCCGACGTTGTTGAAGTCGCCGAACTCTGCGACGTTGTAGTCGACAGCGTAGGTGCGCAGGTAGTTCAGCTGTGCGTTAATGTCGGCACCGTTTGGCTGCTGCCAGGAACCGGATGCCTCCGACGAGACCCACGCGCGGAACGCCTGCGCGTCTGCAACGACCGCGTCGCGTGCAGCCGTCATCGCGGCTTTCGCATCGTTGAAGTGTTCCGCATCGGTCGAACGCAGGCGCTCAATTGTTGAGACGAGCGCGGTCTCGAGCTCGAGCTTCGCATCGGTGTGCGCGGTGAGCGTTGCCTCGGCCTCGTTCGCGAGGGATTGTGCCTGCTCGGCCCAGTCTGCAGGAACCTCAGGCGCATCCTGAACGACAAACGCTGAAAGCTCAGACGCAGCTGTTTCGGGTTCACCTTCGGTTGCGGCGGGCGCCTCAGTGGAGTTCGACACGAGCGCCGCATCGATCCGTTCGGTGAACTGCGAGGCTGACGCGGCAATGATCGAGTTCGGTGACGCGGTGGCACTCGAAATGCCCGCGTGAGCATCGGCACCATTTGTGACCACGAAGAGCGAACCGGCGAAGGCAAACGCCGACACAGCACAGAACGCACCCGCGGCAACGGTGTTCGAGGTGTGACGGCGCGACATCGGGAGTTCGCGTCGAAGAAGGGTCACAAATCGAAGGTAACGGATTTTCTCTGGGAACTCGCTCTGACCAAGAAATATCACCCGAACGCCGTAGGCTGAGGGTGTGCAAGAGTGTGTAATCCGACCTGCCGTCGCTGCTGACGTCCGCAAGATCTCGGCGCTTTTGCAACCGCTTGTTGAGCAGCGCATCCTGCTCGGTCGCAGCCTTGTGGTGCTCTATGAGTCGGTGCAACAGTTTGTTGTTGCGGAGGCCGATGGCGAAGTTATCGGATGCGGAGCCCTGCACGTCATGTGGGAAGACCTCGGCGAAATCCGCTCGCTCATTGTGCGCGATGACTGGCTCAAGAAAGGCGTTGGTCACAGGATCGTCGAGCAGCTCGTTGAGAACGCTCGCGTTCTCGGCCTTGAGCGCCTCTTCTGCTTGACGTTTGAGACGACCTTCTTTGGAATGCACGGCTTCGAGCCGATCGGGGAGACGGTTGTTGACCCCGATGTATATTCACAACTGCTCGTGAGCCCCGATGAGGGCATCGCTGAGTTTCTCGATCTCGCTCACGTGAAGCCCAATACGCTGGGCAACACGCGCATGCTCAAGTTGCTGTAGTTACGCGCCGGTCTAGCGCTCGAGCACCTTGAGCAGTTCGGCGGGGGAGGCCTGCATGGGGTGCGGGCCGGCGATGTCGATAAAGACCGTTTCGATCTTGTCGAAGTGCTCGCTCAGGAAGTTCTTGAGCCACTCGGGCGAGTAAATGCCAACGCCCTTGGGCAAATTCGCGGGCTTGTTCTGCGCATCGCTAAAAAGCAAGAGCGCAACCTTGCCCGTCTCGGGGTCGCGGTACGTCCACACGACGCCCTGATCGAGCGGGTTATCGCTCTCGCCGTGCTTCATGAGCGGCACAATCGTGTTGCCGTGACGCAAAGCAAGAGCCACGCCAGCGGCATCATTCTTCTCAAGCGCCTGCGCGAGCGCCTCGGAACGGAACTCGTCTTTCATATCTTCAGGCTATCGCGGGCTTATTCGTCCCAGATCCCGAAATCTGCAGGCTTGCCGGAAACGAAGCCACCGACCTCGACCTCGAGCGAGTAAAAGCCGGGCTTGGCTTGTTCTTTCTCGGGGTTGGTGCACGTTTCCGGGGTCGAGCGCAGTCGGTCCCAATCAAGGAACGGCTCGGTCTGAACAACCTGCCCGGGCTCGAGCGTCACGATGTTGTCGACCGGTTCAACCTGGCAATCCGTGGAGCGGAACCACACGTCGTTGCCGCTCTTCACGGTGTAACGCTGCGTTGCCGTGCCGATATTGATCGAGCACGGTGTTCCCGTTTGGCTCGTGAGCCGCATGCCAAGCTGGGCGGCAGCGCCTGGGCCGTAATCCTTGAAGGTCGTGAGCGCCTCGACGTAGACGTCATCACCCGTGCACTTCGGCGGAACCTCCGAAATGGGCGCGGGCGTCACTTGCAGGGCAGGCGGAATCGTCTCGCCCGTCTCGGGGTGCTCGGTTATGACAGGAGCCGCAGCATCACTCGGAGTCGGTGCAACGCCGCCCGGGTTGGGGCGAGAAGCCTGCCAGATACCCCACGTGACACCGCCAATGATAAGCAGAAGCACAATGAGCACGAGCAATCGCCGGCGCCGGTAGACCGCTTTTGATACAGGCTTCTTCCGGGGCGCCGAGCCCCGAGTGCTCGCCGCGCGCACGCTCCCCGTATCGGATGTGCGCGGCCGCTGCCGCTGCTGTGCGGGTTGCTGCCCAGCTTCGTGCCCGGGCTGCGAAGAGTTGGCCATGCCCCCAGCGTATTTCGCGCTCGCTGAGGAACACGGATCACACGCCGAGTGCGCCCCTAGCGCTGCTGCGCGGCATCGACTGCGCTCGCGAGTGTTTCGAGGCGATCATCGATCACGCGAGCATAGCCGAGCCGAGCCGCTTCAGAGCGGCGCTGCGCCGCTTGCGTAACGGGCCGCACCTCACCCGCGAGGCTCAATTCGCCAACAGCCGCAAGCGTGCGGGGGATCGCCCAGCCCTGCGCGGCACTCGCGAGCGCGAGAGCAATCGCGAGGTCGGCGGCGGGCTCGGTGAACTTCACGCCACCAACCGTCGAAACATACACATCGCTGTCGCTCAACTTGATGCGCCCGCGACGCTCGAGAATCGCGAGCACCATTGCGACACGCGACGAATCAAGCCCGTTGACAACCCGGCGTGGGTTGGGGCTTGTACTCGGCACCGTGAGCGCTTGAATCTCAACGGGCAGCGCACGCCGCCCTTCAAGCGCGATCGCGACACACGTTCCCGGCGTCGGCGCACCGTGCGACAAGAAGAGAGCGGATGGGTCAGGCACCTCAACGATTCCCGTGCCGGTGTTCTCGAAGCATCCGACTTCGTCGGTCGGGCCGAAGCGGTTCTTGAGGGTGCGCAGGAACCGCAAGCTCGTCTGCCGGTCACCCTCGAAGTGACACACAACGTCGACGAGGTGTTCGAGCATGCGCGGCCCGGCAACCTGGCCGTCTTTCGTGACATGACCGACGAGCACGAGGGGCATATTACGCCCCTTGGCAACCCGGATAAGCGTTGAGGCAACATCGCGCACCTGGGCCGGCATGCCCGCGGCCGATTCGACCATGCTCGACGAGACCGTCTGCACCGAGTCGACAATGACAAGCTGCGGCTCAACCTCATCAATGTGACCCAGGATCGTCGCGAGATCGGTCTCGCTCGCGAGGAAGAGCTCATCGTGCAGCGCATTCGTGCGCTCGGCACGCAACCGCACCTGGGCGAGGGATTCTTCGGCAGAGACGTAGAGCACGCGCTCGCCGCGAGCCGCCGCCCGCGCGGCCACCTCGAGCAGGAGTGTCGACTTGCCGACGCCGGGTTCACCGCTCAGCAAAATGACGGCACCCGGTACGAGCCCGCCGCCCAGAACCCGGTCGAACTCGCCAACGCCCGAGGTGCGACGCGGTGCATCCTTCGTTGAAACCTCGGTGATGGGGCGCGCACGGTGCGTGGGCGCGACAGCGGCAACCTGTCGCGCTTCGGGCTTGACGCCAACCTCGGCAACCGTGCCCCACTGCTGGCACTCGCCACAGCGACCAACCCACTTCGCTGCCTGCCAGCCACACTCACTACAGACGTAGGCGAGCTGGGCGGATGCGCGTTTGGAGGCCATGCAACAACGCTATCGGGGCGCTCTGACATTGGCCGTTCGACGCATCCGATTTATTATTCACGGCTCATCGACCCCGCCTGATTTCAGGACTGTGAAAAAATCGAAACATGGCCACGCGCCCCACCTACGGACCCATTTCGAGCTATTCGCGAGTGCAAATTCTGCACCAGCTGCAAGAGCACCCGCGCTCGACCATTGCCGAGCTGTGCGAGGTCACGAAGCTACACCCCAACACGGTGCGCGAGCACATTCAGCGGCTCATCGACGGCGGGTACATCACGGCCGAGTCCGAACACCGCACGACCCGTGGCCGACCCCGCATGCTCTACAGCGCCGTCGATGGCACGACGGGCGAAATCAGCGAGGTCGCGGCGCACAAGGCCGAAGCCGCTGCCGCGCGAGGCGACGCACTGCGCCGGCTCTTCCCCAATGCCTCACACCAACTCGACGACGAAGCCGAGCACCAACTCGACGCGCTCGTTGAGCATCTTGAGGAATCCGGATTTGACCCGGTCATTGACGAAGCGGCGCTCACGCTCGATCTGTCACCATGCCCTCATGCGGCAGCATCGCCCGAACATCGACCCACACTGTGCAGCGTGCACCTGGGGCTCATGCAGGGCGTGCTGACGGCTGCCGGCGGGCCACTGCAAACAGCGTTTGTGTGTGACCCGACGCATCCGTCTGACTGCACGGTTCAACTCAAACTCCTCACCACCAGACCGGCAGCGGATGCTGCAGAAGAAAGGACTCCGCATGGAGTGGCTTGACCCGCTCGTACTTTCGCGCTGGCAGTTCGGGCTCACGACGGTCTACCACTACCTGTTTGTTCCGCTGACGATCGGTATGTCGCTCGTCGCCGCGATCTTTCAAACAGCATGGGTAAAGACCGGCAAGATCGAGTACCTGCACCTCACGCGTTTCTTCGGGAAGATCTTCCTCATTAACTTCGCGATGGGTGTTGTCACCGGTATCGTGCAGGAGTTCCAGTTCGGGATGAACTGGTCGGATTACTCCCGCTTTGTCGGTGACGTCTTCGGTGCGCCACTCGCGTTCGAAGGGTTGCTCGCCTTCTTCCTCGAGGCCACGTTCATCGGCCTGTGGATCTTCGGGTGGAACCGACTCTCGCCCAAGGTGCACCTGCTGACGATCTGGGCCACGGCAATCGGCACAACGCTCTCGGCGTACTTCATCATTGCCGCCAACGCCTTCATGCAGAACCCCGTGGGTTACACCTACAACCCGGCTACGAACCGCGCCGAGCTCGTTGATTTCGGTGCGCTGCTCACAAACCCCGTCGCTGTCGCAGCCTTCCCGCACACGATCTTCGGTGCGTGGATGTTCGCCGCTGCCGTGGTCGTCGCTGCTGCTGCCTGGCACCTCTCGCGTGGGCAATTCGTTGACACGCTGCGCCCCGCGCTCAAATTTGGTCTGTGGTCGATTCTGGTTTCGACCGTGCTCGTCATCGTCTCGGGCGACGCCCTGAGTATCGCGATGTACAACACGCAGCCCATGAAGATGGCCGCGGCCGAGGCAACCTTCAACACCGTGTGTGGCAAAGACGCGTCCTTCAGCATCTTCACGCTCGGAACCCCCGATGGCAAGAGCGACCTCTTCAGCCTGCGGGTGCCCTACCTGCTCTCGATTCTGTCGCACCACTCACTCGACGGCTGCGTGCACGGCATCAACGAACTCAACGCCGAATACCTCGTGAAGTACGCCGACACGGGCATCACCGACTTCGCGCCCATCACGTGGGTTACCTACTGGAGCTTCCGCTGGATGATCGGCCTCGGCATGGCAACGGCGCTCGTCGCAGTTGTCGGCCTCTGGGTCACGCGCAAGGGCGCCAAGAAGCCGCCCGCACGGTGGATGTGGAAGGTCGCCATCTGGAGCTTCCCCATGTCGCTCGCGGCAAACCTCGTCGGCTGGGTCTTTGCCGAAATGGGTCGCCAACCATGGATCGTCTTCGGTCTCATGTCGACGCGCGATGGTGTCTCGCCCGGCATCACAGGACTCGACGTGCTCATCTCGCTCGTCGCATTCACGCTGATCTACGGCACGCTCGCGGTTGTCGAATGGAAGCTCATCGTCAAGGCCGTGCAAAAGGGGCCGGATGTTTCTGAGCAACCGGCATCCGATTCCGAATCTGACTCTGGCGACGGTTCCCGATCTGCAGTCGGCACTGTACCGTCGGTCGTTTACTAAGGGGTATCGCAATGGAACTTTCATTCCTCTGGTTCTGGATCGTCGGCTTCCTCTTCATCGGATACTTCGTGCTCGACGGCTTCGACTTCGGCGTCGGCATGTCACTGCCGTTCCTCGGCAAGAAAGACGACCTCACGCGTCGCCAGATCATCAACACGATCGGCCCCGTGTGGGACCTCAACGAGACCTGGGTCATCGTTGCGGGCGCCTGCTTGTTCGCCTCGTTCCCCGAGTGGTACGCCTCGCTCTTTAGCGGGTTCTACCTCGCGCTGCTGCTCATCCTGCTCGCGCTCATCGCCCGTGGTGTCTCGTTCGAGTACCGCCACCAGGGCCGCTCGCCCGAGTGGCGCGGTGCCTTCGACAAGATGATCTTCTGGGGCTCCGTGCTGCCCGCGCTGCTCTGGGGTGTCGCCTTCGCGAACGTCGTCAAGGGTGTTCCGCTCAACGCCGACCACGTCTTTACGGGCAACCTGTTCACGCTGCTCAACCCCTACGGCTTGCTCGGGGGCCTCGCGGTTGTTGGGTTGTGCTGGCTGCACGGCCTCGCCTTCATCCGGTTGAAGACAGATGGCCAATTGCGCGACGATGCTGGCGCACTCGTCAAGAAGATCGCCCTGCCGATCATCGTTATCGCCGCCGCGTTCGTGGCGTGGACCATTGTGATCGCGGCCGGTCGCCAGGCACCCCTCCTGTGGGCCGTCATCGCGCTCGGCGCCGTCGCCGCTGTGTTCCTCATCAACCTCGTGCTCTTCACGCTCAAGGGCCGCGACGGTTGGGCCTTCACCTCGGGGGTTGTGACAATCATCGCCGCCGTCGGCATGCTGTGGTGCGCACTGTTCCCCTACGTGCTGCCGTCGTCAACGGATATCGCAAACTCGCTCACGATTGAGAACGCATCCTCGACGCCGTACACGCTCAACATCATGACGTGGGCTGCCGCGTTCTCGCTGCCGCTCGTGCTCGCGTACCAGGCATGGACCTACTGGGTCTTCCGCAAACGCGTCACCCGGAAAGATTTGGCCGCGGCCGCCGAGCTGCAGGATGCGGCGCACTGAGTTGTTGCTCTAGTCGAAGTGTGCTGGCCGCTCTGCGGTGTCGGGCGCCGCAGCAATTTGGGGCCCCGAATCCCCCAAATTGGCGGCATCCCGACACCGCAGAGCGGCCAGCACACTTCTCTGTTTGGCCTTGAGTGCGCCGCGTCCCGCAGCTCGGCGGCGGGGAGCGTGTTCGTGTGAAGCATTGCGGAAGAGTGGGAGAGTTGAGGGATGAAGCCCATTGACCCGCGACTCGTCCGGCGCGTGCCGGCGGTGCGGGGGTACCTTGCGGCATCCGCACTCATCGCACTCGCGCAAACGGGGGTCATCGTTGCGATCGCGTGGCTGTTGACGGATGCGCTGACTTCGGCGTTCGCGGGCGAGCTGCGGGCTTCGACCGTGGGGTGGCTGTGCGCTGCGATTGTTGTGCGGGCTGGGCTCCTGTGGCTCAACGAATGGCTCGGGGTGCGAGCCGCCGCGGCGACATGCGGGCGACTGCGTTCAGAGATCTTCGACGCGCTCGATCGGCTGGGGCCATCGTGGCTCGCACAGCGCTCGGATGCCTCGCTCGCCGTGACCGCGACACGTGGACTCGAAGCGCTCGAGCCGTACTTTGCCAAGTACATCCCCTCGCTCATCGGCACGGCTGTGACGGTGCCGATTATCGCCCTCGTCATCTGGGTTACCGACTGGCCCTCGGGCGTCACGATCGCCATCACGCTGCCGCTCATCCCCATCTTCATGGTGCTCATCGGGATGGCGACGCGTTCAGCGCAAGAGAAGCAGTTCGCGATTTTGCAGCAGCTTGCGGCGCGCTTCGCCGACACTGTGCAAGGGCTCACAACCCTGCGAGTGTTCGGGCGTGAGAAGCGCGCGGTTTCGAGCATCCGCACGGTCGCCGACGACTATCGGCGCGAAACCATGAAGGTTCTGCGGCTCTCCTTCGCCTCGGGGTTTGCTCTCGAATTGCTCTCGTCGATCGCTGTCGCGCTCGTCGCCGTCTCGATCGGGTTCCGGCTGCTCTCGGGGGATCTCGTGCTCTTCACGGGGTTGTTCGTGCTGCTGCTCGTGCCGGATGCCTTCCTGCCCGTGCGCCAGGTGGGCGTGCAGTTCCATGCGGCCTCTGAGGGAGTCGCCGCGACCGAGGCGATCTTCGAGGTGCTCGACGCGGCCGACGCTTCGCACCGTGGCGCCTCCCTTGCCACACCCGAGCTCCTGAGTTCGCGAGCCTCCGCGGCCGACACCGCTGCGAACGGGCCTGATCTCAGGAGTTCGGTCGCGCCAGCGACCGTGACCTTTGCGGATGTCGCCGTGCAGCGCGGCGAGCACACCCTCGCGCCCGTTTCGTTCACGGCAAAACCAGGCAGTGTCACGCTCATTTCCGGGCCTTCGGGCGCCGGTAAGTCGAGCCTCTTTGCCGCCCTCCTCGGCTTCACGCCGTACAGCGGCGCGATCTCGCTCGACCCGGCCGGTGCCGTCGCGTGGGCTGGCCAGCGCCCCGGCCTCGTCGCGGGAACTATCGCCGACAACGTGCGCCTCGGCACCGGTGACCCCGGAAACAAAAGCAGGCTGAATGTTGCCGAATCCGCCGAAAAGGCCCCAAACGCGGCGGATTCGGCTGATCGAGCCTGCTTTTCGACCGCCGACCTCGTGAGCGAGGCGCTCCGCCTCGCCGGGGCTGCCGAACTCGACCCCGCGACCGAGCTCGGCGTGCAGGGCGCGGGACTCTCGGGCGGTCAGGCACAGCGCGTCGCCGTCGCACGCGCGATCCACTACCTCCTCGCGGGGTGCGCGGGTGTGCTCGCGCTCGACGAGCCCTCGGCCGCACTTGACCCCGAGACGGAATCGGCGCTGTGGCGAAACATCCGCTCACTCGCCGACGAGGGCGCGACCGTGCTGCTCATCTCGCATCGCGGTTCGGCCGAGGCGATCGCCGACCAGCACATTCGCATTGAGCCAGCGTTCGTCGCCGCTTCCCCGGAAACGGATGCGCCAGAAACAGCTCCGGAAAGGCAGGGTGACGCATGAGCCAGAGCATGACCCCCGCCCAGATTCTGCGGCTCGCGATGCCGAGTTGGCGGCACTTCTTGCCCGGGCTCATCTGGGGCACGATTTCTGCGCTCGCGGGCGTGTGCCTGCTCGGTGTGAGCGCCTGGCTCATTGTCAAGGCGAGCCTCGTCGACACGCTCGTGCCCCTGAGCGTCGCGGTTGTTGGCGTGCGGTTCTTTGCCGTCACGAGAGCCGTGACGCGCTACCTCGAACGGCTCGCGAGCCACGACGCCGCGCTGCGCCAACTCGCTGTCGTTCGCGGTGACATGCTCGCTGAGCTCATCCCGCTTGCACCGGCGGGGCTCGGCGGCAAGCGCCGCGGCGAGGTGCTCACAGCCGTCATCGACGATGTCGAAAACTTGCAGAACCTGCCCCTGCGGGTTGTCCAGCCGCTCGCGGTCGGGGCCGTGACAAGCCTCGTCGCCGTCGTCGGAGTGAGCTTCATCTCGTGGCAGGCGGGGCTCACCCTGCTCGCGGCGCTCGTGCTCACGGGGCTCATCGCCGTATGGGCAGCGTGGGTCTTTGGCGCGCGTGCCGAGCGCGCCATCTCGCCCGCCCGCGCAGAGCTGGGGGCACAGGTCATCGATTACCTCGGCTCATCCGAAGTATTGCGGGCCTTCGGCGTGCAATCGGATGCGCGAGCCAAAATCGCCGCCGCGGACGAGCACCTGCGCCGTGTGTCCTCGCGTGCCGCGCTCACGGGCGCGCTCGCCGCTGCCGTTGTTTCGCTCGGCGCCGGGATTGCGTCTGTTGCGGCCTTGCTCGCCGCCGCGCCGAGCTTGGCCCTGAACGACCCGCCCGCGCTCGCGGTCGTTGTGCTTGTGCCCATGGTCGTCTTCGAGGTTTTCGGCGCGGTGCCGCCTGCCGCCTCGGCATGGCGCAGCGTCAAGGCCTCGGCCGAACAGCTTTCGGCTGTCGTGAGTCCCGCCGACGCCGCGGCCGTCGCGCCCAAACTCAGCAACGAGCGTGTTGCGAAGCCCGTGGCGGGCGCAAACGCGAACCAGTTGCTGAGTTTGGGTGGGATCGCGAACGAAACCCCTCGTCTGATCCTGCGCGGTATCGCCGCCCACTGGCCCAACGGCACGCAGGCGCTTGAAAACGTCGACCTCGACCTCGCTCCCGGCGAACGCCTCCTCGTCCAGGGCCCGAGCGGCGCGGGGAAATCGAGCCTCGCGAACGTGCTCGTAGGCTTCCTGCACCCGACCAGCGGTACCTACACGGTTGGCGACGCGGCAGCGGCAGAACTCGGCGACAGCATCCGATCAACCGTCGGCTTGTGTGAGCAAGACCCCTGGCTCTTTGACCTCGACATTCGCCAGAACCTCCTCTTCGCCAACGACCAGGCAAGCGACGACGACCTCTGGCACGCGCTCGAACGCGTGGGCCTCAAAGCCTGGGCTGAAGGTCGCGGCGGGCTCGACGCACGCGTTGGGGAACGCGGCGCCCTCGTCTCTGGCGGGCAAGCGCAACGCCTCGCGCTCGCCCGTGCGATCCTGCACGACTTCCCGGTTCTCGTGCTCGATGAGCCCACGGCGGGCGTCGATGCCGAAACATCCGATGCTCTGCTGAACGACCTGCTCGAGGCGTCCGATGGCCGCAGTGTGCTGCTCATCTCGCACGTCGACCCGCCCGCGGGCACGGTCGATCGCACCGTTCGCTTGCGCGAAGGCTCAACCCTGGGGTGACTGCCGCTCGAAGGCAATCTGCTTGCGAATTGCCTCGAGGATGCGCTCGGCGGCCCCTGGCTCGCCAAAGAACTCGATGACGTTCTGTCGCTGCGTTTCGGCGAGTGGATCAGTACCGGAGCTCTGCAGCTCATCGAATTCGTGTTGCGCAGCCGCGACGTCTGCCACGTGGTGCACGCCCTTCGCGAACTGCTGGCCGATCTCATTGAACGCCGTGTGTTCAGCGCGTTCGAGGTAGAGAACGGGCTTGCCGAGCACTTGTGCCTCGACCATCATGCTGGGGCCATCCGTGACAACAACATCGCACGCCGCGAGTACGGGGGCGTAGTACCCCGACCATGTTCCCGTATTTGGCAATGCATCCCAGCGCGCGAGCCACCCGTCGTAGGCCTCGGGCGTCATGGTGCTCTCTTGGCGCCCCAGTGTTTCAACGAGCAGCGGATGATGCGTAAACACAAACTGCACATCGGGCCGCGCCGCAGCCCAAGCAAGCATGTCGTCGCAGGTCTGTGGGAAGGTGCCGAAATCGTTCCAGCCGCTCAGCACGGAGTGGTGGGCTGACCACAGCACATGTGGCGCCGCGTCATCCGAGGCGATGGGCCATTGCGGTTCAACCCCCCGCAGGTAGTCGATTTTGGGGTGACCCTCCGCTCGAAATTGACGCCCACCCAGCAACGAATCGCGCTCCGCGACCTGCAGTGCATTGTCGTTCGCGACGAAGACGAGCCAACAGTTGCGGTGCCAATCCGAATCAACGGCCGAGTTTGCGTGTGCGGCATCCGCTTCCGCATTGGTCACGACATTGACGGTCTCGTAGGGCACGAGCACGGTTCGCGCCCATGCCAGCGCTTCGGGGCTGAACTGGCTCGGCACATCCCGATCCCACTGGCTTTGCCGGATGACAATGTCGGGGTCGAGTGAGCGCATCAGGGTGTCTGCCGAATCGATCGTCTCTTCTGTCAGCCGCAGGTGCGGCACGCCAGCGTTGACAAGCGCCTCGTGTGTCTCCTGTTCCCCACGAGCCTTACCAAAGCCGCCGTAGTGTTGCGGAATCGAAATGACAACGGGGTCGAAATCATCGGATGCGCCCATCAACAAATTGAGCTCATCAAGGCTCGCCCACGTTGCTGCATTGTGTACGAGGAACACGACGCGCGTGGGGTTGCTGCGCAGACCCAGGCGTCGAGCGGCTCGGGATGCTTCGCCGCTCGCGTGGCGGGCAGCGGTGCGCAGAGCATCGTGGTCGCCCTCGAACTTGTCGAGTGCTTCGGAGATCCACTTGCGGAACTCTGCAATGTCGTCTCGCGTGCCAGCGAGTTCTTCAGAGGTCCAGCGACGGAAGTCAGCGATGTCGTCGCGAACACCCTGCAACTGGGATGCGTTGCTCTCAGCTACCGCGTTCGCGTTGCGAACTCCCTGAAGCAGTTCTCGCAACTTTGCGATCGGGTTCGTGGGCATGCCAAGACTCTACGGCACGCGTGCCATGCGACGCGAGAGGTGAACTTGCGCGGAATTACGCAGCCGTGAGGCGCTCGGCCTTGGGATTGAACGTCATGCCGGCGAGCAAACGCCCCGTGATTTTGCGACGGATGCCCCACGGCACGCGCCCGCGGTGCATCAGGATCTCAACCCGTGCAACAAACCGCAGGTACGACAGGAGGGATTCGTGGTGCAGGTGGTAGGAGGCCTCGTTGCGAGCACCGTAGGCGAACTTCCACAGCGTCGCATCGTCGATCGTTGAGAAGTCGGGTGCGTAGTTGGTGGGGGTGTCGTGGTAGGCGCGGCTGTCAAGGATGCACATGCCGGGCCCAACGCCGTGAATCGCCATCTTGGCGTAGGCGGCATCGTCAAACCAGATGAAGTACTCGCGGAAGGGCAAGCCGATACGCTCGAGCGTTTCGCGGGGGTAGAGCGCTGAGACGAACGAGCACGTGTGTACGGGTACGGCTTGGATGCCTTTGACGAGCAGGCCAGCCCACTTCCAATCGGCCGGGGCAATGTTCATCTCGGCGATCTCGTCTTCTTTGTGCATGATGAGCGAACACGCCCACGGCACGCCACCCTGCACCTCTTTTGCCGCGTTGTAGCCCGCAACGAGTTTCTCGAGGCAATCCGGGTACGGGTAGCAGTCGTCGTCCATGACCCACACGAAGTCGGCGCCAAGCTCGTAGCCGCGCTTCATGCCCGTTGCGAAACCGCCCGCACCACCCGTGTTCTCGTCGAGGTAGGTGATGTCGAGCGAGGGTTCCGTGAGCGACTGTAGGTACTCTTTTGTGCCATCCGTTGAGGCGTTGTCGACAACAACAATCCACTCGGCTGGGGTTGTTTGCTCAAGCAGGCTCTTGAGAACCGTTTTGAGTTTGTCGAGTCGGTTGAACGTAACGACGACTGCGGCAACGCGCTGGGACACTTCGGTGACCTCTCGGGAGTATGTGGGAGTAACGGATGCGCCTAGCGGCGGAAGAGGCGACGGAACTTGTCTTTCACGCGGTGCACGGCGCGGCGCACCGTCTCTTGGAACGAGTAGTAGCGCACGGTCTCTTCGATGTACTTCGAGAGGTACAACAGGCCACCGATACCGTTTTGGTCGATGTATTCCTGCAGGGCGCGGTCGCGCACCATGCGGTCGAACTGGAGGTGGTCTTTACCGCCCGCGAAGAGGCTGTTCGAGTGCGAGCCGCTTGCGTGGGGGCGCTGGTGCCAGAAGGCGAGCGGACGATCGCCCACATAGAGCACACGGCCGTGCTGCACGAGGCGCAGGTGGAACTCCCAGTCGCCGACCGCGAGGAGAGTGGGGTCGTACCATCCGATTTCGTCGTAGACCTTGCGGCGCACGAGCAGCGAGATCGGCACGAAGCGGTTGGTCGGCAGCAGGTCGTAGAGCGTGATCTGCTCTGCTGGTGGAACCCACGGGCCGCGGCTGAGTTCTTTCACACCATCGTCTGTGAGCTTCTCGATGATGACCTCTGTGCGCGCCGTGGCCGCGACAGCGTCGGGGTCGTTGTCGAGTGCTTCGACCATGAGTTGCAGGAACTCGGGATCCCACGTGTCGTCATCGTCGTGCACGACAACGAAGTCGCCCGTGGCTTTTTGTGCGCCCAGGTTGGCTGCAGCCTCCATAGAGCCTGTGCCGCCCTCGACGTGGATTGCCTCGGCTCGTCCGTTGAACTTGTCTTTGCGTTCTTCGAGGAGCGCGTCAACGGGGGCGGACGCGCCACCGTCGTTGACGATGATCAGATGCCAATCGTGGAAGGTCTGATCGAGGATGTCGTCGAGTGCGCGCTTGAGCAGAACGGCACGATCTTTCGTGCGAGTGACGATTGTGACGCGTGCGGGAGCAGCTGGTTTGGGAGAGGTCTTGGGCACGATGCCCAATTTTACGGCTCTCTGGCTTGGGATCAGCCACATGTGTAGGCGAGTCTGTGCTCACGATTGGCGCAGTGGCGCTTGCTCGCGTAAACTATCCCACGGTGACGTGTCCGAGCGGCCGAAGGTGCAACTCTCGAAAAGTTGTGTAGGGTAACCCCCTACCGTGGGTTCAAATCCCACCGTCACCGCGTTGTGAAAATGCCCCGACTTTCGTCGGGGCATTTTTGCAACTTGCCGACAACGGTAGGGGATTTGAGGAGAAGGGCACGAGGTGCCCGACGGGGTCCCACCGTCACCGCGTTGAAAGAGCGCCCCGCCTATAGGCGGGGCGCTCTTTCAATTCTTGCTGGCACAGCGGGATTTGGGAGCGGGCGCCTAGTCCTCTTCCGAGGGCGTCACGGGCCCGTGCGTCACTTTGCCGGGGTCGCCACCGAGCGGTGGCAGGTGCGACGGCTGGGTGGGCGTGGGCGTTGGTTGTTCCGTGACGGTGGGGGTTGAGTCATCCGTTGGCATGTCTTCCCCTTCGTTACCGGGTGCTCCACCACAGGCGACAGTGAGCGCGATCGCAAACACTCCGAGCGCGCCAAAGCCGATCCGCCTGGTCGTTCGATTTGCCATCGTGCATCACCTCGTTTGCGTTGGGGCCTTCACTGTTGTGTGTCTATCGTCACGCAAACGTCTCGGAAACGGCTCACAATCTCGCGTGAGGTTGCGCTATTCGGCGATGGGTCCGTTGTAGATGAGGGCCACTTCTTGCTCGGTCGCAGCGAAGCCGAGGCGTTCGTAGAGCGTGTTTGCGCCCGTGGGGCTTGCCGTGTCGACGTCGAGCACGGCGAGTTCGAGGTTCTCGGTTTTGATCGCTTCGAGTGTGCGCGAGATGACGAGTGGCGCGAGGCCCTCACCGCGGTGCTCGCGGATGACGCCAATGAGATCGATGTAGGCGCTCGTCTTGCCGCGGCTTTCCCAATCATCTTGGTTGACCGTTACAAGGCAGAAGGCCACGATCTTGCCATCGCTGTCGAGGGCGAGGCTCGAGAGGTCGCCGCGCATGAACTCGCCATCAACGAAGGTGCGCCAGTTCTCTTCGACGCTCGGCAGGCTGCCCCAGTGATCGCGGAAGGCGTCGTTACGCGCCTCGAGTGCTGCGAGTGCGCGGTCGGGGGTGTACTGAACAACCGTGATCCCCTCGGGCTCCTCGCGGTGCGCGACGGGCTGGGCCATGTCGCGTTCCATGGTCGTAAACCAGCGCTCGATCGTGAAGCCAAGTTTCTCGCTCAGCGCGATCTTGTCGGCGTTCTTCGCCTCTGAGTACACCTTGATCTCTGTCGGCAGGTCGACGCCGGTTTCGGCGAGCTGCTGCTTGCCACGCGCGAGTTCCCAGGGCAGCAGCACGCTTCCGATGCCGCGGCTACGCCACGCGGGGTGCACGGCGCCGCCCAGGTAGGTCACGAGCTTCTCGTCGCGCGAGGGGTGGAAATAGACCGAGGCATAGGCGACCGGCGTGCCGTCGGCGGCAAAACCGAGCAGCGAATCACGCGAGTGATCGATATTGCTGAGCTCGAAGGTGTCGGCCACCTCGGAACGCGCTGTAATCCAGGTGGGGTGATCGACGGCATCCGCTGCCGCCCACACGGAGTGAATAGCGTCGATATCGTCGGCGGTTGGTGGCCGCCACTCGGCGACGTCGGGGTGCTCAGGAAGGGGCAGACTCACCGCACAAGTATTGCACCAGCGAGCGAACGGCCGCTCGTGAACTCGCGCGCCTCGCCCGTGAGTGGGTCGGTGAATCGGATGCCACGGGCCAGGAGCTGCAGGGGTTGCTCGAAATCGTCGGGCGACTCGTCGGTCAGCACAGGGTAGAAGGGGTCGTTGACGATGCCCGCGCCGAGTCCCGCGAGGTGCACGCGCAGTTGGTGCATCTGGCCCGTGTGGGGCTTGAGCAGGAGGTGCAGTGTTTGGGGGTGCTCGGCGAGGAGCTCGACGACGGTCTCAGCGTTGGGCGGCTCGTCGGGGAGTTCTTGCACGCGCAGCACACCGCGCTGCTTGCGGATGTGGGAGCGCACCGTAATGGGGAAGGGCTGACCTTTGAGGGCTGGCGCGGTGGGGTCGAAATCGGCCGGTTTGTGTGTGATGGCTTCGTACTGTTTCTCGACCTCGCGGCGAGCGAAGAGCGTTTGGTAGGCGCCGCGGGTTTCGGGCCTCGTCGAGAACAAGACGATGCCGGCCGTGTGCCGATCGAGGCGGTGAATGGGCGTGAGGTCGTCGTTGTCGAGCGCGTTGCGCAGGCGCACGAGTGCTGTGTTCTGCAAGAACTTCCCGGCTGGTGTCGTCGGCAAGAAGTGCGGTTTGTCAACGACGAGAAGGTCGGCGTCTTGGTGCAGAATCTCCGGCTCGAAAGGGATCTCGCGTTCGACGGGCGGCTCACGGTAATACCAAATGAACGTCTCTGCTCCGAGCGGCGTGCTGAGCGTGAGCGGTTCGCCCGTGGCGTTGACGACACCGCCGCGCTCGAATCGCGCCTCAAGCACGCCGGGGTCGAGATGCCCGAAGCGTTCAACAACGTACTGTGCGATCGTCTCCCACGGCCCGCTCTGCGGTACGCGCAGTCGCGTCGCCCCCACGCCATCGCGCGGCTCGAGCGGGGATGCCATGGCCATGCGTCCATTCTCTCGCGGCATCCGCTGCCCGAACTCCTGAACGGGGTACGGAAACGTTGAATGGGGGCATGAGGCGACGCCAGACCAGTTCCCGCAGGTCGTGAAAGCGTATGAAGCTGAGCTCGCGCTGCTCGGCACAGCCAACCGCTGGGCAGACATCGCGGTGGCCGCCATGAGCACGGAGTGGAACTCCGGCCCCGGGTGGGAAGACGCCCCCATCGCGGCGTACGGTGTCGAACCCGATCGCGAGCGCCTGCGGTTCTACCGCGACCTCTGGAACGCGACCTGAGCCGCACGGCCGGGCGTAAGATCGACACCGAACCCGCCACCGCCGGCGTCGCCGCGCGGCCACACCCTTTGGAGCGCACGTGAGCACTGACCCGCGTACTGTCACCGCCGCCGACCTCGCGAACCCCGCGCTCGATGCGCTGACGTTGCACGGCATCGCCCAAGAGCGCCCCGACCTCTGGCCGCTTGTCGTGCAGCACCCCAACTCCTACGCCGCGCTCAACGAGTGGATCGCGCAGCAGCAGGCAGCCCGAGCAGCCGTTGCTCCCGAAGAGACTGTTCCCGTCAGCGAGGCGAGCACAGAATCGGATGCCGCAGCAGCCGAATCGCAAGAGCAAGCGCAGCCCGCTGCCGAAGGCGCGGCCGCCACGCTCGCCCACCCGCCGCTCACGCCAGCTGCTCCCGCGGCGTACCCCGCCCCCGGCGCCTACCCGCAACCCGTCTACCCGCAGGCGGCCTACCCGCAGCCGGTTCCGCAGGGCTACCCCGTCGCACCCGGCGAGCCCGGTGCGTACCCCGTCATGCCCGGCCAGTACGTTCCCCGCAAGGCCAAGGGCAGCCCGCTCGGGCCCATCCTCATGTTTGTTGCTGCTCTCGCGTTCCTCGTTGCGGGTGGGCTGCCAGCCGCAACCTCGCCGCGCGAGACGGTCGCACTCGTTGACCTCGAGACGCCCTTCACATTCTCGGCGTTTGTGTGGTTCGCGCTGCTCATTTCGTCGATCGTTGTGTGGATCGTGCGTACACGCGGGGCTCTCATGACAGGCGCAATCTTCGGGTTCGTGTGTGGGGCAGCGTGGGTGCTCATCGGCGTTGGGAATGCGCTCGCGGCATCCGCTGCTGGCTGGTCGCTTGGCCCCGGATTCTTCGCACTCATCGTCGTCGGCATTCTCGCGATCGTCGGTGGTGTGTTGGCACTGCTCAAACGCCCAAAAACGACGTACGTTTGACGCAGGTCACGCGCACCCATGCGTGACGTTCTGGCATCACCGCGCCCACCAGGCGCGAGTGACGAACAGTGGGGTTTGGAGCTGAAGTGAAAGCAATCGTTATCGGTGCGGGCATGGTTGGCCTCGCGACCGCGTGGCACCTGCAGGCGCGCGACTACGAGGTCGTTGTGCTTGATCGCAAGGGTGTCGCGGCGGGTTCTTCGTGGGGCAACGCGGGCTACATCGCACCGGGTGAGGCAATGCCGCTCGCGGATACGTCACTGTGGACATACGGGCCCAAGGCACTCATTGACCCGGATGCCGCACTGCACGTGCCGTTCCGAGTCGACCCCAAACTGTGGGGGTTTCTCACGCGATTCGCAGCGCACGGCACGAACCGAGCCTGGGATACGACCATGGCGGGTCTCACGCCCATCGACAAGGTCGCGCTCGAGTGCTTCGACGAACTCACCAACGGCGACGTCAAGTCCAAGACAACTCCCGGCCCCTTCGTGATCGGCTTCGCGGTGCCCGAGCAGGCGAAAGGCTTCCTCAAGGCGGCATCCGGTGTCGAGCGGCACGGGCAAGAGGTGCCCATCACCAAGCTCTCGGCCGCCGAGGCGCGCGAGCTCGCGCCCGCGCTGAGCGACAATGTCAACCTCGCGTATCGTCTCGATGGGCAGCGATTCATTGAACCGGCACCCTTTGTCAACGCCCTGGCGGATGCCGTTGTGGCGCGCGGTGGCGTCATCCGAACGGATGCTGACGTCGTTGACATCGAAGCGGGGCCAACCGTGCGACTCGGGAACGGCGACACCATGAGCGCTGACACGGTCGTCATCGCGACGGGGGCGTGGCTGCCCGCGCTCGCACGCAAGTTTGGCGTTAAGACCAAGGTGCAGGCGGGGCGCGGATATTCGTTCACGGTTGCGACGGAGCAACCGGTCAAGCATCCGATGTACTTCCCGTTCTCGCGCATCGCATGCACGCCGTACGAGGGGCGTTTGCGTGTCGCTGGCACGATGGAGTTCCGTGGGCCCGACGAGCCGTACCAGGAGCGTCGTGTGCAGGCGATCATCAAGAACGCGTCGCGGCTGCTCAAGGGCGTTGATTTCAATGACCGCCAAGACGAGTGGGTCGGGTCGCGGCCTGTGACGCCTGATGGCCTACCGCTCGTGGGCGCGACGCGTGCGCCGGGCGTCTTCGTTGCGGGCGGGCACGGTATGTGGGGCATCGTGCTGGGGCCCGCGACGGGCAAGTACCTCGCGCAACTCATCGACGAGGGCACGACGGCGCCGCAGATCGCGCCTTTCGATCCGCTGCGCTAGCGGTTAGCCGGCGAAGAACTGCTCGACGATCAGGGCGAGGTCGTGCAGGTCGCTCACGCCGGCGAGTTCGCGTGCCGAGTGCATCGAGAGAATCGGGATGCCCACGTCGATCGTGCGGATGCCGAGGCGTGTCGCCGTGATGGGGCCGATTGTCGAGCCGCAGGGCACCGAGTTGTTCGAGACGAAGTCTTGCGTCTGTACACCGGCTGCGGCAGCCCAGCCGAGCCAGGCCGCTGTGCCGGGAGCATCCGTTGCGTATCGCTGGTTGGCGTTGAGCTTGAGGATGGGGCCCGAGCCGAGCACGGGCTTGACATTGGGGTCGTGCTTGCCCGCGTAGTTGGGGTGCACGCTGTGGCCGACATCGCTCGAGAGGTGCCACGAGTTGGCGGTCGCGCGCTTGCGATCGTCAACGGATGCGCCGAGGCTCGCGTACACGCGATCGAGCACGTCTTCCAAGAAGGGCCCAGCTGCGCCTGAGCGCGAGTTGGAGCCGAGCTCTTCGTGGTCGAACGCACCGAACATCGCGATGGGTGCTCCCGTGGTCTGCTTCGCCGTCGCTGCCGCGAGTGCGACAACGCCCGCGAAGGTTGAGGCGAGATTGTCGAGGCGCCCGCTGGCGAAGAATGCGTCGTCCTGGCCGAAGATCTGGCCCGGGTTGCTTTCGGCGAGGAACAGGTCGAAGCCGCGGATGTCACCCGCGGCGACGCCCGCCGCCGTGGCGAGCTCACCCAGGAGCGAATCGGTCTCACCATCGTCGAGCCCCCACACGGGTTGCGTGTGGAGTTGCTTGTCGGCCTCGGGGTCACGCCCGAGGTGGATCGCGAGGTTCGGAATGCGCAGCAGCGGCCCCGTCGCGGCCAAGGCCACGCTGCCGTCAGCGAGGGCGAGCCGGCCAGCGACGCACAATTCGCGGTCGAACCACGAGCTCAGAATGGGCCCGCCGTACACCTCAACGGATGCTTCGCGCCACCCCTGCGTCGTGACACCGACGTTGGGCTTGATCTTGAACCCGGGGGAGTCGGTGTGCGTGCCGAGCACGTTGGCGGGGGTTGTCGCCGTCGCATCCGCTGGTACCGCCCAGGCGATGACGGCGCCGTCCCGCACGACGACGAACTTGCCGCCGGTCTGTGTGGGCCATTCGGCTGATTCATGAAGCCGAACGAAGCCTTCGCCCTCAAGCCGACGCGCGACTTCTTCGGCCGCGTGGTAGCTCGAGGGGCTCGCCAGAACGAAATCGGCGAGGCTTTCAGCGTGCTTGCGGGCTGCGGGCGTGATCGGTTTCGGCATACCTCAACCCTACGTTCCCGCGCCCCATGTCGGAGGTCGCGCATAGGGTTGTTTCGTGGCCGAACCCGTGATCAAAGCAACCGACCTCGTCAAGACGTACAAGGTCAAAGGCAAACCCGATTTCGTGGCGGTCGATGGGCTTACGTTCGAGGTTGAGCCGGGCGAATCCTTCGGGCTCCTCGGCCCGAATGGCGCGGGCAAATCGACGACCATGAAGATGATCGGCGCTGTCTCGACGCGCACGAGCGGCGAACTGTCGATCCTCGGTCTCGACCCCGATCAGTACGGCCCCGAGATCCGGTCCCGCCTCGGTGTTGTTCCTCAGCAAGACAACCTCGATGGTGAGCTCAACGTCCGCGAGAACCTCTACATTTACGGGCGGTACTTCGGCCTGCCAAGCGACGTCTGCAAAGAGAAGGCCGAAGAGCTGCTGCAGTTCGCCAGCCTCGAAGACAAAGCGAAAAACAAAGTCGACCAGCTTTCTGGCGGTATGAAGCGGCGCCTCACGATCGCGCGCGGACTCATCAACGACCCCCGCATTTTGCTGCTCGATGAACCCACGACGGGCCTCGACCCGCAAGCGCGCCATGTGCTGTGGGATCGCCTCTTCCGCCTGAAAGAGCGCGGCACAACCCTCGTGCTCACGACGCACTACATGGACGAGGCCGAGCAGCTTTGCGATCGTCTCATCGTGGTCGACAAGGGCAAGATCATGGCCGAGGGTACGCCCTCCTCGCTCATCAAGCAGTACTCGAGCCGCGAGGTGCTCGAGGTGCGTTTCGGTTCCGACAAGAACGAAGAGATCGCGAAACAGCTCGACGGCATTGGTGACCGCATCGATGTGTTGCCCGACCGCATCCTCGTCTATGCCAACGATGGCGAATCGGCGCTCGAGGCACTCACCGCCCGCGGTCTCGAACCCAAGACCTCGCTTGTGCGTCGCTCAAGCCTCGAAGACGTCTTCCTGCGCCTCACGGGAAGGTCGCTCATCGAATGAGTACCGTGCCAACGGATGCTTCGGCATCCGCCTCGCTCGACCAACTGCGCGCCGAGGCGCTGCAGTGGGGCAAGAAGCCGCGCAAATGGGGCACCTTCTATGTCGCCGAACACATCGTTCGCGCCATGCGCGCCTACGGCTGGACGATCGTCGTCGTCAGCCTGGGGCAACCCATCGTGTACCTCTTCGGCCTCGTCATCGGCCTCGCCGCGCTCATCGCTGCACCCATCGACGACGGGGGCGCGCTCACGCCGTACCTCGTGTTTGTCGCGCCCGCTCTGCTCATGTCGTCGGCCATCTCGGTCGCCTCAGAGGAGTTCACCTACCCCGTCATGGGCGGTTTCAAATGGCGGCGCTACTACTACGGCTTCAGCGCCTCGCCCATCTCACCCGCGCAGATCGCGAACGGTGTTGTACTGGGCACCTCGGCGCGCATCGTCTTCACAGCCGTCATGTATTTCGGCTTCGCCGCGGCGTTCATCGCTCTGCTGTACCCCGGCATGATCCATTGGGCGACGGCCTGGCTGTGCATCCCCATCGCGATCCTCGCTGGCTTGGCCTTCGGGGTCCCCCTCATGGCCTACGCCTCATCGATTGAAGACGACAAGGGTCAGTTCGCGCTCGTGCAACGCTTCATCTTTATGCCCATGTTCCTCTTCTCGGGCACCTTCTACCCGCTCACGGTATTGCCCGTCTGGTTGCAGTGGATCGGATGGGTCTCACCCCTGTGGCACGCCTCCGAACTCGGTCGCTGGGCGCTCTACGACAAGCCGGCTGCCGTCGGCATGCTCGTCTTGCACCTCGGGTATTTGCTCGTGCTGACCATCGGCGGCCTCCTCATTGCACGCCGGATCTTCGCGAGGAGGTTGGGGCAGTGAGTGCAGTTGCTGAAGCATCCGTTCGCCGCTCGGGTGGCGTGCGTGCGCTGTGGGCGGGTAACCCCCTCGCGGTTGTGCAGCGTGGGCTCATTGCCGCGCGCTCGTCGAGTTGGGTCGTCGTGCTCTCGGGCTTCTTCGAGCCCGTGCTCTACCTCGCCTCAATGGGTATTGGCCTCGGGGCCCTCATCGGGTCAGTGCAAACCGAGGGCGGGGCGGATGTCTCATACGCCGCCTATATCGCCCCGGCGCTCCTCGCCGTCTCGGCCATGAACGGCGCGATCTACGACTCAACGTGGAACGTGTTCTTCAAGCTCAATTACGGCAAGCTCTACGAGGGTATGCTCGCGACCTCGCTCGGGCCGCTCGATGTTGCGCTGGGCGAGATTCTCTACGCCATGCTGCGTGGCCTCGTCTATGCCTGCGGCTTCATGATCATCATGCAGGCGTTCGGGCTCAACCTCTCGTGGATGGCGATTCTTGCCCTGCCGACTGTCCTGCTCATCGCCTTCGGGTTCGCGAGCCTCGGCATGGCCATCACGAGCTACTTCAAGACCTTCCAGCAGATGGACTGGATCAGCTTCATCCTCTTGCCGATGTTCCTCTTCTCGGCGACGTTCTACCCCATCACGGTTTACCCCGAGTGGGTGCAGCATCTCATCATGGCGTTCCCGCTGTGGCACGGCGTTGAGCTCATCCGCGGTTTCACAACGGGTGTGCTCTCGCCGCACCTGTGGTGGCACATTCTGTATTACGTCGCGATGATCGCGGTCGGCCTCGTCTTCACGACGAAGCGCCTGCGCGCGCTCTTCCTCGACTAGCCCTGTCGCGCCCCTCCCGTTCAAGTCATCCATACGACCGCCTCCAGGGCCATTTCGCGGTCGCGCGGGTGACTTGCGCGAGGGGGCGCTACGCTCGGAACATGGGGGAGCACAGGCAACGGATGCCGCTCGCAACCGGCCTACGCACACCGTGGGCCGAGCAGGCGATCGGGAATGCACAGCCACTGCCGGAGTACCCGCGGCCCATGTTGCGACGGAGGGACTGGCTGAGCCTCAACGGGCCGTGGGAGTACGCGGTTGTTGATGCTGAGTACGCGCTTGAGAATCAGCCGCCACCCACGGCGTATGACAGCACGATCACTGTGCCGTTCGCGATCGAAACAGTTGCATCCGGTGTCGGCCGATCGCTCAGTGCGGCGGAGTACCTCATCTATCGCCGCACGTTCACGGTGCCCGCCGAGTGGGAGGGGCGCCGCGTCGCGATCAACTTCGAGGCCGTTGATTATGAGACGGTTGTGTGGATTAACGGTGACGAGCGTGGCCACCACCGTGGCGGTTACGAGCCGTTCTCGGTTGATGCGCACTACGTCACGGGCGAGCTTGAAGTAGTCGTCGCGGTGCGTGACCCGGGCCCGAGCGGTGGGCAGCAGTACGGCAAACAATCGGATGCGCCGAGCGGAATCTGGTACACCGCGACCTCGGGAATCTGGGGGAGCGTGTGGGCCGAACCGTTGCCCGAGAACGCGATCACTCACGTCACGACTCGCACGCATGCAGACCGCGGTGGATTCGACGTGATCGTCGAGACTGAGCAGCCAGCGAACGTCACTGTTGAGGTCGGAACCCGGTCCCTGAGCTTGACGAAGGGTGAGGGTTCCGACCGAAACCCGAAGACGACCTCCACTCGGGGGGAGAGTGAAGGTGCAATCTCAATCCGCCTCGACGACCCGCACCCGTGGAGCCCCGACGATCCACACCGCTACGAGCTCACGATCCGAACCTCCGACGACGAAGTCCACTCATTTGCCGCGATTCGCACGGTCGAAATCGGCCCCATCCCCGGCGCATCCGCTGACGAACGCCCAGCGGTACTGCTCAACGGCAGACCGATCTTTCTCAACACACCACTCGACCAGGGTTACTGGCCCGAGTCCGGCCTCACACCGCCGAGCGACGAGGCGCTCGTCTTCGATCTCGAGCGATTGAAAATGCTCGGCTTCAACGGTGTTCGCAAGCACATCAAACTCGAGAGTCGCCGCTTCTACGATCACGCCGATCGGCTCGGGATGCTCGTCGTGCAAGACATCGTCAACGGCGGCAAACCCCGCGTGAGCCTCAATCAGTCGGCGGCGATCCAGGTATTCGATGTCCACTTCGCAGACACCTCGAAGCGCGCGCTCCGGGCGGCAGGCCGAGGCGATGAGCACAACCGGGACGAGTTCGAGCGAGACATCGCCAAGACCGTCAAGCTGCTCGACCCCTACGCATCCGTTGTCGTCTGGACGCTCTTCAACGAGGCCTGGGGCCAGTACGACACGAATCGGCTCGAAAACCACCTGCGCAAACTCGACCCCACTCGCCCGATTGACGCAGCTTCTGGTTGGTACGACCAGGGTGGCGGTGACTTCCGTTCGCGGCACCGCTACAAGCTCAAACTCCGCAAGCCGCCGAGCAAAGACCCGCGCCCATATTTCCTCTCGGAGTTCGGCGGCTACAACCTCGCGATCGAGGGGCACATGTGGGAGGGCGATGGGAAGTTCGGGTACAAGTTCATGACTGAGACCGACAAGCTCAACACCGGCCTCGCGAGCCTGTGGCGGGAGCAGCTCATCCCGCTCGTTGCCCACGGCCTGCGCGGATGCGTCTACACCCAGGTCAGCGACGTTGAGACCGAGAGCAACGGCATCTTCACCTACGATCGCCAGGTGCTCAAGCCTGATGCTGAGCTGTTGCGAACGCTCAATGCCGAGCTGTACGACGCATTCAACGCGGTGGCCTCAGCGGGAGTAACGCAGTGACAAGCTTCGCCGAGGCGACAAGAGCGCCTCGCGTCAGCGCGCGAACCTGGACGATCATCGTGCTGCTCGGCCTCTCCGGCCAGATCGCGTGGAATGTCGAAAACACGTGGTTCGCCACCTTTGTGTACGACGAGATCACACCCGACTCACGACCGATCGCCGCGATGACAGCCGTTTCGGCACTCGTCGCAACCGTCACCACGCTCGGTATGGGCGCGTGGAGCGACCGCCTCGGCCGCCGCAAACCCTTCATGCTCATCGGCTACATCCTCTGGGCGCTCTCGACCGCGATCTTCCCCGCCGCCGCCCTTCCGCAAGCCGTCGGTCTGGGTATCTTTCTCGTCATCACGCTCGACGCCGTCATGACCTTTTTCGGCTCGACCGCCAACGACGCAGCCTTCAACGCCTGGGTTACCGACGTCACAAAACAGGGCAACCGCGGCCTTGTCGAGGGGGTACTGCAAGCCCTCCCCGTCATCGCGACCGTCATCGGCATGGGCGTCTCTGGTTTCGTCATCGACGCCTTCGGCTACACGCCCTTCTTTCTCGCGCTCGGCGGCATCGTGCTCGCTATGGGCCTCATCGGCAGCTGGTTGGTAGCGGATGCGCCTGACCTCCGCCCCGCCCCGGTCACCTCCGTCTGGGCAGAACTGCGTGCGCTGTTCACTCGCGCATCCGTCAAAGAGAACGCGAGTCTCTTTCTCGTCTTCGCAGCCCTGTGTACTTTCGCGATCGGCCTGCAAATCTCGTGGCCGTACGAGGTCATTTACCTCAACCACACGCTCGGGATTTCGAAGGGCGAGGCGGGCATCATCACGGCGATGGTCGCGCCTGTGCTGTTGCTACTCGCCCTGCCAATTGGACGCTTGACTGACCGCGGCCACGGGTTCGCCGTTGCCGTCATCGGATACCTCGTCGCCGCAATCGGGTTTGCCGGGTTCGGGCTCTCGAACTCGCTCGTGTGGCTCGCGATCTTCGGGGCGCTCAAGAGTGTCGGCATCCTCATGAACATCGTGCTCGTCGCGTGGCACCGCAACCTGCTGCCCGACGATTCGCGCGGCGCCTACCAGGGCGTGCGCCTCATCTTCATGGTGCTTATCCCCATGGCGCTCGGCTCGGCGATCGGGTCCGCGCTCATCCAGTGGCTCGGCGCATCCGCTGTCATTGATGGGCGAGCGGGTGTGACCCCACCCAACGCCATCTACTGGGCGTCTGCCGCGTTCGCGCTGTGTGCCCTCGTCCCGGTTTGGTTACTGCGACGACGCGCTACAAAATAACCGTGTAGCCGCCGTGCACAATCACGCGGTCTTCCGCGTGCCACTTCACGGCACGAGCGAGCACAGCGCGCTCAACATCGGCGCCGCGGCGCTGCAACTCGGCAGCGTCCTCGGCGTGCGTCACACGGGTGACGTCCTGCTCGATGATTGGGCCCTCGTCGAGGTCGGCCGTCGCATAGTGCGCGGTCGCACCGATGAGCTTGACACCGCGAGCCTTCGCGCGCGCGTACGGGTTCGCGCCAATGAACGCTGGCAAGAACGAGTGGTGAATATTGATGACGGGCGCGCCGACCTTGCCGAGGAAGTCATCGCTCAGAATCTGCATGTAACGCGCAAGCACCACGAGATCGACGTTGCCCTGCAGCAGCTCAAGCTGGCGACGCTCCATATCGGCCTTCTCCTCCGGCGTCTTGCCCGAAGGAATGTGAATGAACGGCACACCGAACTGGCGCACATCATCAGCCAGGTCAGGGTGGTTCGAAATGACCATCGTCACATCAATGTCGAGCTCGCCACGCTTTGCACGCCACAGCAGCTCAAGCATCGCGTGATCGTACTTCGAGACCATGATCGCGACACGCTTGGGCTTGGAAGCATCCGTCAACTTCCACTCCATACCAAACCCATCAGCAACCGACTGAATCGCTGCCTCAAGTGCAGGGCGCTTCGCCGAGAGACCCTCAAGATGAATAACCGTCCGCTGGAAGAAATACCCATCATCCGGCTCAGTTGAATGCTGATCGAGCGAAATGATGTTTGCACCCTGATCGGCAAGCATCGTCGCAATAGCGGCGACGATGCCGGGCTGGTCATTGCACGAAATCAGCAGGCGGGCGGTGTCGTTAGCGAGCATTGTTCTATTCTGTCAGCCCCGCCGATGGTGTCGTGGCGGCGGATGCTTCTTGCGGGCGGCGTTTTCATGCTCCGGTTGCCGCTTTCCGGTAACGGGGCACGGCGCCGCAGCGATTTGGGGCCCCGAATCCCCCAAATCGGCGGCATCCGTATCCCGTTACCGGAAAGCGCCAACCTCTGTGGGCCCGCAAGCCGATCGGTGAGGAGAGGGGGAGGGGAGTTTGGCGGCGGGGCCGCCAAACTCAGGATGCTAGGGCCAGTTTGGCGAAATTGCGGAGGATGGTCGCGGGGTGCGGGGCATCGACTTGGCGGACCTCGTCGGCGAGCGACTCGTACTCGGCATCGGAGAAATAGCCGTGCGAGCGATAGACACCCATGCGGCGAGCAAATGCCTCACCCGTTAGTTCGGGGTGGAACTGTGTCGTGTAGATGTTGGAGCCGATGCGATACGACTGCGGGCAATCCTTGCTCGCGGCCAGGAGAACGGCGCCCTCCGGCAAACGCTCGACACTCTCGTGGTGTGCGCCGAGGCCGATGAACTCGGCCGGGAGGGTGCCGAAAACGGGGTCTGCCGTGGCATCCGCCGTCAGTTTGATCGTCGGAGTGAGCGCCTTCTCAAGATGCGCGTCGGTCACCTCGCCACCCAGGTGCCCCGCCACAACACCGATGCCGTAGCAAGAAAACAGTGCGTAGGTGCCCGTCGAGCGCGCGAAATCAGCAATCGTGCGGATGTTCGCTTCTGTCAGCACCTGCTCCGGCGACTTTTCGGCATCCGTGAAATTGAAGGGCGAACCGCCCACCATGATGCCGCGATACTGCCGCAACTGCTCGGCAGAAACGGGGCCATCGAGCAGCGAAACGTAATCGAGATCGGATGCGTCAATGCCCAAAGCCTCAACAAACGAGGCGTACTCGCCATCAGCAGCATCGCGCTCGGGGCGCGCAGCAAAGAAGACGAGTTCGGCCATGCTTCTAGTTTATTCGGGTGGCCGCAGTTGCGCCCGAGTGTTACAGAGACCGGTTCTGTTCCGCGTGAGCGGGCGGGTGTGCTCCGTCACGCTCGCAGGCATCGGGACTGGCGGGAGACGGCCCCCGGCCGTCGGGGGACTGCGAGTGTGACGGAGCACACCCACCCGCTCACGTACGCTCAGCGTGACGGCGTCAGGTACTCGCGGTACGCATCCGTGTTGTACGGGCGACCGAGGAAGTCTTCGACCATGTCGGCGGCGTCCATCGAACCGCCGCGCTCGAGGATCTTCGTGCGGTAGTCGTTCGCGACATCCGCCGCGAACAAGTCACCGCCGAATTTCGAGAGCAGATCACGCGCGATGACGAGTGACCACTGGTAGGTGTAGTACGCCGAACCGTAGCCCGTGAGGTGGCCAAACGAGGCGTAGAAGTGCGAGTTCGGCAGCGACTTGACCGGTGACGCATCGTCGAGCAACTGTTCAACAGCGGCCTGCAGGTCGTCGTACTCATTCGCGTGCAGGAAGTACGAGACGTTTGCGAGCCCCAGCTGGCGACGGGTCGCGAGGGCGCGACCAAACTCATCGGCAGCAACCATCTTCTCGACCAGTTCGGTCGGGATCGGCTCACCGGCTTCGTTGAGCGCGAAGGTCTGCAGCACACCCGCATCCCACGCCCATTCTTCGAGCATTTGGCTCGGAGCCTCAACGAAATCCCACTCGGTCTCGATGCCACTGAGCTGTGACTCAGGCTGCGTCCCGAGAATCTCGTGCACGAGGTGCCCGAACTCGTGGAAGAACGTTGTGACCTCGTCGTGCGTCATGAGCCCGCGCGAGAAGTTACACAGCAGCGTCGCCTCGGGCAAACGCTCACCCGTGGCACCGGGCGAGAGAGGGAAGCACGCGGCGTGGTTGTACTTGCCGTCGCGCGGGTGCATGTCGAGGTGCACGCGACCGATGAGCTCGCCGTTCTTGTGCACGTCGTATGAGAGCACATCGTCGTGCCACGTGTCGATCTCGACGGGCACAAACTCGATGCCGAGCAGCTTGCTCGTCGTGTCGAGCACACCCGGCAGCACGCGGTCGTACGTCAGGTACGAGCGCACCTCTTGCGCGTCGACACCGTGCAGTTCGTTCTTGAGCACGCTCACGAGGTAGAAGAAATCGGATGCCAACACGGCATCCGCATGCGGGTCATCTTGCTTGAGACGCTCGAGCAGAACGGGGTATTCGGCATCCGCTGCTGCCTTCGAGGCCTCGTCGACCTCGCCGAGGAACTGTTCGACGTTCGCACCCGACTTGACCATGCGTGTCTCAACTTCGTAGTCGGGCCACGAGTTGTAGCCGAGCAATGCGGCCTGCTCGCGACGCAACTGCAGCAGCTCTTTGAGCACGGCATCGTTTGCGGGGTACGCCATCTGGTTGTACAAATCGGTAAGCTTCGTGCGCAGTTCGCGGTTCGGCGAGTATTCGCGCACGGGCATGTAGTCGGGGTAGTCGGTCGTGAGCGTGGCAAGACCGTCGTTGTCGAGCGGGTGCGCGTCGATAAAGTCCTGCGGCATGCCCGCCAACTCTTCAGGCGTGACCTTGAGTTCAAGGCGACCATCACGGATGTTGCGACCAAACTCGAGCGAAAGCTCGGTCATGCGGTCGTCGAGTTCCTTCTTGCGCTGGCGGTCGGCCTCGGGCAGGGCAACACCAGCGCGACGGAAATCGCGCAGCGTATGCGCCAGCACGCGCTTGGGGCCAGCGGCCAGATCGGCACCCTCAAACTTCTCGAGCGCCGCGAAAAGATCGACATCCAAACCGCGCGTGCTCATGAGCGACTCAAGCGCCTGCGCCTGTTCCTCGGCAGCCGTGCGCACCTCAGCGTCGGGGTGCGTCTCGCTCAACAGGTAGGCGCGGCTCAGCGCCGACTTGCCGGCCGTGTATGCCTCATTGAGCTTCGCGACTGCCTCATCAGCCGAGAGATCACCCGCCTTGATCGCAGCATCGGATGCCGCAATCGTCGCGGTCGCCTCGGCGGCATGGCCGTTGATAAACGCGAGCCAGCCGGGGGTGTCGGTCGGGAACGTCAGCAGGGGAGCAGTCATGGTTCTAGCCTAGGTGCGTGCTCTGACGTCGGGCGCCGTCGGGGGCGCGGAGCGTTGGCGCGAACCATAAGGTCCCTGAGCGAGCCGAAGGCGAGACGAAGGGCCGACCGCGAAATCAGTGGGTGCGAGAAGAGTTCGCGGTGCGACCGCGCACAATGCCCACGAGCGTGTCGATGTCGGGGTGTGGGTCGTCTTTCAGCCACGCGAGCACGACCTGGGACGCGGGGCCATCGGTCAGCACACGGTACTCGACGTCCTTGCGCTGGTTGGCGCGCGCAATCGACATGGGCACGATCGCAATACCGACGCCTGCGCCAATCGTCGCAATGGCGTCTTCCGCGAGTTCCACGTTCGGTCCCTTCAGTAGGCCCAGAGCTCGAAGCTCGTCCTCGAAGACCCCATCGTCAATCTGCAGCAAGACTTCGCCTTCGAGATCCGCCAGGGCCAGCTCATCCGCCGCCAACAAATGAGACTCGCGGTTCGCGACCACAACCGGCACCTCGGTATAGAGCGCGATCTGGTGCAAGGCATCGTCGCTCAGCGGGAGGCGCGCAATCGCCGCGTCAACTTCGCGCGCCACGAGTGCGGCGTACTGCTCGCGCACCGTAATCGGCACGAGAGTCAGCGGATGCCGCGGCATCCGATCTTTCCAGGCGTCCACCCACTTGCCGGGGGTCGCGCCGGGAACAACGCCAAGGCGAAACTCGCGCGGCGCCTCTGTGGGGGCAGCGACGGCTTTGGGAGCGCGCTTCTTTGGCTCGCCGGGGCGTCGTTTCACGCTCGGGGGCGTGGGCTTACGACGTTTCGCGGGCATCCCGCAACAGTACCGCTACGCGGCGACGGCGTAACCGCGCTCGGTCGGAACGACCTTGGAGCCCGGAGCGATCGTGACGTCGGCGGGAAGCTGTGTGCCGGGCAGCACAATGGCTGCCGTGCCGAGGTGTACGCGAACGCCCACGCGCACATCTTCGCCAACGTGTGCGTTGCGACCGATGTGTGCGCCCGGTTCGATGTGTACGCCCGTTGCGACGATGGCACCCGATTCGATCCACGCACCAGTGCCGACACACGCGCCGGCGCCTACCTGCGCGCCCGGCTCGATGTAGGCGTTGGGGGCAACGAACGCGTCTGCGTGAACCTTTGCGCCATGCGCGACAAGACCCCGACCGTTCGCGTGTTTGCGGTAACGCAGCACGGTTCCGTCATCGAACTCAATGTCGACATAGTTCTTGCTCACGACAGCCTCCGGGGGTACTTGAGACGGTGCAACACTCAAAAGCGCGGAAGTATTCCGCGCCAATTTGTAGTCTTTCACGGTTCTGCTTCGGGTTCAATGCGCAGTTCGCTGTGGAAACCTCAACGCTGGCATTGCGGGCACCAGAACACGATGCGTACCTCGGTGTCTTTTGCGCCGAGTTCGAAGGTTTTGATACTGCCACCGCAGCGACGGCACGCTCGGTTGGCGCGGCCGTAAACCCAATCGGTCTGGCCCGGTCGAGTACTGCCCGTGAAGGTGCGGTCCGGTCGGTCGAGATTCGCGCGGATAGTGCGGATGCCGAGCCGCAGGAGCGCTTCGACGTCGACCTCGTTCGCGGGAGTGCGCGGGTCGACGCCACGGAGGAAGAGGAGCTCTGCCGCGTACTCGTTGCCAAAACCGGCGACATTGCGTTGATCGAGCAGGGCGACATGAATCTCGCGAGTGTCGTTCGCGAGGTTTCTCGCTGCGGTTTCGAAGTCGTCGTCGGTGAAGTCGGGCTGCAGCGGGTCAGGGCCGAGGTGGCCGACGAGATCGAGTTCGTGGGTGGTTGGCACGAGGTCGATCATGGAGATTTCGAAGCCCACGGCATCCGCCCTCTCGGTGCGCAGAATCGCGCGGGCGGTGTGGGCGGGTTTTCGCCAGCGATCGCTTGGGCGGTAGAGCTGCCACGAGCCATCCATACGCAGGTGCGAGCGCAGGGTGAAGTCGCCAATCTCGTGCAGAATGTGCTTGCCGTAGGGGCGCACGCGATGCACGATCTCGCCCGTCAGATCGGATGTCGCATACTTCGGCACCCGCAACTCGAAGCCCGTGAGCTCGCGCCCCGCCAGCACCTCATTCATGCGATTCGCGACGCGGTAGACGGTGTCGCCCTCAGGCATCGCGCACACCCCCGGCAGCATCTACGCCCAGGTGCGCCTTTCTACCGCCTACCCGCCCCGAACACGGTAGAACGCCGCACCTGGGCAGGGGAGACATCCGTTCAGGTGCGGCTTTCGACCGTGAACCTGCCGCTCTGGGGGTAGATAGGCGCACCTGAAGCGGGAGGGAACGGATGCTCATCGCGGGGCCGCCCGGAAGGCGAGACCTCGTGGGGTGTGCACGAAGCCAGCGGCACTCAGCGCGAGTTCGAGGGGCGAGCCGAAAACACCCTTGCCTTCGACCGTTTCGATCGTGATGGGTTGCAGGCGCCGGGCCCGGGCAGTCTCGGCGAGGCTCTTTGCCGCGGCACCCAGCACAGCCTCGTCGTCCGTGAAAACGAGCGTCGTTTTGCCGCCGCGTTCGACGTAGAGCACGAGCTCGCCGTCGACCAACACGACAAGGGCGCCAGCTTTGCGTCCTGGCCGGTGACCCTTATCCCGTGGCGGCCAGGCGAGCGCGGCACCGTACGGGTTCGCGGGGTCAGTCGCTGCAAGGGTGCGCGCCGAGAGCGGCGGCGGGTCAGCGAGGTTCGCGAACTGTCGCAAGCGGTCGACCGTTGTTGAGGCAGCGAACTGTGCACCGCCAAGCCCCTCGATGACGTAGCCCCGTCGACAGTGGCCCGCGGTCTCGAACCCCGAGAGTATGCGGTACACCTGCGCGAAGCCGCCCGGCACGCCCTCGGATTGCACGCTCCCTCGCGTCACGACGCCGTAGCGGTCGAGCAGGAGACCGGCTTCGACGGTGGCTCGGCGCGAAGCATCCGATTCGCCCACGGGCAGCGCCGACCAGCGGCCCGCCGACGATGGACCGCGTGGTGCAGGAGTCGTGAGCGTGACCCCGCGATAGGTGCGCGAGCGCGGCGCGCGGCGCTTCGTCTTGTGCGCCTGCGAGCCATCGCCCAGGAGACTGCGCACGGCGGCAAAGGTGTCGTTCGTTACGCGACCCGACCACGTGAGGTTCCACAGCGCCTCAAGGGTTGCCGCTTCGCTCGGGGCGTCGGTCATCGCCGCGAGTTGGGCGGCGAAGTAGGCGCCACCCTGCTGCAAGATTTCGAGTAGTTGTGCCTCGAGCCCCACGGGCGCCGTCTCTTCTTCGGGCTCGGGGAGGGTGAAGGGAGCGATCTCGGCGGGGTGCAGTGAGACCCAGCCGTCGCGGCCGGGCAGTGTTCCGTGGCCCGCCCACACGACCTCGCCCGTGCTCGTGAGCTCGTCGAGCATGGCGGGCGAATAGTCGCGCACGCGGCTCGGCAGGATGAGGCTCTCCCACGCGCTCGCGGGAATCGGTACGCCAGCGAGTTGTTCGATCACGACAAGGCAGCCATCAATGCCCTCGAGCGGATGCTCGAGGTGCTGCCATGTCGGCAAGAATCGCGCGAACGCCGCGGGGCTGACCGGCTCGACGCTTCCTCGGATAGCTGCGAGCGAGCGCATACGCAACTTGCGGAGCACCTCGGCGTCGACCCATTCGATCTCGCCACTGGGGTTGGTGGAAACCGGGAGGAAGAACCCGCTCGTCAGGCGGCCTTGCTGCTCGAGTCGCTGCAGTGTGTGACGGGCGACGGCCTCGCCAATGCCGAAGCGTTCAGCGACCTGACTCGTCGGGAACGGCGCGTGCGTGCGCGCGTACCGGGCGATGAGGTCGCCGAGGGGGTCGGGAAAGGGTTCGAGGAAGGCGACGGGAACGCCGACGGGTAGCGCTGTACCGAGAGCGTCGCGCAGGCGACCGGCGTCTTCGATAGCAGCGAAACGGCGTTCGCCGGCGATTGTGACTTCGATTGCGCGCTTTTGCCGAACGAGGTCGGTGAGCATCCCGTCGACGAAACCGTCAATCGTGTCGGGGGCAAGGCGGGCCGTGACCTCCTCGAGCGAAAGCGGCCCCAGCATCCGCAAGCCGTCGGCGATGCCCTCGATGCTGCGCAATTGCCGCTCGGGGTCGAGGCGTTGCGCCTCACGTTCGAATTGTGCAATGACGTCGGGGTCGAGCAATTCGCGTTGTTCGACCGTGCCGAGCAGTTCGCTCAGCAGCGCGGGGTCGACAGAAAGCGCCGCCGCTCGCCGCTCCGCGAGAGGCGAATCCCCCTCGTACATAAACGCGCCCACGTAACCAAACAGCAGGTCGCGCGCGAAGGGCGACGGTTGTGAGGTCGTCGTTTCAACCAGTCGGATGCGTCGATCATTGATCGACGACATGAGCCCCCGCAGCGACGGCAGAGCGTAGACGTCCTGCAGCACCTCGCGCAGCGTCTCGAGAATGATGGGGAACGTCGGGAACTTCTGCGCAACCTCGAGGAGTTGGGCGCTGCGCTGACGCTGTTGCCACAGCGGCATCCGTTTGCCCGGGTTCATACGGGGCATGAGGAGTGCGCGCGCGGCTGACTCGCGGAAACGTGCGGCAAAGAGCGCCGAGCCGCCAACCTCATCCGTCACGATCTGCTCAAGCTCGTCGGGGTCGAAGACGAAGAGTTCGGCACCGGGCGGGTCGGCATCCGCATCGGGCACGCGCACGATGATGCCGTCGTCACTCGCGACGGCCGAGCCCTCGATGCCGAGCCGCTCGCGGATGCGTGTGCTCACGGCGAGCGCCCACGGCGCGTGCACCGTCTGCCCGTACGGCGAGTGCAGAATGATGCGCCAGTCGCCGACCTCGTCGCGCCCGCGCTCAATGAGCAGCGTTTTGTCGGTCGGCAGCGTGCCCGTTGCCTCTTTTTGCTCTTCGAGGTAGGCGAGCAGGTTGGCCTGCGCGTTCTCGTCGAGCCCCGCTTCGTTCAAGCGCTCGCGGGCTTTCTCGGCACCGGATGTCGCGACTTCCCGCGTGAACTTCCCCAATGCCTCCCCGAGCTCGAACGGCCTGCCGAGGCCATCGCCATGCCAGAAGGGCACGCGGCCGGGCTGCCCAAAGGCGGGCACAACATTGACGCGATCATGCGTGATTTCGACGATCTTCCAACTCGTTGTGCCGAGCGTGAAGACGTCGCCCACGCGTGACTCATAGACCATCTCTTCGTCGAGTTCGCCGACGCGTGCACCGGTCGTCTCGCCCGCGATAAACACCCCGAAGAGGCCGCGGTCGGGGATCGTGCCGCCGCTTGTGACAGCGATCCGCTGTGCGCCGGGGCGGCCCGTGAGCGTGCCAGCATCGCGATCCCACACGACGCGCGGCCGCAGCTCGGCGAATTCTTCGCTGGGGAACCGACCGGCGATCAGATCGAGCGTTGCTTCAAAGGCACTGCGTGGGAGCGTCGCAAAGGGTGCCGAACGCTTGACCGTCTCGTACCACTCTTCGACGTTGAGCGGGTCGAGGGCCGCTGCCGCGACCGTCTGCTGGGCGAGAATGTCGAGCGGGTTTTTTGGGACGGCAATCGACTCGATCTGGCCGTGCAGCATCCGTTCTGTCACGACGGCCGTGTGTAGCACGTCGGCCCGATGCTTGGGGAAGAGGGCGGCCCGGCTCGTTTCACCGACCTGGTGGCCCGCGCGGCCGATGCGTTGCAGACCGGATGCCGCCGAGGGTGGCGCTTCAACCTGAATCACGAGGTCGACGGCACCCATGTCGATGCCGAGTTCGAGGCTGCTCGTTGCGACGACGCAGCGGAGGAGACCTGACTTGAGTTCTTCTTCGACGACCGCGCGCTGCTCTTTGCTCACCGAGCCGTGGTGCGCCTTTGCGAGCACGGGTGCGGCGCCGGAAACCGTGTTGCTTGCGACGGAGTCTTGGGTGGGGAGCTTGCTTGCGGACTTCCGCTCGGGCCCTTCGACAGGCTCAAGCCGCTCCTCATAGATCTCGTTCAATCGCCCCGTGAGCCGCTCGGCCAGCCGCCGTGAATTCGCAAACACAATGGTCGAGTTGTTCTCGAGGATGCGATCGACGATTGCCTCTTCCACGTGCGGCCATACCGAGCCCGTGACCTCGGTGTTCGCGAAGGGGTCGTCACCGCCCATGGGGTCTGGCGAGCCCGGGGGAGCCGGCGGCGCGGCCATATCTTCAATCGGCACAACAACGTTCATGTCAAACGTTTTCGAGGCTTTCGGTGCCACGATCTCGACGGGCGCCGAACCGCCGAGGAACCGCGCAACCTCATCGATGGGGCGCACAGTTGCGCTGAGCCCGATGCGCTGTGCGGGTCGCTCGAGCAGGTCATCGAGGCGCTCAAGCGAGACCGCAAGGTGTGCGCCGCGCTTGCTCGAAGCGACCGCGTGTACCTCGTCAATGACAACCGTGTGCACGTTCTTGAGCGTTTCGGCAGCACGGCTCGTGAGCATCAAATAGAGCGACTCGGGGGTTGTAATGAGGATGTCTGGCGGATTCGCAACGAGCCTACGACGCTCTTGCGGTGGGGTGTCACCGCTACGAACTCCCACCGTGATCTCGGGTGCCGGGGCGCCAAGCCGCTTCGCTGCGTGCCCAATCCCAATGAGCGGCGACCGGAGGTTGCGCTCCACGTCGACCCCGAGCGCCTTGAGCGGCGAGATGTAGAGGATCGTTGTGCCGCCGCCGGTCCCTGAGCGCGCCGAAGGGCTCGACCCAGAATCATCAGCGCCTTCGATATTCAGCTCCCCGATCCCACCCGCGGCCTTCTCCCGAAACACGCGGTCGATCGCCCACAAAAAGGCCGCAAGCGTCTTGCCCGACCCGGTCGGCGCAACAACGAGTGCGTTCTGCCCCTTCGAGATCGCATCCCAGGCGCCAGCCTGCGCGGTCGTTGGCGCGGTGAACGCCCCCGTGAACCAATCGCGCGTTGCCGGGGTAAAGCGGTCGAGAACGTCGCTCGTCACTCGAGCCCTGCAAGCCAATCGTCGATGAAGTGGCGCACGTCGCTGAGCTCTTGTTCCGAGATCGAATGCGTCAGCCCTTGATACACGCGTCCAGAAAGCGTCGAGTGTTCTGGCAGCCACACGGCGGTGTGCTCAATGAGCGGCTGCGGAATGACTTCGTCACGTGCGCCGCGTCCCCAAAACACGCGCGGCTTCAGGTCCCGCAGCGTGGGGTCGAGCGGCAAGGCGCCGGGTGAGGCATAGCCAGACAGATTGAGAACCGCCCCAAACCACTCGGGCGCGAGACGCATGGCCTGCAGTGCAACAGCGCCACCCTGCGAAAACCCGAGCAGAGCAACGGGCTGATCGGATGCCGCGTGCTCATCAAGCCACCCCAAGAGCGCATGCGCCGCGGCAGTGATGTCTTCGCTCGCGCGCGAGGTTCCGTCGATCCCCGCATCGATGGGGTACCAGCTGCGCCCCGGCATGGGGAACGGTGGCGAAAGCGGAGCGGCGACCGCCGCAACCGAAACACCCTCTGGCAGGTATGGGACGAGCCCAAAGAGGTCGTTCTCATCGGCGCCGTAGCCGTGCAAGAGCACAAGCAGTGGGGCGGATGCATCCGCTCGTCGCCAGTTCGTGAGGCTCTCGTCGATGTGCAACTCGCTCATGCCCCCATTCTGCCCGGCACCTCCGACACTTGGCACGCGGATGCCCCACCGCGCTGGTAGAAATAGTGCATGGCCGTTCGCACCCCTGATCCTGACCCCGACGACAACCTGCCGCAGGTGCCGTCGTCGCGCGGGAGCGACCCGGTCAGTAACCCCGCCTGGCTCAGTGATGTTGAGTTGACCGAGATGCGTCGCCGCATCCCCATGCTCTATGTCGAGGCGGTGCCCGTGCGAACGGATGGCACGGGCAACGTCACGCAGGTCGGTGTGCTGTTGCGTGCGACCCCGCTCGGCGAGATCACCCGCACGATCGTTTCAGGTCGTGTGCGCTACGGCGAAACAGTGCGCGACGCGCTCTTCCGCCACCTCGAAAACGACCTCGGGCCCATGGCGTTCCCGCAGCTGCCACCGAGCCCCGTACCGTTCACGGTCGCCGAGTATTTCCCGATCCCCGGTGTCTCGCCCTTCCATGACGACCGCCAGCACGCCGTCTCGCTCGCCTTCATCGTTCCCGTCACGGGCACGTGTGAACCGCGCCAAGATGCGCTCGAAGTCACCTGGTACGAGCCAGCGGATGCCGCTTCCGAAGCCCTCGCCGCCGAAATGGAGGGCGGCCGCGGCGCGCTGCTGCGCCAGGCTCTCGCCCACCTCGGCCTCCTGCGCTAGCCGCAGCGGGAGCTTCCGGGCGAAATGCACATCTCCGGGAGACACTTGCGCCACATCCGCCTCCCATAAGCACACCTTTCTCCGTGCGGTGATCGGATGCCCGTCCCGTGCACCCGCAGGAGTCATGTGCGCTCCCAGGAGACGAATCCCGCCAGATTGTCCCCCCAAACCGCACATCCCTCCCCGAACTGCCGGCGTCACCGAACCCTGCAAGACTTGAGCCATGCCCGCTCCGCTCCTCGTTGCCCACGGTGTCAGCAAGTCGATCGACAATGAGGTCCTGCTCGAACCAACCGATCTTGAGATCGCGCCAGGCGAATGCGTCGCCATTCTTGGCGAAAACGGCGCGGGCAAAACGACGCTTTTGCGCATCCTGGCGGGCCAACTCCTCCCGACAACAGGCGAGGCGCGCTTTGGCGGCGAGATCGCCGACGAGCGAAGCACGGCTGTGCGCGCATCCGTTGCCACCCTCATAGGCGTGCCCGCGTTCTACCCCGACCTCACGGTCCGCGAGCAGCTCAACCTCATCAATGCGACCTGGGGTACAGCGCCCGAAGAATCGGATGCTCGCACAACCGACACGCTCGAACGCTTCGGTATCGACCACCTGCGAAACCGCTTCCCACACGAACTCTCTTCAGGCCAGACGCAGATGTTTCAGTTGGCGGCGACGTTCATTCGCCCCGCGCAGCTGCTCATTCTCGATGAGCCCGAGCAACGCCTTGACCCCTCGCGCAAGTCTCAGCTGGTCGAGGCGATGAAGCACGCGCGTGAGGGCGGCGCGGCAATTGTTTTCACAAGCCATGACGCCGACGTTGTGCGGCGAATCGCCGACCGTTCACTGACCCTGCGTGACGAAGAGTGACGGTCGCGAGCGCGCAAGCCTTTGAAAGCGCCCGCGCGATCCTGCACGGTAAACGTGATCGCCCGAGCGTCGCCGACAAGGCGTACAACGTCTACCTCGTCATCATGGTCGGGCTCGTGCTGGTCTTCCCGTGGGTGCGCGCGATCGTGCTCGCGCTCGGCCTGCCCGAGGCGATCTCGGCGCAATCGGGCAGTAGTGCATTTACCCCGGCGATCCTTGCCGCGGTGTCGTTCGCGGTCGTGCTGCTCGGTGGCATCCGCGGGCCGATCGTGCCCGTGCAACCGTACCTCGATCTGGTGGTCGCCTCACCGATCCCGCAGCGTCGCGCGCTCGCCGCGAGCGCTCGCGGTGCCGTTGCTCTTGCCGCCGGAATCGGATGCCTCATAGCAACCGCCGCCATCTTGATCCGTCTGCTCGCGGGCCCGATCCACTGGGCTGGCGCGGGCGTGTTTTTCGTCGCATCCGTGCTGGCGTCTATGCAACTCGCGATGCTGTGGCTTATTGGGCAATTGCAAACGCCGCTGCGCCGCTGGGTGCTGATCGGGCTTGGCGCGCTGACGCTCGCCCTCGCGCTCCTACCGTTTACCGGCTCGGATTTTGTCCGCTGGATCGGCCCGTGGGGTTGGGTCGTCGAAACCTGGCAGGCGGTGGGCAACGGCGCGACGTTTGAAACGTGGCTCGCCCTCGTGTTGCTGCTCGCAACCACTCCCGGGCTCTTGGTCATCCCCACCCTGCTCGATCGCCTCCGCAGGGAGGATCTCGCAGCCCAGGCGCAGCGCTGGAACGCCGTCGGCAGCCTCGCCGAAACCGGCGATGTCAAGGCCGCCGCGAACCGGCTCAAAACCCTACCGCGGCGGGGGCGTACGTGGCGAGTGTGGTTTGCGAAGCATCCGATTGTGGCGATCGCGCAGCGCGACGTGGTTGGCATCCGCCGCTTCCCGGGTCGCGCTCTGCTGTGGGCATTCGCAACGGTCGCGGCTGGCGCGGCCATTGCGGCAACCCTCGCGAACGAGGCGGCGGGGCTGTGGCCGTACCTTTTGCCGGTCGCGCTCTATTTCGCAGTTGGCGGATGGCTCGAAGGCATGCGCATGTTCGCCGCAACGCTCGGCGCGTCGTCGCCCTACGGAATGAGCGCCCGCAGGCAAACGCTCGCGCACCTCATCGTTCCGGGCGTGATCGCCTGTGTGCTCGCGACTATCGGCGCCGTGATCGGATGCCTCCTCACCACGGGAACGATCTCACTCGCCGCCCTGCAATGGGTCGCGTGCCTCGCGCTCTTCGCCCTCGTATTGCAGGTATTTTCTGCGCTCAAGGGCCCTGTGCCGGTCGACCTGCGCGCCCCGATTCTTACGCCCGCGGGCGATGTCTCGATGATCCGTGTGGGGCTCTATCTTGCCGACGCGGTCGTGCTCATGCTGCTCGCCGGCGGCTGGCTCACGGGGGCCATGGCAGGCGAGACGCTGCCCCAGCACACCGCGTTCGCCTGGCTCGCCGGCGCTATCGCCTGCGCTGTGCTACTTGCAGACTCCCGCCTCAGCAAGCAAACCCGCCCAGCCGCCTGACACAGGAGAAGCACGCACCGCTGGGAGCTATTTTTCACACATCCGTGTCCCCGAATTGCGCATTTCTCCCAGAGCCCCACCGACTGCGAGCCTCGGGAGCAACACACGCCACGGGGAGTTGCCCAAACCGAATCTGTCTCCTGAGAATACACATTGCTCGCCAGGGTGTACGGATGCGGCAGCCAGCATCCGTACAAACACACAGGCCCGAATCTGGGCGAGTTGTTCGAGCAATCACGATTTCGGTACCTGGGCCGCGAACATGCGAAATGCTCGCCGAATGACAGCAAAACAGATCCACGAAATCCTCACCCCGCTCGGAGGCGTGGCTCCCGCAACCGTGCTGACCGACGCGGGCTTCGGCAGACGCCGTATCGAGGCCGCCATCGCAGATGGCCAGCTCATCCGCCCACGCCGAGGCTGGCTCGCGCTGCCCGCTGCCGACCCAATGCTCATCGCCGCGGCACGCACGAACACGGTGATTACCTGTGTCACGCGCGCGGCGCGGCTCGGTCTGTGGGTGCACGATTCCAATGAGCCCCACGCGCACATTGCACCGCAGTCAAACAGCCGAAAGTTTGATCGAGAGAAGGCCGTAGTGCACTGGGGCAAACCGGTCGTGCCGCGGCATCCGATGAGTCTTGTTGACCCGATCGAGAACGTGCTCGCGCGAGTCGCCGAGTGCCAGCCATTCGAGCGCGCACTCGCGACGTGGGAATCGGCGCTGAACAAGCGACTTGTGGTACGCGAGGCGCTGCAACGACTGCCGTTCGGGCGCAGGGCAAGGCGACTGCTCGAGCAGGCACAACCTTTCGCCGACTCTGGGCTCGAAACCTACGTGCGCGAACGGCTGCGGTTTTTGCGGATGCCGGTGCGGTTCCAGATTTACATCCATGGGCATCATGTCGACCTGTTGATCGGGGATCGCCTCGTTATTCAGATCGACGGTGGCACGCATGTTGGGGCGCAACGCGAATCCGATATCTTGCATGACGCGCAACTGCGCCTCATGGGCTATGAGGTCTTCCGCTTTGGCTACGGCCAAATCATGGACCGCTGGCATGAGGTGCAAGAGGTCATCATGAGGGCGGTGGCACAGGGCTCGCACCTTGCCCGCTGAGCCTCACGGGAGAGATGAGCAATTCCAGGAGGCATATTGCCGCGAACTGTCTCCCCGAATTGCGCATTTCTCCCGAAACAGGCGGAAGCTACTTGCGCGATGAAGCCGCAAACAACAGCGGGTCATCACCGCCGAGCGGCGTGATCGCGAGGCGGCGCACCGAATCATCCGGTTCGCCATGCTCGGCAACATAAGCCGCGAGTGAGTCAGGTGAGTCAGAGGTGGCCCGCAGATACTTGCCCGACCACGCATCGAGCTCGCCATTGTGAATCGCCACGATGAGGTCGGTCGTGTTCGAAACGGGCGTGAACTCCGTGCGGCCCTCGTGCGCCTTCATGCGCGAGGTCATATCGGTCTTGACAACGCCCGGTGCCACGGCAAACGCCCGCAGCCCGAGGTCGAACCCGGCCTCATGAATCCCGCCAATGTTGCGAAAGACCCCAGCCTTCGACGCCGTATAAGCGGATGCCACGGCCCAGTCATTCGCGCCAGCACCCGAGGTCATATCGACAACGCGCCCGCCGCCATGCGCAAGCATGAGGGGGATAAGCGCACGAGAAGCGTTGAACGAGCCGACGAGATTTGTCTCGATAACAGAGCGCCACTGTGCCGGGTCAGCTTCCCAGAGAGGAACTTCAAGGTCGATCTGACCCGCGTTGTTCACGAGCAATGTGATGGGTGTTGGGAGCTCTTCTGAAAGCTTGGCCATGGCGGTTGCGAGCGTCTGCGCATCGGTGACATCCGCTGGGAACCACGCGGCTGTGCCACCGGCGTTGTTGACCTCGGCCGCGAGCCGTTCGATGCGTTCGCGGTCACGCGCGATGAGGCCCACGGGGGCACCGGCTTCGGCGAGGGCGAGCACAATTTCGCGCCCGATACCGCGGGAGGCGCCCGTAACGATGGCGGCGTTGCGTTGTGTCATGGGTTATCGCAGGAGGTTCACGAGGTCGTCGACCTCTTCGGGCGTCGTGTCGAACGAGCACATGAGGCGTACCTCGGCGATACCGTCGATGGGCTCATTCCAGTTGTAGAAACCGTACTTCTTGCGGGCCTTTTCGGCCTTCGCGACTTCGAGGCGTGCGAACACAGCGTTGGCCTGTGTCTCTTGCGTGAACTCCACGAAGCCCTCCAGCCCCGCACGGAGGCGGGCAGCCATCGCGTTGGCGTGCTGGGCGTTCGTGAGCCAGAGATCCGTGCCGAACATCGCGATGAGCTGCGCCGACATGAAGCGCATCTTCGAGGCGAGTTGCATGTTGGTTTTGCGCAAGTAATCAACGCCCTTCGCGGCATCCGCATTCACGACGACGATCGCTTCGGCACCCATGGCGCCGTTCTTTGTCGCCCCGAGGCTAAAGACGTCAATGCCCGCGTCGACCGTGAGTTCGCGCAACGAAGCGCCGAGCGTTGCACACGCGTTCGCGAGGCGCGCGCCATCGAGGTGCACCGTGAGCCCGAGGTCGTGCGCATCGTCGGCGAGAGCGCGAATTTCGTCGGGCGTATAGACCGTGCCGAGCTCGGTTGACTGCGTGATCGAGAGCACAGCGGGCTGCGCGCGGTGCACATCGCCGAAGGAGTGTGCGTGCTGGGCCACGAGATCCGGGGTCAGCTTTCCGTCGGGGGTCTCGACGGCCAGCAGCTTCATCCCGCCAACACGCTCGGGGGCACCACCCTCGTCAACGTTGATGTGCGCGGATTCGGCGCAGATAACGCCACCCCAACGCGGCTGCATCGCCTCAAGCGCCGTGACGTTGGCACCCGTCCCGTTGAAGACGGGGAGCACCTCGACATCGTGCCCCAGCAGCGTGCTGATCGTCCGCTGCAGTTGAGCGGTCGTCGCGTCGTCGCCGTACGCGGTGTCGTGATCGACATTGACGGCAGCAATCGCCGCCAACACGTCAGGGTGTACGCCGGAGGAGTTATCGGATGCAAACGAGCGGGTCACCGCTCTAGCCTAAGAGTTTCCGGGCTCCACCTGGTCGTAGGATTCTGACGTGGCCCCGAACAAATCACAGGCGAAGTCGAACGCAAAGAAGCACCGCAAGCCCGCGCACCACGATAAGCCGATGGGGCAGGCGCGGAAGAAGCCCGTGCACACTCCACCACCCAAGCCAACGTTTGGCTCGTGGGTCTCTGCCGCACGACCCCGCACGCTTCCCGTCGCACTCGCCCCTGTCATCGCGGGAACCGGCGCGGCCGCAACGGTCGACGGCCTCTTCCACTGGGCCCTCGGCCTCGCCTGCGCGGCCGTTGCGCTCTGCCTGCAGATCGGCGTCAATTTCACGAACGACTATTCCGACGGCATCCGCGGAACGGATGCGCACCGCGCGGCCGCAACTGGCCAAGCACCCACGCGCCTCACGGCTTCGGGCGCTGTCCCGGCCAAACGCGTGCTCGGGGTCGGGCTGTCATTCTTCGCGCTCGCGGCACTCGCGGGCCTTGTCATCACGGCCCGCACGGGCCACTGGTGGTTCATCGCCGTCGGCCTCGCCTGCATCGCTGCGGCGTGGTTCTACACGGGCGGCAAACGCCCCTACGGCTACGCGGGTCTTGGCGAAGTGTTCGTCTTCGTCTTCTTCGGCCTCGTGGCGACGCTCGGCACGACCTATGTCGAAGTCGGTACGCTTCCGCAAACGGCGTGGCTCGCAGCAGTCGGCGTCGGATGCTTCGCCGTTGCCGTCCTCCTCGCCAACAACCTGCGCGATATGGGCACCGACAAACTTTCCGGCAAGCGCACCCTGAGTACGTTCATCGGCAGGCGGGGAACACAGGTTCTCTTTACGATCGTCGTGCTCGTGCCCTTCGCGATCAGCGCCTTCGTCGCGTTGCTTTGGCCCATCGCGTGGCTCGGCATGCTCGTCGGGCTTCTCATCTTTCCCACGCTCTTCATCGTGTGGATGTACAAAGAGCCACGCGAGCTCATCCCCGTGCTCGCACTCGTTTCACTCGCGGATCTCGCGTGGGCACTCGTGCTGTTCTGGGCGTGGCTCGCATGATCCGCAGCGGCGAATTGCGTGCCATGGAGCTGCCACGCCTTTCGGGTATCGGCGGTTTTCTTCGAGGCCCCGGATTTCAGGCAGACGAGGTTGATGAAGTGCTGCGTCGTTCCGCAGACACGCTCCATGCTTACGAGATGGGGCTCAGCCACTCAAACATGAGTGTCACGTCAGACGAACTCGTGACGCAGGAGTTCCGCTACGTTTGGGGGAGCCAGGCATACGACGCAGACGCGATCGATGACCTCCTCGAGCGCATTATCGAGCAGCTCCGCGAGTACGAAGCATCGTCTTAGTCGTCGAGCGACCCGGCGATCGCGTCTTCGATGTCTTCCTCGGTGACGGTTTGCTTGCGCTTTGCCTTGCGCTCGAGGTCACGTTCATGGAGCGTCACGGAGGCATCCGCCAAGGGCTTCGACAAGAAAATGTACGAGAGCGCCGCCGCAATGAGCGTCGCGAAGATAATGGCGACCCACCACAGCTCGCGGAAAATCGGCAGCAAGAGCATGAGCCCGAGGGGCACGAAGAACATGAGCAACCGCAGCGAGGTGTACACAATCCAGGGGCGCGCGTTCTTCACCCCTCCAGTGTAAGAAACCGGCACCCAGAGAAACCTGGGGTAAAGCACTGGTGGATGTCATTCCCGGTCGGTAGCGTCGAACTATCGCGACGTCCGGCCGGTGCCGGGTTCAGGTTTCATAGCCTTCGAACAAGCAGGGTTCGAGTCCCTCCGTCGCGTCGACGGTGGGACCCGATCAGTATCGGTGGGCCCACGGCGGCCGGAGGCTCACGGCACCTGTGGTGCCGTGAGTGGCCGCTGGGGATCGACTCCTGCCGTCGCGTCGAACTTCGCTCACCACGTGCAAATGGCGCGCGGGTAGAGTTGTGGCATGCCGCCTCGCGTATTGATCCCGCTGGTCGTTGTGGCCGTCGTGTTCTGGGTGTATTCGATCATCGATTGCGCGCTGCAGCCCGCCACGAAGCACCGCGGGCTCAGCAAGCCCGCGTGGGTTGCTCTCGTGTTGTTGCTGCCGGTTGTTGGCGGCATCCTCTGGTTCACGATCGGGCGCGTGCGCAAGAACGAGATGCTGCCGACGAACCCCGTTGGGTACGGCACGCGCGTAACGCCCGAAGAAGAAGCGCGCCGCGCGCGGGCGCAGGCCGAAACAGATGCGCGCATCAAAGACCTCGAAGAACAACTCCGCAAGCTCGACGAAGAAGAAGCGCAAGAGCGCGAACGTCAGCAGCGCGGGGAAGACCCTGACGAGACACGTGACGAATAGCCCCGCCCAGGAGTCAGCGGATGCGCTGCTCGCGGGCCTCGTCGATGCGGGTGTGACCGACTGCGTGCTGTCTCCTGGCTCGCGCTCGCAAGCCCTCGCGCTCGCGGCGCTCAATCTCGAGCAGGCGGGGCAGCTGCGGGTGCACGTGCGAATCGACGAGCGGGTTGCGGCGTTCACAGCGCTTGGTATCGCACGGGAACAGCGGCGCCCTGTCGCCGTCATTTGCACGAGCGGGACGGCCGTCGCAAACCTCGTTCCGGCTGCCCTCGAGGCGAAGCACGCGGGGGTTCCGCTCCTGCTGCTGACGGCCGACCGCCCACCTGAGTTGCAGGGTGTTGCAGCGAACCAAACGACCGATCAGCCCGCGATTTTCGAGCGCGTTGCCAAACAGGTGACGGTGCTTGCGACGCCCTCGCCTGAAACGGCCTCCGAGGCGCTCAGTTCGCTTGCGCACCAGGTCTACGACGTTTCGACGGCGTATCCACCCGGCCCCGTACACGTCGATCTGCCGTACCGCGAGCCGCTTTCTGCGGCATCCGCTGCTGCGTCCCAAACTCAGCAAAAGCCGCGCGTCGACGACACCGCCGGTTGCGAGGCTGCGCCATCTGCTGAGTTTGGCACGCGAGACGCTGTGACTCTGCCACGCGGCCCACGCACGGTTGTCGTCGCAGGGGCAGATGCCGGCCCAACCGCCGAACAGTTCGCTCACGAAGCAAATGCCCCGCTCATCGCCGAGGTCACGAGCAACTCCCGCTACGGTCGCAACCTCGTGCACGCGTACCGTTCGGCGCTCAACAACCGCGAGCTTGGCGGTCGTATCGAGCGCGTCGTTGTTTTCGGGCATCCGACGCTGAGCCGTGAAACCACGCGATTGCTGAGCAACACCGAGGTTGAGATCATCGCTGTTGACGGCCCGGGGGAGCGCGTCAATCTCAACCACGCGACAACCGCAGTGGCGGCCGTTGCGATCGAACCGGGCGAGGTCGACCGCGAGTGGTTCGGTGCCTGGATGGCGCACTCGCGCGACAACACCCCCGATCTCAGCGCGCCCGCGCCAGATAGTGCCGCGCTGCACTCGCACGACCCGCTCACCCGCGCTGAGGCCGTGCGCACCGAGCTCGGCGTCGTGCGTGAACCCCTCACGCGGGAGCTGGTTGCGGATGCCATTTGGCGGGCAACCTGGCCACACGACCGTCTCGTCTTTGGTGCCTCACGGCTTATTCGCGTCGCCGACCAGGTTGTTCCGGGCAAGAAGATCGCAGTGCACGCGAATCGCGGCCTCGCCGGGATCGATGGCACGATCTCGACCGCGATCGGTATTGCTCTCGCGAGCCAGGCCGATGGCAGCCTTGGCACGACGCGGCTCTTATTGGGGGATCTCGCCTTCCTCCATGACGTCGGTGCGCTGTTGCTGCCCGAAGACGAGCCAGTGCCACGCATACAGCTGATCGTGGGCAACGACCACGGCGGCACCATTTTCGACAGCCTTGAGGTCTCGGCGGAGGCACCCAAGCGTGAGTTCGACCGTGCCTTCTATACGCCGCAGAACGCCAACCTCGAGGCGCTTGCAACGGCCTACGGCTGGCAGTTCTCGCGCGCGGCAACGCGCTCCGAGCTCGACTCTCTCTTGACGACCGCCCCAACCGGCCCCCAGCTCATCGAGGTCCCGCTCTCGCGCTGACGCGGGTGCGTCCCGCTGCTGGGCGTACCGTCAACAGGCTTGCCGCCCCTGAAAACCCCGTTTTCAGCCGGGAAGCAACCGCTCACCGCGTTTCCCCCTGTTCGCGGCCCGCTCCCCCAGAACCTCGTGCGCGCAGCGGGCTCGATGCCCGCAACGTGCACTCCCACTCCACAACAACTTTTTCGGGGCTTTCAAAGGTCTGCCACCCCTCTGGCGGGGAACGCTATTCCCGCAGATGCGAGACCGCGATGCTGAAGGGAAGCCCTCAACCGCCGGGCACTTCGTCTCGCTACGCTCGCTCAGCGACCGGCTCTGTCGCGCTTCGGATGCTCGGCGACCGACTCAGGCGAGCGCGTCCACGATCGGCCGGAACTTCACGCGCGTCTCGAGCAGCTCGCTCTCGGGGTCCGACTCAGCAACAATGCCCGCACCCGCGTAGGCAACGAATTCGCCGTCATCGTCGAATTCGGCACACCGCAGCGCGATCGCGAATTCGCCGTCGCCGTTCGCACTGACCCACCCCACAGGCCCCGCGTAGCGTTGCCGGTCAAAGGGCTCGAGGCGATCGATGAGCGCTATGGCGGCATCCGTTGGCGTCCCAGCAACGGCAGCGGTGGGGTGCAGCGCGGCAACAAAGTCGAGCACGGTCGCATCCGAGGCGAGAGTCGCTTCAACGTCGGTTGCCAGGTGAAAGAGGTTCGGCAGCGTCAGCACAAACGGATGCTCTGCGGCCGCCGAGGCTCGCACGAGTGGCGCAAGATGGCCGAGCAGACTCTGCACGGCGTACCGGTGTTCGTCGAGGTCTTTCGTGCTCGCGATGAGCGCTGCGGCGGCAGCAGCATCCGAATCGGGGTCTGTGCCACGGCCTGCAGTGCCAGCCAGCACGCGCGCCGTGACAGTGCCACCTTTGACGGTCACGAGCGTCTCGGGGCTCGCGCCCATGATGCCGTCGACTGCGAAAACCCAGGTGTCGGGGTACTCAGCGGCGAGGGTTCGCAGGAGCCTGCGCCGGTCGGGGTCGTCAGCCGAGATTGCGCCCGGCAGGTCCCGCGCGAGCACAACTTTGCTGACTTCGCCGGCCGCAATGGCCTGCACGCCGGCTCGCACCGAGTCCATGTAGGCCGAGGCCGTCTGCTGCCCCGCGCCCACGGTCGCCGACCACGCTTCTCCGTACGCAACGGGCGTCGTGTCGACGGTGCCTTCGCCCGAACCGATGCGAGAAACGGTCGTGACCCACGCCCGATCCCCTGAGCGCCCAACGATGGCGCTCGGCACGACAAGCACGGTGTCGGCGGCAGAGCTCGGCGAGAATACCCCTGCGACGAACCCGACGAGCCCTGTTCCCGGCAAGCCCATGGGGTCAATAACGGATGCCCCGGCAACAAGCTCAGCCCAGCGTTCGGCCAGTACGCGCATCCGCGCTCCGCGCCCTGCTTCGGGGATTTCACCGATCGAAACGGTCGCAACACGTGGGCCGACACCGACGAATCCGTCTCCCCGGCGCAACCACACGAGCGGGTCGCTTGCCGAGGTGCGTTCAATGAGTCGTGCAGCGTCGTCGAGTGACACTTCACGCGTCGTCACGATCAACTGCGGTGCGACAATACTCACCCCTCAAGCCTAGGCCGTGGCACGCGTGCCTCAGCCGACCCCCTGCCGCGGCCCGCCGGAGTACCCTGAAAAGATGAACCTTCCTCGTCCGCCAGCGCAGAAGGCTTCGGTTGCAAAACCCGCGCCGCCTCGCGCACCGCGTGCGATGCCGCCCTCACCCGGGCACGGTGAACCGACCTCGGAACGGCCCGAACCGGGCACCCCCATGCAGTTTCAATGGCGCAAGTGGGACGGCGGCGAGCACTGGAATCACGTTGTTGTCTATCTCGGCCAGGACGAGCACGGCGATTGGCTCGGCCAGCCTGCGCGGTGGCCTTCGCAGCGGCCCGGTCGCCGCGGAGCCTCGGGGTATCCAGGGGTCATTCTTGTTCCCCGCAGCGCGGATTTTGCGTTCACGGCCAACGCTGTTCCCAAGCGTGTGCGCGTCTATATCGACGTCGGTTGGGATGTGCGTTGGAGCGAAGATCCGCTCCTCGTCGAGGGGATCGACATGGATCTCGATGTCGTCAAGACCCTCGATAGTCGCGGCACATTCGTCGATGATCGCGACGAGTGGGAGCTGCATTCCGCCGCGTACGGCTACCCCGCGGATGTCATGGCGCTCCTTGAGAAGCGCACCGAGTGGTTGCTCGAGCAGGTCACGCAGGGCATTGCACCCTTCGATGACGCCACCATGGATGCGTGGCTCGAACGCCTCGCTCAGGTCGTGCCGCCCGACACGCAACCGCCGCGTTTCGAGCGAATTCCACCCGCGCGTTAGGCCTCAGGTTGACGGCGCTTCATCGTCTTCAGGAATGTCGGGGTGCTTGCGCAATCGCAGCAGGCTCCACACGAGCCCGCCCCAAAGCAACCCCGCCGAGAGCACGAACATTGTGATCGCAATGGGTGTCATCGGATGCCCCTTTCAGCACTCAGACGCGCAATGTCTGCTTGTACTTCCTGCGCGAGTTGCTCGATGACGTCGGGTTTCTCGTCGTCAGCTCCCGGCCGTGCGTAACGCCGATAGCTCATGGCGAAGCTGAAGATGAGTACGAGGAGGAGCATGCCCCACCCGGCGAGTGCGAGATACCACCAGGGGAAGTCACCGTAGCCGTTGACGGCGTACTCGACAGCACCACTGATGAGGATGACCGTGATGATGATGGGGGTCACGACGGCGACCATGAACTGCCATCCGCTCCCAACCTTGAAGGACGAGACGGCGCTCAGGTGAGCGGCGAACTCGGGGCCTTTTCGTTTGAGGAGGATGACAAGCACGATCGTGAGCACAGCCGAAAGCACGACGCCGATGTTGTTGACGAAGGCATCGACGATGTCGAGGGTGTTGAGCCCGCTCGTCGTGGCGAACAGCAAGACAGAGGGGATCGCCGTCGCAATGCCCGTCGTGAGCCCCGCGCGCAGTGAGTTCCACCCGAACTTGTCCTGCAGTGCCGCCGAGATGACCTGCAGGATCGACAGGAGGGAGGTGAACCCGGCAAGAGCGAGGCACAGGAAGAACAGCACGCCGATGAACTTCCCGGCGGGCATTTCGCTCAGGAGTGTTGGGTAGGTCATGAAGGCGAGCCCGACCCCGTGGATGCCTTCGAGTTCCCCGATCGTTGTTGATTTGACGGAAGCCAGGAACCCGAGGGTCGCAAACACACCGATTCCCGCCAGCAGTTCGAACCCTGTGTTTGAGAAGGCGACGACGAGGCCCGAGCCAGTCAGGTCGCTCTTGCGACGCACATACGAGGAGTAGGTGATCATGATGCCAAAGGCGACTGAGAACGAGAAGAAGATGTGCCCGTAGGCGGCGATCCACACGGCCGGGTCGGCCAGCGCCGACCAGCTCGGGGTGAAGAAGGCGTTGAGTCCGTCGATCGCGCCGGGCAGTGTCAAGGCATACACAACGATGACAAGAAAGCTCACAACCAAAAGCGGCAGCGTGAACTTGTTCGCCTTGTCGAGCCCCCGGCGTACTCCCATCGCGAGCACGATGATGACAACGATCCAGAGCCCAAGCAGCGGCCCCAGCACAGCCGGCGCAAACTGCAGCGTCAAACCGTCTTCGCCCGAAACCGTCTTCGTGTGTTGATTGACGAAAAAGTCGATAGCATCCGTTCCCCACGCTTGCTTCGAGGCGTAATACGTGTAGGCGATTGCCCACGCAATCACGACCGCGTAGTACGTCGCGATGACGAAGCACACGCCCACCTGCCACCAACCGAGCGGCTCAAAACGCCGGTCGATGCGCCGGAAGGCGAGTGGGGCGGATGCGCGATACCGGTGCCCAATCGCGTAGTCCAGAAACAGAATCGGCAGCCCAGCGGTGAAGAGCGCGATGAGGTAGGGGAGGAGGAACGCGCCGCCGCCGTTCTCGTAGGCGACACCGGGGAAGCGCCAGATGTTGCCGAGACCAATAGCCGACGAGATCGCCGCGATGATGAAGGCGCCGCGCGTGCCCCAACTCTCGCGCGTCTCAACAGGGGGAAGTGCTGATTGAGCCATCCTTTTACCCTCGCAGTACCCGCAATCCGGCGCAACTCTGCGCGCCTAGACTTGAGCCGTGACTCCGCGTGCAGACCTCAACAAAGACCCCAGCGATGTCAGTGGCATGTTCGACCTTGTCGCGCCCGCGTACGACCGTACGAACTCGCTCCTGAGCTTTGGACTCGACAAGAACTGGCGCGATCAGATGGTGGCCGCCGTTGATCCTCGGCCGGGGCAGCGGGTGCTCGATATCGCCTGCGGTACGGGTGTTTCGTCGGTTGCGCTCGCGGTTCTCGGGGCCGAGGTTGTCGGCGCTGACTTCTCACCAGGCATGATTGCCGAGGCCGAGAAGCTCCGCGGTGGGACGCCGGGTGTCACCTTCCAAATTGCGGATGCCACTGATCTCCCCTTCGCCGACGACGAGTTTGACGCTGTCACGATCTCTTACGGCCTGCGCAACGTCGTCGACACCGAGAAAGCGCTGCAGGAGTTCCTGCGCGTAACAAAGCCTGGTGGCCGCCTCGTCACTTGCGAGTTCTCGACGCCGCCAAACACTTTCTTTCGCACGGGGTATCGGTTCTACAACGACCACATCCTGCCGCTCGTGGCGAAGGTTGCAAGCTCGAATGCCGAGGCCTACAGCTACCTCAACGAGTCGATTCGCGATTGGCCCGACCAGCGCGCACTTTCAGCGCTTCTGCGCGAGGCAGGCTGGCGCGATGTTGCTCACCGAAACCTCGCGGGCGGCATCGTTGCGCTGCACCGTGCAACGAAGCCCGGCGTAGGCTCGGCTGGCACAGACACCGGCAAAAATCGCCCGGTAGGCTGAAGGGGTGACTGCTGCGCCGACTCAGAGCCTTGCCCAACGGCTTGGTCTCGGCGACGGCGTCTCGTTGAGCGCTGACGATACGGCGCTCGCGGCAGCGATCGACGAGGGCCTGCAGCGCGTCGAATCCGGCATCGCCGATCAGATCAAGGTCGCCGACAAACTGGCCGATGTCACGACCCGGTACCTGTACGACGCTGGCGGCAAACGCATCCGCCCCGTGCTTGCGCTGCTCACCTCGCAACTGGGCGATGGCGTGACCGACGAGGTTGTGCTCGCGGCCGAAGCGCTCGAACTCACGCACCTCGGTTCGCTCTACCACGACGACGTCATGGACGGTGCTGACCGTCGCCGCGGTGTGCCCGCGGCGCACACGGTTTTCGGCAACAACGTTGCGATCCTCACGGGTGATCTGTTGTTCTCTCGCGCGAGCACCATGATGGCCGAGCTCGGTCAACGCGCTATGCAGCTGCAGGCCGCAACCTTCGAACGACTTGTGCTCGGCCAGATGCACGAGACCGTCGGCCCCCAACCGGGTGATGATCCGGTCGAGTTCTACATCAACGTGCTCGCCGACAAGACGGGTTCGCTCATTGCGGCCTCGACGCGTGCCGGCGCGATTTTCTCCAACGCTGACGAGTCGTACATCGACGCACTCGGCGAATACGGCGAGAAGGTGGGCATTGCCTTCCAGCTGCTCGATGACGTCATCGATCTCTCAGCGGATGCTGAAGAGACCGGCAAGGTTCCCGGCACAGATCTGCGCGCCGGCGTGCCGACCATGCCGTACCTCTTGCTGCGCGGCGAGGGGGCCGATGGCGAATCACGGGCGCTCGCCGATCTCATCGATCTTGAGGTCGATCGCATCGCGAAGGGTGAGAACCCTGCAATTCTCGATGAAGCTCTTTCCCAATTGCGCGATCACCGGGCAACCCAGCAAACGGTAGAACTCGCCCGCACGTACACCGACGAGGCCGTTGCCGCGCTCGATGTCCTGCCTGAGGGCCCCGTTCGCGAAGCACTCGTGCAGTTTGCTCGCTCGCTCGCTGAACGCACGCACTAAGCATCCGCTGGTCCCTGAGCCTGCCGCAGGGCCGACCACGAACAAACAACAAAAGGAACGAATGTGACGAAGGTCAAGGTCGCAATTGTTGGCGCCGGCCCGGCTGGTATCTACGCCGCAGACATCCTGCGTAAAACAGAGCGCTCGTTCGATGTCGAGATTGATCTCTTCGAACGCCTTCCCGCGCCCTACGGCCTCGTGCGTTACGGTGTGAGCCCCGACCACCCGCGCATCAAGGGCATCATCAACGCCCTCAAAGACGTGCTCGACGCGGGCACCGTGCGCATTTTCGGCAACGTCAATTACGGCACCGACATCACGCTCGAAGACCTCAAGAAGCACTACAACGCCGTCATTTTTGCTACGGGCGCCATCCGCGATGCCGACCTCAACATCCCCGGTATCGACGCTGAGGGCTCGTTTGGTGCCGCTGACTTCGTCAGTTGGTTCGACGGCCACCCCGACTTCCCGCGCGACTGGACGCTCGACGGCGAATCGGTCGCTGTCATCGGCAACGGCAACGTCGCGCTCGACATCAGCCGCATCCTTGCCAAGCAAGCGGATGACCTGCTCAAGACCGAGATCCCCGAGAACGTGTACGAGGGCCTCAAGGCGAGCAAGGTTACGGACGTGCACGTTTTCGGCCGCCGCGGCCCCACGAGCGTCAAGTTCACGCCCCTTGAGCTGCGCGAGCTGGGTGAGCAGGCAGACGTTGACATGGTCGTGTACGACGAAGATTTCGACTACGACGACGCAGCCCGCGAGGCGATCGCTACAAATAAGCAGATCATGGTCATCGACCGCACGCTGCAATCGTGGCGTCAGCGCCCGACCGTTAACAACCAGCCCGGCGAAGCCAAGCGCCGCCTGCACCTGCACTTCTGGGCAAAGCCCGTCGAGGTCAAGCATGACGAAAACGGTCGTGTGAGTGCCCTCGTCTACGAGCGCACGGCGCCCGATGGTCAGGGTGGTGCGGTCGGCACAGGCGAACTGCGCGAGCTGCCCATCCAGCAGCTCTACCGCGCCGTCGGTTACTTCGGTTCGCCGCTCGAGGGCATCCCCTTCGACAAGAAGCACGGGGTCATCCCCAACCGTGAGGGCCAGGTACTCAGCCAGAAGAACAACGAGAAGCTCCCGGGCGTCTACGCGACGGGCTGGATCAAGCGCGGCCCCGTTGGCCTCATCGGCCACACGAAATCCGATGCCATGGAGACGATCCGTCATCTCATCAATGACCAGGGTTCGTGGTGGTCACCGGAAGACCTTTCGGATGACGCGATCCCGAACCTCCTTCGTGAGCGCGGCGTCGAGTGGACAGACCTCGATGGCTGGCACCGCCTCGATGACCACGAGAAGGCACTCGGTGCGGCCTATGAGGCACTGCCCGGCCGCGAGCGGGTCAAGGTTGTCGACCGCGACGAGATGCTGAAGGTGTCGCGCGGCTAATCTATAGCCATGTCCGCGCGTTCGCTCAAGCCACCGCCTTCGTCAAGATCGAAGCCGGGTTCGCTCGATGCCGATGGTTATGCGACCGATGCCATCGACAACGGCTGGGTGCCCGACGTTCTTGGCGCGGGATTTGAGCAGCGTACCTTGCCACTTGGCAAAGACGACGAAGGCCCCGTCGTGTGTACGGTCGTTCGTTCGCTCCCGCAGAAGCAGTCGCGGCTGAAATCAGATAAACGACCCCTCTTGGGCGTTGATGTGCTCTACGTGCACGGGTGGAGCGACTACTTTTTCAACCGCACGCTCGCGAAGTTTTTCACGGAGCGCGGAGCGAACTTCTACGCGCTCGATCTGCGTAAATACGGTCGGAGCCTGCGGCGTTGGCAGACCCCCGGGTACATCACGAACCTCGATCAATACGATCGCGACATCAGTGCGGCCCTCAAGGCGATCGGTCGGCCCGTTCCGAGAAAGCCCGAGAGTGGCACTGAGCCCCATGAATTGCCGTGCGCACCATCGACCCCCACGGCGCCACTGCTGCTCCTCGGGCACTCAACCGGTGGCCTCACGCTGAGCCTCTGGGCTCACCGCTACCCGGGCGCTGCGCAGGGGCTCCTCCTCAACAGCCCGTGGCTTGAGTTCCAATTGTCTGACGTCGGCCGGCACGCCGTCAGCCCACTCGTCAAAGTCGGGGCGAAGTTCCGCCCGAAAGATGCCCTGCCACAAATCGACATGGGCTTCTACGCCCGCGCGCAGCGCGAGGAGGAAGACCCCGAAGATCGCATGTCGATCAACCCCACGTGGCGGCCCGACCAAACGCACGCCGTGCACTCGGGCTGGTTGCAGGCGATCTTCACGGGGCACGATCACGTCAGTGACGGCTTGCGTATCGAATGCCCCGTTGGTGTCATGCTCTCGCGCCGCACAGGCATCCCGACAAAGTGGAACCCCGATCTCACGCGCACCGATTCGGTTCTCGAGGTCGAATCGATCGCCCGTGACTCGCTCAAGCTCGGCCCCTACGTGACGATGATCCGCCTCGACGGCGCACTCCACGACGTCTTCCTCTCGACGCGTCATGTGCGAAAGCTCGCCTATCTGCGCATGGAACAGTGGCTCATGGGGTGGGCAGCGACCCTCAACATTGCGGATGCCGCGGCGCACCAAGATTTCTGCCCACCGCCCACGGTGCCGGCTGACCACGACCCCGCCGGGCAGATTGCAGGCGATGCCGTTGCCTCGCCGCCGACTCCCGCTTAGCGGTAGTTCGTGAACTGCAGGTCGACGTCGAGGTCTTTGTTCTTCAGGAGCGCAATGACCTCCTGAAGGTCGTCGCGCGACTTGCTCGATACACGCAGTTCGTCGCCCTGAATGATGGGCTTGACGCCCTTCGGACCCTCGTCACGGATGATCTTCGAGATCTTCTTCGCGTTCTCGCTTGAGATGCCATCCTTGATGGTCGAGACGATCTTGACTTCTTTGCCCGACTGCACGGGCTCGCCCGTCTCAAGGCTCTTGAGCGAGATGCCGCGCTTAATGAGCTTCGACTGCAGCACATCAAGCACGGCCTTTGCGCGCTCTTCGCTGTTTGCGCTGATGGCGATTGCGTCGCCGCTCCATCCGATCGATGAGCCCGTGCCCTTGAAGTCGTAGCGCTGCTCGATCTCCTTCTTGGCCTGGTTCAAGGCGTTGTCTGCCTCCTGGTGGTCAACCTTCGAGACGATGTCAAATGATGAGTCGCTAGCCATGATTCCACCGTAGCCGACGGCCACTGTGGCTGCTAGGGGCGAAACGGCGCGCCTCCCGAGCTAAAACTACCCCTACCAGTACCGTTTTTGTAGGGGAGTGCGCCGAACGCGTACTCGACGCTGAGATGGAGTCGAAATGGCCAAGCGTAACGACGAGCAGGCTGCCGCAGAGGCGGTCGTTGCTGACGCACAAGAGACCGTGAAAGACGCTGCTGAGGCAGCGACGCAAGCGGTCACGGATGCCGCGGCAGCCGCACCCGCTGAGGCACCGGCTGATCCCACCAAGCCGATCGATCCCGACCTCGCGGCGTTCGAGGCTGCCGAGCGCGAGTACCCGGATCTTTTCTCGAAGGCCAACACTGAGGCTGCTGCCGCAAAGGATGCCGCTGCAGAAGCTGCGACAACGGCACTCGGGACGAACGATCCCAATGAGTCACATGACTCGCTCGCCGCGGCTGTAGCACCATCGCCGACCGCGACTGCCGACCAGGCAACGCAGGTTTTGCCCTCGGATCCGGCTCGCAACGTCACACCCGTGCCGAACTATCCCGCGCCACAGTCGCCCATTCTTGTCCCCGCACCTGAGCCCCCGCACGTCAAGGGCAACCGCGGCAAGATCGCATTCATCGGTATCTTTGCGGCGCTGACCTTCGCGGTCCTGTACTTCCTGGTCGATTTCATCTCGGCACTCGTCAACCGCACAGCAACGCTTCAGGGCTTTGTCGACTTCGGTCTCGAACGCCTGACGAATCTGTCGTTCTGGGCACCCACGGTTGCCTTCTATATCGGCTTCTGGTTCCTTGGGCTGTTTGTCAACCGCGCCAAGTGGGGCAAGTGGGTCTTCTTCAGCTTCATTCCGGGTCTCTTCGCCTGGGGTGGCGTGGCACTCGGCGCGCTCGTGGCAAACGAGTTCTGGAAGAGCTCAACTGACCAGATGCTCTCGGTTGCCGAGGGGGCCGCTCTGACGATCCATGGTCTTGCCGCCTTCCTCATCGGTCGTGAGGTCACCGTCTGGTACGGCAAGTGGGCTGCCCACTCGGGTGCCAAGAAGGTTGCCAAGTACGAGGCTGAAGAGGCTGAGTACGAACGCACGATCGAGGCTGGCCCGCAGCTCTAATTGCGGCGCGGAGCGCCTCACGATTGATCAACGAAAGCGTTAGCATCGGAACGTGGAGCGCTCGCTCGAAACGCAAGTAGACCAGGCGGTCGAGGCCTGGCTGCGTTGGGTGCCGCGCTGGCACCCTGGCTCTCATGCTGGCCGGGTGGCACCGTGCCGCCGCTGTCTTGGTTCACCCATGCTCGCCGCCGTTGGCATTGGGCATGACGTTCCGCACGGGGTCCAACACGGGCTCTCGACCCGCATGAAGACGATCATTGATCGGCAGGTCGGGCAGTACACGGCGCAAAACTTGCCGCTGTTGCAGAGCGAACTCGATCAAGCATCCGCTCGAAATCGTTCGCGACCGTATCGTCCCGAGGTTGATCTTGAGCCCGAGTACGAGGGGCTCCCGCTCGACCCCGATCCGGTTCCTGGCGCACCCTTCCTCTTCACGCTTTCGGGGATGGCAGCTGAGGCGGCGAGTGAGGTGCCCGCCCTCCCGCCACTCTCGGAGCAAGCGAAGGCCGCTCTGCGCCGCGAAGTGCAGTTGGCGGACGAGTACGCAAACCTTGTTGGTCGCGAGATTTGCACCCTCTTGCTCCGCCATCGCTTGCGCGTACAAGATGCCATTTCGCAGCACGTCGAACCGCAGGTCGAATCACTTCTTGAACAGCTCTCACTCTCGCTCGATATGCCTTTCGACGAAGGTGGCCTCCTCGAGAATTGACCCGGGCCGTGCCTGTGAGGTTGCGCTGAATCTGCCGCTTATTTTCGCGATGTCGGATGCCTCGGCTAGCGTTGTGGGCAGACTTTCACGCATCCAAACTGAGGCAAATCAATACCCGTGAGCAGTATCGCTAAGAAACCCCGCGCATTCGTTGTCACGACAGCTGCGTTCGCGCTCATCGCAAGCGCGGCCGCCCCGATTGCTGACGCGAGCGTTGATACATCCGCCATCTCCGACGCTGAGTACGACGCGTTTGCGCGCGAGCTTGTGCTGACGAACCCTGATGTCTCGTACGTGGGGCGCGACGGCGACGGGCACATTGTTGTCGGCGTTGCCGCCGACGCAATTACTCCCCAGGCGAAGACAGCAACTGCTGACCCGCTGGCAGAACTGCATGACTACGACAACGTGTACGTCGAGTACGACGCGGTTTCGATCGAACCGCTCGCTGTGACGGATGTCGCAGGGGGAGCGGGTATTGGGGTGCGTAAGGGTGGCAGTGTCTTGACGCTGTGCTCCGTTGGATTCTCGGCCTGGACGCAAACGGGCGAACCGGCGATTCTGACGGCAGGGCACTGTGGCGCAACGGGCGAGACGGTCGTGCGGACCGACCCCAAGAACGACACGGCTCCGACAAAGCCGACGACCCCGCTTGCCCCGTATGGCGACCCAACGATGCTTGACGCAGACCCATTCGGCACGATTGATTTCTCGGTATTCGGCGACCCAGAAACGAACTCACCAAACGCGATTGATCTCGCGGGCGTGCGTCTGCAGAACGCAGCCCTCACACTGCGGCCGTTTGTCACCGATTGGACGAGCTACGACTCGAGCGATCTTTCCCTAAGCGGAACGCCCGTGACGAGCGTCGGAACACCGACCGTTGGGCAGACGATTACGAAGTCTGGGCGCACGACCGGTGTAACAACGAGCACGGTCGACAAAGTACGCGTGTGGGTCGCGATCGATGGCAAGCCTGTGCGTGGGTTCCTGAGCTCGGGTGAGCCCGGCACAGTCTTCCGAGGCGATTCGGGTGGCGCTGTCTACGACGGCGAAACCGCGCTCGGCATCGTCTCCGGCGGCAATGAGGCGGGGACGGTCTTGTTCTCGACCGAATTGACGTACGCGCTCGAGCAGCCGGTGGCCAACGGCTACACCGTCATGCTCGATCTCGTTGAGCCAACGGTTTCGACGACCTCTCCCGTGGCAGCCGGTGAGGTCATTGCCGGTGTTGCTACGCCGGGCCAGACGATCGAAATCACGCGCCCGGGGGCCGAGCCTGTCGAAGTCACGGTCGCTGAAGATGGCACCTTTAGCTTCCCGGCGCCCCAGGAGCCGGGAACGTACGAGTTCTCGCTCGTTGCGCACGATGCGGGGTACAACCGATCGGAGGCTGTCCCCGTGACGATTGAAGTCCCCGGTACGCCGGGCCCGCAGCCGACGCCTGAGCCGACGCAAACACCGACGCCGACTCCCGAACCGACACAAACGCCGACACCAGAACCAACCGTGACTCCAGAGCCGACCCAGGCTCCGGAACCCACGCCAGCGCCTTCACCGACGCAGACCCCTGAGTCAAGTCAGACCCCTGCGCCCGAGCCGACGCACACCCCCGACCCGGGCAACAGCCTCCCCGAAACGGGTGCCAATACAGCGATGCTGTTCGCCCTGAGCGGTGTTGCGATTGGTGCTGTGCTTCTGGGTGCAGGCCTCATGACGGCGCGTCGCGATTCTCACGTTTGACCGAGACGTTACGGCACATTACACTTGATCAAGTCTGCGCTTTGGCGCGCACGCCGTCTTGCCAAGAACCCAGCGTTTTTGCAAGGCGTCGGGCTTAAGCACACGCTGATCGCCCCCACGGCATACCCACCATCAAAAAGCATGCGCATTCGTGCGTGCTGGCGGGTCTGATGTGAAATTCACACGCTGTCACCGTGCAGCAACAACACGAAGGAAAACTGTGCCAACTATTCAGCAGTTGGTTCGCAAGGGTCGCTCGCCCAAGGTCACCAAGACCAAGGCGCCGGCTATGAAGGCGAACCCGCAGCAGGCAGGCGTATGCACGCGTGTCTACACCACGACCCCGAAGAAGCCGAACTCGGCAATGCGCAAGGTCGCACGTGTCAAGCTGCGCAACGGTACCGAAGTTACCGCGTACATCCCGGGCGAAGGCCACAACCTGCAGGAGCACTCGCTCGTGCTCGTTCGTGGTGGTCGTGTCAAGGACCTCCCTGGTGTGCGTTACAAGATCGTCCGCGGAGCCCTGGACACCCAGGCCGTCAAGAACCGTAAGCAGGCTCGTAGCCGCTACGGCGCAAAGAAGGGCTAAGACACATGCCACGTAAAGGCCCCGCACCCAAGCGCCCTGTCGTCAACGACCCCGTATACGGCGCCCCCATCGTCACGAGCCTTGTCAACAAGATCCTCGTCGACGGCAAGAAGAGCCTCGCTGAGCGCATCGTTTACGGTGCGATGGCTGGCGTTGAGGCCAAGAGCGGCCAAGACCCGGTTGTTGTGCTCAAGAAGGCACTCGACAACGTTCGCCCGACCCTTGAGGTTCGTTCGCGTCGCGTCGGTGGTTCGACCTACCAGGTTCCTGTTGAGGTCAAGCCGCACCGCGCCAACACCCTCGCACTGCGTTGGCTCGTGAGCTACGCAAAGGGCCGTCGCGAAAAGACGATGACCGAGCGTCTCCAGAACGAGATCCTCGACGCGTCGAACGGCCTCGGTGCCGCGGTCAAGCGCCGCGAAGACACCCACAAGATGGCCGAGTCGAACCGCGCGTTCGCACACTACCGCTGGTAACCAGCATGTGACGCGGGGCGGATGCTCCAGCATCCGCCCCGCACTCACGCTCAAACAGACTTTCCGAACGAAACGTAAGGACACACCGTGGCACAAGACGTGCTCACCGACCTGAGCAAGGTCCGCAACATCGGCATCATGGCGCACAT
>CAYNTU010000013.1:0-50319 GCA_964400205.1 uncultured Microbacterium sp.
CAGAGCACTTCCATGGTAAGGAAGGGGTCGTCAGTTCAATCCTGACTCGGGGCTCAGCGCATCCGCGTTCTTTTGAAATCGGATGCCGCGGCAGGGTAGCTCAGTTGGTGAGAGCGCACGACTCATAATCGTGAGGTCGCGGGTTCAAGCCCCGCTCCTGCTACAGAAAGCAAAAGGCCCCCGTGTGGGGCCTTTTGCTTTCCCCACATCCGTTCACCTTCGCCGGGTAGACTCCCGCAAGCGATTGCTCCTGAAAGCAAACGAGTGTGGGATTCATGATTACCGGTGTGAAACGTTTTGTCGCGGCTGCGACCTCAATTGTTGTTTTAGCGACGATGCTCTCGACGGGGGCGGCTGCTGAAACCGAGCCGATTCCTACTCCAGAGCCCACGGTCGTCTCGCCGGAACCGCAGCCGACGCCATCTGAACCCGTCGAGACTGAGGCTCCGGTCGTTGAGCCCACGCTTGAACCCGAGCCGACAGTCGACCCTGAGGCCTCTGAGGCACCGAGCGAAGCGCCCGTGCCTGAAGCGGCTCCCTCGACGGTGCCCGCCGAACCTGCGGATCCCGAGATTGCCGATGATTTGGCGACCATGGCGATGTCGATCTCAGCCGGTTCGACGCCCGTGTATCGCTTCTGGAGCCCCGTATTCCAGGGCCACCACTACACAACCGATCCCGTTGAGCGAGACACCATTCTCGAGCGCTGGCCCAATATCTGGAAGTACGAAAAGGTCGCGTTCAACGCGTACCCGAACCGCGTCGACGGCACGGTTCCCGTCTATCGCTTCTGGTCGCAGCAGTACAACGCGCACTTCTTCACGGCATCGTCGAATGAGCGCGATGAGGTGCTCAAGCGCTGGCCGAACATCTGGAAATCTGAGGGAATCGCGTTCTACGTTTACCCCGCGGATGTCGAGGTTGTCGGGGCAAAGACGGTGTGGCGCTTCTGGAGTGCCCCGTACACAAACCACTTCTTCACGGCAGATCAGGCCGAGCGCGATCACGTTCAGGCAACCTGGCCGACCGTATGGTCATACGAGGGCCCGCGCTTCCAGGTCGTCCCGACGGATGCGCCGACCATGCGCGCGACCGCCGGGCCCGAACGCGCAATACTCAACTGGGATGCGCCTCCCGGCCTTCCCGCGACCCCCGAGTACCTCGAGCCCGGGCAGTACTTTGTGCTCGACGAAGCGGACTTTGATTTTGGGCTCGGCGGCAGCGACTCCGTGCGCCTGTATGAGTCGGATGGCACGACGCTCGTTGACTCCTTCACCTGGACGTCACACGCAAGCACGAGTTACGCGCGCTGCCCGGATGGCCGGGGCGAGTTCGACGTTTCCGTGCACCCGACGAAGGGCGCCGTGAACGACTGCCTCCCCGCGGACGTCGACGACGAAGTTCGCCCGGAAGACCCGGAAGATTTGGGCACTCCCGCACTGCGCATCAACGAGGTCGAATCCAGCGGTGGTGTCCCGGGTGACTGGATCGAGCTCGTCAACACGGGCGAGGAGCCGATTTTGCTCACGGGGCTCATCGTTCGTGACTCGAATGATGCCAACGAGTACACAATTCCAGACGCGCCCTCAACGGCTGGCACGTACCAGCTCGAGTACAAGCGCTCGACCGACGCCAACTGGGTTCGTGTGTCCGTCACGGGTTCGAGCTACGTTCTGGAAGGGTTGACCCCGGGAACGCTCTACAACTTCCGAGTGCGCGCACTTTTCGGCTCGACTCCAGGGCAATGGTCAGAGGTTGTCTCGACACGCCCCGTTCAAGCGCGGGTACCCGGTGCGCCGGTTGTTGACGGTGTCGCGCTGGTCAATTCGCTCGATGGCGTTGAGGCCGCTTGGAGCATCCCCGACAACGGTGCTCGCGCGATCACGGGTATGCAGTGGAGCATCCAGGATGTCGATCGTGGTACCTGGGGTGCGTGGCAGTCGCTCAGCGCAGATGCGCGCGAGCTGACGACGCAAACCCTGCAGCGTGGGGCGACCTACCAAATCCGACTCCGTGCGGCGAACAGTTTTGGCTGGGGCGCCGTTGGGGAGTCGGCCTTCTTCACGGTTCCGCAGCAGACATCCGTTCCTCTCATTCGGATTGACACGAACGAGGGTGCACCGATTCTGAACCGCAGCGACTACGTTGCTGGCTCGTACTCGTTGAGCGACGCAACCGGCCAGAGTGCGAGCGGTTCGCTCGAAATTCGTGGCCGAGGCAACTCGACCTGGGGTTACGCCAAGAAGCCGTACCGCATCAAGCTCGGCGAGGCGCAGCCGCTGCTGGGTATGACGGCAGACCGAGACTGGGCGTTGTTGGCCAACTACCTCGACCGCTCGTTTATGCGTACCAACTCGGCCATGGTGCTGGGCGATCAAACAGACCTTGCCTGGACGCCCGACTCGCGCTGGGTCGAAGTGATCTTGAACGGCCGATACCTCGGGCTTTACCAACTCATCGAGCATGTCGAGATCGAGCCGCACCGCATCAACATCGACGAGATGAGCTCGAGCGACAACACGGCACCCGCCGTGACAGGTGGCTACAGCCTTGAGCGCGATGCGCGACTCAACCTTTCGGTCGACGACGGCTTCATCACGCCGGGCAAGCAGCCTATCCTTATCGATGACCCATCACCCCTCACAAGCGAGCAGCTTGCGTACATCAGCCAGTATGTGGCGGATGCTGAAGCGGCCATCTCTCGTGCCGGGACGAGCAGTGCGGGCACGCACTATTCCGACCTCATCGATGTTGAATCGTTCATCGACTGGTACCTCATTGAAGAGCTGCTGCGAAACCACGACGCCTGGTTCTCGAGCGCGAAGATGTTCAAGCCGCGCGATGGCAAGCTCACGATGGGGCCGCTGTGGGACTTCGACCTTTCCATGGGGACGGTCTTTGCAGAGGCTTCCAACCCGCCAACGGGGTGGTACGTGCGCAACACCGATTGGTACCGCCTGCTCTTCAAGGACCCCGCGTTCCAGCAGAAGGTTGCCGAACGCTTCAATGAACTCAAGCCGGCATTCAGCCAGCTCGTTGCCAACATCGATTCCTGGTCACCCCAGATTGCAGCTGCCGCAGCCAACGACCGCCTTGTGTGGCGTTATTCGCAGCAGTTCAACAGTGAGGTGACCCAGGTGAAGAACTGGTACACGCAGCGTCTCAGCTGGATGTCGACGCAGTTCAAGTAACCTCAGCGGTCTGGCTGCAAAGCGTTAGTTCGGCGACGCTTTGCGCCGCGGGCGCCCGCGCAACAGCAGATAAACGAGGCCAGCGAGGGCGAAGGCGCCAACGAGGGTAACCCAGTTGGGCACAGTGGATGTCGCTTGGAACGCCCATCCCTCGAGCTTGAGCTGCGTCGAAGCGCTCAAGATACCGCCGAGCGATTCCGTGCCGTTCGTGACGATGAGCAGCACGCCCAAGCCGATCGTGAGCAGGCCGCCGACGATTCCCGTCCACGTGTTGCGCCAGCGACCAATGCGCACTTCACGCGGTTTGACGATGCGTTTGACCCACGGCATCCGCGACCACAAGAGTGCCAGGATGAGCAGGGGGAGTGCCATGCCGGCGGCGAAGACGAGCAAGACAATGCCGCCCCAGAGCGCGTTCCCGCTCACGGCGGCGACAGCGAGCACGGCGCCCAAGAGCGGCCCCGCGCACACCCCAGCGAGCCCATAGACCGTGCCGAGCGCGTAGACGGATGCCGTCGAGGTGCCCTCCGCCGAAGCCTTCGGCCCGCGCAAGAACGGGAGCGGAATGTTGAGCAGCATGATGAGCCCGAGAACGATCACGATAGCGCCTGCGATTGTCACGAGTAGGTGCCGATGGTCGTTGACGAAGGAGCCGAGCGTGCCCGCCAATACCCCGAGGGGGACGAGCGTTGTGATGAGCCCCAGGTAGAAGATGCCGGTTCGGGCGAGGAGCTTCTTGGGGTCGGCGAAGGCGTACGAGAAGAAGGCGGGCAGGAGCATGACAGAGCACGGGCTCAGCAGCGTCAAGACGCCACCGACGAACGCCCCGAGCAGGCTCATACTCATGTCTTATTTGCCGTCGATGTCGAAGTGGTCGAGGTACTCGCGGAAGGTCTCAATCGATTGCGCTCCCGGGAGTGAAACTTCGCCCGCGACGAAGAACGGCACCGAATTGACGCCGATCTGCCGGGCGAAGGCTGTCTCGTCCGAAACCTTCTTGTGCAGTTCGGGGCTGTCGAGATCGGTCGTGAACTGCTCAATATCGGGGATTCCGGCCTGCTCGGCGAAGCTCAGCAGAACCTCGCGCGTGAGGTCCGGCTTGCCGCCCTCGGGTGCCGCAGCGTAGACCGTGCGCAGGTACTCGAAGAACATGCCCTGCTCGCCAGCCGCGTGCGTTGCAACCGCCGCGTCGAAGGATTGGTCGCCGAACATCGCAATCGGAGCGACCTCGAGCCGCACTTTACCCGAGTCGATGTACTCCTCGGTGATCGTGGGGAAGGTGTCGTTCGTGAACGCCGCACAGAAGGGGCAGCGCAGGTCGGTCCATTCGATGAGCACGAGTGGCGCGTCGACCGCGCCCAGTGCCGCGTAGTCGTCGGGGTCGCGCAGTGCGAGGGGGGAATCTTCCGCCGAGACCTTCCCGGCGGCAGCGGCAGGTGATTCGGATGCTGACGGTGCGCGCTGCGGTTCTTCGGTCGTGGTCTGAGCCGCGGGCGTCTCAGCCTCAGCGCGAAGCGGCGTGCTGTTCTGATTGATGAAGACCTGCCCGATTCCGATGATTGCACCGAAGGCTACAATCGCGCCGAGCACGATGTACAGCGTCTTCTTTGAGCTGTGTTTTTCCTTGGGCATTTCAGGCGTTGTCACCCTTCCAGCCTACAAATGGGTCGCTATGCCGAAGTGGAACCGGTGCCAGTCTCAAGAATCGCGATGTATATTAGGTAAGCCTTACCGAAATGCTTGTAAGGCAATCCCACAATCCTTGAAGCGAAAGGATCGCCATGCGCGCATCCCGAGTCGCCGGCCTCGCAGCCGCAACCGCACTCGCACTGACGATCACCGCATGCTCGGGCCAGCCCGCAGCCGGTGACGCAGCAACCGAAGCTCCGGCCGAAGCCGCAGCAGCATCCGAAATTGTTGCCCTCAACCCCGCTTCGGCGGATGCCTTCCCTGTGACGGTCACGCACGCTTTCGGCGAGACCACGATCAACGAAAAGCCCGAGCGCATCGCGACGGTCGCGTGGGCCAACCACGAGGTCCCGCTCGCACTGGGTGTTCAGCCCGTCATCTTCGAGAAGGCCACCTGGGGCGACGCAGACGGCGACGGCATGCTGCCCTGGGTTACCGAGAAGGTCGACGAGCTTGGGTTCGAGCCCAACATGTACGACCCGACCGATGGCATCGACTTCCAGGCAGTTGCTGACGCGCAGCCGGATGTCATTCTGGCTGCCTACTCGGGTCTGACCCAAGAAGATTACGACCGCCTCACGAAGATCGCACCCGTCGTTGCGTTCCCCGAGGTTGCCTGGGGCACCTCGTACGCCGAGATGATCGAACTGAACTCGACCGCGCTTGGCCTGCAGGCCGAAGGCGAAACGCTCTTGGCCGAGCTCGACTCGACCGTCAAGGCCGCGCTCGAGAAGCACCCCGACATCGTTGGTAAGAAGCAGATCTTCCTGTCGTTCACGCCCGAAGATCTGAGCACGATTACGTACTACTCGGGTCTCGACACGCGCCCGAAGTTCCTCGCCGAGTACGGCCTGCCCGACTCGCAGCTGGCAGCGGATGCCACGTCAAGCAGCGACGCATTCTTCGGCACCATCAGCGCTGAAGAGGTCGACAAGTTCGCTGATGTTGATGTCGTCATCAGCTACGGCGAGCCCGAGCAACTGGCGCAGCTGCAGGCCGACCCGCTGCTCTCGAAGATCCCGGCAATCGCTGAGGGTCGTGTCATGTTCGCTGGCGCCGAGAACAACCTCGACACCGGCGTCAACCCGACGCCGCTGTCGATCCCGTCGACGATCGACGCGTACTTCGCTGCGCTCGAGAAAGCAATCGCCGGCAACAAGTGATCAAGCCCTCCGTGCGCGAGTCGCCGGGTGCCGTTGGGGTGTCAAAACCCGAAGCGCGGCACCCGGCGCTTGCGCGCATGCTGTGGCTCGTTGGTCTGCTCGTCGCGCTCACGATCCTCGTACCGATTTCGATCATGGTCGGGGTGCGAGATGTTGGCTTCGACGATCTGCTCTCGGCGCTGGCCGGCTCGACCGAGACGATCAACGAGGCGGTCATCGCCAAGCGCATTCCGCGTACTGTGCTCGCGATGCTCGTCGGCGCGGCACTGGCGATGTCTGGCGCTGTCATGCAGACCGTGACACGAAACCCAATCGCCGACCCCGGCATCCTCGGGGTGACAAGCGGAGCATCATTCGCGGTCGTCGTTGGTATTGCATTCTTCGGTATTGCATCCGCTCCCGCGTACACCGTCTTCGCCATCGTTGGTGGCATGCTCGCCGCAGTCTTTGTCTACGGCGTCGGTTCGCTCGGCCAAGGCGGTGCGACACCGCTCAAGCTCGCGCTCGCGGGAGCTGCGACAACCGCAGCGCTTGCCTCCCTCATCAGCGCCATCATGTTGCCGCGTGTCAACGAGCTGTTTGCGTTTCAGCGTTGGCAAATCGGCGGTGTGGGCGGCGCTGAATGGTCTGGCATCGCGTGGTTTGTGCCTGCGATTCTCGTTGGCACGCTCATCTGCGTTGTGACGTCGCGCAGCATGAATGCACTCGCCCTCGGTGATGAACTCGCGGTCGGCCTCGGTGTTTCGGTGGCCCGGTCACGACTGTTTGCGGCCATCGGTGCCGTCATCCTGGCGGGGGCAGCTACGGCCGTGGCCGGCCCAATCGGATTCGTCGGCCTCGTGATCCCGCATATCGTTCGCCTCATCGTCGGGCCCGATGTTCGCTGGGTGCTGCCGTTCAGCGCTGTGCTCGGCGCGATTCTGCTGACGGCATCGGATGTCATCGGTCGCGTTGTTTTGAAGCCCGAAGAACTGCCCGTTGGCGTTGTCACGGGCATCATTGGGGCGCCATTCTTTATCTGGATTGTGCGCCGACAAAAGGTGCGTGAACTATGAGTGGCGCGCAAGTACACGCGCGCGCCCGTGCTCGCACACGCCGCCGAGTGCTCGTCAGCATCGCCCTTGGCGTACTGGTGGTCGCGCTCTTCTGTGCCCAATTGCTGCTCGGCGACACCTTCTACACGCCGAGCGAGATCCTGCGGGTCATGGCGGGCGAGACTGTTCCCGGTGCTTCCTTTACCGTGGGGGAGTTGCGGATTCCCCGAGGGATTCTCGCGGTCGTCGCCGGTATCGCATTCGGCGCTGCTGGTGTGACGTTCCAGACGATGCTGCGCAACCCACTCGCATCCCCAGACATCATCGGTATCTCGACGGGCGCGAGTGCCTCCGCCGTTGTCGCGATTCTCCTCCTCGGCCTTGGTTCGACGGGAACCGCCGTCTTCGCTGTGACGGGCGCACTCGTTACGGCGCTCGCGATCTACCTGCTCTCCAATAAGGGCGGTTTTGCTGGCACACGCCTCATTCTCATCGGGCTCGGGCTCAGCTCGATGCTCAGCAGTGTTGTTGCCTACCTGCTTTCGAACGCTGCGACGTGGGATCTGCAGGGAGCGCTGCGATGGATGACGGGCAGCCTAAACGCGGCCGACCCGCGCAACATTATCCCCGTTGTGCTTGCCGTGCTGCTCCTGCTCCCACTGCTCATCGTCAACGACCGATCGCTCAATCTGCTTCGGCTCGGCGATGACGCGGCGGTCTCGCTCGGCGTCAAGCCGGGAAGCACGCGCGTTGTCGCGATTGTTGCGGCTGTCGCGCTGCTGGCGATTGCGACATCCGTTGCGGGCCCTATCGCGTTTGTCGCATTCATGGCGGGGCCCATCGCCGCGCGACTCGTAGGGCCGGGCGCATCGCTCTTGATTCCCTCGAGTCTCGTCGGCGCGGCGCTCGTGCTGGGGGCTGATCTCATCGGCCAGTACGCCCTGCCGCACCGGTACCCCGTGGGCATCGTCACGGGCGTGCTCGGCGCACCGTTCCTCATCTACCTCTTGGTTCGCACCAATAAAGCCGGAGGGTCGCTATGACCACGAAACACTCCCTCGTCGCGCAAGACGTGACCCTCGCATACGGCGAGGCGACCATCATCGACGAGCTTTCGCTCGCGATCGAACCCGGCAAGATCACCGTCATCGTCGGCGCAAACGGATGCGGCAAATCAACCCTCTTACGAGCATTCGCCCGGCTGCTCAAGCCCACGACTGGTGAGGTCGTGCTCAATGGCAGTGACATCCACGCGCTGCCAACGCGCGAGGTCGCGCGCAACCTTGGCCTCTTGCCCCAGTCGCCCATCGCGCCAGAAGGCATCACGGTCACCGATCTAGTCGGCCGCGGCCGGAGCCCACACCAAAAGCTCTTCTCGCGCATGAGCGCCGACGACTACGCGATTGTTTCGGATGCGCTTGAAGCAACGCGCCTCTCGGAGCTCGCCGACCGCAGCGTTGACGAGCTTTCCGGCGGGCAGCGCCAACGCGTCTGGATTGCCATGGCGCTCGCGCAACAGACCGACATCCTCTTGCTCGATGAACCCACGACCTTCCTCGATGTTTCGCACCAGGTCGACGTGCTCGACCTGCTCGTCGACCTCAACCGGGATCGTGGTACGACGATCGTCATGGTGCTGCACGATCTCAACCTCGCGGCGCGCTATGCCGATGTGCTCGTTGCCGTCAAGAACGGCTCGGTGCACGCGAACGGTGCACCGAGCGAGGTTGTCACGACCGAGCTTGTTGAAGATGTCTTTGGTCTCAAGAACGTCGTCACGACCGACCCGGTTTCGGGCACTCCCCTTGTCACCCCGATTGGACGCCATAATGTCAACTAAAACCGCACCCGCGAAGCCCTCCTACCTGCCTGCGATCGCAACCGTGCGCCGGGTCGAACGGGTCTCACCAACGTTTGCGCGCGTGTGGTTCGGCGGTGCCGAGATCGCGGAAATTGGTACCCCAGGGGATGTCTTCGACGTTCGCGTCAAGCTCGTCTTCCCCGCGCCGGGCAAGGGCCTCCCGACGATCAACCCCGAAGACTGGTACGGCTCGTGGCAGGAGGTTCCCGAAGAAGAGCGCGGGGCAATTCGCACCTACTCAATTCGTGAACTCGTAACCGACCCGCAGTCCGGCGAAGCCCAGATCGTGGTCGACTTTGTCTTGCACCTCGAGCCCGGTTTGGTTGGCCCCGCGGCACTGTGGGCGAGTAGCGCTGCGCCGGGAGATGAGATCGTCTTCATCGGCCCGCGGCGCGACCGTTCAGATCGCAGCGGAATTGAATTCGAGCCTGCGGGTGCCGCGACCATCGTGCTCGCGGGCGACGAGACCGCGGCCCCGGCAATCGCACGCATCCTCGAAGACTCATCCGCTGGAATCCGCGGCGCGGTGTTTATTGAGGTGCCCGCGGCATCCGATGAACTCCCCATCAAGGCGCCAGAAGGCGTCACGGTCAACTGGCTGCCCCGTGGTGACGCCGATCACGGCGCCCTGCTCATCCCGACCGTGCTTGGCTACCTTGGTGCGGGCGAGATCGATGAGATCGAGGTGACGGATGCTGAAACCGAGAACCCCGTGTGGGAGACACCCGTGTTCTCGAGTCTCGGCGAAGAATTGGCCGTCGAGGAAAAGCCTGTCGAACGATACTTCTGGATCGCGGGCGAGAGCGGTGTTGTGACAACGCTGCGCCGCCACCTCGTGCGCGATCTGGGGATCGACCGTGCGCAGGTTGCGTTCATGGGGTACTGGCGAAAAGGCGTCGCGATGCGCGGCTGATCGATTGTGATTGGTTTCATTTGAAATCAATCATGTGCGATCATTGCTTGCGAAGCGTTCGCAACCGAAGGAGCACACGTGACGACGCATACCCCCGGGGCCTTCATGGCCGAAGAACTCGCGAGTCAGCCCGCTCTGTGGGAGGCCGTCTCACAGCGCGACGACCTCAAGGCGCTCCTTCCCGCACAGGGTAAACGCGTCGCGGTCGTCGGCTGCGGCACCTCGTGGTTTGTCGCGCAGTCGTACGCGCAACTGCGCGAGAGCGCGGGCCTCGGCGTGACGGATGCCTTTGCGGCATCCGAAGCCCCAACCGATCGCGACTATGACGCGATCGTCGCGATCAGCCGTTCGGGTACGACGACCGAGGTTGCTGAGTACCTGGCCGCCGTGACGGGGAGCGCGAAGACGATCGCGATTCTTGGCGTTGTTGATTCGCCCATTGGGCAGGTCGCGGATGTCGTTGTGCCGCTCGAGTTTGCCGACGAGCAATCGGTCGTACAGACGCGCTTTGCAACGACGGCGCTTGCGTTGCTGCGGTCGTCAACGGGTGACTCGCTCGAGCAGGCCATCGGTGACGCACAGGCCGTGCTCGCGGAAGAACTCGATGACGCGCTCGTGAACGCTGAACAATTCAGCTTCCTGGGGCAGGGCTGGTCATACGGCCTCGCCCAAGAGGCGGCCCTCAAACTGCGCGAAGCAACGCAAGCGTGGACCGAGGCCTATCCCTCAATGGAATACCGCCATGGCCCCATCGCGATCGCGGCCCCAGGCCGTGTCACGTGGCAGTTTGGCCCCGCGCCCGAGGGGCTCGCAGCGGATGTCGCGGCCACGGGCGCGCGCTTTGTGCAGGATGACCTCGACCCCATGGCCTCGCTTGTCAAAGCGCACCGCGTCGCGCTCCAACGCGCGCTCGCCGCAGGGCTCGACCCCGATGTGCCGCGCAACCTCACGCGCTCTGTCATTCTTGACCAGTGACAACAACACCGACCGCGTTCCCACAGCTGGGCTCTAGTACGCCCGGCTACGCGATTGTGGCCTTTGACGTCGGCGGAACTGAGCTTAAATCGGCGCTCATTGACCCCGATGGTGTCTTCCGTGATGTGCGTCGCACGCCGACCCCGCACGATAGCGCCGACCCAGCGGGTGTGCTCGTTGCGCGGCTCGCGGAACTCCTTGACGATTACCGAGCCGCCAACCCCAACCTCGAGATCCGCACGGTCGGGTTGAGCGTGCCGGGCATTGTCGACGAGCGTGCTGGCACAGGGGTGTTCTCAAGCAATATGGGCTGGCTCAACGTGCCCATCTATCGCCTCGCAGTCGATGCCTTCAAGGCGCTCGTCGTGCTCGTACACGATACGCGCGCGGGTGCTGAAGCCGAGCGCCAACTCGGCGCCGCACGCGGCTTCGACGACGTTGTCGTTGCCGTCATTGGAACGGGGGTTGCCGGAGCGGTCATCGCGAACGGCGAAGCCATCACGGGTGGTGGCTACGCTGCCGAACTGGGGCACGCGACAATCGACCTCAATGGCGAAGCCTGCTCATGTGGCTCTCGCGGATGCCTCGAAACGATCGCCTCCGCCGGTGCGATTGCGCGGCGCTACGCCGCTCGCACCGGCAAAGAGGTCGCGGGGGCGAAGGCGGTGCTGGAAGCATCCGCTGCCGGTGATGCGGATGCGCAGGCCGTGTGGGACGACGCCATCAACGCCCTCGTGACGCACTTTGCACAGTTGACGGCGATCGTTGCGCCAGAAGCGATTGTGATCAGCGGTGGGCTGGCCGAGGCAGGCGATGCGCTTTTCGTGCCGCTCACCGAAAAGTTGGGCAGCGTGCTCTCGTATCACCGCCGACCGCTACTGCTCCGCGGTCAATTGGGCGGGAACGCGGGGCTCATCGGCACAGCGCTTGCCGCACGCGAGGACGACGAATTTGTTTACGGAGAGGCGCGATGACGAAGGCACAAACAGCAGAGCTCCTGAGTGCGGCGCGCGAACGAGGCGCGGGGATCGGCGCCTTCAACGTCTTGCATCTGGAGACCGCCGAGGCGCTCGTCGCTGCTGCCGAGGCGGCCGGGCTGCCGGTGATTCTGCAGATCTCCGAGAACTGCGTCGCCTACCACGGTGGGCTCGACCCGCTTGCGCACGCCTCGATTGCGCTCGCTCACTCCGCCGCCGTGCCTGTGGCCGTGCACCTCGATCACGCGGAAGACGTTGATCTCGCCCTGCGGGCGATAGAACTGGGCTTTGACTCCGTGATGTATGACGGCTCAAAGCTGCCGTTCGAGGCGAACCTCGCCGAAACCCGGCGGGTCGTTGCGGCCGCCCACGCAGCGGGTGTGGCTGTCGAGGCCGAGCTCGGTGAGATCGGTGGAAAAGACGGGGCGCACGCTCCCGGTGTTCGCACTGATCCAGCAGAGGCCCGGGAGTTCGTCGCCCAGACGGGTGTTGACGCGCTCGCGGTCGCCGTGGGCTCGTCGCACGCCATGACCGAGCGAACCGCGGCCCTCGACCTCGACCTCATCACGCGGCTCGCAGCGGCCGTGCCCGTTCCGCTCGTGCTGCACGGCTCATCGGGTGTCGCAGACGAAACGATTGCCGCTGGCATCCGGGCAGGCCTGACCAAAATCAACGTTTCGACGCACCTCAACAAGCAATTCACGCAGGCGCTTCGGGACTATCTTGCCGAGAACCCGACCACGGTCGATTCACGCAAGTACCTTGCAGCAGGTCGCTCGGCCATCGCGAATGAGGCCGACCGGCTCCTGCGGCTCTTTGCGACAGCGGGGGGCACGGATGCAGCGTGACGAGCGCCTCGCCGCTCTGCTCGACCTCGTCGCCCAACACGGAAACGTGACGGTCGAGCAGATCACACAGGAGCTCGGTGCCTCGCCCGCCACCGTGCGCCGCGATCTCGATGTGCTCGCGGAGCAGCAGCTCCTCAAACGCACGCGCGGGGGAGCGACGGCACACGCGGTCGCCTACGACCTGCCGTTGCGCTACAAGAACGTGCGCAACCCAGAGCAAAAAGCCGCGATCGCTCGCGCGGCAAGTGCACTCGTCAAGCCGGGCGACACGATCGGGCTTTGCGGCGGCACGACCTCAACCGCGATTGCTGAAGAGTTGCTCGCCCGGCCCGACATTGTTGCGGCCGAGAGGGACCCAGCACTCACGGTCGTGACGAACGCCGTCAACATTGCCCTGTTGCTCGCAACGAGGCCCCAAATCAAGACCGTCGTAACGGGTGGGGTCGTGCAATCGCGCTCCTACGAGCTCGTTGGGCCGCTTGCCGAACAGACGCTTCGGGGTGTGAGCCTCGATATTGCGTTTATCGCCGCAAATGCCTTCGACGTCGAGACGGGGCCCTCGGCGCATGACGAGCGCGAAGCCGCCATCAACGCACTCATGGCCTCGCGATCGCGTCGCGCAGTCATCGTGGTCGACTCGTCAAAGCTCGGCACGCGTGCCTTTGCTCGGCTTGGTGAGCCCGGGCAGTTTGACACGATCGTGACGGATGCGCGCGCATCCGATGCCCACCTCGCAGAACTGCGGGCGGCGGGCTACACCGCCGTCGTCGCGTAGGCGTTAGGGGCGGCGAAGCGGCAGAACAGTCGTGCGGCCGTGCCCATTGATGGGCGGAACAACCGCGACCCACTCCGACGGGGCAACGTTCGCGACAGCGATGAGGCCGCTTGGGGCATCCGCATCAACCGTTTGCGCCGGGATCGCACCCTTGAGGACGCCAGCCCTATCGGCCGCCTGCGCAAGCGCTTTGCGGTCGCTCTCGGCCATGGCGTCGACCTTCGTTGAGAACTGTGAGACGGCGTTCTCGAAGTCGGCATCGGCAACACCGGGGTGTGAAACGAATGCGACGGGCACACTCGAGCCAGCGTTCGGGATATGCAGAGCCGTGTACCGCAAGCGACCCGGCCAGCCACCGTGGGCATACGCCTTGTAGTGGCCCGCGCCAGCGATGATCGCCGTCTATCCCCAGAACGTGCGCGAACTCTTCGTCGTGATCGCTTTCACAAAACCGTGGTGCGTCGAAAGGCGCTGCTGAATGTCGGTGAGACTCATGCGCTCGGCCTACGGTGTGAGCGCTGGTTGGCCGAGAAAATTCACAATTGCGTCGAGTGTGGCGGGTTCGTCTTCCAAGTGCGGGTGGTGCCCGAGCGGCAAGACAACGAGTTCGGATGCCCCGGCAACCCCATCGCGGATGAGCTCGCCGAAAATGACCCCGCCGTACTCATCGCGCTCGCCGTGGATCACGAGCACGGCGCAGTGCACCTCGTGGAGTCGGTCGAGCCTCCAGCCGAGCGCGCTTTCCGAGAGCCACGTTCCCGTCCACGCATCGACAACCCAACGGGCCTTGTCGCCGTGGTACTTCGCGAGCCGTGCGAGCTCCTCGGGCTTATCGAAGCGTGCCTGAGTTTCGAGCACACCATCAACCGTTGAGGGGTCGGTGAAGGCTTGCGCGCCAATCGAGATTACGGCCGCGCACCGCGGATCATTCGCAGCGATTGTGAGGCTCATGCCCCCGCCCACGCTGTGCCCGAGCAAGACGAACTCGTCGAGGTCGAGCGCCTGGGCGAGCGCGGGGAAGCGGGCTGCTTCGTTCTCGATGAGTGCGATCGTTTCGATATCTGTGCGCTCGGTAGACTTGCCGTAGCCGAGCCGGTCGTAGGCGTACACGGTTCGCCCCGTCGCGCGGGCGAGGTTCGCGGGGAAGCCCCGCCAGAGGTCGACGCAGCCGAGTGATTCGTGCAGCAGAACGATGGGTGCGAGCGTGCTGCCCGGCACTTCCCACGTGCGCACAAACACGTCGCCGCCGCCGATCGTGACAAAGCGATCATTGATCTTCATGGTTGAGGTCCCTCAGCGACCGGTCAACTCAGGCAAAGCAGCGATCACGGTTTGCGCCGAAAGCGCCGCTGCCCCGTCGAGGTGCGTCTTGAACTCGTCACCCGTCGGGGCACACAGGTCGCTGATGGCCCGCACGGAAGCAAAACGAGCGCCGTGGTTGTGCGCCAATTGCGCGATAGCCGATGTCTCCATGTCGACCGCCAATAATTGCGGGAAGGCCTCGCGCAACTGTGCCGCGAGTTCTTGCGTCACGAACTTCTCGCCCGAGCCAATCTCGCCCCGCACGATCGCGAGCCCCGTCGGGGCGGATGCCACGAGCACGGTAACCGCCTGGGCATTCGGTTCATACGCAGCGGGCATCCCGGGGACCTGCCCGAGTTCGTAACCGAACGCGCGGGCATCGGCCTCAACATTAACGAAGCGCGTGCCGATGATGACATCGCCGACCGCCGTGCCCGCGAGCCCACCGGCGGTACCGGCAGAGATGATAAGAGCGTCGTCGCCGTAGCGGGCGAGTGCGCCGGCCGTGGCATCCGCTGCATTGACGAACCCGATGCCGCTTGTCACGAGCACGATGGTTGCTTGGCCAATGACGAGTCCGCGGTGTTGGGCGCGGCCAAACGTCAGTGGTTCCGAGACCTCGCTGGCCGCCTCAATGAAGGGCTGAGCCTCTTCGGCCATCGCGACCTGGACGACGATTGCGCTCACGCGGTTGCCTCGGGAGCGAACACCTGTTCCCACTCGTCGCGCTTCGCCAAGAAGTCGCGTGCGACCTCTTGGGCACCCTCGAGCGTGTGGTTGGCGCCCCAGCCGCACTGGATTTCGTTCGCGGCGGGAACCTCGTCGGCGCTCAGCACATCGTTGAGCGTGTTCTCGATGAGGTCGAGCACTTCACTGAGTTCTGGGTCGCCCTGCAGCATGAGGTAGAAACCGGTCTGGCACCCCATGGGAGAAAAATCGAGCACGCGGTCAGAGTGGTCACGGCTCTTCTCGGCGAAGAGATGCTCGAGCGAGTGCACGGCGGGCATGTCAAGGTGCGCGCTATTGGGCTGCGCGAATCGCACGTCGTACTTCGTGATGACGTCGCCTGCGGGAAGCGTCTTGCGGTCGGCGACGCGCACATACGGTGCCTGCACGATGCGGTGGTCAAGATTGAACGATTCGACGTTCTGGCGCTTGGGTTCGGTCACCCCTCCAGCGTACGCGCCGCGGAGGTGCAGACGGGCGTATACCGTCACGCTCGCAGTCCCCGACGGCCGTTGGCCGTCTCCCGCCAGTCCCGATGCCTGCGAACGTGACGGTATACGCCCGTCCGCTCGGGGCGGCGGGCTGGGTACGGCAGAATGGAGCGTGTGGAATACGTATCGACTCGCGGGGGCATGAGCCCGAAGCCGTTCAGTGCGACGTTGCTCGAGGGCCTCGCCCCGGACGGTGGTCTCGCAGTGCCGACGGAGTTTCCGCAGGTCTCGCCCGAGCAACTCGAAGCCTGGCGCTCGCTGAGCTACCCCGAGCTTGCCGCCGAGGTCATTTCGCTTTTCGCAACCGACATTCCGCGCGAAGACATCGATCGGATGACGGCTGCCGCCTACTCACCCGAAAACTTCCCGACCCAGGGCGTTGTTCCGCTCCGTGAGATCGACGGCGGTCTCACGCTCGTCGGCCTGAGCGAGGGCCCGACGCTTGCGTTCAAAGACATGGCGATGCAGTTCCTCGGCCAGGTCATGGAGTATGTGCTCGAGCGCGAAGATTCTGTGCTCAACGTGCTTGGTGCGACCTCGGGCGATACCGGTTCTGCCGCCGAGTACGCGCTGCGCGGCAAAGACCGCGTTTCTGTGTTCATGCTTTCACCGCAGGGGCGGATGAGCCCGTTCCAGCGCGCGCAGATGTACTCGCTGACCGATGCGAACGTGCACAACATCGCTGTCGATGGCGTCTTCGACGACTGCCAGAACCTCGTGAAAGAACTGGCTGGTGACCTCGACTTCAAGAACGAACTGCACCTCGGTGCCGTGAACTCGATCAACCTCGCGCGCATCGTCGCACAGGTCGTTTACTACGTGTGGGCGTGGTTGCGGGCAACGGACGCTTCGGCAGGCTCAGCGACCGAAGGCCCGAGCGAAGTCTCGTTCACCGTCCCCTCCGGTAACTTTGGCAACATCCTCTCGGGGTATTACGCGAAGCAGATCGGTGTGCCGATTCGGAAGCTCATCGCCGCGACAAACGAGAACAACGTGCTGCACGAGCTCTTCGAGACGGGGATCTACCGCCCGCGTTCGGCCGCCGAGACCCCGGCAACCTCGAGCCCTTCGATGGATGTTTCGAAGGCTTCCAACTTCGAGCGTTTCGTCTACGAGGTGCTCGACACCGACCCCGAAGCTGTTGTTGCCGCCTGGAACGAACTCGACGAGACGGGCCAGATCGACCTGCGACATCACCTCGATGCGATGCGCGAGAGCTTCGGTTTTGGCAGCGGCACGAGCACGCACGAGAACCGCATCGACACGATCAAGGCTGTTCGTGAGGCGACGGGCGAGCTGATCGACCCGCACACAGCCGACGGCGTTTTCGTTGCGCGTGACTTTGTTGAGCCCGGTGTTCCGATGCTCGTACTCGAGACGGCCAAGCCCGAAAAGTTTGCCGCAACGATCAAAGAGGCGACCGGCGAAGACATCGCGCTTTCGCCCGAGCTTGCCGAACTGCTCGACGCACCGCAACGCGTGACCGAGATGGCGAACAGCCGCGCCGACCTCGAGGCGTTCATTCGCGAGAACGCGCTGTAAGCCCGTGACTGAAGCAACAGCTCCTTCGAGCCTGCGCCGCTACGGCTCGCTCGTCTTTATTGGTGCGCTCGCGGGAATCTTCTCGGGGCTCTTCGGCGTCGGCGGTGGCACGATTATCGTTCCGCTGCTCGTCTTGCTCCTGGGGTTTGGTCAGCGTCTTGCGGTCGGCACCTCGCTCGCCGCCATCATTCCCGTCGCGATCGTTGGTGCGATCACCTACGGCATCCACGGCAATATCTCGGTGATCGCGGCGGTGTTGCTCGCTGCGGGCTCAATCGTCGGTGCCTGGATCGGTGCGAAGCTCCTGCATCGTCTCAACGTCATCCTGCTGAAGTGGCTCTTCGTCGCGTTCATGCTCGTCGCGATGGTCATGATGTTCTTTGTCATCCCGAGCCGCGACGCACCGCTTGAAATCACGTGGATCACAGCGGTCGCGCTCATCCTCGTGGGCCTCTTCACGGGCGTGCTCTCGGGGCTCATCGGCATCGGTGGTGGTGTGGTTGTTGTCCCCGTCATGATGCTGGGGTTCGGGGCATCCGATCTCATTGCGAAGGGCACCTCGCTGCTCATGATGGTTCCGACGACCATCAGTGGCACGGTCGCGAATGTGCGCGCGAAGAACGTGGATCTTGTTGCTGCCGCCGTGATCGGTGTGACGGCATGCGTGAGTGTGCAGCTTGGCGTGTGGCTCGCGGGCTACGTCGACCCCTTCGTCGGCAACATGCTGTTCGCCGCGTTTCTCCTCTTCATCGCGGGCCAGATGGCTCTGCGCACCTGGCGCCAACAGCGTTCGCTTTAGGTCCCTGAGCGAGCCCGAAGGGCGAGACGAAGGGCCCGACCTCGGTATATACCTCGCTAGGCTTGATCTCGTGACAGTCAACCCTGAACTCGTCGGGCAAACGTTGCCGCCGACCGAGCCGTATCTTGTCGGGCGCGAGAAGGTTCGCGAGTTCGCGCGCGCCGTCTTCGCGACCAATCCCGTGCACTTCGATGTTGCTGCCGCTCAGGCCGCAGGGTTTGCGGATGTCGTGGCGACCCCAACGTTCCCCATCGTGCTGCAAGACATCACGCTGCAGCAGCTCATCGCGCTGCCGGGCTCGGGCATTGAGCTCAAGCACGCGATTCACGTTGAGCAGCGGTTCTCCTACGCCCGCCCGATCGTTGCCGGTGATCTGCTCACGGCGCAGCTGACCGTCACCGGTGTTCGCGCGATGGGCCCGGCCTCCCGCGTTGTCTCAACGATGAGCGTGCGCGACGAATCCGGCACAGAAGTCGCGACCGCCGAGTCGACCCTCTTGATCGGAGGTGGCGACGAATGAGCTTCACCGCTGGCGAAGAACTGGCGAGCCGCACCTTCGAGATCACGCGCGATTCGCTCGTGAAGTACGCCGGGGCATCAGGTGATTTCAACCCCATTCACTACCGCGACGACATTGCGGTCGAGGTCGGCCTGCCGGGAGTGCTCGCCCACGGCATGTTGACGATGGGGCTTGCGGCATCCGTTCTCGACGAGGTGCTCACCTCGCCCACGCGGCTGCTCGACTACGGCGTGCGCTTTGCGAAGCCGGTTGTTGTGCCCGCCTCGGGTTCGGTTTCGGTGACCGTCACGGCCACGGTTGGCGCGGTCGACGACGAGGGCATCGCGCGCATTGACCTCACTGTTGTATGCGATGAGGTCACGGTGCTCACAAAGGCTCAGGCGCGCGTCGCGCCCGCCGCGTAGGGGGCCTCGCGTGCCCGAAATCACCCCCATTCCGCTCAAGGAGCTCACGACGCTGCGTGTTGGTGCGGCACCCCTGCGGATGCGCGAATCGCAGACCCGCATGGAACTCATCGACGACCTTCGTGAGGTCTGGGCTGAAGACGACGCGTGGTTCGTGCTGGGCGGCGGGTCGAACCTGTTCGCCGGTGACGAGCCGTTCGACGGCACCGTCATTCTCGTGCGCACGAGCGGCATCATCGAGCTGCCCGCGTCGGATGCTTCGCACCGCCGCTTCCGCGTCGAAGCGGGCCACGACTGGGACGAGTTCGTGCGCTTCACAATCGACAACAGTCTCGCTGGCATTGAAGCGATGAGCGGGATCCCCGGGAGCGTTGGCGCAACGCCCATTCAGAATGTGGGTGCCTACGGGCAAGAGGTTTCACAGACGCTCGTCGAGGTCGAACTCATCGACGCAGAGACGGGCGAGGTCTCGGTTGTTCCCGCGAGCGAACTCGAACTTGGTGTGCGCACCTCGGTGCTCAAGCGCCACGGGGGAGAGTTGCCCGAGCGCGACGCGGTTGTGCTTTCGACAACGTTCGAGTTCGAGGTTGTTGGCGATGGCCCGTTCGCGGTTTCGCCGCGCGTACGCCAGGCGATTGGCGCAGCCGAAGACGAAGAGCTGACGCTGCGCGATGTGCGCGAGCGTGTGCTTGCGGTTCGCCGGGGGAAGGGCATGGTGCTCGACCCCGAAGACCCAGACACGATCAGTGCTGGCTCGTTCTTCGAGAATCCGATTCTGAGCCAAGAGATTGCGGCAACCTTGCCGGCGGCATGCCCGAGGTATCCGATTGCGCCGGCTGTTCCGACGACGCGCGTTGTGCCGCTTGAGCGTTTTGACGGCTATGTTCCACCCGTTGCCTACGACCGATCGCCCGTCAAGGTTTCTTCTGCGTGGCTCATCGAGAACGCTGGGATCCCCAAGGGTTTCAAGCTGCCCAAGTCGCGCGCGGCGGTTTCGAGCAAGCACACGCTCGCGATGACGAACCGCGGGCGCGGCACAGCAGAAGAAGTCGCCGAACTCGCGCGCTACGTTCGCGCCCTCGTGCATTCTGAGTTCGGCATCCTCTTGCACCCCGAGCCCGTCACGGTCAACGTCGAGCTCTAGCTTCGCTCATCCCTCCCTGTTCAGGTCACCCGTACGACGGTGAAACCCGTGTTCTGGTGGTCGCAAGGGTGACTTGAACTGAGGGGGTTGAAGCCTCGCGACGGCCATCGGTGCACTCCTGTGGATCTTCTTCCCCAAGTACACCCTGCGAAACCCGCGCCCCCTGAACGGTTGGGCGACGTTCTTGCTCATCATCGGGTACCCGCTTGTACTCGCGATGATCGCAACGGGGCACCCGCACTGGGCGCATCCGTGGGTCTTCTATGCGTCACTCTTCGTCTTCGCACTGCCGTGGCTGCTCATCGGCCTCGGCTACACAACCGCGTGGCTCGTGCTCGCGATCTCCTACGCCATGTGGGCGATAGCGGATGTTTTGACCAACGGCTTCCAGTGGACGACCCTGCTGCGCGCGGTGCTCGTGATCGTCGTTGCTCTGTACGGCCTGCTCAAGTGGAAGCACGCCGAGGACCAGCACGTTCCCGCGCGCGGTTAGGGGTTTTTCGGGGGCGGCCCTTCGTCTCGCCCTACGGACTCGCTCAGGGACCTCAGGTTGCTACGCGGAGAACAGCTTCTGCAGGCGCTGAATGCCCTCGAGCAACTGGTCATCGCCCAGCGCGTAGGAGAGGCGCAGGTAGCCTGAGGGCCCGAACGCTTCACCGGGAACAACCGCGACCTCAGCCTGGTCGAGAATCAGGTCAGCCAGCTCAAGCGAGGTCGTCGGCGTCACGCCACCCCACTCCTTGCCGAGCAGCCCCTGCACATCCGGGTACACGTAGAACGCACCCTGCGGCGTCGGCACCGTGACGCCCTCGATCTTCGAGAGCTCAGCAACAATCAACGTGCGGCGGCGGTCGAACGCCTGGCGGAACTCCTCGGCCTCATCCTGCGGGCCCGTCAACGCCGCAGCGGCAGCACGCTGCGCGTCGTTGTTGACGTTTGACGAGAGGTGCGACTGCAAGTTTGCCGCGAGTTTGATGGCATCCGATGGGCCGACCATCCAGCCCACACGCCACCCTGTCATGGCGTAGGTCTTGGCGACACCGTTGACGAGAATCGTCTGGTTTGCGAGCTCGGGAACGGCTTCAACAATTGAAACAGCCTTGACACCGTCGTAGGTGAGGTTCTGGTAGATCTCATCCGAGATGACCCAGATGCCGTGCTCAAGTGCCCACTCGCCAATGGCCTTGACCTCTTCGGGCGTGTAGACAGCGCCTGTCGGGTTGGAGGGCGAGACGAAAACGAGCACCGTGGTCTTGTCGGTGCGGGCCGCCTCAAGCTGCTCGACCGTGACCTTGTACTCCTGGTCGGCGCCAGCGAAAACCTCGACGGGCGTGCCGTCGGCGAGGGCGATTGCCTCGGGGTACGTCGTCCAATATGGTGCGGGCAGCAGCACCTCGTCGCCCGGGTTCACAACCGCCTGGAACGCCTGGTACACGGCCTGCTTGCCACCGTTGGTCACGATGACCTGGCTCGGGTCAACCGTCAGGCCAGAGTCCCGCGCGGTCTTAGCAACGATCGCGTCCTTGAGGACGGCGAGACCTGCAGCGGGCGTGTAGCGGTACGTCGCAGGGTCACTCAGAGCCGCGATTGCGGCATCCACGACAAACTGCGGTGTCTGGAAATCAGGTTCACCGGCCGCGTACGAAATGACGGGCTTACCGGCGGCCTTCAGCGCCTTGGCTTTTGCGTCAACTTTGAGGGTTGCCGACTCGGCGATTGCGGAAAGTTTGCGGGAGAGGGGAGCGCGCTCAGTCACGCTTCTCAGCGTAGTCGCGTGCGCGACATTGTGGCGGATGCTGCAACTACCAGCGCTCCGGTGAACCCGGCCGCACGCCCAGCGCACTCGCGATTGCAACAAGCGCTTCGCTCGTCCCCGCGCGCACGAGCAGTCGCGCGCGGGCATCCAGCTTGGCGGGCTCGACGTTGATGACGATCGTCGGTACCCCGCGGCGAACGGCGCGGGTCACGAGGCGCACGGCAGAGTTGACCGCGAGCGAGGTGCCAGCGACGATGAGCGCATCCGCCTTCCCCACGAGCTTCGCGGCCTCGTCGAAGCGATCGCTCGGCACGTACTCCCCGAAGAAGACAATGTCGGGTTTGAGGATGCCGCCGCAACTCGCGCACGCGGGCACGACATAGCCCTGATAGCGCTCGGGCTTGACGTCGCCGTCGGGGCCCAGATCACCCTGGTCGAGTTCGCTGACCCAGGGGTTGAGCTGACTTGTGAGCTCCGTGAAATCGGCGCGAGGTGTGCGTGCACCGCAGCGCGTGCAGACGATCGTGTGGTTCGTGCCGTGCAGCGGAATGACGTTGTGAGAGCCAGCCGCAACGTGGAGCCCATCGACGTTCTGCGTGATGACGCCCGCGAGGTTGCCGTCACGTTCGAGCCTTGCGAGCGCCCGGTGCCCGTCGTTGGGCTGGGCCATGGCAAAGCGTTGCCAACCGAGCTGGGAGCCAACCCAAAAGCGCGCGCGAGTTTCGGCATCCGCCATGAAGCGCTCGATCGTCATGGGTTTGCGCGGTGAGGAACCAAAGCCGCGATAGGTCGGAATGCCCGAGTCGCGCGAAATACCCGCGCCCGTAATTGCGACAGCACGCTTGCCGCGCAGCAACTCAATGGCCTCATCGAGCCGTGCGGCAACCTCGGGGTCAGCGAGGCCAGGCAGGTTTTCCATCACGGCCGATTGTATGCCGCTCATGTGTCGCGCTCATTTCGGGAGCTGTCAACAAATGGGGAGCCCAAATCGCCCACTTCGAGCTCCCCGTTCTTCACGGGCTCCCCGTTTGTGCACCATCGGATGCGTCGATGTCAGGGCAGCCCGCTAGCATCGGGGTCGTGAGCGACGAGTGGGAACACACCTCAAGACCCATCCGGGCGGTTGGCGTTGCGGCGGATGCCGAGATCGACCCGCAGAGCTGGCCCGCGAACGTGCCTTCCATCAAGGCGTTCCTCGACGGTGCTCGCGCTGGCGGCGAGTTTGGCGGTTGGGAGTTCGGCGAAGGTGTGACGTTTTTCGTTGGCGAGAACGGCTCGGGCAAGTCAACGCTCATTGAGGGCATCGCTGAAGCAGCAGGCCTACCGGCAGAAGGCGGCGGCAGCCAATGGGGCGGTGGTGTGACCCATCGCAGCGAGTCGCCGCTTGGCGAGTGGCTCCGAATTCGCCGTGGGCTTGCGGCGAACAGCAACGGATTCTTCTTGCGCGCCGAGACGATGCACAACTTTTATACCTGGCGTGCGAATTTGCCCCGCGGAGGCGATCAACACGGGCTCCATAAACGCAGCCATGGTGAATCGTTCAACGCCTTGCTCGAAACGATGCTGAATCCCGCAGCTCGCCAGCCGGGCATCGTTCTGCTCGACGAACCTGAAGCGGCACTGTCGTTTGATTCGACGCTCAAGTGGCTCGCGAACCTCGATGAAATGCGCGCTCGCGGCACGCAAATCATCTGCGCGACGCACTCGCCCATTCTGGCTTCGCTGCCGGGCGCAACAATTCTTGAGCTCGGTGAGTGGGGCATCCGCAAGGTCGAGTGGGAAGACCTCGACCTCGTGCGGTCGCACCGCAGTTACCTTGAGGCGCCGCAACGATACCTGCGGCACCTTCTCGGGAGTTAGTTCTTCGAACCGTCCCACGTCGACGAACGCGTCGCCGACCCCGGCCAGTGCATGAGCGAGGCAATTGCCAAGCAGAAAAGCAGCAGGCCACCAGCGAAGGTGATTGCCTGGTTCGACTGCATCCCGAACGCTGCGCCCATGATCCAGAAGCTGCCAAGCATCATGGCCAAGAAGACAATGAAACGGATCATCGCGGGTGTGCTCCTCAAGAGTCGTAACGTTACGACTCAACGGTACCATCGCGCGGCGCTGACCCCCGAAGCGCAATTGCTATGCGGTGGTTACTGTGCGGTGCGCACGAGCGCGCCACCAAAGTCGACGACGTACCCGGTTGATTCTTGCGCGTGCGGTGCCCAGAAATCGGTGCTGATGATCTGTGCTCCGCTCTCCAGTGCAGCGTCACGTTCGGCCGGGTCGGTTGCCAGGTCGGCGTCGGCTCGCGTGCGCACGAGCACGCCCGCCGCGACGAGTTCCTGGATCGCCTCGACGTCGGGCTCGTTGTGCACGACAAACTGGGCGCCAGAACCGTCGGCGGATGCGGCATCCGATTGCCCCACGAGCATTGCGCGGTCTACCGCCGGACGTTGTTCGTAGAACGCCTCAACCTCGGAGTTGGGGTGCATGACGGCGATGACGGTGTCGCGTGTTTGCTCAACCGTGGGCCACGACGTGAGGTCACTCGGCATGAGGAGCGTCTCGCCGAGGCGGTCGGTGAGTGCCTCGTCAACGAGCGCGAGATTCTCGGTGCTCCACCCGGCGAGCCGTGGGTCGAGGAAGTTGTAGTCATCTTTGAACTCGATGAGCACGATGATTGGCAGGTGGCCCGGGTGCGCATCCGACCACTGCTTGATCTCGTCAAGGGTTAGGTCAAACTTCGGCGCCGTTGAACCATTGGCAAGCATTGGCACGTGCGTCAACCGCAGCTTGCCGTCGCGGTGCACGCGCAGATCAAGTTCAATGCTGCGCACGCCCTCGTCGAACTGTTCCCAGAGCGTGGGGTGTGAGTAGGCGAGTTTTGCGGGTTCACCTGGTTTGGCGATTCCGAGCACAAGGTTCTGGATGGCGTTGGGCTGCGTTGCGTAGCTGTTGTGGCTCGCGATCATTTGCAGCTCGGTCAGCGGTGTTGCGTCGTCGATGGGTGTTTCTTCCCAATCAGCGGGCGCGGCCGAGGGGAGGCTCGAGACGCGTTCGACCTGCGCGTTGATGTCGCGCGCGCTGATGATGAGCGCGTTGACATAGACCGTGCCGACGAAGACGACGGCAACGATGACGACGAGGAGGAGAAGGCGGCCGAGAAACCGCAGGAATGCCATTGGGAAACTGTACTGGTTCAACGCCCTCGCCGTGCGACGATTGACGGATGCAGGTACCCGAGAACAGCACAGCCGATGCCCACGACTTCATCCGGGTGATGGGTGCTCGCGAGAACAACCTCAAGAACATTTCGGTTGAGATTCCCAAGCGTCGCCTCACGGTTTTCACGGGCGTGAGCGGTTCGGGCAAGAGTTCGCTCGTCTTCGACACGATCGCGGCCGAGAGCCAGCGCATGATCAACGAGACGTACTCGGCCTTCGTGCAGGGCTTCATGCCGAGCCTTGATCGGCCCGATGTTGACAAGCTCGAAAACCTCACGACCGCGATCGTTGTGGGGCAAGATCGCCTCGGGGCGAACCCGCGTTCGACCGTCGGCACCGTGACGGACGCGAACGCGCTCTTGCGTGTGCTCTACAGTCAGTTCTCGCGCCCCCACGTAGGCCCGCCGCCCGCATTCTCGTTTAACGTGCCCTCGGCAGCGGGCACCGTGACGGGAGTCGTCATGAACGAAGGTCGCAAGGGTGAGGACGTCTCGTTCGAATCGATCGGCGGCATGTGCCCCGCGTGTGAGGGCCTCGGACGCGCGCCCGACATCAACCTCGCCGAGATCTTCGACGAAGACCTCTCTATCGCAGACGGCTCGATCAAGGTTCCGGGTTACAACCCCGATGGATGGATGGTCTCGAGCTTTGCCGCCGTCGTGCCAACGGATGTGCCGATCAAACAGTTCACCGACGAGCAGCGCCACGACTTCCTCTACGGCGAGACCCGCAAGGTTAAGGTCAATGGCATCAACGTGACGTATCAGGGGCTCATCCCCAAGCTGCAACAGACGATGTTCAGCCGTGAGGTCGAGTCGCTCCAGCCACACATTCGCAAGTTCGTTGAGAAGGCTGTCGTTTTCGTGCCGTGCCCCTCGTGTGAGGGCACGCGCTTTGCCGAGCACGCGCGCAAAGCAACGATCGACGGGGTCTCCATCGCGGATGCCTGTGCCATGCAGATCAGCGAGTTGGCAGCGTGGGTGCGCTCGCTGCGGGGTTCGCCTGCGCTCGCATCGGATGCCGCCGGCGACGCGACCCCCGGTGCAGCCGACGCCGTGCTCGATGCGCTCGACGACCTGCTCGATGGCTTTGTCGAGATCGGGCTCGGCTACCTCTCGCTCAGCCGTTCGAGCGGATCACTCTCGGGCGGTGAGGCGCAACGCACGAAACTGGTGCGGCACCTCGGCAGCGCGCTTACCGACGTGACTTACGTATTCGATGAGCCCACGGTTGGCTTGCATCCGCACGACATCCAACGGATGAACCGCCTGCTCGAACGGTTGCGTGACAAGGGCAACACCGTGCTCGTCGTCGAACACAAGCCCGAGACGATCCAGATCGCCGATCACGTAATTGACCTCGGTCCCGGTGCCGGCAAGCTTGGTGGCAAGATCACCTTCCAAGGGTCGGTTGCTGAACTTCGCGCTTCTGACACGAAGACGGGCCGGCACTTTGGGGATCGGGCGCAGCTCAAGGCATCCGATGCCTTGCGAAAGCCGACCGGAGTGATCGCCGTGCGCGGGGCGAACGAGAACAACCTCAAGAATGTCGATGTTGATGTGCCGCTCGGCGTGCTCACGGTTGTGACGGGGGTCGCTGGTTCGGGCAAGAGCTCGCTCATTCATGCTGAGGTGAGCCCGCGTGAGGGGATCGTCGCAATCGATCAGGCACCCATTCGCGGTAACCGCCGCTCGAGCCCCGCGACGTACACGGGCATGCTTGAGCACATTCGCAAGGCCTTCGCGAAAGAGAACGGTGTCAAGCCTGCCCTGTTCAGCGCGAACAGCGAGGGTGCGTGCCCCGCGTGTAAGGGCGCGGGCGAGATCATCACGCAGCTCGGTTATGTCGACACAGTTGCGACGCGCTGCGAGGTGTGCCGGGGTATTGGGTTCCAAGCATCCGTTTTGGAGTACACGCTCGGCGGCAAGAACATTGCCGAGGTACTCGCGATGCCCGTAAGTGACGCGGTCGACTTCTTCGCGAAAGATGCCAAGGTGCCCGCCGCGCACAAGATTCTTGAGCGGTTGAATGCCGTGGGGCTCGGTTACCTTGCGATTGGTCAGTCGCTCAGCACGCTCTCGGGTGGTGAGCGCCAGCGGCTCAAGCTCGCGCTCGCGATGGGGGAGCCCGGCGATGTGTATGTGCTCGACGAGCCGACGACGGGCCTGCACTTGGCAGATACCGGCGTCATTCTCGAGTTGCTCGACCGCCTCGTCGATAGCGGCAAGTCGGTCATCGTGATCGAGCACAACCAAGCGGTCATGGCGCACGCCGATCACATCATCGACATCGGCCCCGGCGCCGGCAACGACGGCGGCGAGGTCGTCTTCGAAGGCGCCCCGCACGACCTCATCGCCTCCGGCACCCTCACGGGCCAGCACCTTGCGGAGTACGTCGCCTGAGCCCGACTTGCGTTGACCCTCGCGCTTTCCGCAGCGCAAGACACTTCCTCGCGAAAAAACCGCGCGGCTCGAGATAAAACCGCGAGGGTCAACGTGCGCGGTCGACCGCGCTACCGCCCAATCGACCCCGTGTTCCCGTGTGCCGGGAACATTTCCGGCGTGAGCTCATCGAGCAGGTCGCCCGGCTTGACGCCCAGCGCATCCGCAATCCGAACAAGCGTGAACACGTTCGGCAGCGAGTATCCGTTTTCGTAGGCGCCAATGTTCGATGCCTCAACCTGCGCGAGCCCGCCAAGCTTCTGCTGCGAGTACTCGAGCGCGATGCGGTGCTGACGGATTTGGTCACCGAGCTTGATCGCTGCCTCTGAGGGAATTCGCGCCATATCTTCAGCGTGCTAATGCCCTCCCGAAAACGCGACGCTACTAATGCCTGGGTATTAGTACAGTTAAGCCGTGACTCGGGGGAACGGCGAAGCGGCGAAGCCAGCAGAACAGCTGGTGAAGTCGCGCCAGCGTGTCTCAGATCACGGTGAAGTTTTCACGCCGAGTTGGCTCGTGAACGACATGCTCGACCTCGTCAAAGACGAAACCGAGCGCATCGACTCGCGCTTTCTTGAGCCGGCGTGCGGTTCAGGCAACTTCTTGGTGCCGATTCTGCAGCGCAAGCTCGCCGCGGTGCAGCAGCGCTACGGCAAGAGCGAGTTCGAACGCAATCACTACGCGCTGCTTGCGCTCATGTGCGTCTACGGCATCGAGTTGCTCGCTGACAACGCAGAAGAGTGCCGCGCGAACCTTGCTGAAGTTTTCGACACCTTCCTCAAGAAATCGGATGCCGTCTGGCACGATGCCGCCCGCGCAGTGCTCGCGGCAAACATCGTGCAAGGTGATGCGCTCAAACTCGAGACCGCCGACGGTGCACCGATCATCTTCCCGGAATGGGCATACCTCGGCACGGGCAAGTACCAGCGCCGCGACTTCACGTTCGAGAACCTCACCCAGCGTGCCGACATGCAGGTGGGTCTCTTCGACGCCTTCGAAGACCACGACATCTTCACCCCTGTCAAGACTTACCCCTCGATGGCGGTCCGTGACCTCGCGGCGCTCGACACGAGGTCCCTGAGCGAGCGAAGCGAGACGAAGGGCCCGACCCCGAAATGACCCTCGCCCAACCGTTCAACTACAACCCCGACGTCCTCACCTGCATCGCGAACCTCTCAAACGACGAGGTCTTCACCCCGCCTGAGCTCGCGAACCAAATGCTTGACGACCTCGCCGCAGCGTGGGCGGATGCGCACAACGGCGCCGACATCTGGCGCGACTCGTCCGTGACGTTCCTCGACCCGTTCACCAAGAGCGGCGTCTTCCTACGCGAGGTCACCCGTCGGTTGGTCGCTGGCCTCGAAGACGAGATCCCTGACCTCGCCGACCGCGTCGACCACATTCTCACCAAACAGGTCTTCGGCATCGCGATCACCAACCTCACCGCATTGCTCGCGCGCCGCTCGGTGTACTGCTCGAAGTTCGCGAACGGCAAGTACTCCGTCGCGAGCAGCTTCGAAACGGATGCCGGAAATATCTGGTTCGAACGCACCGAGCACACGTGGGAGAAGCGCAAACGAGTCGAGCGTGTGCACCCGACTTCGGGCGCGATCGAGAAAGTCGAGGTTGAGGCGACTGGCCGCTGCAAGTTCTGCGGGGCTCAAGAGTCAGCGTTCGACCGTGGTGACCAACTTGAGACTCACGCGTATGACTTCATTCACACAGACGACATCAAAGCTCGCATTGGTGAGCTTTTCGGAGCCGACATGCATTTCGACGTCATCATCGGGAACCCGCCGTATCAAATGACTGGGGCGTCTGGCGGAAGCAGCGACGCATCGATTTACCACCTGTTCGTTGAGCAAGCGCAGCAGCTCGAGCCGCACTTCTTGACGATGGTTATGCCGTCGCGTTGGATGGCCGGTGGGCGCGGCATGGGCGAGTTCCGGGAACAGATGCTCTCGGAAGGCCACCTCCGTTCGCTTGTCGATTATCCGGACTCCAAAGAAGTCTTTCCAGGTATCGAACTGAAAGGCGGCGTGTGCTACTTCCTATGGGATCGGCAGTGGAACGGTCCGTGCGAAGTGGCATCAATCCGCGGTGGAGAGCGACAGCAGAGTCTGAGAGACCTTGATGAGTTTGACGTATTCGTGCGTGACGAGCGTGCCGTAGACATTCTCAAGAAGGTTCTGACGCGTAACGATCCATCCATCGCCGAGATTCTCACCAACCGCGAACCGTTCAAGTTTGAATCGAATTTCACGGGGTTTCGAGATGTGTCAGCGCCTGGTGACATACCCTTCTTTCACATTCGAGACGGCAAACGAGGCATCGGCTTCATCTCCCGAGACGCTATCGAGAAAAACGTCCACTTGATCGATACCGCAAAGGTTCTGGTGACCAAAGGGTACGGCGCGGGAGAGACCATCCCCCATCAGATACTCGGGATTCCGCAGGTCGCTGCTAGCCCGTCGGCGTGCACAGGGTCTTATATGTTCTTCTATCTCGACTCGGAGAGCGAGGCGACGAGCTTGAGTAGCTACCTTTCGACGCGGTTTTTCAGATTTCTCGTCTCGCTTCGAAAGATCACCCAGGATGCGTTTCGGTCTGTGTATACCTGGGTCCCGATGCAAACGTGGGATCGCACCTGGACTGACGCGGAACTCTACGAGAAGTATGGTCTGACCGACGATGAGATCGCGTTTATCGAGTCGCAGATCAAGCCAATGGAGCTCGGTCTTGATCTCGATTGATAGCGGCATTCTCGATCTTGAGCCACGCAAGCCGGAGTTTCGACCTCGGCTGTATGCCTGGCGTTTCAAGGACGGCCCTGAACGTTGGCGTGATTGTTTGAAGGTCGGCGAGACAACGCGCGATGTGAACACTCGCATCAAGGAGTCGATGGGGCAGGCGCAACAGGCATACGTGCTTGAGGTGAACCAACCGGCGGATCGCCCGGACGGGTCTCGAATCACCGATACTGAAGTGCGTGATCGGCTTACAGCAAAGGGCTTCGAGCTTGTGCCGTATAAGTCGAGTCGCGAATGGGTGCGCTGTTCTCCATCCGATGTTGAGACCGCAATTGCGGAACTTCGTGCGGGAACAACCTACGAGGGCAATCGCAGCATCACGTTGAAGCCGCGCGACGAACAGAAAGCTGCGATCACGAAGGCGAAGCGCTACTTCGAGTCGGTGTGGGCTGAGGATGAAGACGATGTGCCGGAATTCTTGTGGAACGCCAAAATGCGCTTCGGCAAGACCTTCACCACGTACGAGTTCGCGAAGCAGATGGGCTTCACGCGCGTGCTCGTGCTCACGTTCAAGCCGGCCGTTGAAGATGCCTGGCGCGATGACCTTGAGAATGTCACGAACTTCGACGGGTGGAAGTTCCGCTCGCGCAGCACCGGCGGCGACCCGACAGATGTACCGCTCAACGAGCCGCTCGTGTATTTCGCTTCGTTCCAAGATGTTCTGCAGAAAGACAAGAACACTGGCACATTCAAGGAGCTTCACTCCTGGATGAGCGACGTCATGTGGGATGTCGTCGTGTTTGACGAGTACCACTTTGGCGCGTGGCGCGAGACGTCAAAAGAGTTGTTCGAGGGCGAAGACGAGAAGACTAAGCGCGCAGAAGCCAAGCAAGACTCTGAGGACGACCTTGAGGTTTTTGCGCAGAACCTTGAAGTGCTGAACCTCGATGAAGACGCATTCTTGCCCGTCAAGACCCGCTCGTACCTGTACCTCTCGGGCACGCCATTCAAGGTGCTCAGGGAGGGACGGTTCATAGAAGAGCAGATTTACAACTGGACCTACGCCGATGAGCAGCGCGCCAAGGCTGAGTTCAGTGAGAAGCATCCGAATGATCCGAATCCGTATGCGACGCTGCCCGAACTGCGCTTGATGACGTACAAAATGCCCGAAGAGTTGCGTGCAATTGCACAGCAGGGGGAGTTCGACGAGTTCGATCTCAACGAGTTCTTCGCGGCGACGGGGGAGGGTATGGCCGCAAGGTTCAAGCACGAGGACGAGGTACAGAAATGGCTCGACATCGTGCGCGGCTCGTACATGCCGCACGCCGTTGACCAACTGAAATCGGGCGGGCGGGCGCCGTTCCCGTATTCTGATGTGCGGCTGCTGCCATATCTCCAGCACTCGCTCTGGATGCTGCCGCGTAAGGCCTCGTGCGCCGCGATGAAGAACCTGCTCGCGGAGCCGCAGAATGTCTGGTGGCACGATTACACGGTCGTGAACGTTTCAGAGGATGGCGTCGGTGTTGGGCTTGCCGCGCTCGAACCCGTGCGCTCGGCAATCGGCAGCGGCTACGACACGAAGACCATCACGCTCACCGTCGGCAAGCTGACCACCGGTGTGACCGTGCCACAGTGGTCATCGATGATGATTCTGCGCAATCTGCAAGCGCCGGAAACCTACTTCCAGGCGGCGTTCCGTGTGCAATCGCCGTGGGCCATCCGCAACCCTGACGGCGATGACCCTGATCGCATCGAGATTCTCAAGCCCGTTTGTTACGTGTTCGACTTTGCTCCGACGAGGGCATTGCGGCAACTCAGCCAGTACGGAATGCAGTTACAACCCGATCAGGCTGCGACGAACCCTGAGAAGGCCGTGCACGACCTGGTGAGCTTTCTGCCCGTGCTGGCTTATGAAAACGGGACGATGAACCTCATCGATGCCGGCCAGATTCTTGAGATGGCAATGTCCGGCACCACCGCGACGCTGCTCGCACGCCGCTGGGAATCTGCGGTGCTGGTGAACGTCGACAACATCACGTTGCGCAAGCTGCTCAACGACGACAGGGCGATGAACGCCATCTTGAGCATCGAGGGCTTCCGCTCGCTGTCAAAGAAGGACTTCGAAACGGTCGTCAATAAGAGCGAGGCGCTACAGAAGACCAAGAAAGAGCGTGGTGACGACCTCACGCCGAAAGAGAAGCGTGAGCTGAGCACCGAAGAGCGTGAGACGAAGTCGAAGCGCAAGCAGATTCAAGAGAAGCTCATCAAGTTCGCGACGCGCATCCCAGCGTTTATGTACCTCACCGACTACCGCGAACAGACGCTGAAAGACGTCATCCGAAAGCTCGAGCCAGGGCTCTTCAAGACAGTAACCGGTCTCTCGATCGATGACTTCGACTACCTCGTCTCGCTCGGGGTGTTCAACGGGGCCCAGATGGATCAGGCGATCTACATGTTCCGCCGCTACGAAAATGCGTCGCTCGAATACACCGGGATCAACTCCCACGCCGACGACAAGAGCATCGGTCTCTGGGACACCGCCGTGCCAATTCGCGAGGCGCCCGCTGCGTAGAGCTTCGAGCAAAAGAAAACCCGGCCCCAAAGGGACCGGGTGGTGTCTTCACAGGCTATCACGATTACCACGTTGGCGGCTTGGTGATCTTGGGTGTAATCACGGGCGGAAGCTGATTTCGATACCAATCTTCCGCCTGCATTTGATACCACCAGTGACCGCCAACGCCGTCGGAATGGCGCCCCGCGAGCTTGCCTGCGCGGTACCCGCGCGTTGGATTCACCAACCCGGTCGGTACGCGACCGCGCACATACGAGACAGGAAAAGCCAGGTCGCTATCATTCGAGATCACGACCGCGGCATCGACAGCTCTCGAAAGCACATCGATCAACAAGTGCGATGCCACATTCACGTCCGAGCCCTTCTCTTCGCGTCTGGCCACTGAGGCCATAAATCGCGCATCCGGCACATCCGCTTCGCTACCGTCTTGCACCATCAGCGGCCACTGAGGGTGTGCGATGACAGGTCGGCCTTTGCCGTCGGCAACAGCCAGAGGTGCGGTGGCGACACGACTGACGTAGTTGCCGAATGAAAGCTCGGTTACTGCTTGGCTGTAGTGCAGTGCCCGAAGGTAGATGTCTTGTCGCTGCTGGCCTACAGTGTTGCTCGCACCGCTGACGCGAGCCGTGCAGAAAACGACCCGGTTGATCTCTGCTTCTGGCCAGTCGGCATGTGCTGCGACGAGGGCCACCGCGAGCTGTTCGAGGTTGAGCCAACGCCAGCCGGGTGTCGATCGTCCGCAGATACCCCTACCGCCGTAGTAGAGGTTGAACCCATCGATATACACACCCACGCGCATGTTGTCAGCCTAGAACCGACCTCTGACAGCGGTCGCAGGGCTTTGCCTCCCACGAACTGCGCGCTGCGCGTACGATTATCGAAGAAAACCAGTCTTACTTGAGGGAGGTGTGGAATGACTTCTTCGGTTCGTGAAGCCGCGGCATCCGATGTCAAGATTGCCGACGGCTACATCACGGTGGCCTTGCGCGATGGTCGTCGCATCTCGGCTCCCGTGAGCTGGTACCCGCGCCTTGCCCAAGCAACTCCCGAGCAGCAGAGTGAGTGGCGAATCATCGGTACCGGTGAAGGAATCCACTGGCCTCAACTGGACGAAGATATTTCGGTTGCGGGGCTGCTGAGCGCAGAATAGTCGCGCTCGCGGAGTAGGCGTGCGACTACTTGAGTCGTTGCGCCCGGAAGAGAATCGACCGCCGTCGCGCTTCGCGCGTCGGCTCGACCTGACGACCCCCACGCACCCGCTGAACGGGCCGAGCGACTTGCATTGCTTCAGCAAGCCGAGTCAGAATTCGATCCGATTCCCTACGACGCTGCGGCAGCTCGGATGTTCGGACGGATGAGTGCCGCCGTTCTTGCACTCGGCCGGAAACCGCGGGCCCGCGTCGCCGACCTGATGATTGCAGCATCCGCGGCCACCGATGGTCTGCCGCTCTATACAACAAACGCCGGTGATTACCGCGGTCTCGAGGGGCTCGTCGAAGTCGTTGAACTCTATCGACCGGATTTCGGCTGACCGCATCCGCTCACTGCCAGCGGCCCGCCTGAGCGTGCGCTGTGTGTGCCCTGACAGAACTCGGAGGAAGCGTTGCGGGGCGCTTGCTACCGTGGCACTTCGAGCGCGCCCCGAACGGTGGCGTGCACTCCGGGAAGTGGAGGGGAGTACATGTTCGAGCAACACACTGACCATGGCGCGACAGCCGTGCTTGAGCCCCTGCACCCCGTCGAGCATCTCCCCGCTGAGGCTGCGCCCAAGGCGAAGCGCCGCTGGCCCTTGTGGGGTGGCATCGCACTCCTCGTGATCGGGGTCGCATCCGTTATCGGTGTACTTTTGCTGCTTGACCACCGCGAGAACGCACGCGTCGAGCAGGCGGCAACCGACTCAGCTGCGTACTCGGAGGCGATCGCGAACTACACGGCAGCCCACGCCGAACATGAACAGGCCATCGCGCAAGTGGCCGCGTATGCACCCAAGCTTGAGGCCACCGTCGCCAAAGTCGACGAGCGCCCCGAACTGTTCGACGATGGGCAGCGCTCGCGGTTCAGCTCGGCGGTTGCAGAGTACATTCCGTTCACCGAGGCCGTGCCTTTCGAAGAGCCCTCGGCCGTCGACGCGGCGAAGCTTGAGACGGCGTACCAGGCGGGCGGCGAAAGCTACGAGGCGGCATCCGTACAACTGGCAGCCGATGCGCAGGCGCTCGCCGAACGAACCGAGCAACTCACGGGGCGAACCGAGGCAATCGAGACAACACGTGCCGACGTCGATGCCGCGCTCGCGGCTCTCGCCGAATCTGCCGTCGCGCAGGCTCCCAAGCCCGCTGACGCCTTCCCCAAAGCGCCCGCCGACACCTCGCAGCGGTTCGCCGCGGCACTCGCCGAGATCAGCACGGTCGCCGAAGGCACGTTCGCAGCCACACCGAAACGGATGCCTACGGCCGCCGTCTACGAGTACGTCAACGCCGTTTCGGCAGCTACGGCAGCCCACACGAAAGTCGTCGCGGATGAGCAAAAGGCAGCAGAGGCGGAAGCGCAAGCTGAGGCCGAGCGACTCGCCGCAGCCGAGGCCGCTGAGCAGGCCCAACTCGCTGCCGAAGCGCAACGTGAGTTCGAAGACACGAGCGACTCTGAAGGTTCTGGTTCAGCTACACCTCCGGCATACACGGGTGGTGGCTCAAAGGAAGAGTGGATGTCAGCTGCGGGGATCGCGGAATCCGATTGGGGCTACGTCGACTACATCGTGACGAAAGAATCCGGCTGGAACCCCAACGCCGTGAACCCCTCATCGGGAGCTTCCGGCTTGGTGCAGGCCCTCCCATGCGAGAAGGTGCCCGGCAACTGTCTCGACCCGGTCGATAACCTGCGCTGGGGCGATAGCTACGCCAAGCAACGCTACGGCTCCTGGGCTGCTGCCTACGACTTCTGGATCAACAACCACTGGTGGTAACTACCGCTGACGGGTAAACACCCGGTGACAGGCGAGCATCGGCTCGTTCACCCGAGCGAAAGATCGGGTTCACGCGGCATTCGTACCGTCGGGCACGATGCTTGTCCAGTCAAAGACGCAGCCCGATCACGCGCGCACGAGCGCGGTTCGCAAACGTCAACTCAAAAACAGCCTGTGGTTCTTCGCCTTCATCGGCCCGAACCTCGCGTTGATCGCAACGTTCATCTACTACCCGCTCGTGATGAACATCTACTATTCAACGCTCGATTGGCGGATGGGCGCCCCCAACGCGACGAACATCGGGCTGCAGAACTACGTCGAGTTCTTTACCTCGCCGAGCGGCGTCAATGTATGGAAAGTCACGATCATCTTCACGATCGCGACCGTGCTCGGCTCAATGGTGCTGGGGCTCTTGCTCGCCCTCGTGCTCAACCGTCGCCTGCCGGGCCGTGGGCTCACGCGTACCGCGATCTTCTCGCCGTATGTGCTGAGCGGTGTCGGCGTGGGCCTCGTGTGGAACTTCATTTTCGACCCCAGCATCGGCGTGCTGCGGTACGTCTTCCTGTGGCTCGGCAAGAGCTCGCCGCAGTGGTTCATCGACCCGAACCTCTCGCTCCTCATGGTCATCATCGTCTACATCTGGAAGAACCTCGGTTACGCGGCGGTCATCTTTATTGCAGGGTTGCAGACGGTGCCTCGTGACCTGCTTGAGGCATCCGAAATTGATGGTGCGGGCCCCATTCGTCGCTTCTTCAGCGTTGTCTTCCCGCTCCTGACGCCCACGGTGTTCTTCTTGCTCATCGCCACGATTCTCAATTCGATGCAGGCGTTCGACCTCTTGCGCACCATGACGCCAACGGGCAACGGCACGAACACGATCATCTTCGAGATCTACCTCCAAGGCTTCGGCGTCTACCAGCGTGCCGGCTACGCAGCCGCGATCTCGGTCGTGCTCTTTGCCACCCTCTTCCTGCTCACGTGGGCGCAGTTGCGGTTCGTCGAGAGGAAGGTGCACTACGCATGAGCATCACGACCACGAAAGCCGCGCGCAAACACGATCGCGAAGCAGAACGCGCTATTCGCCGCTCCGAGCGACGCAAAGCCTTCTCGAAGGAGCAGCTGCTCACAACGCTTCTGACCGGCTACCTCCCGATGATCCTCGCGCTCTTGCTCATCGCATTGCCGCTCGTGTGGATGGCGCTGTCGTCGTTCAAGCCCGTGAGCGAGATCGTCACGATGACGCCACAGCTCTTGCCAAACGAGCCGACTCTGAACAACTACGAGCAGGTGGCGCAGCGTGTGCCTCTCGGCCGAGTCTTCGCGAACAGCGTCATCGTCACGGTTGTCGCGACCATCATCAAGCTCATCCTCGCGGTGACCTCGGCCTATGCGCTTGTCTTCATCGACTTCCGCTTCAAGAACGCCTTCTTCCTCGCCATTCTCGTCGCACTCATGGTGCCGCCCGAGGCCGCCCTCTTGCCGAACTATCTGACGATCGCTGGCATGGGCGGGCGCAATACCCTGTGGGGCATCATCCTCCCGGGGCTCGGCACGGCGTTCGGAACCTTCCTCCTGCGCCAACAGAACAAGACGCTCCCGCACGAACTGTTGGAGGCCGCCGAACTCGATGGTGCGGGGCACTTCCGCAAGCTCTGGCAGATTGTCGTGCCCGTCACGACTCCCACGATCGCGACGGTCGCCCTCATCACGGTCGTCGGCGAATGGAACTCCTTCCTGTGGCCACTCGTCATCACCGACAGCCCCGACAAGATGACGCTGCCCGTAGGTCTCAACCTCCTGCAGTCGATCGAATCGCAAACCGGCAGCTACGGCATCCTCATGGCCGGTGCCGTGCTGGTGATCGTGCCGGTCCTCGTGCTCTTCGCCTTCCTGCAGCGCTACATCGTTGCGGGGCTCACGCAGGGCGCCGTCAAGTAAACGTTCCCGTCCCACCCTCCGCCGGGCACCACGTCAAACCCAGTGACCGGCTCCCACCAAGAAAATGAAAGGTTCGAAATGAACATGAAGACCACGTCCGTCGCACGTACCAGCGCGGCGCTCGCGGCGCTGACCGCAGGTGCTTTCATCCTGAGCGCGTGCGGCCCGAACACTTCGGCCCCGGCTGACTCCGCTGCTCCCGCAGAATCGGATGCCGTCAGCTACGCAGGCATCGAGCCCGCAAAGGAAATCGACTACTGGTCGAACCACCCGGGCGGATCAATCGACCTCGAGAAGGCAATGCTCGACGCTTTCACGGCCGAAACCGGCATCAAGGTCAACCACGTCACCGCTGGTGCCAACTACGAAGAGGTTTCGCAGAAGTTCCAGACCGCTCAGGTCTCGGGCGATGCCGGTGACCTTGTTGTGCTTTCGGATGTCACCTGGTTCCCGCAGTTCCTCAACGGCGCGATCGCTCCCATCGACCCCATCCTGGAAGAGCTCGGCGAAGACACCTCGACCTACGTTCCCGCGCTCTACAACGACTACCTGTACGAGGGCCAGCACTACGCTGTGCCTTTCGCACGCTCGACGCCGCTGTTCTACTACAACAAGGATCTCTACGAGGCAGCCGGCATCACCGAGGCTCCCAAGACGTGGGATGACGTCGCTGCAAACGCCAAGAAGCTCACGCAGGGTGAGGTCGTCGGCTTTGCATACCCGGAAGAGTCGGAGTACCCCGCCTGGACCATGGCGAACCTCGCCTGGGGTTACGGCGGTGCATGGAGCGACGAGTGGGACTTCTCGCCCCTGACGGGCCCCGAGACGGTTGAGGCGCTGACCTTCGCGCAGAACTTGGTCAAGGAAGGCTCGGCCGCGGTTGTTTCGGGCGACCCCGCAACGTCGTTCTCGGCTGGCGCCGCGGCGCAGGTCATCGCATCGACCGGTTCCATGAAGGGCATCCTCGAGGCTGCAACCTTCGAGGTCGGCGCAGCCTTCCTGCCCGCTGGCCCCGCAGCTGACACGGGCATCGTTCCGACCGGTGGCGCAGGTATCGCCGTCTCGGCATCGTCGACGCCCGAAGAGCAGGTTGCTGCAGCCATGCTCGCGAGCTTCATGACGAACGCAGAGAACACCGCGACGTTCTCGGCAGGCACGGGGTACATGCCGGTACGTACCGACGCTGACATGAGCGCAAAGTACGCCGAGACCCCGCTTTTCGAAACGGCTGTCAAGCAGCTCGAGCACACGCGCAGCCAAGACTTCGCACGTCTGTTCATCCCCGGTGGTGACCGCGCACTCGCGCAGAACCTGCAGAAGATCCTTACGGGTGCCGACATCCAGTCGACGCTCGAGGCAGCTGCAGCCGAGATCCAGACGAACTTCGACCGCGACCTCGCAGCCAAGGTCAAGTAAGTCCCGTCATACGACACACTGCACAACGGGGCAGGAGCGCATTGTCGCTTCTGCCCCGTTTGTCGTTCGGGCCGGATTCATCCGATTTCGCAAAGCGAGAAGAAACAGGAATCTTCACACCCTGTTTGGTCGTAAAGAGGCGCTGCGGATGCCGCAAAGTAGAAGTAGCTCGATTTGAGCAACACACTTCAGTCATCCGCCACTAAAAAGGAGTCCCCATGACTGCATACGAAGACGACATCAAGTCGGTCGAAGCGCTGAAGAAGCAGTACGGCTCGACGTGGGATGCAATCAACCCCGAGTACGTCGCTCGTCTGCGTGCCGAGAACCGTTTCAAGACGGGCCTCGAGATCGCTCAGTACACGGCCGACATCATGCGCAAAGACATGGCAGAGTACGACGCTGACTCGTCGCTCTACACGCAGTCGCTCGGTGTTTGGCACGGCTTCATCGGCCAGCAGAAGCTCATCTCGATCAAGAAACACCTCAAGACCACGAACAAGAAGTACCTCTACCTCTCGGGCTGGATGGTTGCTGCTCTTCGTTCGGAGTTCGGTCCGCTTCCCGACCAGTCGATGCACGAGAAGACGTCGGTTCCCGCGCTCATCCAGGAGATCTACACCTTCCTGCGCCAGGCAGACGCCCGTGAGCTCGACCTGCTCTTCACGCAGCTCGACGACGCTCGTGCCGCTGGTGACGAGACGGCGGTTGAGTTCATCCAGTCGCAGATCGACAACTACGAGACGCACGTTGTGCCGATCATTGCCGACATCGACGCTGGTTTCGGTAACCCCGAAGCAACCTACCTGCTCGCAAAGAAGATGATCGAGGCTGGCGCGTGTGCGATCCAGATCGAGAACCAGGTTTCTGACGAGAAGCAGTGTGGTCACCAAGACGGCAAGGTTACGGTTCCGCACGAGGACTTCATCGCAAAGCTCAACGCTGTGCGCTACGCCTTCCTCGAGCTCGGCATCGACAACGGTGTTGTCGTAGCCCGCACCGACTCGCTCGGCGCTGGCCTCACGCAGAAGCTCGCGGTTGTTAAAGAGCCGGGTGACCTGGGTGACCAGTACAACTCGTTCCTTGACGTTGAAGAGATCGACGCTGACGCAGTGCTCGACGGTGACGTGCTCATCAAGCGCGACGGCAAGATCGTTCGCCCCAAGCGCCTCGCATCGAACCTCTACCAGTTCCGCGCTGGCACTGGCGAAGACCGCGTTGTGCTTGACTGCATCACCTCGCTCCAGCACGGTGCCGACCTCCTCTGGATCGAGACCGAGAAGCCGCACGTTGAGCAGATCGCTGGCATGGTTGACCGCATCCGCGAGGTCATCCCGAACGCCAAGCTCGTCTACAACAACAGCCCGTCGTTCAACTGGACGACCAACTTCCGCCAGCAGGTGTACGACGCACTGCAGGCAGAGGGTAAGGATGTTTCGGCCTACGACCGCGACAACCTCATCAGCCCTGAGTACGACGACACCGAGCTGGGCAAGCTGGCTGACGAGAAGATCCGCACCTTCCAGGCGGATGGCTCCAAGCGCGCCGGCATCTTCCACCACCTCATCACCCTGCCGACGTACCACACGGCAGCACTGTCAACGGATGACCTCGCCAAGGGCTACTTCGCTGACCAGGGCATGCTCGCCTACGTCGGTGGCGTACAACGCCGCGAGATCCGCGAGGGTATCGCAACCGTGAAGCACCAGAACATGGCTGGCTCCGACATCGGGGACAACCACAAGGAGTACTTCGCCGGTGACGCCGCCCTCAAGGCTGGCGGTAAAGACAACACGATGAACCAGTTCTAAGAACTGCTCTTCTCGCAAGCGGGCTCGGTCTCTGACCGGGCCCGCTTTGCGTTACGACGCGGCATCCGATCTTCGCGGGTCGAGAAAAATGTGCGAACTTCGTCGTGCACGTTTCGTCATATTCCGTTATGAGTGACAGATTCTCGTCATAATGGGCGAGTGTCATCCATCGGAATCGTAAAAGAACAGCCCGGCGAGGCTCGCGTCGCGATCGCCCCGACCACGGTGCCGAAGCTCACTGCTCTCGGCTATGACGTTGTCGTTGAAAAGGGTGCTGGTGAGAATGCGTCGTATGACGACGCCCAGTATGCGGATGCGGGTGCAACCGTCGTCACGAAGAAACAGGCGTGGGGGAGTGACATCGTCGTCAAGGTCGATGCCCCGACCGACGACGAGATGAAGCTCCTGCACTCGGGCTCGGTGCTCATTGCGCTGCTTGCGCCGGCGCTGCACCCTGAGTTGCTCGACAAACTTGCGGCCCAGGGCGTGACGGCCCTTGCCCTCGACGCTGTGCCGCGTATTTCGCGTGCGCAGTCGATGGACGTGCTCTCGTCGATGGCCAACATCGCAGGGTACCGTGCGGTTGTTGAGGCGGCGAATGAGTTCGGTCGCTTCTTCACGGGCCAGGTTACGGCTGCTGGTCGGGTTCCTCCGGCGAAGGTGCTCGTTGGTGGCGCCGGTGTTGCGGGTCTCGCCGCGATCGGTGCCGCGGCTTCCATGGGCGCGATTGTGCGGGCGACAGACCCGCGCCCCGAGGTTGCCGACCAGGTGGCATCCGTTGGTGGTGAGTATCTCGAGATCGTCGTTCCTGAAGAAAAGAAAGAGGTCTCGTCAGACGGCTACGCCAAGGCGACCTCTGAGGCCTACAACCAGGCGGCTGCCGACCTGTACTCAGCTCAGGCCAAAGACGTTGACATCATCATCACGACCGCGCTCATCCCGGGTCGCAAGGCTCCTGTGCTCATCACGGCATCGGATGTCGCTTCCATGAAGCCCGGCAGCGTTATCGTCGACATGGCCGCTGGCCAGGGCGGCAACGTTGAGGGTTCGGTCGCAGGCAAGAAGGTCGTGACCGACAACGGCGTGACGATTCTCGGTTACACCGATCTTGCTGGCCGCCTCGCGAACCAGGCTTCGCAGATGTACGGCACGAACATCACGAACCTCATCAAACTCCTCACCCCCGAAGCCGACGGCAAGCTCACGATTGACGAAGACGATCAGGTGCAGCGTGCCGTGACCGTGACGCAGAACGGCGCCGTCACCTGGCCGCCGCCACCGGTCGCTGTTTCGGCAGCACCGGTTGCTGCCGCGGCACCCGTCGAGGTTGCCGAGCCGAAGCCCAAGAAGACGCTTTCGGCTGGGGCGAAGACGGGCCTCATCGTTGCGGGGCTTGCTCTGCTCGGTGCGATCTTCGCGTGGGCTCCCGCTCCGCTGCCGCAGCACTTCTTGACCCTCACGCTCTCGGTTGTGATCGGGTTCTATGTGATTGGCAACGTTGCACACGCACTGCACACGCCGCTCATGAGCGTCACGAATGCGATCTCGGGCATCATCATCGTGGGTGCAATTACGCAACTTGCGACACCGAATCCGCTCGTGCAGGTGCTCGCCGCAATCGCTGTGCTTGTTGCCAGCATCAACATCTTCGGTGGCTTCGCGGTGACCCGACGAATGCTCGCCATGTTCCGTAAGGGAGACGACCGATGACCGCCATCGCAATTGCAAACGCGGCGTACATTGTCGCCGCCCTGCTGTTCATCATGAGCCTCGCGGGGCTCAGCAAGCACGAGACCTCACGTCGCGGTGTCGCCTACGGTATCGCCGGTATGGTCATCGCTTTGACCGTCACGATCTGGGTCACAATCCAGGGCATGTGGGGCCAGTCGCAGCTCGCGCTCGGCGTTGGCCTGCTCGTCGGGGCAATCGTCATCGGTGGCGCGATCGGCCTGTGGCGCGCAAAGGTCGTTGAGATGACGGGCATGCCCGAGCTCATCGCCCTGCTGCACTCCTTCGTTGGTCTTGCGGCAGTGCTCGTCGGTTGGAACGGTGCCATTACGCACCCCGACCTCGGCTCGCCCGCGCTGAACAACATCCACAACGCTGAGGTCTTCATCGGTGTCTTCATCGGTGCTGTGACCTTCACGGGCTCGATCGTGGCGTACCTCAAGCTCTCGGCGAAGATCTCGTCGAAGCCGCTCGTGCTGCCGGGGAAGAACTTCCTCAACATCGGCGCGATCATCGCCTTCATCGCGTTGACGGTTTGGTACGTCATCACCCCGCAGCTGTGGCTCCTCGCCGTTGTCACGCTCATCGCGCTTGCACTCGGCTGGCACCTCGTTGCCTCGATCGGTGGCGGCGATATGCCCGTCGTCGTCTCGATGCTCAACAGCTACTCGGGTTGGGCTGCAGCAGCGGCTGGCTTCCTGCTCAACAACACGCTCCTCATCATCACGGGTGCCCTCGTGGGCTCCTCGGGTGCATACCTGTCGTACATCATGTGCAAGGCCATGAACCGCTCGTTCATCTCGGTTATCGCCGGTGGTTTCGGTATTGAGGCGCCGAGCGCATCCGATGAAGAAGAGGGCGAGCACCGCGAGGTCACGGCCGAAGAGGTCGCCGACAAGCTCGCGAACGCCAAGTCGGTCATCATCGCGCCGGGTTACGGTATGGCCGTCGCTCAGGCACAGCACCTCGTTGCCCAGTTGACGGATGAACTGCGCAAGAACGGCACCCAGGTGCGGTTTGCCATCCACCCCGTTGCCGGTCGTCTGCCGGGCCACATGAACGTGTTGCTCGCCGAGGCTCGTGTGCCGTACGACATCGTGGAAGAGCTCGACGAGATCAACGACGACTTCAAGGACACGGATGTTGTGCTCGTCATCGGCGCAAACGACACCGTGAACCCGGCTGCGGCAGAGAACCCTGGTTCGCCCATCGCTGGCATGCCCGTGCTGCACGTCTGGGATGCGAACGATGTCGTCGTGTTCAAGCGCTCGATGGCTTCGGGCTACGCCGGCGTGCCGAACCCGCTGTTCTACCGCGAGAACACCTCGATGCTCTTCGGCGATGCCAAGCAGCGCGTCGACGACATCCTCCGCGCCCTCGTCCCCGCAGGCGCCTCACACTAGCCGCGCCCAAACGGGGAGCCCTGAACAAACGGGGAGTTGGAATCGGATGATTCCAACTCCCCGTTCTTCGTGAGTTCCCCGTTAGTGTGGCCTACCCCTCGACCGCGATGGTCCTGTTCACCACTTCCATGTCGAGTGACCCCGTGTCGTCGACCGGTTCGCCGTTCTGGTCGATGCCAGACCAGTTCGAGCCAAATGTGCACGCTGTCAGTGACGCGGCCGCGAAGCCGACTGCGACGAGGCCGAGTGTGATCCGCCGAGGCAGATTCCGGTGAATCTCGTTCATGTCGATCAGTCCCTTCCGTGCGACTCAGGCTAGCCAACGCAGGCACTGTTATGGGGCCGACATGATGGAAGAGAGCTCCTGCTCTGCGCGCTCAGCGCCGCGGAACGTAGCGCGGCACCCAACGTGCGAAGGCCGCTGCGCCCAGCAGACCGAGGCATCCGATGACGGCAACCGCGGCGGGCAGCGAGGCGGCGGCGGCGATCGCCGAGATCAGCAGGGGAGCGCCCGCGGCACCAGTCTCAGCGATCGTGCGGTACGCCCCGAGGAAGGGCCCGGGATTCTCTTGCGGGGCAAGGTCGGAGCCTAGCGTCATGAGGATGCCGCTTGAGAGACCGTTGCCCACGCCGATGAAGATCGCGAGAGCCGTGAACCACGCATCCGCGCTGACCAACGATCCCGTCAGGGCGAGTGTCAAAAATCCGCTCCCCATGATGAGGGTCGCGGGCAGGACGCCCGCGAGGCGCCCAAAACGATCCATGACCTGCCCGCTCGCGTAGAAGAGCGCGAAGTCGACGGCACCCGAGAGCCCCACGACGAGGGCGATCGCGCTCGCATCGAGGCCGAGAGCGATACCCCACAGGGGGAGGACAACCGGGCGGGCGGAACGCAGCGCCGAAAGCAACGCTGCCGCGACACCCAGGCGCGCCAGGACGCCTCGGTACGCGCCGATCGTTGCCATGACGCCGAGCCTTTCCGGCGCGGGCTCACTCGAAGCGGGCGCCGCAAGCGCTGTCTCGGGGTCGGGCGCGACGACAAGGAGCACAACCATTGCCGCCAGGCATACGACCAGGAACCACACGGTTGCGCGCTGATCGTGGAACGCGGCAAGGAGCGCTGCGGCCACGAACGGCCCTATGAACATGCCAAGCCGCATGGTGCCACCCAGCAGGGCGAGCGATCGCGCCCGGAAGGCGTACGGCACGTGCATCGTCATGAAGGCGTGGCGGGCCAGCGTAAACGCAGCGCCGCTGAACCCCAGCACAAAGCTTGCGGCGCCCAGCACCCAGAGATTTGAGGCGACCGCGAGGCCCGCCGCGGCCAAGAGCGCGATGAACGAGCCGCCGATCATCGTCACGCGCTCGCCGAAGCGTGCCACGATCGCGCCAGCGGGAATGGCGCCCGCGAGCCCGCCGAACACGAGCGTCGCCGCAACGAACGCCGCGACGGGAATGCTCGCGCCAAGGTTGACCGCCAGAATCGGGATGAGCGGAATGACCGCCCCCTCGCCCAGCCCAAACAGCAGGGTGGGGCCATAGACCGCGGGCGCGAATCGCCAGAGCACCGAACGGATGTCGGCGGCGCTGGGGGAGTTCACCCTTCCACGCTACTGCGCGCCCAGCCCCATGGCATCGACCCTCGCACTTTCCCCAACGCCGCACATTCCCTAGCAAAGAAAGCGTGTGGCGCTGAGGAAAGCGCGAGGGTCGACGTAAAGCGGATGCTGCTACAGCTGCTTCGCGTATGCCTCGAGCGTCATGAACTCGGGGAAGTCGTCTTGCAGGGCAACCTCGCGGAAGACGGCAGCCGCGTCGTCACAACGGTCGCCCTCGAAGCGCTTGGTCACCTCGAGCACCTCGGAAAGCACCTTCTCGACATACTGGCGCGTGATGAGCGTGCGATCTTCTGTGTGGCGACCCTGGTGGATCCACTGCCACAATTGCGAGCGGCTGATCTCGGCTGTCGAAGCATCCGCAACGAGGCTGTCAATCGGCACAGCACCCGTGCCGCGCAACCACGACTCAAGGTAGTTGAGCGTCGCCGCAACGTTGATGCGCACACCATCTTCTGTGATGGGGCGGCCGATGCGCAGATCGAGCAGCTGTGCGGGCGTGATGTAGGCGTCCTCGCGCAGGTTGTCGAGCTGGTTGGGCTTGCTGCCGAGCACGTGGTCGAACTCTGACTGCACGATCGAAACGAGCTCGGGGCGTGCCACCCAGGTGCCATCGAAGCCGTCGTTCGCCTCGCGCTTCTTGTCGGCACGAACCTTGCTCGTCACACGCTCGGCCTTCTCGATGCTGTCGGTGTCGACGATCGCAGCGCTCATGCCGCCGATCGCGTGCGCACCGCGCTTGTGGGCGGTCTTCACGAGCAGGTCGGTGTAGGTGCGCATGAACGGTACCGTCATCGTCACATCGTTGCGGTCGGGCAGTACGAAGCGTGCGCCGCGGCCGCGGTAGTTCTTGATGATCGAGAAGATGTAGTCCCAGCGCCCAGCGATGAGGCCCGAGGCGTGGTCGCGCAGTTCGTAGAGAATCTCTTCCATCTCGAACGCGGCCGGCAGCGTCTCAATCAGAACGGATGCGCGAATCGTGCCCGGCTCGAGCCCCAGCTCAGCTTCGGTGAACTTGAAGATGTCGTTCCACAGCTTGGCCTCTTCTGCGGATTCAACCTTCGGCAGCGCAAAGTAGGGGCCGCGACCGCTGTCGATGAGCGCCTGAGCGTTGTTGTAAACGTAGAGACCAAAGTCGGTCAGGGCGCCGGAAGCAGCCGCCGTGCGACCCTGGCGGTCAGCAAAGGTGATGTGCTTCTCGGGCATGTGCCAACCGCGCGGGCGGAAGACGATCGTGGGGGTTGCGTCGGCCGTGACGCCGTCGAGCTCGCCACGAATCGCGTCGCGCAAGGTCACTTGCCCGCCGATGATGTTCTGCCATGTGGGGCTCAGAGCATCTTCGTGGTCGGCAAGCCACACTTTGGCGCCCGAGTTGAGCGCGCCCACAGCCGAGGCAACATCGGTCGGCCCCGTGATCTCGACACGGCGGTCTTCAAGCCCCGGGCCAGCCCCGGCAACACGCCAGTCAGCATCCGAGCGGATGTGCGCCGTCTCGGCACGGAAGTGCGGGTCACGCCCGTTGCCGATCTCATAGCGCTTGCGCTGGCGATCAGCGAGAACGTCAAAACGGCGTCGCGCGAACCGGTCATGCAGATCAGCGACGAACTCGACCGCGCCGGGCGTCAGAATCTCTTCAAAACGCTCGCCGGCCGGGCCGGTGATGGTCAGTTGCGGCTCGTACGCCGTGATTACCGGAGTCATGTGCGTTCCCTTTCGAAACAGGAGTGTGAACTCGTACATCAACTTTGCGTGAAGTTCGAGTGCTTCTCTGCACGATCGGCGTGTGAAATTTTCTCGTTCTTCTGCTTTTGTGAGAGAATCTCGCGTATGAGCATGACCGCAGCGCCCACATTCAACGAAACTTCAATGCGCACGGACGCCGCTGCCCAGCTGGATCCGCTGGCAATTGGGCACCGCATCCGCCAACTGCGCAAGCAAAAGGGCCTCACGCTTGACGAGCTCGCCGAGGCAATCGGTCGTGCGCCGAGCCAGCTCTCGATGATTGAGACGGGGAAGCGGGAGGCGAAGCTCTCGCAGTTGCAGGCGATCGCCGCGGCGCTCGGGGTGACGCTCGACGCGATCTTTGACGCTGGCCCGCTCGACGAACGAGCAGAGCTCGAGCTTGCTCTGCAGCGGGCGATGGGCTCGTCGACCTTCGCGCAGCTTGGGATCGAACCGTTCCGCATTGCCAAGTCGATGCCGACCGAGAGTGTCAAGGCGATCCTCACGCTCGCGACCGAGATCGATCGCCTGAAAGATGAGCGCTCGGCAACGCCCGAAGAAGCTCGCCGGGCGAATGTCGAGCTTCGTCGCCTCATGCGCACGAAAGACAACTACTTCGAAGACCTTGAGCGGGCGGCAACGGATCTGCGTGCCCAGGTCGGTATGAAGGAAGGCCCCATCACACAGCGCATGGCGAGTGACATCGCGGCGCACATGGGGTTCACACTGCACTACGCCTCAGACCTCCCGCACTCGACGCGCTCGATCGCCGACCTCGAGAACGGAAAGCTCTACCTCACCCGTCGCACGCAGGCCAAGGGCGACGCCCGTACTGCTGTGCTCCAGGCACTCAGCTCGCGCATTCTGGGCCACCAAGAACCCAAGAGCTATGCCGAGTTTTTGCGCCAGCGTGTTGAGACGAACTACCTCACGGGCGCCATCATGATGCCCGAGGCCCACGTTGTTGACTTTCTGCAGGACGCCAAGAAGCGCCGTGAGATCTCGATTGAAGATCTGCGTGACGCCTATACGGTCTCGTACGAGACCGCCGCGCATCGTTTCACGAACCTCGCGACGCGACACCTCGAGATCCCCGTGCACTTCTTGAAGGTGCATGAATCGGGCATGATCACGAAGGCCTACGAGAACGACGACGTCAACTTCCCGACCGATCGCCTCGGCGCGATCGAGGGGCAGATGTGTTGCCGCAAGTGGACTTCACGCGTTGTGTTCGACGTGGAAGACCGCTTCAACCCGTACTACCAGTACACCGATACGGGCAACGGCACCTACTGGTGCACGGCGCGCGTCGAGGCGGCGAGCGAGGGCTTGCACTCGCTGAGCGTCGGCGTGCGCTTCGACGACACGAAGTGGTTCGTCGGTCGCGACACGACCAACCGCGGTGTTTCGCGTCACAGCGTCGAACGCTGCTGCCGAGTGGCCCCCGCCGAGCTCGAGTCCCGCTGGCGCGAGAAATCCTGGCCCAATGTTTCAACCCCGCGCACACTCCTCGCGACACTCCCGACGGGTGCATTCCCCGGGGTTGACACAACGGATGTGTACGAGTTCCTCGAGTCGCACAGCCCGACGGCAGCCGAGTAAACCCGCCGAACAACCCTCGGCTGGCTCAGAGACAGGGGGTCTGAGCCGTGTACACTTGAGGGGTGCGGTTGAAAAATCGCAGACTGAGTCGTGCCCGAGCAACAGTTTGAGTGCGATTTAGGGCGGTAGCTCAATTGGCAGAGCAGCGGTCTCCAAAACCGCAGGTTGCAGGTTCGATTCCTGTCCGCCCTGCAAAGGTCACTCACGTGACACGAAAGGTAACTCTTATGACAAACGAGGCAATCAGCGCAGGCCAGGGTCACGACAAGCGTGGCATCCGTGGTTTCTTCGCGTCGATCTCGCTCTTTTTGTCGCAGGTTGTTGCCGAACTGAAGAAGGTCGTCACCCCGACCCGTCAGGAACTCATCCGATACACGCTCGTCGTGCTGGCATTCGTTGTCATCGTCATGGCGATTGTGTACGGTCTTGACTTCTTGTTCTCGTGGCTGACGACCGTTGTCTTCGGGGTTCCTGTCTAAACACCGGCCCCGCCGCGCCGTGGGCGCATTCATTCACTATCGAAAGAAACACCGTGTCAGAACGCAACCACGAAGAAGATTCCGACTGGGCGACCGCTGCCGAACAGAGCAGCGAAGATGACTTGCACCAAGACGGCGACGTTCTTGCTGAGCAAGAGCGCTCGGTAGAACCGGCCGAGGCCGCAGCCCTGCACATCGAGGGCGAAGACGACGATAGCGACGAAGACCTCGCCGATATCGCTGACCCGGAGGCAGACGCAATCGTGGACGACGCACTCGAGATCGACAGCGCAGAAGAGGCAGAAGCAGCAGCTTCCGTGCTCAACGACAGCTTTGACGACGGCACCCCGAACATTGTTTCGCCCGACGTCGACGGCGACGCAGACCCCTACGCCGAGTTCAAGGCAGACCTGCGGATGCTTCCCGGCAAGTGGTACGTCATCCACTCGTACGCAGGCTTCGAGCGCAAGGTCAAGGCCAACATCGAGCAGCGCAAGGTCACGATGGGCGTCGAGGACGAGATCTACCAGATCGAAGTCCCCATGGAAGACGTCGTC
>CAYNTU010000013.1:50329-61751 GCA_964400205.1 uncultured Microbacterium sp.
CAAGATGGTCACCCGCGTTCGCATCCCGGGTTACGTGCTCGTTCGCATGGACTTCAACGAGGACACCTGGTCGTGCGTTCGCCACACGCCGGGCGTCACGGGCTTTGTTGGCAACGCGACCAACCCCGTACCGCTGCGTTTCGACGAAGCATTCAACATGCTCAAGCCCCTCGCCGAGATCAAAGAGACCACGACGGCCAAGGCCGAGGGTGGCAAGGGTGCCGGCGGTGCCGCACCTCGCCAGGTCATCACCGACATCGAGTTCGAGACGGGCGAGACCATCACGATCAAGGAAGGCTCGTTCGCTGGCCTTGCCGGTACGATCAGCGAGATCAAGCCCGAGAGCGGCAAGCTCACGGTTCTCGTTTCGCTCTTCGAGCGCGAGACCCCGGTTGAGCTGAGCTTCGACCAGGTCACCAAGCTCTAAGACACAACATCCGCTTCAGCTCTCCATAAGGTCGTTGAGCGTCCCCGCCGGTCACTCACCACGCCGTACCGGCGTGCCGAGCCGCCGACCGGCGTGGGCCCATACGCGAGACGAAACGCCCGACCCCGCGATTGCCGGGTCGGGCGTTTCGCTTTGCAGGAACTACTCCGGAACAACAACCGCGATCGTCTGCGCGATGCACGCGGGCTTTTCGATGCCCTCGATTTCGATCGTGTGGGTCAGGAACACCTGATAGCCGCGTGCTGTTTCGGTCACCTCATCGAGTACAACGCGGTCGCGAATCCGCGAACCCACGAGCACGGGCTGCACGAACCGCACCGTGTTTGAGCCGTAGTTGATCGCCATTGCAAGGTTTTCAACCCGGTACACCTCAGCGGTGAAGGCGGGGATGAGCGAGAGTGTGAGGTAGCCGTGCGCGATCGTGCCGCCGAAAGTGCCCTCTGCCGCGCGCTCGGGGTCAACATGAATCCACTGGTGGTCACCCGTGGCATCCGCGAACAGATTGACGCGTTCCTGCGTAATTTCGAGCCAGTCGCTCACGCCCAGTTCGGTGCCGACGAGCGCTTGCAGCTCGGTGATTGAGGGGACAACGCGAACAGCCATTGTTCTGCCTTCCTATGGTTTTTCGACGAGCAGTGAGACGCCCTGCCCGACGCCCACACACATTGTTGCGAGGCCCTTCTCGGCTCCCTCGCGTTCCATACGACCCAGCAGGGTGACGGCGATACGCGAGCCAGAAGACCCCAGCGGATGCCCCAGGGCAATTGCCCCGCCATCACGGTTGGTGATCTCTTCGTCGAGCCCCAGGCGGCGGATGCAGGCGAGTGACTGCGCCGCGAACGCCTCGTTGAGCTCGACCGCACCGATATCGTCGAGCGACCAGCCAGCGCGCTCAAGCGCCTTCTCGGTCGCGGGCACGGGCCCGATACCCATGATCTTTGGTGGCACCCCGGCCGCTGTGCCCGCCACAATGCGAGCTCGCGGAGTGAGCCCGAACTTCGCCAGAGCCGACTCGCTCGCGACCATGACAGCGGATGCCCCATCGTTGAGCGATGAGGCGTTGCCGGCCGTCACAACGCCGCCGGGTTTGACGACAGGCTGCAGCTTTGCGAGTGCCTCAAGCGAACTGTCTCGACGTGGCCCCTCATCAACCGAGACGATTCCCGCCCGGGTTTCGACGGGCACGATTTCGTCGTCGAAGTGCCCCGCGTCGATTGCGGCGACCGCGCGCCGCTGTGACCGCAGGGCGAAGGCATCCGATTCTTCGCGCGTGATGCCATCGAGTTCGGCGAGCGCCTCGGCGGTTTCGGGCATGGTTGTTACGGCGTCGGGGTCGTGTTTGGGGTTGGGAAAGCGCGTGCCGATAGCCGAGTCGTAGATTGCGCCGGGTTTGGCAAAGGCCTTCTCGGGCTTCGCCATGACCCACGGCGCGCGCGACATCGACTCAACGCCGCCCGCGATCACGAGGTCGGCGTTGCCGCTCTGGATCATTTGCGAGGCGAGGATGATTGCCGAGAGCCCCGAAGCACACAGCCGGTTGACGGTGATCGCCGGTACCTCGTAGGGGAAGCCGGCAAGGAGCGCCGCCTGGCGCGCGACATTGCGGTTGTCTTCGCCCGCGCCGTTTGTGTTGCCGAGAATGACCTCGTCGACGTCAGCCGGGTCGATCCCGGCACGCCGCACAACCTCGGCGAGTACGAGCGCGGCGAGGTCATCCGGGCGCACGCCCGAGAGCGCACCCCCGTGTCGCCCAATCGGTGTGCGCACGCCCCCGACGAGGTAGACGGCCACTACCGCAGGCCGCCGTTGATATAAAGCGTCTGGCCCGTGACGTAGCTTGATTCATCGCTTGCGAAGAAAGCGACGACCTGCGCGACCTCTTCCGGCTGGCCGACGCGGCGTAGGGGAGTGGCCTCGGCGGCAAGCTTTTGGTGTTCTTCGGCCGTCGACCCAACACGCTCAGCGGTCGCGGCCGTCATGGCCGTTGCAATGTAGCCCGGGGCAACCGCGTTGACATTGATATTGAAGGGCCCAAGCTCAATCGCAAGCGTCGCCGTGAGGCCCTGGATGCCGGCCTTCGCGGCGGCGTAGTTTGCCTGGCCACGGTTGCCGAGTGCCGAACGCGAGCTGAGACTCACGATCTTGCCGTACTTCTGCTCCGTCATGTACTTCTGTGCCGCCTTCGAGCAGAGGTACGCGCTCGTGAGGTTGGTCGTGATGACCGAATCCCACTGTGGGCGATCCATCTTGAAGAACATGCCATCGCGCGTGATGCCCGCGTTGTTGACGAGAATGTCGAGGCGACCGAACTGGTCGACGACCTGCTGGAAGACACTGCCAACAGCGTCTTCATCCGTCACGTCGCACGCAAGACCAACCGCCGTACCGCCAGCGGCAACGACGTCGGCGTCTGCGGCGATCGAGGCAGCGGATGCTTCAGCCCCCGGCGCGTTCAAGTCAAGAACGGCGACCTTGGCGCCGCCGCGGGCGAGTTCAAGCGCGGTTGCTGCGCCGATGCCCTGGGCTGCGCCGGTGACGATTGCGACGCGGTCGGTAAAACGTGCCATGAAACTCCTTTGTTGATGTGGCCTTCGCTACAGAACAATAACGCCACTTGCGAAGAGAACCAATCAATCGATAGGTTGGCTCTACGCCACAACGAGGTGGCGCACCTACCTCGTCACACCGAAGTGACGGAAAGGGAACCATGACACTGGCCGTACACAATGTCGAGGTCGTCTACGAAGACGTCATGCTCGTCGTCAAAGGTGCGAGTCTGCGTGTCCCTCGTGAATCGATCGTTGCGCTCCTGGGCGCGAACGGTGCCGGGAAAACTTCGCTCATCCGTGCCATGACGGGTCTGCTTGATGTTCACCGCGGCAAGATCTCAAAGGGATACGTTTCGATCGACGAAGCCCCCCTTGACACCTCGAAAGCCCCCGATGTCGTCCGTGCTGGCGTGAGCCAGGTAATGGAAGGCCGCCGCGTTTTCATCGAGTTCTCGGTGGAAGACAACCTCAAAGTCGGCGCCTTCACCCGATCGCGCGCGACGCTTGATGACAAGCTCGAGATGGTCTACGAGATGTTCCCGATCCTCAAGGATCGCCGGAACCAGATGGCCGGCTACCTCTCCGGTGGTGAGCAGCAGATGCTCGCTATTGGCCGTGCGCTGATGGCAGAGCCCGACTACCTGCTCATGGACGAGCCGAGCCTCGGGTTGGCGCCGCAGATCGTCGAACAGATCCGTGACCTCATCGTCAAAATCAAAGATTCTGGCGTGGGCGTGCTGCTTGTTGAGCAGAACGCAGCCATGGCGCTTTCGATTGCCGACCACGGTTACGTCATGGAAAACGGCAAGATCGTGATGGACGCGCCCGCCGACGAACTGCGCGAAGACGAAGACATCAAGGCGTTCTTCCTCGGTATGGGTACCGAGGCTGAGAGCCTGCGCGATGTCAAACACTACAAGCGACGGAAGCGGTGGCTGTCATGACCGAACTGCTCACGGTAGATCACCTGACCCTCCGCTTCGGTGGCAACACAACCCTCGACGACGTCAGCTTCGACGTTCGCGACGGGGAACTGTTCGCGATCATCGGCCCGAATGGTGCCGGCAAGAGTTCGACGTTCAACTGCATCTCGGGCGTGTACAAGCCTCAAGAGGGCTCGATCAAACTCAACGGTGAAGAACTCATCGGCAAGGCTCCCGACACGATCGCCGGTCTCGGCGTTGGTCGTACCTTCCAAAACGTTGAGCTCTTCGACAACCTCACGGTGCTGGACAACCTGTTGCTCGGCAAGCACCTCAGCACGAACTACACCTGGCCCGAGTCCATGGTGTGGCTTGGCCGCGCACGCAAAGAAGAGCTCATCGCTCGTCGCCAGTGCGAAGACCTCATTGAGTTCCTCGGTCTCGAATCGGTGCGCACGATGCCCGTCGGCATCCTGCCCTACGGCATTAAGAAGCGCATCGAACTCGGTCGCGCGCTCGCGATGAACCCAAAGCTTCTGCTGCTCGACGAGCCCGTCGCCGGCATGAACTCGGAAGAGACCGAAGACATGGCGCGCTACATCATGGACATCCGCACGGAACTGGGGATGTCGATGATCATGGTCGAGCACGACATGCGTCTCGTGATGGATCTCGCCGACCGCATCATGGTGCTCGACTTTGGTCGCCGCATCGCGATGGGCACACCGCAAGAAGTGCAGCAAGACCCGGCCGTTATCGCCGCCTACCTCGGTGGCGCAAGCGAAGAGGTCGCGCACGAGCTGGCCGCTTCGTTTGAAGACGGTGCGGCAGTGGAAGAGAAACTGCACGTACTCGCCCAGACGACGGAGGAGGCGAAATGACCGACCCGGGTAACAACACCGTCACCGTTCCGGCGATCCGCCCGTTCGAGCAGACCTACATGTCGCGTCTGCTGCGTGACAACGCCGGGGCAACCCCGAACGACACGGCCCTTCGCGTCAAGCAGTCGGGCATCTGGCAAGACATCACCTGGGCCGACTACCAAGAAGCGGTCACCCGCTTCGCGTACGGCCTCGCCTCGCTCGGCGTCGAGCCGGGCGATCGGGTTGCAATTCAGTCAGAGAACCGCCCGGAGTGGTTGTTCTCGGATGTCGCGGCGACCTCGCTTCGCGCGATGATCGTCGGTCTCTACCCGACGAACCCGACCGCCGAGGTCAAGTACCTGCTGCAAGACAGTGGCGCCAAGGTGCTCTTCGCGGAAGACCAGGAGCAGGTCGACAAGGCAATCGAGGCGATTGCGGATGCTCCTGAGCTGCAGTGGATCATCGCGTTCAACAACCGCGGCATTGGCGACTACGACGACGAGCGCCTCCTGACACTCGACGAGTTCCTGGCCAAGGGTGATGCGCTGCGCCAAGAGCAGCCGCGTCTGCTCGACGAGATCGACGCGGGGCGCACCCCCGATGACATCGTGACGCTCATCTACACCTCGGGTACGACGGGTCCGCCCAAGGGCGTCATGCTCTCGGCGCGCAACGTTGCGTTTGCGAGCGAGATCATCACGGTTGACGGCGGCATGCTCGGCAAGACAGCAACGCCGAGCGATGTGCAGCTGTCATACCTGCCGCTCTCACACGTCGTTGAGCGCGCGATCTCGATCTGGGGTCACCTGCGCACCAAGCCGGTTGTGCACTTTGCAGAGTCGATTGACACCGTGACGAGCGACCTCGCCGAAGTGCAGCCAACCATCCTCTTTGCGGTTCCGCGTATCTGGGAGAAGATTCAGGCCGGCGTCTCGGTCAAGATGGCAAACGCTTCGCGCCTCAAGCGTGGTGTGTATGCGATCGGGCAGAGGTGGAGCGAGAAGATTGCCGCAGACCGCATCGCAAACGGTGGCGACTTCACGTTCAGCTCACGCTTGCTCTACGGGCTCGGCTACCTGCCGATCTATCGCCCGCTGCGCAAGCGCCTCGGTCTCGTCAAGGTTCGTCACGCCATCTCGGGTGCCGCGCCAATCTCGACCGACGTGCTCTCGTTCTTCATGGGGATGGGTATTCCGCTCTTTGAGGCATACGGCATGAGCGAGAACTCGGCAATCGCGACCTCGAACTTCCGCCACCGTTTGAAGCTCGGCACCGTGGGTGAGCCGCAGCCGGGAATCGAGCTCAAGCTTGCCCCGGGTACCAACGAGATTCTCACCCGCCACCCGGCGAACTTCGTCGGGTACTGGAAGAACGACAAGGCAACCGCCGAGACGATTGATGAGCAAGGCTGGCTGCACACCGGTGACGTCGGTGAATGGGTTGACGGCGACCACCTGCGCATCGTTGACCGCATCAAAGACATCATCATCACGGCGGGTGGCAAGAACATTTCGCCGAGTGAGATTGAAAACGCGATCAAGGCCTCGCCCTTCGTCAAGGAGGCCGTCGTCATCGGTGACAAGCGCCCGTACCTCACGGCGTTGCTTGGGATCGAGTACGACACGGTCGCCGACTGGGCATCACGCAAGGGCATTGAGTTCACGACCTACCGCGACCTTTCCACTCGACCCGAGGTCATTGAGCTCATGAAGCAGGCCGTGAGCGACGTGAACTCGAAGTTCGCTCGCGTTGAAGCGGTTCGCAAGTTCCGCATGCTCACAAAAGAACTCGACCACGAAGACGGCGAGCTCACCGCAACCCAGAAGATCAAGCGCCAAGCCTTCGCAAAGACGGTGCCGCACCTGATTGACGACATGTATTCGAACGGCGATGAACACGCCGGCGCCGACCTTGGGAGGAACGGATGAACACGTTTCTGACAGCACTCGCTTCAGGTCTCGGCCAGGGAGCCGTTTACGGCCTCATCGCCGTGAGCTTCGTCATGATCTACCGCGCGACGGATGTGCTCAACTTCGCCCAGCCGGCACTCGTTGGCCTCGGGGTCTTTGCCACCTCGTACTTTGCGCTCGACATGAAGATTCCCTTCTGGGTCGCCGTCGCGCTCGCCATGGCGGTCATTGCACTCCTCTCAATTGGTATTGAGCGCGTTGCGATCCGGCCCATGATCGGTCGACCGCCGTTTGCCGCGGCAATTGTGACGGTCGGTATCTTTATCGTCTTCCTCACCGTCTCAAACCGGCTCTTCGGGGCCGACCAGCGCACGATCGGTGACCCGTACGGTCTCAAGCTCTTCTGCCTCGGTGGGGAAGTGAAAGACAACTTCGGCACGATGTCGTGTGACGGTGGCGTGCTCATCTACCAGTACACGATCGTTCGCTTCATCGTTGCGATGCTGGCTGTTGCGGCCCTCGGGTTCTGGCTCTCGCGCTCGAAGCTCGGTCTCGGTATGCGAGCAACCGCGGCTGATCAAGAGACGGCCATGGCGCAGGGTATTTCCGTCGGGCGCATGTTCGCACTCGCGTGGGGCATCGGTGGTGCTCTTGCCGCCCTCGGTGGCGCGCTGCTAGCAATGCACGGTGGTGTCTACCAGGCAACGGATGTCATGTTCGTGCTCGTGGCGCTTCCCGCGATCATCATCGGTGGTCTCGATTCGCTCAAGGGCGCTGTTATCGGTGGACTCGTCGTGGGGCTCTCGATGGCATTGACCCGGGCGTACCAGTTCCAGTTCTTCCCGTGGGCCGGTGTCAACTTCGAACTGGTCGTTCCCTACATCCTCATGCTCATTGTTCTGCTGGTCAGACCGTATGGACTTTTCGGCACCAAGGAGGTGCACCGCGTATGACCATTCAGACGAACTCACGTTCGACAGGCAACCGGCTGACCGGTCGCCCGGATTCGCTGAGCTACGAGAACTCCCACGGGAAGGTTCGCCGTGCTGTTCGCAACGGTCGCCCCGGCCTCTACACGAGCTACCCCAGCAACATGGCGCTGCTCAACACGCCCGTCAAGCGCTTCTGGACGGGAGCATTGATCGTTGGTGCGATTGCAGCCCCCTTCCTCGTGAAGCCAGACTGGACGTACCTGCTCACGATGGTGGCGATCATGTCGATCGGCGGCATCGGGCTCAACATCCTGAGCGGCTACGCGGGTCAAATCTCGCTCGGTCACGCCTTCTTCGTCGGGCTCGGCGCGTACTCGGCAGCCGTTGTCGGGGGCATACCCGGTGGCAGTACCTACAGCCTTGGCTTGGATCTGTCCATCGCGCTCGTTGCGGCCGCCGTGATACCCGGCATCATCGGGTTCATCGTTGCGCCCCTCGCCACTCGCGTTCGCGGTCTGTACCTGGCTGTTCTTACGCTGGGGCTCCTCATGGCGGGCGAACACCTCTTCAAATCGTGGGCCAAGCTCACGGGTGGTCAAGGTGTCGGTCGAGCTCCCGCAGGCAAGACGTTCCTCGGGGTCAACCTCGGTGCAACGTGGCAACTCGGCCCGCTCACGATCACGCCCGCAACCTCGCTCTACCTCTTGGCGCTCGGGTTCCTGATCGTTCTCGGAATTGCAGCCCGCAACCTCGTGCGTAGCCGTTACGGTCGCGCATTCGCAGCTGTGCGCGACCGCGACATCGCAGCCGAGGTCATGGGTGTCAACCTCCTCAAGACCAAGACGCTTGCCTTCGCGATCTCGGCGGGTTACGCCGGCATCGCAGGTGCACTGCTGTCGATCTTGGTTGGTCGCATCGCCCCTGAGCAGTTCAACCTGCTCATGTCGATCGACTTCCTCGCAATTGTCGTCATCGGTGGCATCGCCTCGATCTCCGGCACGATCATCGGCGCGATCTTCGTCGTGCTCATGCCGCGCTTCATCGAAGAGCTCACACACTACGTTCCGTGGATCAGCAACTCGGCTGCGGGCGGCGGGTTCCTCAACGTATTCCAGGTGCAAGCGTTGCTCTTTGGTGCCCTCATCGTCCTCTTTATGACACTCGAACCCCGAGGCCTCTATGGGCTTTGGATACGAGTTCGTAACTACTTCAAAGCTTGGCCGTTCTCGTACTAGCAGGCTCGGAACACCCGGGTGCGGTCAATCAACAACTGAATATCGTCTCTACCCAAACTCACAAGGAGATAAGCATGAAACAGCGTCAACGAACCAGGAGCGTGCTCGCACTTGCTCTGGCAGGTGGGCTCGCACTGACCGGTTGTACGCAGACGGCGGCGCCGACTGACACGGCAGCCCCGGCTGACACTTCGGTGCCTGAAGACACCAACGGTGCCGACGCAGGCAACGCGATCAAGACAGGCCAGGGTGTCACGGCAGAGGCGTGCCCCGGCTCGCCCAACGCAGAAAACGGCTGCATCTACCTCGGTATTCTTGCCGACCTCGAAGGTGGCCCCTTCGCCGTTCTCGCAAAAGAGATCGTCGCTGGCCAGCAGGCTTTCTGGGACAAGGTAAACGCAGATGGCGGCATCGGTGGCTACGACGTCAACGTTGCTGACTTCCAGCGCAACACGCAGTACAACCCGGCTGAGCACGCAGCAATGTTCGAGCAGATCGCCCCGCAGGTTGCTGCTATCGCTCAGACGCTGGGTACCGTCAACACAGAAGGTGTGCTTCCGCAGACCAAGGAGCGCTCGCTCGTGAGCGTTCCGACCTCGTGGTGGTCGGGCTACGCCTTCGAAGAGTACGACAACGGTCTGCTGCTTGAGACCGGTACCTCGTACTGCACTGAGGCAATTGTTGGTCTTGACTGGCTCGCACAGTCGGATTACGGCAAGCCCGAGACGGTTGTTGCTGTTGGGTACCCCGGTGACTACGGTGGAGACTCGGCCGAGGGCGTCAAGCGTTGGGCAGAGGTCAACGGCGTCACGGCCCTTCCGGCAATTGGCACGGGCCCGAACCAGACCGTTGGTGACCAGAGCGCAGTTATCGCGGCAGTGCTGCAGGCACAGCCCGATGCAGTCGTGCTCGCTGTCGGCCCGGCCGAGACGGCACAGATCGTTGGTGGCCTCGCAGCGCAGGGCTTCACCGGTCGCTTCCTCGGTTCGCTCCCGACGTGGAACGGCGCACTCCTCGGCACCGAGGCAGCACCGGCCCTGACGGCGCTCTACAACCACCTCACGCCGTACCAGAACTGGGACTCGGAGAGCCCAGCGATCACGGCAGCAAAGGAAGCACTCGGTGGCGCTGACCCCGTCAACGGTGGCTTCATCATCGGCTGGGCAATCAGCTACCCCATGAAGGCTGTTCTCGAGGCAGCAACCGAGGCTGGCGACATTACGCCGCAGGGTCTCGCTGCTGTTGTCAATGGCCTCGAAGTTGACTTCGAGGGCATCACGGCGAACCACACCTATGGTGGCGACCCGCAGGAGAGCGCATGGCAGACGCTGACGATCGGTCAGCCTGATGCAGAGACCCCGCTCGGTATGAAGTCGATTGCGATCGACTTCGAGGGTGAGACCTTTGCAAAGACCGACTACACGTCGGCTTGTGTTGCAACGAGCTAATCAACCCTGATTGCGAACGGGCTCGGCCTCCTGGCCGGGCCCGTTTCGTTTCTTTGCTAGACTTATACGGTTTGTGCGCAAGCGCGAACCACAACCACGCCCGGAACCGCCGGGAAGGTGGGAGAGGCGGATGCTGTGAAGCATCCGATTCGAAAGGAAAATTATGGCACCGAACAAAAAGGTGACCGGCATGATCAAACTGCAGATCCAGGCCGGTCAAGCCAACCCCGCTCCGCCGATTGGTCCCGCTCTGGGTCAGCACGGTGTGAACATCATGGAGTTCTGCAAGGCGTACAACGCTGCAACCGAGAACCAGCGTGGCAACGTTATTCCGGTTGAGATCACCGTTTACGAAGACCGCAGCTTCACGTTCGTTCTCAAGACGCCGCCGGCAGCTGAGCTCATCAAGAAGGCCGCTGGTGTGCAGAAGGGTTCTGCAACCCCGCACACCGTCAAGGTTGCGAAGATCACGATGGACCAGTGCCGTCAGATCGCCGAGACCAAGGCAGCAGACCTGAATGCGAACGACGTTGAGGCTGGCGCAAAGATCATCGCTGGCACCGCTCGTTCCATGGGCATCACGGTTGAGGGCTAAGGGAGAAAAAGATTATGGCTACCAAGTCCAAGGCATACCGCGACGCCGCGGCAAAGATCGAGGCTGACCGCTACTACACCCCGAGCGAAGCTGTTGCTCTCGCGAAGGAGACCGCTGGCGCAAAGCAGAACTCGACCGTTGAGGTCGCACTCAAGCTCGCAGTTGACCCGCGCAAGGCAGACCAGATGGTCCGCGGCACGGTCATCCTCCCGCACGGTACCGGTAAGACGGCCCGTGTCATCGTTTTCGCAAACGGTCCGGCAGCAGAAGCAGCACTCGCTGCTGGCGCTGACGAGGTCGGTGGCGTAGAGCTCATCGAGAAGGTTGCTGGCGGTTACACCGACTTCGACGCAGCAGTTTCGACCCCCGAGCTCATGGGCCAGGTTGGTCGTCTCGGTAAGGTGCTCGGCCCCCGCGGTCTTATGCCGAACCCGAAGACCGGCACGGTCACGCCGAACCCGGCAAAGGCTGTTGAAGACATCAAGGGCGGAAAGATCGAGTTCCGTGTCGACAAGCACG
>CAYNTU010000014.1:0-61379 GCA_964400205.1 uncultured Microbacterium sp.
GTGGCCCTCGTGTTCCATCCAGATCTGGTAGGCACCGATGTGCTGGGTAATGCCACCGGCTTCGCCCTCGGTCACGTTCGTCTGGCGAATCGCATCGAGTAGGCGGGTCTTACCGTGGTCAACGTGACCCATGACGGTGACAACAGGCGGGCGGATCTCAAGATCAGCGTCGTCTTCGTTCTCGAGTTCTGCCTCAAGGTCAAGACCGAAGCCCTCGAGGAGCTCTTTGTCTTCGTCTTCCGGCGAGACCATCTGAATCTTGTAGCCGAGCTCTTCACCGAGAATCTCGAAGGTTGCCTCATCGAGTGACTCCGTTGCCGTTGCCATCTCACCGAGGTTGAAGAGGATCGTTACGAGCGTGCCTGGCTGCACGGTGTAGCCGCGCAACTGCTCAAGCTTGTCGGCGAAATCCGAAATCGAGGCACCACGGCGCAAACGGATGATTTCACCGTTGCCCTTTTGAACGTTGACACCGCCGACCTCGGGGGCCGACCGCATTTCAAATTCTTGTCGCTTCGCCCGACGCGACTTGCGCTGCTTGCTCTTGCCGCCGCCCTTACCGAAGGCACCTGCGGTACCACCGCCGGGGCCACGGCCACGACCGCCACCGCCACCTGGGCGACCAGCGAACCCGCCGCCACCACCAGCACCGGGGCGACCTGCAAAGCCACCGCCGCCACCTGGGCGCTGCTGGAAGGGAGCACCACCACCGGGGCGACCTGCGCCACCCGGGCGACCTGGACGACCTGCACCACCGGGGCCGGGGCGACCCGGAGCACCAGGTGAACCCGGCCGCGGAGCCTGCGGGCGCGGGATGTTGCCGGGCGTTGGGCGCTGACCCATGCCCTGCGAGGAAGCAAAGGGGTTGTTTCCCGGGCGCGGGCCGGCGGGGCGCTGGCCCATACCCTGCGAGGAAGCAAAGGGGTTATTGCCCGGACGCGGGCCGGCGGGGCCAGGGGTCGGGCGTGAACCCGATGCGGGAGCAGCGGACGCTGCCGGTGCCGCAGGGGCAGCGGGCGCGGGCTTCTCGGCCGCAGCTGGCTTTTCAGCCGCGGGAGCAGCGGGGCCAGGCTTGGGGCCTGGCGCAGCAGGCTTTGCCGCGGACTTGGCCGCTGGCTTTGCAGCGGGCTTGGCCTCATCGCCGTCGGTCTTCTTCTGGACCGGGGCGTTGGGGTCTTCTTGGATCGCGTTGCGAAGCTTGCGAGCAACGGGCGGTTCGATCGTCGAAGAAGGGCTCTTGACGAACTCACCCAGCTCTTTCAGCTTGGCAAGGGCGTATTTACTATCGACACCGAGTTCGGCGGCGACTTCGTGCACGCGTGGTTTGGCAGCCACAATTCTCCTGTCTGGGTTGGTCTACCCAGGCAGGGCAGACCTCAACGGCGAGCGGGTCTCATTTCGAGCCGTTCACTTTGTTTCCATAGCTATTCAGCCGATCTTGTAGGTCTGAGGCATCGAGTTTGCCCGATGCCCGAAGCGCACGAGTGAAAGCATTTCGCGTAATCGCGGTGCCGACACAGTCTGCATTCGGATGAACCCACGCACCCCGACCGGGAAGAACCGCCCGCTCATCAACGATGAGCTTCTGGTCTTGCATCACAACTCGGAGGAGTTCTGATCGATCGGCGCGCGAACGGCATCCGACGCACGTTCGTACAGGTTCCATCCTACACGCTGCCCTGTGCGGTACGGGCTACTCGTCGCCCTCAAGCACGCTGTCGGGCTGGATGTCGATCTTGGCTCCCGTGAGCTTGGCGGCGAGGCGCGCGTTCTGCCCCTCTTTACCGATCGCGAGCGAGAGTTGGTAGTCGGGAACAAGCGCGCGAACAGCCTTGAGTTTCTCGTCGAGCACGAAGCTTGACGAGACCTTGGCGGGCGAAAGCGCGTTGGCCACGAACGTCGGCAGATCGTCGGAGTAATCGACAATGTCGATCTTCTCGCCGCCGAGCTCTTCTGTCACGGCGCGCACACGGCGGCCGAGTTCGCCGATGCAAGCTCCCTTCGCGTTGATCGAAGGGTCGTTTGCGCGCACGGCAACCTTAGAACGGTGGCCCGCCTCACGAGCGAGCGAGACGATATCGACGAGCCCCGACTGAATCTCGGGAACTTCGAGTGCGAAAAGCTTGCGAACGAGGTTCGGATGCGTCCGCGAAACCGTGATCTGCGGCCCCTTGAGCCCCTTCGAAACGCTCGTGACGTAGACGCGCAAGCGCCCACCGTGCGGGTATTCCTCGCCCGGCACCTGCTCTTCCGGCGGAAGAATGGCCTCGACCGTTCCCAGGTCAACGTGGATCATCTTGGGGTTCGGGCCCTGCTGGATGACACCCGCGACGATGTCGCCTTCTTTGCCACGGAACTCGCCAAGCACAGCGTCATCCGCAATGTCACGCAGACGCTGGCTAATGACCTGCTTGGCAGCGAACGCGGCGATGCGGCCGAAGTCGTCGGGCGTGGTTTCTTCTTCGCCGATGACTTCACCCTCGTCGTCGAGCACGGGCACATAAATGGCGACGTGCCCCGTCTTGCGATCGAGGTTGGCGCGAGCACCAGGAGAAACCTCACCATCGGCGTTCTTGATGTACGCGGTCAGAATCGCCTGTTCGATGATTCCAACCAGCTCATCGAACGGGATTTCTTTCTCGCGCTCAACCGTGCGCAGCAGGGAAAGATCGATGTCCATGACGGCCTCCATATTCAGCTCTTGCCGCTTGCGCGGTATCCGTACAACGTTACCCGATTTCGCGCATGCTCCCAAAGTGTGCCGCCGCGCATGACAGGTGCGAAAGCGCCACCGGCTGAGATACTGGGCGGATGACTGCTGCAGAGATTGCCGGTTGGCTGAGCGACCACCTGTGGACCTTCATCCTCTTGCCCATTGTGGTCGGCTCGGGGTTGTACTTCACGATTCGCAGTGGGGTCATTCAACTCCGCTGGATTCCCGAGATGTTCCGGACGGTCACTGACCGAACGCCGCTCGATCCAGACGGCAACCCACAGTCACTCTCTGCGTTCCAATCGTTCACGCTCTCAGCAGCCTCCCGTGTTGGCGTCGGCAACATCGCCGGCGTTGGCACAGCCATTGCGATCGGCGGGCCCGGGGCCGTGTTCTGGATGTGGCTCATGGCGATGGTCGGCAGCGCAACCTCACTCATGGAATCTTCGCTCGCGCAGCTCTTCAAAGTGCGCGGCGACGACCACTCATTCCGTGGTGGCCCGGCCTACTACATCCGCTATGGGCTCAAGAAGCCCGCCATGGCGACGTTGTTTGCAATCTTGCTTATCGCCTGCTTCCCCTTCGCTTTCAATGCTCTGCAAGCGAACACCGTCAGCGCAGCCATCACAGAAGTTGCGGGCGAAAGCGTTGCCGCCTACACGCCCTGGGTCGTTGCCATCGTCGTCGTGGGGCTTACGGCCGCGGTCATCTTTGGCGGCGTACACCGCATCGCCTCCGTTTCGCAGACAGCAATCCCCGTCGTCGCGATCGTGTACCTGACGATCGGCATCATCATCGTCGGGATGAACATCTACAATTTGCCAGCCGTCGTCACGTCAATCTTCACGCACGCGTGGGGCTTGCAAGGCGTCTTCGGTGCCGCCCTCGGAACCATCATCATGACGGGTGTCAAACGGGGCATGTTCTCAAACGAAGCTGGTCTCGGCTCGGTGCCCAACGCCGCCGCGACCGCCGCGGTGACCCATCCCGTCAAGCAGGGTCTCGTGCAGTCACTCGGTGTCTATTTCGACACGTGGCTCGTCTGTTCGATCACGGCCTTCATCATCCTCGTGTCGAATCCGAACCTCGATGGCGCCCAACCTGGCATCCTCCTGACACAGCAGGCGCTCGCGGATTCACTCGGCTCATGGACCTCGGTACTGCTCGCGGTCATCATCTTCCTCCTCGCATTCACCTCGGTGCTGGGCAACTATTACTACGGCGAATCGAACCTCCGCTTCATCTCCGACAAGCCGCGCGTGCTCACGGGGTTCCGCGTATTGACGCTTGTTGCGGTCTTTGCCGGCTGCATCGCGGGGGCTGATCTCATCTGGAACCTCGCCGACGGCATCATGGGGCTCATGGCACTCGTGAATCTCATCGCTGTGCTGTGGCTCTCGCCCATCGCGTTCCGGCTCATCAAGGATTATTCGCAGCAGCGTAGGGCTGGCCGTGATCCTGTATTCACCCGAGACAAGATGCCCGATGTTGACGGCATCGAGTGCTGGGTCGATGAGGCATCCGTTACGGGCGTTATCGGCACGATCACGGCAGACCTGCGCGACGAAAAACACGGCAAGAAGCACTAGGTATGGCAGGAGCCACACTGTCGGAGGCGCTGCTCCCCTGGTACGTAGAGAACGCCCGGGATCTGCACTGGCGACGCAGCGATTTTCACGAGCGGTACGGTGCGTGGGGCGTGCTCGTGAGCGAGTTCATGCTGCAACAGACGCAGGTTTCTCGCGTTGAACCGTTGCTCGCCGCCTGGCTTGAGCGGTGGCCCACGCCGACGGCCCTGGCTGATGATTCCCCCGCCGCAGCCGTCGCCGCGTGGGCGAACCTCGGCTACCCGCGGCGAGCGCTGTGGTTGCACACGGCGGCGGTGCAATTGCGTGATCGCTTTGACGGTTCAGTGCCACGATCAGTTCCGGCGCTGCTCGAGCTGCAGGGCATCGGCGACTATACGGCTCGCGCAGTTGCGGTGTTTTTCTACGGCGACCGGCACCCGGTTGTCGATACGAATACGCGTCGGGTCATTGCGCGGGCTGTGCACGGCCGCTCACAGCCCGGGCCCGCTTCGCCCCGCGATCTGATTGAGATGGAGGCGCTCCTGCCCGTATCGGATGCGGATGCCGCAGTCTTCAACGCCGCCACGATGGAACTCGGTGCCGTCGTGTGCACCTCCCGCGCGCCCAAGTGCGAGGTGTGCCCGCTTCGCGCCTCGTGTGCGTGGCGTGCGGCAGGCTACCCCGACACAGGCGATAGCCGGCCAAAGCAGAAGAAGTACGAGGGCAGCGACCGCCAGGCTCGCGGCGCGATCCTGCGGGCATTGCGTTCTGCCGAGGAACATCGGATGCCGCAATTCGCCGTCATTCCCGACTGGCCCGACGCGGCGCAGCGCGACCGCGCGATTGACTCGCTCGTTGCGGATGGGCTTGTCGAAGCATCCGATGGCGAGCTTCGTTTGCCGCTTGCCTCTGCCACATGATCGCTTCTCCGGAGAACACCTGAGATATCAGCGGTTCGACCCGATTTCGAACAACTGGGCAGGGTCTCCGGAGAAGCTGCGAGGGAAGCCCTCATATATGTAGTTTCCGGCAGCGCCTGTTTTGTGACACCTTGGACGAACTTTTTTCAAACTTTTTTTGAGATCGCGATTCAGACGGCATTTTTCCGGGCCGCGCTAGGCTCGAATCATGCACCAACACGCAAGCGGCGACGGGCACGGCGGGCACACCCACGGCACGAGTGACATCTCGCGAACCCGGCTGCTGATTGCGTTTTGCATTACGTTCTCGGTGCTCATCGCCGAGATCATTGGTGCGATCATCACGGGTTCGCTGGCCCTCATGGTCGATGCGATCCACATGTTGACGGATGTCATCGGCTTGAGCCTCGCACTCGGTGCGGCACGGCTCATGCAACGGCCGCCCTCCGACCGTCACACCTGGGGTCTCAAGCGGGCCGAGATTCTCGGTGCACTCGCGCAGGCCGCACTTCTGCTCGCGGTCGGCATCTACGCACTCGTCGAGGGCGTCAAGCGACTGTTCGAGCCACCCGAGATCTCGTCTGGCCTTCTGCTCATTTTCGGCATCATCGGTCTCGTTGCGAACGTCGTCTCGCTCGCAGTGCTCATGGGCGGCAAGCGCGAACGCAACCTCAACATGAAGGCTGCCGTGCTCGAAGTACTCAACGATGCGCTCGGGTCGGTCGCAGTCATCGTGAGTGCGATCCTCATCATGGCCTTCGGCTGGTACCGCGCTGACTCGATTGCGGCGATCCTCATCGCGGTGCTCATCATTCCGCGCACGCTCGTCATCATCAAGCAGGCCGCCAGCGTGCTGCTCGAGGCAACGCCTCCCGGGCTTGATCTTGCCGAGGTACGCCAGCACATCCTCGATCTCGATCACGTTGTTGCCGTGCACGATCTGCACGCCTCGCAGGTCTCGACCGACCTGCCGACCCTTTCGGCGCACGTTGTCGTTGACGACGACCTGCCAGCGGACACTTACGCGGGGCTGCTCAAGAACCTGCAGACGTGTGTTGCAGGCCACTTCCCCGTCTCGATCGAGCACTCAACGTTCCAGATCGAGCCGGTCTCGCACAGCAGCGAAGACGCCGCGCACGCCTAACGCGCCTTGACCCTCGCACTTTCCTCACCGCCTGATGGTGTCTCGGCGAGAAAGTGTCAGGTGCTGCGGAAAACGTATGGGTCGATGTCGGCTCAGGCGGATGCGCGGTGGCAGCCGGTGACGTGATCGTCGACCATTCCGGCCGACTGCATGAGCGCATACATCGTCGTGGGGCCGACGAAGCGGAATCCCCGCTTGCGCAGCGCTTTACTCAGCGCGGTTGATTCGGGGGTCACCGCGGGAACGTCGCCTAAGACGTTGGGCTTGGTGTGTGTTTCGGGCGCGAACGCCCACATGAACTCGTCCAGTTCACCATCTGCCATGTTGCGCACGAGCCTCGCGTTCGAGATCGTGGCTTCGATTTTGGCGCGGTTGCGGATGATTCCAGCATCCGCCATAAGCCGTTCGATGTCGGCCTCGGTGAACTCGGCCACGATTGCCGGGTCGAACCCTTCGAAAACCTCGCGGAAACGCGGGCGCTTGCGCAGCACCGTGATCCACGAAAGCCCCGCCTGAAAGCCCTCGAGCGCCATCTTTTCGAAGAGCGCACGGTCGCCGTGCAAAGGTTGCCCCCACTCCTCGTCGTGGTAGCGGCGGTATTCGGCGTCGTCGCCAACCCAGCCGCAGCGCGCGATTCCGTCGGGCCCAGTCTCGAGGTTGTTCATGCTTCGAGCGTAGCCGTGTGGCCTCGTTCCTAGAGCGTATCGGTCAGGACGATCGCCTGCTTGATTGCGCGCTTGGCGTCGAGTTCGGCAGCGACATCCGCGCCACCAATGAGCTGTGTCGTGACGCCGAGGGCCGTGAGCTCATCGGCGAGCGAGCGGTTCGACTCCTGGCCAGCACACACGATGATCGTGTCTGCCGGAATAACCTGCTCTTCGCCATCGACTGTGATGTGCAGCCCCTCATCGTCGATGCGGTCGTACGAGGCGCCCGAAATCATTGCGACGCCCTTCATCTGCAGTTCGGCGCGGTGAATCCACCCGGTTGTCGGGCCCAGCCCAGCACCGATTTTCGTCGTCTTGCGCTGCAGGAGCGTGACCTGCCGCGTTGGCGGAGTCAACTGCGGTCGCGCAAGCGCACCGGGCGCCGTGAAGCTTGGGTCGACGCCCCACTGCGCAAAGAACTCCGCGATCGTCTCGTCGGGCTCGTACAGCAGGAACGTCGCAACGTCGAAGCCAATACCGCCAGCACCGATGATGGCAACGCGAGCGCCGGGAACGACGTCACCGCGCAGCACATTGAGATAACTCACGACATTGGGGCGATCGATGCCTTCGATCTCGGGCGTGCGCGGCGTGATGCCCGTCGCGACGATGACCTCGTCGAAGCCCGTCAGCTCGCCCGCAGCAACGCGCTGACCCAAGCGCACGTCGACCCCCGTCGCGGCCAGCTCCGCTTGGAAATACCGCAGTGTCTGCGAGAACTCCTCTTTGCCAGGGATGCGTCGCGCGATGTCGAACTGGCCGCCAATGACGGGCTGTTCGTCGAACAGTGTGACCTTGTGTCCGCGGCGAGCGGCGTTCGTTGCAGCGGCAAGGCCAGCCGGGCCTGCACCCACAACAGCGATGTTCTTTGCGCGAACGGTGGGCAAGCCGAGAAGCACCGTCTCGTGACATGCGCGCGGGTTGACGAGACACGAGGTCAACCGCCCCGTCATCGTCTGGTCGAGGCACGCCTGGTTGCAGGCGATGCAGGTGTTGATGAGCTCGGGCTTGCCCGCGGCCGTTTTCGCCACGAAATCGGCGTCAGCCAACAACGGGCGCGCCATGGAAATCATCGAGAATGAGCCCGTTGCGAGCAATTGCTCGGCAACATCCGGGTCATTGATGCGGTTGGATGCCACGACAGGGATCGAGACGGCCTGTGCCACCTGCTCTGTCGCCTGAACGAAGGCGGCACGCGGCACGAGCGTTGCGATCGTGGGAACGCGGGATTCGTGCCATCCGATGCCGGTGTTGATGATCGAGGCGCCGGCCGCTTCGACCTCACGTGCAAGGGTCAACGTCTCGTCAATCGTCGAGCCATTGGGCACGAGATCAATAACCGAGAGCCGGTAGAGCAAGAGCGCCTCGCCAATCGCCTCGCGCACGGCCTTGACGACCTCGATGGGGAATCGGATGCGCCGCTCAAACGAGCCACCCCACTCATCGTCACGCTGGTTGCTGTGCGCCGCCGTGAACTCGTTGATGAGGTAGCCCTCGCTGCCCATGATCTCAACGCCGTCGTAACCGGCCTCGATTGCAAGTGCGGCGGCCCGCGCGAAGTCGGCGATCGTCTCGCGGACTTCTTCGTCGCTCAGCTCGTGGGGCGTGATGGGGTTGATGGGTGCTGCAATCGCACTGGGTGCAACGAGGTCTCCGTGCTTCGCGTAGCGGCCAAAGTGCAGCAGTTGCACGACGATCCGACCACCGGCCGCGTGCACAGCATCGGTAATAAGGCGGTGCTGCGCGACATCCGTTTCGCTCGCGAGCACGGCACCGTGCTCTGCCGGGCGACCTGCCCAGTTGGGCGAAATGCCGCCCGTCACCATGAGCCCGACCTCGCCGCGAGCGCGCTCAGCATAGAACGAGGCCATGCGTTCGAACCCACCGGGCATCTCTTCCAGCCCCAGGTGCATCGAGCCCATGATGACGCGGTTCGGCAGTGTGATGTTGCCGACCGTGATGGGGCTCAGCAGATTCGGGTATGCGGTCATTTGCCGAGCTCCTGCACCTCGGGCCGTGCGCCCATCTGCTCGGCGAGCGCAACCAGGCCGCTGAGCGGGCGGACCATGACCATGAGCTCGGTGATGAGCCCGTCGCTGCCGATTGTCAAGAAATCGCACCCTGTCACGCGGCGGCCAGCGACATCCGCTTCGAACACCAAACCCTGGTGCTCGTCGCGCTCTGCCCCGAGCGGGTAGCGGTAGACGAAGTTCTCGAAGACCTCCATGACGTTTGCCAGCAGCGTCATCGTGATGGCCTTACCCTCATAGGTCTTGTGGGCGACCGGGCTCCGGAAGACAACATCGTCCGCCAAAGTCGCTGCCAATGCATCAAGGTCTTGTGCCTCAACTTATGCCCTGCGTAGCGAGCTCCTTGTTCAGGTTGAGATGGTTGATCTCACGAACCTCACCGATGTGCGACGCAACATCGAGGCATTCCGCGAACAGGTGCTGAGCAAGCTGAAGCTCTATCGCGCACGGCGAGAACAGATTCTGCACGGGCGCAGCGAGGCCGAGTTCTACGCCGACGCGAAGCGCATCGGCCCGTTCTTGACCCTCAAACGTGGCATCGAGCTTGAAGAGGGCAACTCGGCCTGGTGCGACGAGGTGCTTGAGGCGCTCGACATTCGGGGCCGCGCACTTCGGTAGGCTCAGTGACCGGCGGGCAGATCCGCCAGCTGCTCGAGCAGGGGTACGAGCTTCGCAAAGGCGAGGGCGCGGTGTGAAGCCGCGCGCTTCTCTTCAGCCGAGTATTCCCCGACCGTGCGCTCTGAGCCTTCCGGCAAGAAGATGGGGTCGTAGCCGAAGCCATTCGAACCGGATGCTGTGAAGGCGAGCGAACCACGCCATACACCCTCAACGAACTGCACCTTCTCGTCGGGCACTTTGAGCGCGAGAACGGCAACATACTCTGCGCCGCGGTTCGGGAAGTCAACGTCAGAGAGCTGATCGAGCAGTAAGTCGCGGTTGGCGACATCCGATTTGGCGTGCCCTGCCCAGTAGGCCGAGAACACGCCCGGCGAACCACCGAGAACATCAACGCGGATGCCACTATCGTCGGCAATCGCAGGCAGACCCGTGTGCGATGAGGCCGTCTCAGCCTTGATCGCGGCATTCTGCTGGAACGTCACGCCGTCTTCGACAGGTTCGGGGCCGTCGTAGCCAATGATCTCAATGCCCTCGATGCCAGCCTCGGTGATGAGCGCTTGGAACTCTTCGACCTTGTGCGCATTGTGTGTTGCAAGAACGACCTGAACCATGATTACTCCCCCGCGAGTGCCTTCGCCTGAATCTGGGCGAGTTCGCCCGTGCCCTTGAGCGCGAGGTCGAGCAGCTCGTTGAGCTCGTCGCGCGAGAAGGGCGCACCCTCGGCCGTGCCCTGCACTTCGACGAACCCGCCCTTGCCCGTGACGACGACGTTCATGTCAGTGCCCGCGCGCACGTCTTCGACGTATGCCAGATCGAGCATGGGCGTGCTGTCGATGACGCCAACCGAGATCGCCGAGACCGAGTCGGTCAGCACCGTGGCGCCAGCCTTGACGATCTTCTTTTCGCGCGCCCACTCGACGGCATCGGCGAGCGCAACGTACGCACCCGTAATCGCTGCGGTGCGTGTGCCACCGTCAGCCTGCAGCACGTCGCAGTCGATAACGATCGTGTTTTCGCCCAGCGCTTTCGTGTCGATGATGGCGCGCAGCGAACGGCCGATGAGGCGGGAAATTTCGTGGGTGCGGCCGCCAACCTTGCCCTTGACGCTCTCGCGATCGTTACGCGTGTTCGTCGCGCGCGGCAGCATGGCGTACTCGGCCGTGACCCAGCCCGTACCCTTCCCCACGAGCCAGCGCGGCACGCCCTGCGTGAAGGAGGCCGTGCACAGCACTTTTGTGCCGCCGAAAGAGATGAGCGCCGAGCCCTCGGCCTGCGCGCTCCACCCGCGCTCAATCGTGACGGGTCGTAGTTCGTCGGGCGTGCGTTCGTCGGCGCGGATGATCTGGGTCATGTGGGGTTTCCTTCTCCAAGTTCGGCGAGATCAGGCAGCGTGATGACGCCCGTTTGCACATGCTCAACCTGGTGCACTTCGCCACCCATGAGCTGGTTTGCGAGGCGCTCGAACTCATCCGTTGCCTCGCCGGTTGCTTCGTAGCGATAGCTCGGGGTCGAGTGGGGGTCAGCGAGCGCATCCGATTTGACGAGTTTGCGATAGACCTCACTCGCGGTCTCGTCGTCACTCGAGACGAGCGAAACGCCCTGGCCCATGGTGTAGCCGATGGCACCGCGCAAAAACGGGTAGTGCGTGCAGCCCAGGACGAGCGTGTCGACGCCAGCCTCACGCATGGGCGCCAAGTACTCCTCTGCCACCGCAAGCACCGCTGGGGTTTGTGTTTCGCCCGCTTCAACGAACTCGACGAACTTCGGCGCCGCGACGGCTGAAACCGTAACGTCAGGGTTGACCTCAAGCAGATCTTGGTACGCGCGCGAAGCGATCGTGCCCTGTGTGCCAACGACGCCGATGTGGCCATTGCGCGTTGTTGCGAGCGCGCGGCGAACGGCGGGCTGGATGACCTCGACGACCGGAACCGAGTACCGCTCACGTGCATCACGTAGGAGTGCAGCGGATGCTGTGTTGCACGCAATCACAAGCATCTTGACGTCTTGTTCGACGAGTGTGTCGAGCACCTCGAGCCCGTAGCGCCGAACGTCAGCGATCGGCTTGGGGCCGTAGGGGCTGTGCGCCGTGTCGCCAATGTAGATGAGCGATTCGCGGGGCAATTGTGCACGGATGGCTCGTGCCACCGTCAGCCCACCGACGCCAGAGTCGAAGATGCCGATCGGGTCTTGATTCACGCTCACCAGCCTACCCAGCGCCCGCTCGCTATGCTGGCACTCATGAGCAACTCGACGGCCCTGCTGACCGACCGCTACGAACTCACGATGATCGACGCGGGCCTGCAAGACGGCACAGCCGAGCGACCGAGCGTCTTCGAGCTCTTCGCCCGGCGCTTGCCCGGTGGTCGCCGTTTCGGGGTTGTCGCGGGCACGGGGCGCTTGCTGAGCGACATCCGTGACTTCCGTTTCGGTGACGAAGAACTCAAATTTCTGACCGATAACAAGGTCGTGAGCAAGCAGACGCTCGACTACCTCGCGAACTATCGCTTCCGCGGCTCGATCCGCGGCTACCGCGAGGGTGAGCTGTACTTCCCGGGCTCCCCCGTGCTCGTGGTTGAAGGCACCTTCGCCGACGCCGTCATTCTCGAGACCATTGCGCTCAGCACGCTCAACTATGACTCAGCTATCGCTACGGCAGCCGCGCGCATGTCGATCGCAGCGGGCGACCGCCCCCTCGCCGAAATGGGTTCGCGTCGCGCACACGAGCGTGCAGCCGTTTCAGCGTCGCGCGCCGCGTACATTGCAGGGTTCGATTCAACGAGCAACCTCGAAGCTGGGCGTGACTGGGGCGTGCCAACCATGGGCACAGCGGCACACTCGTGGACTCTCCTGCACGACAACGAGCGCGACGCATTTGCCGCACAGCTTGCAGCTCTCGGCACGGGCACAACGTTGCTCGTCGACACCTACGACATCGAGCAGGGCATCAAGAACGCGATCGAGATTGCCGGCACCGAACTCGGCGGCATCCGTATTGACTCAGGCGACCTGCCGGTTGTCGTGGCGGATGCGCGCCGCCAACTCGATGAACTCGGCGCGACCAAGACGCGCATTACCGTCACGAGCGACCTCGACGAATACGCGATTGCTTCACTCGCCGCCTCCCCCGTTGACGCCTACGGCGTTGGCACGTCGGTCGTAACAGGCTCAGGCTCACCGACCTCAAGCATGGTCTATAAGCTCGTTGCCAAACAGCAAGCGGATGGCACGTGGCAGGGCGTCGCAAAGAAGTCTGCCGACAAGGCGTCAAACGGTGGGCGAAAGACCGCCTATCGAGCGCTGAACAACGGCAAAGCGACAAGCGAGCAGGTCGTCGTCCACACGGGAACCGATCTCGCACAGCCCGAGAGTGTTGCGGGCCGTGCGCTGCACGTTGACTACATCACGAACGGTGAGATCGACTCAAGTTTCGAGGGTGCTGCCGCGGTAACGCGGTCACGCGAACACCACCTCAAGGTTCGGGAAGAACTGCCTGTGCGCGGGCTCGCGCTCAGCAAGAGCGACCCGATTCTCGACACGGTGTTTGTCGAGGCGCCGTAGCCCTCGAATGATGTGATGGCCGCTGAACTTGCTGCGCTGCTTCGCGCAATCGTTGACGGGTCACCGCGTGAGATAGATGCCCGTAATGGCGTTCTGCTCACAGACGGCGAGGTAGGTGAAGCACTCACAGAACTCATGCTGCACGTTGATGCCTTGCAACAGCGCGGCGCCGAGCTTCGCGCCGTGATGCTCTCGACGCGTGAACTCCTGACAATCCCAGACCCCGATCTGCTATTGAAGCGTATCGTCGACCGAGCGCGGGAACTCATGCACGTGGACGTCGCCTATCTTTCGGTATACGACGAGTCCAATCACGAACTGTACGTTCGAGCCGAAAACGGCACAATATCGCCACGCTTTCACGACATGATTGTCCCAGCTGGGGTTGGCGTCGCGAGCCTTTGCGTTCAATCACAACGCCCACAATGGGTCAGCGAATATGCTGATTCGAGCAGCGTGCCGCACGACCCAACAATCGACGACATCGTTAAAGAAGAACAACTCCGCGCACTCCTCGGAGCGCCAATGGTTGTCGACAACACCGTTCTCGGTGTCCTGTTTGCTGCCTACCGGACACCGCACGCCTTTCAACCGGACGAAATCTCGCTCCTGTCGACGTTCGCTGATCAGGCGGGCCTCGTACTCCACCTCGCCCAACTCCTCAAACGCGCAAATGATGCCACTGCAGAGGCCGCGGCACGCCAAGAACAGGCCGAATGGGCGGCAACCGTACACGAGCAACTCACGCAGCTGGTCGTGGAAGGGGCCGACGACACGCAGGTCGTGTCCGCGTTGGCAACAGCGCTGGGGCGGTCGGTGCAGCTCCTGCAACATCCGGCAGACTCGGCCAAGGTTGCCGACCTTCCCGCCGCACGCTTTCGCGACCTTGTTACTGAGACGCGCAATACCGGTCGGGGCGTTAAAATCACCACGGGCCGTTACGAGTTTCTTGCGCCGGTTATCGCTGAAGAAGAGAGCTCGGGTTTCCTCCTCGTGGCGCGTGCGGATCGCCGACTGACTGCTGTTGAACAACGCACAATCGAACGGTGTGGTCTCATTGTTGCGCTCGTGAAACTTCGTCAGAATGCGGTCTCAGCCGCCGAAGAGCGCGTACGCGGCGAAGTCGCAACCGATCTCCTGAGCGAATCAGGCAATCGAACAGCAGGCCTACGCCGTGCAGCTGAGCAGGGGTACCCGATCGCCAAAAGCTGGGTGCTTGCCGCGGTCCCTTGTGCGCCCGAACAACGCCGCTCACAACTCTCCGCGTTACGCGCACGCAGCGATTGGCTCATCGCCGCCGCGACCGGTGGCGCCACGGTACTCGCACCCACCACAGACACATCCGATGTGGCTGTACGGAATGTCGCGGAACAGGTTCGGACGCTCGCACAGGCGCCGCTCGTCGTAATTGCTGTCGGGAGCACTCTCGAGGTCGCGATGATCAGCCTAGAAAGCCTATGGCCAACCGCTCAGCTGGCAGAGGGCCTTGGGATCCGCGATGGCGTTCTCGACGCTCGCGCCTTGGCACCGTATGCCTTGCTCTTCGATGGTGATGGCACGCGGGTCGGAGCGTTTACAGAAGGCATGCTTGCCCCGGTCATCGAGTGGGATGCCAACCGCGGGTCGAATCTGTTTCCGACTCTGCTGACATTGTTCGATGAGCACTGGTCAGTCGCAGCTGCCGCGCGCGTCATGCACATACACCTGAGCACGATGAAGCAACGCCTACAGCGCATTCGGATGCTTCTTGGCGATCGACTCGATACGCCCGAATCCCGATTCCGTCTTGAAGTTGCTTGTCGGCTCGAGAAAGCTCGTCGTGCACTCCATGGCGCTCCCACACCGAGCGCTGCCACGAAAACGTCTGAATCGGACGCATAAGGACGCAAAAATATGTCTGCTTCAGACCTATTGCCGTCCTGCGGTGTTTGGTTTGCTATTCAACGAGGCGACACAGCTGTCGCCAGGAAATGGAAAGCAACGTGGCAACTACTTCCCGCTTGAGTGGACTTCGAAACCTGTCGGTTGATGAACGGCGCGCGGCCGTAGCCGAGGCAATCGGCAATGAACTCGATCTGACCCCGCTCGCTGGAGATGGCTTGAGCTCTGACCAAGCCAATCGAATGATCGAAAACGTCATTGGTCAGATCGGCATCCCGGTCGGCGTCGCCACAAACGTCATCGTGAACGGTAAAGAAGTTCTCGTTCCAATGGCTACCGAAGAACCCTCCGTTGTCGCTGCTGTCTCGAACATCGCGCGCATGGCACGGGCTACCGGCGGTGTAACGACGACCTCGACCGAACCCATCATGCAGGCACAGATTCAGCTGCTCGAAGTCGCCGACCCGCATGGCGCACGCGCGCGAATCTTGGAAGCCCGCGATGAAATCATCACCCTGGCAAACGAACAGGACCCAAAACTTGTCGAGGTGGGCGGGGGCGCACGGGACCTGCTGGTGCGTATTGTCCCTGGTGACCCGCACGATCACCTCGTCGTACACCTTGTTGTCAACGTCGGCGATGCGATGGGCGCGAATGCGGTAAACACCATGGCTGAGGCCGTTGCTTCGCGCCTTGCCGAAATCGCCGGCGGCCGCGCATTGCTGCGTATTCTCACCAACCTTGCGGATGCCAGACTCACGCGAGCTCGAATCGTCATTCCCGCTGATGAACTTGGTGGCAGTGATGTGGTCTCGAACATGCTCGAGGGTGCCGCACTCGCCGTTGATGACCCATACCGGGCGGCCACACACAACAAGGGCATCATGAACGGCATCTCAGCCGTCGTGCTGGCAACAGGAAACGATACCCGTGCCGTCGAGGCTGGCGCCCACGCATACGCCGCACGTGATGGCCAGTATCGCTCCCTCACCCGGTTTGAACGCGATCGAGACGGAAATCTGGTCGCCACGATTGAGGTCCCGATGGCTGTCGGCCTCGTCGGCGGTGCGACCAAAACGCACCCTGCGGCACGTGCCGCAGTGGCGATGACTGAGGTCTCAAATGCCCGCGAACTCGCCGAGATCATCACGGCCGTTGGGCTCATCCAGAACATCGCCGCTGTGCGCGCGCTCTCTGCAGAGGGTATCCAGCGCGGGCACATGGGTCTGCACGCGCGAAACGTCGCGGTCGCAGCGGGTGCCGAAGGCGACGAAGTCGACGCTGTTGCCGCAGAGCTGGTTTCGCGTAGCGCAGTTCGAGCGGATGTCGCTGAGACGGTGCTGGCACAGCTTCGAGCCGCGCGATGACCTCAACAACACGCGACTTGGGCCTCCCCCAGGTCGTCCAACAACGCGGTCTGCCTGACGATGTCGAGATTTGGGAAGTCTCCCCGCGCGATGGGCTTCAGGCTGAATCGACAGTGCTGAGCACCGAAACGAAAGTTGAACTGATCGAACGGCTCGCTGAGGCGGGCGCCCAGATCATTGAGGTCGGGAGTTTCGTTCGACCTGATCGCGTACCCCAAATGGCGGACTCGGCCGACGTCCTGGCAGCTGTCAAGTCGCTGCCGGTGCGCACCCCCGTCCTTGTGCCAAACCTCCGCGGCTACACAAACGCCCGCGAAGCTGGGGCTGACGAGATCGCGGTGTTTCTCAGCGTCACAGAGAGCTTCTCGCAACAAAACCTTGGCGCATCACGAACAACTATGGAACCACTCGTTGAGACCGTCGTTGCCCAGGCGATTGCAGACGGAGTCACCGTGCGCGGATACCTGTCCATGGTCTTCGGCGACCCATGGGAGGGCTCCGTTGCACCAGCCGAGGTTGTGCGCTTGGCACGGCTGATGCGGTCGTGGGGAATCGAACAACTCTCACTCGGCGACACGATCGGTGTCGCAACGCCCGGTCAAGTCAAGAGCATCATCCGCACGCTCGCGGACGAGGGAATCCCGCAAGAGGGGCTTGCTCTCCACATGCATGACACCTACGGCATGGCACTCGCGAACGTATACGCCGGGCTGGAGTCAGGCATCCGCATCTTCGATGCTGCTGCTGCTGGCGTCGGCGGATGCCCCTTCGCCAAATCAGCGACCGGGAACCTTGCCACAGACGATCTCGTGTTCATGCTCGATGGCCTCGGCATTCGCAGCGGCTATGACCCTGAGACGCTTCAAGAAACCAGCGAATGGCTCTCGCAACAGCTCAACAAACCAACAACATCACGAGTAGCGAAGGCGCTGGCTCGATGAAGAGAGGAAACACTCACGTGTCACAAGATAAAGATCTCTTGGAGGTGTGGGGGGACACAGTCAACAGTCGTCACCTACTCGCCTCGATAGGCATCGGCGTCGGGATTGCTGTGCCAATCTACCTGTTCGCAGGTTGGGGATTCGACAAGCTCTCTGATGGCGACCCTCTTGCGCGTTCATATGCACTCGTGGTTGGTCTTGCCGCGTGCGTACTCGCGGGTGTCGTGTGCGCGAAGATCTTCAAGCCGAAACGAATCGTAGAGATTGGCGAGGTGAACTCGGGTTCGCGCGAGGCAGCGATGGACGCGATTGAGGCCGAGATCGGCCCCCTGGGTGATCCAGATGAACTCCCACCTGCAGCACTTGCTGAGGTCAAAGAGCTCGGTCTCTACGATGATCTTCGTGCACAGCATCAGAAGAACCTGCGGGTCTCAGAGAGCGGAGCCCACTAATGGAAACTCTCCTCGAACCGGCCCTCTGGGCGCTTGCCATGGCCGTTGTGGGAACGATCGTATTCGCCCTCATCGGCCTCGTCTCCGGAACTGACGAAACAGCTACGATCGCTCCACTGACATTGCTTGTCATTCTCGTGGGTGTGCCGCCAGCTGGTGTGTTTGCGTTCTTTATGTCTGCCATCGCTGCGAAGCACATCACCCATGCCATTCCTACAACGTTGCTTGGTATCCCCGGTGACACGATGGCGGTTCCATTGCTTCGGGACGCACAAATGCTCCGCGAACTGGGCGTGCCGCACATCGCATTGCGAAAGGCAGTTTCCGGTGGTGTGCTTGCAGCACTGATCGCAGTCCCGCTCGCTGTCTTGTTCGCATGGCTCATCACACCGTTCTCGAGTCAAATCAGCGCGGTTGCCCCGTGGTTGTTCCTCGCCGCCGCAGCGCTCATCGCGGTGCTGTCGAAGGGCCGCTGGGCCGCACTCATCGCTCTTCTGCCTTTCGTACTCGTTGTCGTCGGCCTGCAAAACTTCGCAACCTCGACACTCGGTAAGGGGCTGTCGATCAGCTTCTTCTTGGGTATTGCCATCGGCCCGCTTATCGCCGACCTTGTGCTGGCATCGAGCCCTGCAGGTCGAAAGATGCTGCATCGCGACGCACCGCGCACGTTCGAGCTCGCCGCTGACGTGCGCACATGGAAGAAGGGGCAGCTGCCAAACCCGTTCCGTGTGCTCGACAAGACACAGTTGGCAGGTACGGCGGGTGCCGCTGCCATCTCGAGCGCGACATTCGTGTTCTCCCCCGTGGCAATGACGGTCATGATGGGTGAGTTGTTCGGAAGCCGAATCAAAAACGGATACCGTCGCCTCACGACCATGATGTCGGTGAAGAACGGCACCACAGAGTCGACGTACATCGCTGAGACCTTGATTCCCCTCATTGCTATCGGTTTGCCACTCTCACCGATGGCGGCTGGCCCGGCAAACCCGCTGTTCAACGCACCGCCGGTTTACACGATCGATGCTGAGACAGGCACGACGAACAACCTGCACAACCTGCTCGAGCCTTGGCAGTTCTTGGTTTTCGGGTTCGTTGCCGTGCTCATTGCCGTGCTGATCACCTACCCGTTCGCGATGACGCAAGCGCACCGTGCCGCCTCCTGGATCATGCGTCATGTCTCGCATGAAGCCGTAATCGGTGCATTCGCGGGTTTGATCGCTGTGATCTGCCTCTACGAAGGTGGCGTCACTGCAATCTTTGTCGCGATCACGATTGGTCTCGTCGGTGGTCTGTTGAACAAGTTGTTCAACATGCACACCGGCGTGCAGTTCATGGGGTACTACGTGGCTGTGCTAACCGTGCCAGCGATCACGGCACTCTTCGCGAAGTAGCGCCCACCCGCTGCTAGCAATGCATTGAGGGTCGCTCGCCAATGGCGAGCGACCCTCAATGTCGTCGTTGATGCCTTACTTGCGCATCATTTCGTAGATCTTCTTGCACTCGGGGCACACGGGGAACTTCTCAGGATCCCGACTCGGCGTCCACTTCTTACCGCACAGGGCACGCACGGGCTTGCCCGTAACAGCCGATTCGACGATCTTGTCTTTCGGCACGTAGTGCGAGAAGCGCTCGTGGTCGCCCGGCTCGATCTGCTCGTCTTTCAGCAGCTCTTCGAGCTCGCGATCAAGCACGGTCATGCCGCCGCCTGCAGGGGTGTCGAGTGGAGTGCTCATGCCCCGAGTCTAAAACGAAATGCCCTAGAGGTCCCGCCACTAGGCAACGCCTGCTGCGCGTCACGAGGTGGCACACTGCCGTCGTTGTCGGCGCTCGGCGGGCCACCAGCCCGCTTTCGCACCTCCGCCTTGGCATTGCACCACCTCGTGTCGCTCGCGACGACGCTGCCTGGTGGCGGAACCTCTTAGGAGGCGTCAGCCACCATGAGCAGCGAGGTCCAGCGGCGATCAACAAGCACCGAGCCGATCCAGACCCCGAGCGCCAAGACGGCAACGCCGACAGCAATGCCGATCCACAGCACGTTCCACGTGCCGAAGCGGCCCTCGGCAGCGTCGACGCCGAGCCAGATGACGGGAAGCGCGATAAGTACTGTCAAGAGGAGCACAAGCGTTTGACCCGCCGGCCCGCGCATGCTCGTGCGCTGCGGCTGTTGGAAAGGGCTCGAGCCAGGCTTCGGGACGGGGTACGCCGCGAGCGCTGAAAAGATGCTCGACATACCGAACCCCGCGAATAGCAGGGCGATGGCAGCGCCGGAGAGGGCTGGCAACATATCTGGCCTCCCCGCGAGGGCGCACGCGATTGGTGTTCCGACGGCGAGCGTCGGGATCGCGACAAGCGTCGTGGGAACGAGGCGACCAAGGCGATCAGCGACGGGAGACATGCCGCTCACGGCATGCGTCCAAAGTGCCGAGGAATCGTAGGCGACATCGTTGTGTGGGATCCACCCGAAGAAGGCCGCGGCCACAAGGATCGGCAGCATGAACGTCCACTCACGTGGCGCGTGCACGATAGCGGGCGGGATAGCACACAGGATCGCCGCGACAGGAACCGCGAGAAGATTCGCAAGGTAGCGGCGGTCGCGGCTCCAGTACACGAGACTGCGCGCGGCCACACCACCAAAGGCCGTCGAGGGCATGACGGCGAACCATCCAAGACTCCGGTCGCGAACGGCTGCTTGGCGCGGCGGCCCTCCGAGTGCCCGGTGCACAAGGCCGAACCAGATCGCGACGAGCAAGCCGATTGTCAGCAGCGCAATGGACCCGATGAGCCACGCGAGCGAGTTTCCCTCCGCAGCCAGGAATCCCCACCCCGCTGCCGCACCCAAGGGCGTGAACTCGGAAATCCGCGCGACCGTGCTGTAGACGGCGGGCAGCTCGCCCGAGGCGAGTTGGGAAAGCCCAAAGACAACGACGGGCGCCGCCACCATAAGCACGACAAGACCAATGAGCAGCAGGGTCTCTCGCGGCTGTTTCGTGTCTTGGTATGCCGAAGCTCCCGCGACACCGACCGTCTGAAAGAGGTAGAGCGTCAGGTACAGCCCAAGCCCCGCAAGAATCGAGAGCCAGACGGATGCCCCGTGCGCATGCACGACATAGCCGAAACACGCGGCAACCGCAGCTGCGCAGGCCGAGGCGAGGCCAACGAGACCGGCGAGCAGGAGCGGCCCCGCAATCCCCGTCGTGTCAACGCCGAGCGAGGCGAACTTGCGCGGGTCAATGGGGTCTTCTGCACCGATCAGAAGTGGAATGACAAGCACGAGGGCGCAGAACCCGGCCGTCGCAAGCACAAGCACTGCCTCGGCCGTCACAACCTGCGCGTCCGCAAGATCGAGGACGCCCCAGCACAGCAGTGCCGTGATGATGACAGCGATGACGATGCCAACAATGCGCCGGGCCGTGCCATACGAGCGACTCTGAAAAGATGCGGCCGCGAGTGCTGATCTCAGTTGGAGGATGCGTAGAGCCACTCGAGCCCCTCACCATCACCTGAGTAGTCGATGAGTTCAACGAACTTCGACTCAAGGCTCTGATCGCCGCGAAGTTCATCGACATCGCCTTCGGCCAACACATGCCCCTGGTTGATCACGGCGACCTTGGCGCAGACGCGCTCGATGAGATCCATGCCGTGCGTCGAGAGCACAACCGTTCCGCCGGCCTGCACGTAGGCACGCAAGATCGCCAGAATGACTTCGGCTGAGGCAGGGTCAACAGCTTCAAACGGTTCGTCGAGCACGAGCACCTTGGGCGCGTGCAGGAGCGACGCCGCGAGCAGAAGCTTCTTCGTCATACCCGACGAGTAGTCGGCGATGACGCGACCGAGCGCTGATTCGAGGTCGAAAGCACGAGCAAGCTCGCGCGTGCGGCTATCAATATCGGATGCGCTTAAGCCACGGAGTTGCCCGACGTACCGCATGAGCTGACGACCCGTCAGGCGATCGAAGGTGCGAAGCCGGTCGGGCAGAATGCCCATGGCTGCTTTAGCTGCTCGCGGGTCGCTCGCAAGGTCGTTGCCGACAATCTCGATCGTTCCCGCATCGGGCTTCTGCAAGCCCGCGAGCATCGAGATGACCGTACTCTTACCGGCGCCGTTGGGGCCGACAATGCCGTAGAAACAGCCCGCCGGGATCTCAAGGTCGATGCCGTGCACACCCCGCCCGTCAGAGAACTCTTTCACGAGACCACTGATCTTGACGGCGGTGGGCGCATCCGCTGCCGGCTGCACGGCGTCGCGCACGAGTTGGCGACGAACCCGGTCACGCGCCTGTGCGTCGTCGTCGAACGACTCGATCGAGGGTGCGACAGGTGCCGCGGGGGTCTTTAGCTTGGCTTTCGCAGATTTCTTAATGGCAGCTTTGTTTGCCGCCTCAAGCTTGGCGTCTGCTTCTTGCTGCTGGGCAAGCCGTTCTTGTTCAGCGCGTTCACGATCGGCACGAGCTTGGGCGGCGCGCTCTTTCTCGGCGCGCTCACGTTCGACCTGCTCGGCAGCTTCGCGCACTTGACGCTGTTCCTCATCGAGGCGGGCTTGTTCGGCCGCCTCGGCGTCACGTTGGGCCTGGGCGGCCTGCTCTTGCGCAAGACGTTCGCGTTCCGCAGCAGCCTGCTCCGCCTTCTCGGCAGCGGCACGTGCCTTTGCCGCGCGGGTTGCCGCGGCCTTCTTGGCCCGTTCGGAGCGCTTCACGGCAGCTGCCTCGGCACGCGCTTGGGCCTCGGCACGAGCAAGCTGATCGGGGTCAACACCCGTCACTGATCGTTGTGCCCGCTTGAGCGCTGCGATTTTCGCTCGCTCTGCGGCAGTCAGGCTCGGCGTACTGCGCTTCGAGTCTGGTGCCTTGGTGCTCACACGTCTAACGCTAACAACTCAGCCGAACTTTTTGTGCCAGAACGGCCGAATTGGTACCTCACCGTGCGCAAATTGTCACAATCGGATGCATACACTGAGCCGAGCACCTTCTCACCGAGCAGAAAGCAGACCCATGGGCGAACAGATTGACGGCGTCGAGGGCGTGCACCCGACCGTTGTTCGCGGTGTCGACAAGGTGCTCGCGGTGCAGCGCCCACTCGTGCTGGCGCACATTCGAAGCATCCGCCTTCGGCACCCCAATGACACGCCAGCACAGCTCATTCACCGGCTTGAGAAGCGCTACATCACGGCCGTGACAACGGGAGGTGCTGGAGTTGGCGCCGCCGCTGTCATACCCGGCATTGGAACGGGAGCAAGCCTCGCCCTGGCGGGCGTCGAGACCTTCGGCTTCATTGAGACGACCGCGCTGTTCGCGCAGTCCGTCGCCGAAGTACACGGCATTGCCGTCGACGATCCGGAACGCGCCCGCGCGCTCGTGCTCGCCCTCATGTTAGGTGGCCCAGGAATCGACCTCGTGCGTCAACTCTCGAAGACCGTGTCGGGTGGCAAACTGACGCTCAACAAGCACTGGGGCGACCTCATCACAACATCGCTGCCAACCTCATCCGTCGCGCCGCTCGTTGACAAACTCAAACCCATGTTCTTGCGTCAGCTGGCGACCCGTGGTGGGGCCTCGGTACTCGGAAAAGCGGCGCCCTTCGGGATCGGTGCGGCCATTGGCGGCATCGGGAACAACGTCATGGCCCGCGGGATTCTCAACAACGCACGAAAAGCGTTCGGCCCCGCGCCGCAGACGATCTCGCCCGAACTCGAGCCGCGCCCCGATGCAAAACCGCTTGAGCACCGAATCGCACGCGGCGGGAAGCTCGTAGGAAACGCTGTCGTTGCGGCTGGGTCGTCCGTCGGAAACGGCGTGCGCGGGCTGACCGGGAAGGTCATCAAGCGCACGCCGAAACCGAAGGACGCGCCAGCCGACGAGCTGTAGGCGTTAGTTCAGCGCCCCCAGCTGCACATTGTCGATTGTCTCGACCGTGCCATTGCGCACAATTTCGAGGGTTGCCGTCGAGTTTGCCGCCGCTGCGCGCACCTGAGCGGTCAGGTCACTCGCACTGCGGATCGGCACGCCGTTGAAGCTGATGACGATATCGCCGTGCTGGAGACCCGCTTGCTCGGCTGCGCCACCAGCGTTGACCGAATCGATGTAGGCACCCAGCTGCGAAGCGCCCTGGTAGACCGAATCCTGCACCGTGGCACCAAGCAGACCGTGCGTTGCACTCCCCGTCGCGATGATCTCATCGGCGATGCGCTTGGCAACATTCGAGGGGATCGCAAAACCGAGACCGATCGAGCCGGCCGCCTCTTCGCCACCCGCCGTTGCGATCGCAACGTTGATGCCGATGAGGTTGCCGTTCGCATCGACGAGAGCGCCACCGGAGTTTCCGGGGTTGACGGCGGCATCCGTTTGGATGACGGCGATCGAAATTGACTGGCTTGCGGCAGCGCTCGGCTGCGTTGGCGTAGACGGTGCTTGCGTTCCGTCTTGCGGATCAGTTTCAGGAAGCGGCGGGAAATCGAACTGGAACTGTTCGCCACCCTCGGGGGCATCTTCCGCAGCTTCGCCTTCTGGAACAGCCGACGAGGCAATCGTGATGCTGCGGTGCAGTGCACTCACGATACCCGTCGTGACGGAGTTCTCGAGACCGAGCGGCGCACCGAGCGCGACGGTAGCCTGCCCGACGGCGAGCGTGCTGGAATCGGCGAAATCAATGGGGTCAAGCCCCGTCGCGTCAATCTTGATGACCGCGAGGTCGTAGAGCGGGTCGAGGCCCACGATCGTTGCGTCGTAAATCTTGCCGTCGTAGGTCGTCACGCTGACGCGCGAGTTCGCGACCGAACCGTCAAGCGTGACAACGTGCGTGTTGGTGAGGATGTAGCCGTCTTGGCTGATGATGACGCCCGAGCCTGAGCCGCCGTCACCGTACTGCTGCCCGTCGTCGACGTAGAGCGTCACGACCGACGGCAGCGCGACCTGGGCCGTCTGCGTTGTTGCATTGGCATTCTGCGGGTCGCCCGTCAGATCTCCCGATGCGGCGGGTGGCGCGGGTGCTGGCGCTGGCGCGGTCTGGGTGTGCTGCGGCGCGATTGAGGCGCCGTAGTACCCACCACCGATACCGGCAGCGGCCGCAATGAGGGCGACAGCAACACCCGTGCCGACGATCTTGCCCGTCTTGCTCTTTTTCTTTTCAGGTGTTGGAGCCCACTGTGCGGCAGCCACCTGCTCGGTAGGCGTTGCTGCGCCTGCAAGGGGGGCTGCACCAAGCTCGGGAGGCAAAACGGCCGTGGCCGAGTGGTCGGCGTCGCTTCCGGGGATCGCGGGCGCGCCAGGCGCCGGGATACCGGTTTGCGGGTACCCCGTTGGCGGCGGCAGCGGTGGGACCCCAGCAGAGTTGTCGTTGTAGCCAGACATTCAATTCCTCTCGACCTCACCAGCGTGACCGGTCAGGCTATGCATTTGCTATCACAACGGTATGCGCACGACGCGAGTTTTCGCTGAATGCGCCGAGTCCAGCGGATGCGCCTGGGATAGCCTGAGCGCGTGACTTCTGCATCACCCAACGAACCGGCCTGGCGCCGCGTTGTACGCGGGGCCGGGCTTGAGAACGACGGCGTTGTCTCTGAGACGATTTTTGCCGAGATGAGCCAGCTCGCCGCGCGTCTTGGTGCGGTCAATCTGGGCCAGGGCGCGCCCGACGACAACCCGCCCGCCGAGATGATCGAGGCAGCGCAGCGCGCGCTTCGTGAGGGGAAGAATCAGTACGCGCCGGGGCGCGGCACACCCGAGCTCCGGGAGGCCATCGCTGCGCACAACACGCGGTTCTTCGGCCGGCAGCTTGATCCCGCACGCGAAATCGTCGTCACGGCTGGGGCAACGGAGGGCATTGCGGCTGCGATTTTGGCCTTTGTTGAATCATCCGACGACGAGATTGTGCTTTTTGAGCCGTACTACGACTCGTACATTGCCTCTGTTGCGCTCGCAAATGCACGCCTTCGCACGGTTCCGCTCGTGGCGCCCGCGTTCCAGCCGGATCTTGACGTGCTTGCTTCGGTCGTCAATGACAAGACGCGGATGATCGTCGTCAACGACCCGCACAACCCCACGGGTTCCCAACTGTCACCTGAATCTCGGGCCGAAATTGTTCGGCTCGCGGCACTGCACAACGCGCTCATCCTCTCGGATGAGGTTTACGAGCACCTCGTCTTTTATGGAACGCATGTGCCCTTTGCTTCGACCCCCGGCGCAAGCGAGCGCACCATCACGCTCTCGTCAGCGGGAAAGACGTTCTCGTGCACGGGGTGGAAAGTCGGGTGGGCAACAGGGCCGGCGCACCTCATCGACGGGGTCGTCGGCATCAAGCAGTTCTTGACCTACACGAATGCCTCGGCGCTCCAACCCGCCGTGGCGGTCGGGCTCGCACTGCCCGACGCGTTCTTCGCTGGTGTCCGATCGTCACTCGCGGCCCGGCAGGCGACGCTCGCCGAGGGGTTGAGCGAGGTCGGCTTCACGATTTTCCCGCCCGCGGCCGGGTACTTCACCGTGGCGGATGCTTCGGCCCTCGGCTGCACCGACGGACGCGAGTTCTGCCTCGACCTCGCTCATCGCGCTGGTGTTGTCGCGATCCCCGTCGACGCATTCGTTTCGGATGCTGCCAAGCCGAACTATGCCCCGCTCATCCGCTTCGCTGCCTGCAAAACGCCAGAGGCTATTGATGAGGCGATGCGTCGCCTTCGCGCGGCACAACTCGGTATCTCCTGAGACCAAGCGCGGGGTTGACCTCGCGACCCCGCTGCACCGCCTCGGAATCGAGCGTCGCTAGAACGAGCCCCTGGGTTGTTCCAGCCGCCCCGAGGGTCTCGCCCGTGGGCCCAATAATCTGCGAGAGGCCAATACCGTTCGGTTCGGCGTGGTCGGCTGCGAGAACGTAGCTGATGTTCTCGATCGCCCGTGCCCGCAACAGGGTTTCCCAGTGCAGTTGCTTGTTTGGCCCCGGCACCCACTGCGCGGGCACAACAATGACGTCTGCCCCCGCATCGACGAGCGTGCGAGCAACCTCGGGGAACCGCAGGTCGTAACAGGTCATGAGCCCCAGCGTGAAGCCGCCGAGCTCAAAGGTGCTCGCTTGGCCGACTGGGCCGTGCGCAACCCACTCGGATTCCTTCTGCCCAAACGCGTCGTAGAGGTGCTGTTTGCGGGAGGTCGTGATGATGCCGTTCGCGTTGACGGCAACGAGCGTGTTGCTGACTCGCTCTGCGCCGGTTTCGAGCATGCCCGCGATGGCGGTCACTGCGTGCTGAGCTGCGGCCTCCTGCAGGGCGGTGACGAAGGGGCCATCGAGTGGTTCCGAGTTTTCCAGCAGCGTCGGCCCGAAGGGGGTCGCGTAGTAGTTGGAGTACTCGGGCAAGACGACGAGTTGCGCGCCTCTCGCCGCGGCATCCGCGATCGCCTCGCTCGTAATCGCCCGATTCTGCGCGAGGTCATCCCCCGGCGCGGTTTGCGCGACTGCGACTCGAAGCGTTCCCATGCCCCTATCCTGACGCATCACCACCGCGCATCCCAGGCGAGCTTGGCGCCGAAAGCGACGAGCACGGTACCGGCGATGCGATCGATGATGCGGAGGGCACGATCGTTCGCGATCCAGCGCCGAGCAGCGGATGCACCGAAGATGATTGCGCCGAGCCAGACAATGCCGAGCAGCGCGTGCACGCCAGCGAGCAGCAACCCCATGAGCAGCGGTGAGACACCCGCGGGGATGAAGAGCGGAATCGTCGCGATGTAGAACACACCGATCTTGGGGTTCAGCAGATTTGTGCCAAAGCCGATCGCGAAACTGCGCCATAACGGGGCGTTGCTGGGGCCGACCGTGATCTCGGTGGCATCCGTTTCATGTTTCCTGAAACTCTTGATGAACATTGAGGCGCCGAGGTAGATCATGTAGAGCGCACCCGCGATCGTCAGCAGTTTGAAGGCGAGTTCGGATGCGGCGAGCAGCGCCGCCGCCCCGACAGCCGCCGCGACGCCCCATACAAGGCACCCTGTGACGATGCCGAACATTGCGGCGAGCCCGTGCGCGCGGCCGCGTAGGAGTGTCGTTCGGAGGACAAGGGTTGTGTCGATGCCAGGGATGATCGTCAAGAGCGCCGCGACGGTGGCAAAGCCGAGAACTGCTTGCGTGATTGTCATGATGCGACCGCTCCCCGTTCACGGGCGAGTAGGGTCAAGAGTGCGCCGATGACGACGCCGCACACCCAATCATCGCCATCGCCCGAAGTATCAAACTGCAGGGGCAAGTGCAGTTGCAGGGGCGTGAGTTGCGCTGTCCAGATGAGCAACCACGCAATCGTGAACAGCACCAACCATTTGACGCCAACTCGCTTCTGCTGCATTGGATCAGTATGCGCGCCCGGGGGCGCCGCGTCGATACTCACGAGCCATTTCTCTGCGCGTGTCGCGCACCGTGAGGAATCCGCCTCTCTGCACGCGCGCCACGGGGTTTCGGATGCCGCAGAATTGAGCGGTGAGCAACCTTGTGCCAACCGGTCAGATTCCGGTGATCGCGCCGACCCCTGAGGTGCGGCTTTCTGCCGAGACGGCATCACCACGCGACCGCGCTGTTGGTATTGGTCTCATGGCCGGCGGCGCAGCCTCGAGCCAGATCGGTGCCGCGCTCGGCGCCATGGCATTCCCCATGATTGGTGTCGTTGGTGTCGTTGCTGTTCGGCAACTCACGGCCGCGACGATTCTGCTTTCAACAGTTCGGCCGAAGCTGCGCACGATCACGCGCGGTCAATGGGCTCGTGCAGCTGGTCTTGCAGCAACGCTCAGCATCATGAACCTCACGCTGTATGCCGCACAGGCGCGGATCGGGCTGGGCATGGCTGTGACGCTCGAGTTTCTTGGGCCACTTGCCGTCGCGATTTTCAGCTCTCGCCGTCGGATCGATATCGCGTGCGCCATCCTCGCGGGCATCGGCGTCGTGGTCCTGACAAATCCGGGGCCAACAACCGACATACTCGGGATCGCATTGGCACTTATTGCGGCGGCAGCATGGGCCGTGTACATCCTGCTCAATCGCAGCCTCGGCCAACGGTTCGCGGGCAATGAAGGCCCCGCACTCGCGTTCGGGCTGGGAAGTCTTGTGTGGCTGCCTGTTGCGATTGCCTGGTTTGTGCATCACCCGCCCACGCTGTGGGCGCTGACGCTCGCGATCGCGTGCGGCATCCTCGCCTCGATCATGCCCAACGTTCTCGATCTCATGGCTCTTCGTCGCGTGCCCGCTTCAATGTTCGGCACGTTCATGAGCATTCACCCTGTCTTCGCGGCACTCGCAGGCTGGATCATGCTGCACCAGAAGTTGAGCCTCAACGAATGGCTCGGTATCGCACTCATTGTGCTGGCCAACTTCATCGTCTCGGCACGCGGGTTGCGCAGCGCATCCGCTTAACGAGTTGTGGCTCCGGGCGATTCGCCCAGAGCCACAACTCGTCGATGCGAACTATCCCTTCGTCGAACCCGCCAGCAGGCCACGTACGAAGTAGCGCTGCAGAGCGAAGAAGACGATGAGTGGAACGATGATCGAGATAAACGCACCGGCTGTGAGCAAGTGCCACGACTCACCGCGCGTACCCGACATTTCAGCGAGCACCTTCGTGATGGGAGCCGCCTTACCGTCTGCGAAGATCAAGGCGACGAGGAGATCGTTCCAGACCCAGAGGAACTGGAAGATACCCACCGAAGCGATCGCCGGTGTTGTCAGCGGAAGCACGATCCGGAAGAAGATCGAAGCACGCGACGCACCATCAACGCGAGCCGCCTCGATAACATCGGCCGGAATCTGCGACATGAAGTTGTGCAACAGGTAGATCGCGAGCGGAAGCGCGAACATCGTGTGCGCAATCCACACCTGTGCGTATCCACCCGAAACACCGAGCGGCTCAGTCGCCTGAATCCCGAAGATGTTCATGCCCTTCGAGAACGTGCTCAGCAGCGGCACGAGTGCCATCTGCAGCGGCACGATCTGCAGCGCAAACACAAAGATAAACAGCGCGTTGCGGCCTTTGAAGTCGATCCACGCGAATGCGTACGCGGCAAGCGCAGCAATCAAGAGCGGAACGATCGTCGCGGGAATCGTGATCGCGAAGGAGTTGACGAATGACTGCGCCATTGTGATCTGCGTCGTCCCCGACTGCAGCGCCTCGGTGTAGTTGTTCGTCGTGACCTGCGGGTTCGTGAAGAACTTCCACCACCCGGTCTCGCTGATCTGATCAGCCGGTCGCCAGGACGAAATGAACAGCCCCGCGGTCGGGATCGTCCAAATGACCGCGATGACGATCGACATTGCCGTCGCCCAGGGGCGAGACAACTTCTTATGAACGCGACCAGCAGCCGAGTCCTTCTTGGTCACTCGCTGGCCTGTGACAACGGTGCGCGTGGCATCCGTTTCTACGCTTGTCATCGGATCTCACGCTCCTTCTTGATCTGGCGCGCGTTGTAGATCACGATCGGCAGAACGAGGAAGAACAGGATGACGGCGAAGGCTGCGCTTCGCCCCTGCTCAAACTTCGTGAACTGCGTGTACATCTCGTTCGCGAGCACGGAGGTACCGAAGTTTCCACCGGTCATCGTGCGCACAATGTCGAAGACTTTGAGCGATGCGATTGAAATGGTCGTCAGCACAACGATGAGCGCTGGCTTGATGGAAGGAACCGTGACGTTCCTGAATCGCTCCCAGGGGTTTGCACCGTCGAGTTCGGCAGCCTCGTGGAGTTCAGCAGGAACACCCTTGATGGATGCCGAAAGCACAACCATGGCAAAACCGGTCTGGATCCAGATGAGCACGATGATGAGGAACAGCGTGTTCCACGGTTCGTTCTGCAGGAACTGTTGCGGCTGGCCACCAAAGGAGGTGATGATCGCGTTGAGCAAACCGATCTGTTCGTACTCAGCACCGCGGTACGTGTAGACGAAACGCCAGATGATACTGGCGCCGACGAAGCTGATCGCCATCGGCATGAACACGAGAATCTTGTAGAACTTCTCGCCGCGCGTGTTGTCGATGAACACGGCGTACGCGAGCCCGATGATGGTCGAAACTGTCGGCACGATGAGCACCCAGATGAGGGTGTTGAGGATGACGCGCAGCCCGTCAGGCCGCGACAGAATCCACTCGTAGTTCGACAGACCCACGAAGCTCGTGCCGGCCGAGTTCTGGAACGAGGCGATGAACGTCTGAATCGTCGGCAAAACGAGGCCGACGAACAGCAGCAAGAGCGCTGGTGTGAGGAACCCGATGAGCTGAATGAGGTACCCCGTGCCCTCGCGCGATTTGAAATCGAGGATGAAGCACAGCGCACCAACAACGGCTGCGGTACCGAGTGCCCAGTACCAGGAGTTGAAGAGGTAGAGGGTAACAACGGGAATCAAGACACACATCGCCAGACGGGCGACGGTGTACATCTTTCCCGGACGTGGCGCGATGTCAATGAAGAAGAGAATCAGCGCTACGACGGCCACGAATGTGGCGACGACAACGGCAGCCTGCACCAAAGGGTGCAGGCTGCCGAGCCATTGGAAGTAGGCGGTCACATTACTCCGACGGCCACGCGCTATCGATCTGCTTCGTCACCGTGGCGACATCCGTGCCGTTGACCCACTCGACGATGCCCTTCCAGAACGAACCAGCACCAACTGCACCCGGCATGAGGTCAGATGCGTCGAAGCGGAACGTCGTGCCCGGGTCCTGCAGGATCTTGATTGCTTCCTGCAGCAGCGGGTTGGTGGCAACGCTTGCGTCAAGACCCTTGTTTGCCGAAATCACGCCACCGAGTGCAACACGCGAGTTTGCCCATTCGGGGCTCGAGAGATACTCGAGAACCTTCTGGGTTGCCTCGGTGTCGGTGAAGGCGCCAACGATCTCGCCACCACCCGTAACCATGCCGGTACCGGCGGGGCCATCCGGGGTCAGGAATGCCCAGACGTCACCGTCGGGAGCGATGTTCGTGCCCTCGGGGAAGAAGCCCGAGAGGAACGAAGCCTGGTGGGTCAGTGCGCACTCGCCGCTGGCAACCTTGGCTGCAACGTCGCCGAATGCGGTCGAGTTGATCGACTTGACGTCACCGAAACCAGCGTTGACGTTTGCCGGGTCGAGCAGCAGCTCGCCGAGCGTGTTGAATGCGCCCTGGATACGCTCGTCCTCGAACTTAACCTCGCCAGCGACCCACTGGTCGTAGACCTCGGGGCCGTGTTCGCGAAGCACAACGTCTTCGATCCAGTCGGTGCCCGGCCAACCCGTAGCGTCACCCGACTCGAAACCTGCACACCAAGCCGGCTTGCCGGTCTTTTCCTGCAGGGTCTTCGTGGCTGCAACCATGTCGTCCCACGTCTTGGGAACTTCGATGCCATTTGCCTCGAAAACGCTCGGCTGGTACCAGATCCAGCCCTTGACGCTTGCCATGAGCGGTGCGCCGTAGAAGGTGCCGTCAACCGTGCCGTAGTTCATCCAGTCTTCGCCGAAGTACTCTTCGGCGTTGGCCTTGACAGCTTCCGGTGCGGGCTTGAGGTAGCCGCGCTCGCCGAAGGTCGAGAGCAGACCCGGCTGCGGGAAGATTGCGATGTCAGGCGGGTTACCACCCTGAACGCGGGTACCGACCTGCGACTCGAACTCCTGCGTACCTTCGTACTGGATGTCGATGTTGTTCTCTTCAGCCCATGCTGCCCACGACTCCTGGAGCAGTTCTGCCTCCGAGTCAACAATCGTGCCGTAGACCGTTACCGTCTGCTTGTCGCCGCTGGGAGCTTCCGAGCTGCCTGCGTCAGGGGTTGCATCGGGCGCGCCGCCACCGGGTGCACCACAACCGGTCAGCGCGATTGCGCCGATTCCGATTCCGGCAACTGCAATTGCCAAGCGTTCACGTGTGGAACGTTGCATGATCTCTCCTCTTCGAGCTTCCATGTCCCGGGTCGCACGACAGTGCATCGTGGCATCAATACCGGAACCGTTTCCAGTCACACTACTCCCCGGTTTACGGGCCACTCAACATTGCCCGGTCACAAAATAGACACGCTTTTGCGGCGGCCGAGTTCTCACGTGGTGTTGACTGGAAGCACTCCCACGATTCACCCACGAAGGAGCCAGAAATGCGCACCGTCAAAGCAGTCGGCGCTGTCAACGCGAGCGACCCACTTGTTGCCCTCGAGATCGAACGTCGTGACGTCGGCCCGAACGACGTTTTGATCGATATTGACTACGCGGGCATCTGCCACAGCGACATCCACACCGCCCGTGGCGAGTGGGGTGCTATTGCCTACCCGCAGGTTGTTGGGCACGAAATCGTTGGTCGTGTTGCCGAGGTCGGTTCAGCCGTCACGAAGCACCAGGTGGGCGATCTCGTCGGCGTCGGATGCCAGTCGAACTCGTGCCGTGAGTGTGCCCAGTGCCAGCTCGGCCACGACCAGTACTGCTTGAACGGCAACACGCAAACGTACGACAGCGTCGATGCCGATGGCACGATCACGCAGGGCGGCTACAGCGAGATGATCGTAACCAACGAAGATTTTGTGCTGCGCATCCCAGAGGGTCTCGACGCGGCGAAGACCGCTCCCCTCTTGTGCGCGGGAATCACCTTGTACTCGCCGTTGCGGCACTGGAACGCGGGCCCCGGTATGCGCGTCGGCATTGTCGGCCTCGGCGGGCTCGGCCACATGGGTGTCAAACTCGCTGCGGCCATGGGCGCCGAGGTCACGGCGCTCTCGCGCGGCACGGCCAAACGCGACGACGCGCTCGCTTTCGGCGCTCAGCATTACCTCGACACAACGGATGCCGCTGCCATGCGCGCCGCCTGGGGCACTTTTGATCTCATCATCAACACCGTTTCAGCGCAGGTCAAAATCACGGATTACCTGCGGCTGCTCGATGTTGATGGCACGCTCGTGCTTGTAGGCGCACCGCCCGAGCCGTACTCGGTGCCAGCCTTCGCGCTCATCGGCTCGCGTAAGTCGCTTGCCGGTTCAACGACGGGTGGCATCGCCGAGATTCAAGAGATGCTCGAGTTCTGTGCCGAACACGGGATCCACCCGGAAACGGAGCTCATCACAGCCGATGCTGATGAGATCAACGCGGCTTGGCAGCGGGTCATGGATGCTGACGTGCGCTACCGCTTCGTGATCGACACCAACACGCTCTAACTCAGGCGTCACGAAAAGCGTCGCAAGGTAGGCGGCAAAGACCGCGAGGTGGGCGACGCCGTGCAGAGGCGAAAGCCTCTGGCCAAGGAACGTCACTGCTGTCAGCGTCAAGCTCGCGACCAGAATCGCAAGGCCGAGGGGCGATTCCGCCAGCGTCACAGTTTGCTTCGTGAGCATCCCGATGACGAGGACCACCGGCAGCGTGAGCCCAACGCAAGAGACGAGCGCGCCGTGGGCGAGGTTACTCACGCGCTGCCCCTCGCCCTGCCGTGCTGCGCGCACCGTTGTGATTCCCTCGGGTAGAAACACGATGAGCGCGATGAGTACGCCCGAGAGCGCAAGCGGGGCACCCCAGTGTTCGAGTGTCTCATCGAGGAGGGTGGCCATGTCGTGCGAGAGCAAGACGATGGGCAAGACCGTTGCGATGAGCAGGGCGATGCGCGCGGCGAGTTCGCCGCGGTGGGCTTGAAGGGTCTGCCGGAGTGCGGGGTGTTCGCCCGAGGCATCCGTTTTTGGTTGCTGCGGTTCTTGAAAGTCGCGCGCTCGCGCGCCCGTTTGGCGATATAAAAACCCGGCGTAGAGGACGACCGTCGCGATGACAACGGGAATCGCCTGCGCGGTCGTGAACGCACCATCGATCCCGATGAGCGCGGGCAGCACGAAGGCGGCCGAGAGCAGAATGACGAGCATCGCGAAGTAGCTGCGCATGCCCGCGCGGTTGACGCGCAGGCGCCGTTTCGCGAGGCCCGCGGCAACGAGCGCGAGCCCAGTCACGAGGCCAAGCACGATCATGGTCGCCCCCATGACAGAGTCGCGCGCAATCGTGTCGTGCTCTCCCGGGCCCAGCATGACCGCCGAAATGAGAACGACCTCAATCAAGACAATCGCGAGGGTCAGCACGAGCGTGCCGTATGGGTCACCAAGTTTGCGCGCGAGATGCTCTGCCTCGTGCACAACACCAAAGGCGCAAAAAATGATGATCGCGATGATCGCCGCGAGCGCGGTATTCGTGACCGCGGGAGGCTGCTGCGTGAGGGAGCTGCTGAAGGCGGCGAGTACCGCGTACGCACCCCAACCGACTACGAGCCTGAGCATGGCTGGTGCCGTGAGAACGGTGTGACGAGACGAACCGTATGAAAACATCGGATGCCACTTCTGCAAGGTCGTCCTCGCGTATGACATTCCGGCTCGGGTCGTCCCGACGGTGCGAATAAACACGAGCCTAGCAACCGTTCTTGATCACTCGCTGGGCACTACGCTGGGTCGCATGTACCTCATTCAGACTTTCGACAAGCCCGGCGTTGGCGCGCAGCGTCTCGCCGTGCGCATGGAGCACCTGCGCTACCTCGACGACACCAAGGAGCTGCTCGCGGCGTGCGGCGCGAAGCTCGACGAAGAGACCGGCCAGGCGACGGGCAGCCTGTACCTCGTGAATGTTGCGACGCGCGAAGAGGCCGAGCAGTACGTCGCGAACGACCCCTTTGCCAAGGCTGATCTCTTCGAGCGCATCGAGATCCAGCCGTGGCGCAAAGCCTTCCTCGACGGCAAGCGCTACGTCGAAATCGACCCCGAATAGCTGCTGCGCCGCGTCGACGAGCGCGGTTTCCTCTTGAGAAGCGCGGTGATGCGCAATAGCTGTGACTTTGCACGGCCTCAGCAGTGAACGGATGCGGTGCGCACGGCTAGGCTCGGAGCATGGCGACGACAGTCACGATCACTGGGGCCGGCGGGCAGATCGGCTACGCACTGCTGTTTCGTATTGCAGCGGGCGACATGCTGGGGCCCGACGAGCAAATCAACCTCCGTCTCCTGGAGATTCCGCAGGGTGTGCAGAGCGCCGAGGGCGCCGCTCTCGAGCTGCAGGATGGCGCCTTCCCGCTCCTCGGCGACATCGAAGTAACGACGAACCCTGCTGTCGCCTTCAACGGTTGCAACCACGCCCTACTCGTCGGCGCACGACCGCGCGGCCCCGGCATGGAACGCGGCGACCTGCTGCTCGCGAACGCGGGCATTTTCGGCCCGCAGGGCAAGGCGATTGCGAAGAACGCGGCATCCGATATTCGCGTCACGGTCGTGGGTAACCCCGCCAACACCAACGCACTCATCGCGGCTGCGCACGCCGAGGGCGTTCCCGCGAACCGCTTCTCGGCACTCACGCGGCTCGACGAAAACCGCGCCCGCGCACAGCTCGCACAGACGCTTGGCACAGGTGTCGGCGGCATTCAGCGGGTCGTCATTTGGGGCAACCACTCTGCAACCCAGTTCCCCGATATCGCGCACGCGACGGTCGACGGCGCATCGGTAACGGATGCGCTCACGCCCGTCGTAGGCGACGTACGAGCCTGGCAAGAAGACACCTTCATCCCCCGCGTCGCCAAGCGCGGCGCCGAGATTATCGAGGTCAAGGGGTCGTCATCGGTCGCCTCCGCAGCGAGCGCGACGATCGACCATGTGCGCGACTGGACGCTCGGCACGACCGACTGGACTTCGGCGGCGATCATGTCGCAGGGCGAGTACGGCATTCCCGAGGGGCTCGTTTCTTCGTTCCCCGTGCAAGCGATCGACGGTGAATGGCGCATTGTCGAGGGCATTGAACTCGACGACTGGTCGCGCGCCCGAATCCAGACTTCGGTCGATGAGCTCATCGCCGAGCGCGACACTGTGCGCGACCACGGGGTGCTCTAACCCCCAATCACGGAGGTCGAGCCCTTCTGGGCCCACGCCGGCCGGAGGCTCGCTCAGGGACCTCGGTTTGTGCGAACAGAGCCGGTCCCTGAGCGAGCAAAGCGAGCAGAGCGAGACGAAGGGCCCGGCGGCTACAGCTGCGTCAGCGTGTTGTCCCGCAGCTCGAGAGTCAACTCGGGTTCAAGGCGGCGCAGGAACGCATTGTCGTGGCTCACGACAAGCACAGCACCCCGATACGCCCGCAAGGCAGCGACGAGCTGATCGATCGTGTCGAGATCGAGGTTGTTCGTCGGCTCGTCCAGAATTAACAGTTGCGGCGCGGGGTCGGCGAGCAGCACTTGCGCGAGCGCCACGCGAAAGCGTTCACCGCCCGAGAGCGCCGCGATCGGTCGGTGCGCAGCATCGCCTCGAATGAGGAACCTCGCGAGTTGGTTCGTGATCTCACGATCCGCAAGCGTCGGCGCAACCGCGCGGACCACATCAACAGCCGACGCAGCATCAAAGAGGTCAACGCGCTGTGAGAGGTACCCCACTCGATCAACGAGCAGCCGTGAATCGGATGCCACACCATCGATCAACGCTCGAAGCAGCGTCGTCTTGCCCGCCCCATTCGGCCCCACGAGCGCGACCCGCTCTGGCCCTTGCACGACCCAGCTCCGTTCGTCATCGCCAAGCTCAGCGATGCGGCGCGAGGCCGGCACCTGCGGGTCTGGGAGTTCAATGTGGAGGTTGTCGTCATTGCGCACGCGTCGCCCCGCGGCATCCGCTGCGGCCCGAGCGGCTGCCTCATCGGCGAGCTTTTCACCGCGGAGTTTGCCCGCCGAACCTTCGGCCTTGTTCGCCAGGGAGTTCTGCGCGATTTTCGGGATGCCTTTCTTGGAGGCTTCTTTCGCGGTGCGGGCTCGCCGCGCAAGCTTCGTCTCAGCCTCAATGCGCTGACGTTTCTCTTTCGCGAGTACCTTCTTCGCCTCAACCTCGGCTTGCATCGCAGCGGCCTGTTCGCTCTCCCGCCATTCCTGCCACGCAGAGTACGGCCCACCAAAGACCGTCAGCTCGTTGCTGTACAACTCGGCCGTCGTTTCCATGAGGTTCAGGAGTTCGACATCGTGCGAGACAACGAGCAGCGCACCGCGCCACGACCGCACGAGGTCATACACGCGCCCGCGAGCATCACGATCGAGGTTGTTGGTCGGCTCATCAAGCAGTGTGATGGCGGCGCCCTGCAAGCGGATACCCGCGAGCGCAACAAGCATCGCCTCACCACCCGAAAGCTCGCCGACACGACGGTCGAGCATCTGTGGCGGGAAGCCCGCCTCGGCGAGCACAGCCTGAGCGCGCGCCTCGATATCCCAGTCGTCGCCGACCTCGTCGAATCGCACGGGGTCAACGTCCCCTGCGGCAATCGCGCGGACGGCATCGAGCGCGGGCTGTGTACCGAGCAGGTCCGAGACGCGCGCGTCAACGTCGAGCGTCAGTTTTTGCGGCAGGCACGCAACGGCGCCATCCGCTCGCACGACCCCGCTCGTCGGTGTGAGCTCCCCGGCTGCAAGCCGCAGAAGGGTGGTCTTTCCCGAGCCGTTGCGGCCGATGAGCCCCGTTCGACCGGCGCCGATCACGCCGGAGACATCGTTCAGGGCTGCCGAACCATCGGGCCACACAAACGAAACACGGTCAAAGGTCAAAGCAGTCATATGTCCTCCAGAAATCAGTGCACGGGTGCGCTGATCTCCGGCAGCAAACAAATGCGGGAATGACGTGTCACTCAGGTGACGAGCATCAACAGATCAGCGCGAGAGTCGCTGCGTGATGCTCAAACCGAAACGGGAGCGTCGACGAACAGCGCGGGTTACGCGTTGGTGTCGATACCGGCCACCGGTTTCTCCGTTCGTCGGGGATAGAGGTTGCGCCGTCTCTTGGCGCAACCTCTCAACTCGGCAAGCCTAACAGCCGAGCGTGTGCCGCGAACAGGGTCGATCAACAGAAACAGGCGATTTCAGGCCGATTTGGGGCGACATTCTCTGGTCGAGCCTGTTGACGGCCCGCCGAGACCTACTCACCCCAGGGGAAGGGGCGCTCAGTATCGAGGTCGCCGTCGTTGCCGATCTCAGCAAGTGGGGCCCCGCCACCTCGGATACACAGCCACTTGAGCGGCCTCGAGCTGTCAGGCAAACAACGCAAGGCTCGCATGACGCCAGGCCCTACGCGCACAATCGACCCGGAACCTACCTCGACAACCTCATCATCGAGCGCCATCTCCCCCTCGCCTTCAAGGAACACGTGAATCTCCTCAATCTGCGAGTGCGAGTGTCAGAAGGGCGACTGCCCACCGGGCGGCGTTGAGTTGACCGAGAGACCCACAAACTCATTGCCGAGTTCCCCCTCGACAAACGACTTGCCGGGGGCAACACCGGCGAGCTTTGACCAATCGGCGAGCGATCCGACCTGTGTAACGCTGTAGTTCGTCATACGCCGAGTGTAGCCAGCGAGCGGGGCGTCGAATACCCTGGGCGCATGAGCGACGCACCCTATGCCCCCGCACACAACGCAGAAGCGGCGCAGCAATCCCCCATCGCCAATGTGCCGCAGGCGATCGATTCGACGCTCACCTCGAATGCGATCTTCCTCGTCGTTTCTGTTTCAGCAGCAGATGGCGCCGCCGACACGATACGCGATGTATTGGGCGGTTTTTCGGGGCTCATCAAAACCGTGGCCTTCCGCGACCTCGACAGCGCACTGTGTTGCACGGTTGGCGTTGGGGCACGCGCGTGGGATGCCATCATGCAGAGGCCGAAACCACGCGAGCTGCAGACCTTCCGAGAGATCAAGGGCGAAAAGCACACGGCTGTCTCAACGCCCGGTGATCTGCTCTTTCACATTCGTGCTGACCGGCACGATCTCTGCTTCGAGTTCGAGCGACTCCTCCTTGAGCAGCTGGGCGACGCCGTCACGATCGAAGACGAGGTTTCAGGTTTCCGGTACTTCGATGAACGTGATCTGCTCGGTTTCGTTGACGGCACAGCAAATCCCGTCGGACCGCAGCTCCCCCAGGCAACCCTTGTCGGCGATGAAGACCCGCACGGCGCGGGCGGCGCATACGTGACAGTGCAGAACTACCACCACGATCTGACGGCGTGGAATGCGCTCACGGGTGAGCAACAAGAGGCCATCATCGGGCGTCGCAAGTTCGACAACGTCGAGCTCGACGACGCTCCCGACGGCACACAGAAAGCGCACAAGACCCTCGCCACGATCGAAGAGGGCGGGCAAGAGTTCGACATCCTGCGTGACAACATGCCGTTCGGCTCACCCGCGTCTGGCGTTTTTGGCACCTATTTCATCGGTTATAGCCGTTATTACTGGGTTCTCGAGCGGATGCTCGAGCGCATGTTTATCGGTGACCCGCCGGGACTGCACGACCGCATCCTCGATTTCTCGACTGCGACAACCGGCACGACGTTCTTCGTTCCCTCGGCATCCGCGCTCGACGCCCTCGCGCGCTGAGCGCTGCCAGGATAGATGGTGTGCAGCGAACCAGCGCGACCGCGACGAGCGCCCTCCCCCGAATCCTTCTGATTCTCTTCGCAGCTGGATGGGCTTCGAACTACTTCACGGCACTCATCCCTGTTTTGCGCGCGAGCGGTAACTACCCCACGGGGAGCCTCGAGGCCGCCTTCGGTATCTATGCGCTCGGGCTTCTGCCAAGCCTCTTGAGCGGCGGCGCGCTTGCCGATCGTTTTTCGCCGCGCAAGCTCACGATCGCGGGAACGCTTGTCGCGGCGGTCGGGAATGTGGGCATCCTCGCGTTCCAGTCGCCGATTCCAACCGATATTTCTCGCTTTGTCGTGGGCATCGGCGTTGGGCTCGTCATGAGTGCAGGCACCGCATGGGCGGGACGAGTTCGGCCGCAGGGCGGTGGTGTCGCGGCAGGAACGGCGCTGACACTCGGGTTCGGCATTGGCCCGCTTGTCGCCGGTGCGATTGCGGTGATGGTTGCGCCGACACTGCAAGCCACGATTCCCGTCATCCTCACGCTCACCCTCTCGCTTGTCGCGGTTGCCTTCGTCCTGCGTCTCCCCACCCCCGTGAGCGCTGCCCATGTAACTGACACAAAACCAGCAACGGATGCCGCAACCACGGCAGTTTTAATCGTGCCCGTGCTCACCCGCGCCCTGCCGATGGCGCTGTGGGTCTTCGCGTGCGCCGCAACGTCGATCGTGACACTCGTGGGGCGCCTAGACGACCGGTTCGCCGGGCCCTTGGCAATCGGTGTCATGGCCTTTGTGACCCTCGGCACGGGCGCTTTGACGCAGGCGATTGCCCGCCGGATCAACGCGGGCCCGAAGTCGGGAATCCTCGGCGCGCTCTTTGCCGCGCTTGGCTTTGCCGTCGCGGCATTCGCAGGCAACCCTGCCGCGCCCGCATTCGTGTTTGTCTGCGGCATCCTCTTGGGCATCGGCTATGGCTTGTGCCTGCGCAACGGGCTCATGGATATCGAGCAGCTTGCTCCCCCGGCCAAGCGTGGTCTCGTTGGCGGTATCTACTACGTTGTCACCTACGTAGGCTTTGGTCTGCCCTTCATCCTCACGAGCATCGAACCGTACGCGGGCACGCTGGTGCCCATGCTTGTGCTTGCCGGGCTTGCGGTCGCGATTGCTGCCCTGCGTGCGGTGCAACTGCGTCACTTGCGGCAGCAGTGACGCCCGAACACGACTGTGCGTTCCGGGATCAGCGATCTGGAGCGTATTTCATACTGTTCTGACCTGGGCCCAATGAGGTTGAGGCGACATCGCGAGGTTCCACAAATAGCGATCGATCAATGGGGGTCGAGATGAAGAGTTCAATCGACCAACAAACGACCAGACGGGAGATTGGCGCAGGAACGGATGCCCGAAGTGCAGCGGAATCGGTGCGAGGTGATGCCCCCATCCGATTGCCGATCAGATGGTTGGAACTCGGATGCCTGTGACTACCCTGAACAGGGTTGCGTTGGCCAATTGCCCGAACTATCTTTCCTGACAGGTGCTGGATCCCGAACCACCACTTTTTGACAGGAGAGCGGTTCGGATCGGATTCGGCGGAATAATCGGCTTCGGATCGCAAAAACCACAAAGGAGTTTCAGACGTTTGCAATCCGAGCCGCAGTGTGAGTTCTTGTGTTCGCTGGAGTTCTATGCTCGCAGACCGAAACCACACCTCAGCTCAGGGAGACAGCTCAGGCACACGTCGCCCCTGTCCCGCACAGCGACCTCGATCGGTACGGATCTGCAGGTATTGTCGCGACAACGGAAGCTCCGCTCTTCACGACATACGCAAAGGTTAGCCCCGACAATAGCGAGTGGATGTGCACCGCCATCTATGACGCAGAGTGCGCTGTCTGTCGCACCTACGCTGCGTCGGTCGATCGGGCAGTATGTTTCTCTGAGGCTCTGGAACGCTATGCAGAGTGCCTGCGGAACTACAGCTAGGAGATCCGCGTGAAACAGCAATTGATAGCTCAGCGGACGCTCAGCCATAAGAATGAGAGTGTCACGCTTTCAGTGTTTCTCACTTCAGAGAATGACCCCGCGGCATTCAAATATGAGCTGCGTGTACCTGGGCAGCCAGTCATCGAGTCGACGTTTTACGGCGAGGATACCGTTCAAGCCCTTCTTTTTTGTCTCACCGGGGCCGGAGACACCTTGGCGAGGAGATTCCCTGAATTTACCTGGCTAGGTCGAGGTGGATCGGGAATACTCACATCCGATTCGAGCATCCCAGGAGCGTTTAGCGCCTCAGTCCATTTTCACCCAATTGACTGAACGATCTCAGATGCCGTGAGTTAGCAATAGGTCTTCTTGACCGATTGCTTCGGCCCACTCGTATCGTGAGGCTATCGTCGCTCGCTGCCGAGCCGCTCCAAAGAAGCCGCCGTCATGGTCGAGGAAGGATTCGAGGACACAAAAGGTCAAAAGGGTGGTTTACCTGACTATTTGGTAGCGAACTGGGTGCGAGCTAGGCGGGTGAATGTCGGGGCGCGGCGGACAGTCGGTCGCTTCGCTCGGGCGGTGCAAGCGGTGCTTGCACCGCGTTCAGAGGTGCTGAGGATTTGTCCCTCGTCGCCCTCCCCGAACGCCGCAAGCGGCGCCCGGGGCCCCGACGGGCGTCGTGGGGCCCAGTGAGGTTCAAAGCGCTGCCGCAGCGACGAAAAAGAAATGGCACCCCACGGGGTGCCATTTCTTTTTCGTTGCGGGGACAGGATTTGAACCTGCGACCTCCGGGTTATGAGCCCGGCGAGCTACCGAACTGCTCCACCCCGCGTTACGTGTTTTAGTTTATCACGTTTCTTTACCCAACAGCACGGCCCGGTCGGTAGCATGATGGGGCACGTTCAATCCGTCAGAGTCGCTCGGATCTCCGCGAGGCTCTGACACAAACTGAGGAGCCACTATGGGCATCGACGACAAGGCAGACGCCGCAACCGACAAGGTTGTTGGCAAGGTTCAAGAAGCAGTCGGTAACGCAACCGGAGACACCACGCTGCAGGCCGAAGGCCAAGCAAACCAGGCAAAGGGCGCTGCAAAGCAGGTTGCCGACAAGGTTGCCGAGGCTGGCAAGAAGGCCGGCGACGCAGTCCACAGTGCACTTGATGCCGACGGTGACGGCAAGCTCGACGCGAGCGACTTCAAGGCAGCTGGTGACAAGATCGCTGACGGCGCGAAGAAGGCTGGCCACGCAGTGCACGGTTTGCTCGACGCCGATGGTGACGGCAAGCTCGACGCTGACGACTTCAAGGCCGCCGGCGACAAGATCGCCGATGGTGCAAAGAAAGCCGCAGACGCAGTCAAGGGCTTCTTCAACAAAGACAAGTAAGACCCGGATTACACAAACCCGGTTTACACAAAGAAGGCGCGGCCCCGAGGGGCCGCGCCTTCTTTGTGTCGAGCGGCTGGTTACTGGCCGTCGAGCTCGAGGAGCTTCGTGAGCGCATCCGTGAGAATCGCGTCCTGCTCAGCGAACGCCGTGAGGTCACCGCTCTTGAGGGCAGCGTCTTTCGCGGCGAGCGCATCCGTGATCTGCTTCACGAGCGCGTCGCGGTCAGCGGATGCTGGCGGCGCGGGGTCGGGTGTCGTTGGCGTCGAGCCTTCATCGACCTCGCCTGTTCCCGAGGGCTCTTCGGGAACGACCGGCTCAACGGGGTTGACATCTCCGTCTCCGGCCTCAGCACCGGCGTCACCGCCGAAGAGGTTGTTGAGCGCGTCCGTCAGGGTCGTCGCGTAGGCGATCTTCTCACCAAACGATACAAGCACAAGCCCGAGCACAGGCATCTGCGTACCCGAGGATGCCTGCAGGTAAACCGGCTGCACGTAGAGCAGACCGCCACCGACCGGGAGTGTCAAGAGGTTGCCGTAGACGACCTTCGACTCACCCTGCTGCATGAGGTTGATCTCACTCACGAGGCGCGGTTCGGTGTTGAACGAGTTCTGCACCTGGCCGGGGCCCGGCACGGTCGTATCCGCATCGATCTCAAGGAGGCTGATCGTGCCGTAGCTGTCTGCCACCTCGCCGGCCGTAGAACCAGCATCCGAATCAACCGAAAGGTAGCCCGTGAGCACGTTGCGGTTCTCTGAGAACGGAATGAACGTTGAGAAGAGCGAGAAGCGCGGGCTGTCTTGGCCGGGAACCTGCATCGACAGGTAGTACGGTGGCTGCAGGTTCGCCTGGTTCGGGTCACGCGGGTCGAGCGGCGTCTGCCAGCGGTTGTCTTGCTGAGCAAACGACTGCGCCTGGTCGACGTGGTAGGTGCCGAGAATGCTGCGCTGCACCTTGAAGAGATCTTGCGGGTAGCGCACGTGGCTCATGAGCTCGCCAGACATCTCGGCAATGGGCTTGACCGTGTTGGGGAAGATGTTCTGCCACGCCTTGAGGATCGGATCCTCCGGTTCCCACGCGTAGAGCGTGACCGAGCCGTCGTAGGCGTCAACCGTGGCCTTGACAGCGTTTCGCATGTAGTTAATGTTGTCGCTTGCGAAACGCGGTTGGGCGACGGTCGAGTCGGCGAGAGCATCGCTCAGGTTGCGGATCTCCGAGTAGGGGTACGAGGAGCTCACGGTGTACGCATCAACGATCCACACCATGCGGCCGTCAACAACCGAGGGGTAAATGTCGTTGTCGAGCGTCAAGTACGGGGCTGCTGCCTGCACACGATCGGCCGGGTGGCGGTTGTACAGAATCTGCGATTCTTCGTTCACGAGATCCGAGAACAGAATCTGCTCCGACTGGAACTTCATGGCGTAAACGAGCTTGTTGAAGAGGTTCCCCAGCTTGGGGCCGCCCTCGCCCTCGAAGGTCGTATAGGTACCGGATGCGCCATCCGCACCTCGTTGGTAGTCCAACTCAACGGGGGCTGAACCCTCTGGGGCGCCAACGATCGAGTAGGTCGGCGAGTTCTCGCCGAAGTACACGCGCGGCTCGTAGTCGAGATCGGTTAGGAAGCCGTGCGAGGGGATGCCGCGCTCGAGGAAGACCGGCTCCCCCGTGTTGCTGCGCTGGTTACCCGCAGCGGCAACGAGACCGTAACCGTGCGTGTACACCGCGACACGGTTATTCCAGGTTTGCTCAGGAATGCGGCTCTCGTCGAGCTCACGCACGGCGACAATCGTGTCTTGCATCGTGCCGTCGATCTCGTAGCGGTCAACATCGAGCGAACTCGGGAACTGGTAGTAGTCACGCGAACCTTCGCGCTGTGAGAAGGCGGGGCTGATGACGAGGGGGTCCATGATGCGGATCGACGCGGTCGCATCCGCATCTTGGCGCAACTGGCCCGCACTCGCCTCGGTCGAAGCCGAGTAATCGGTGACCTTGAGATTGTCGACCCCGTAGGCCTTCCGCGTCGCGTCGAGGTTGTACTGGTAATACGGCGCCTGCATGGCGTTGAGGTTCGGGGTTACCTGGAAGGTCTGCACTGCCCACGGGTACCCAATGCCGAGCACGAGCGCCGAAACGAGCAGCAGACCCGTTCCGATGACGGGGAGCTTCCAGCGGCCGATTGCCGCCGTCACGAAGAAGGCGACGGCCACAAGCAGTGCGATGACCGCGAGAATCGACAGACCCGGAATGTTGGCGTTGGCGGTCGTGTACCCGGCTCCCGTGATGCGCTCTTCAGGCGTGACGATCTTCTCGTAGCGATCGAGCCAGAGGTTTGCCGCCTGAGCAATCAAGTAGAGACCCGCGAGCACTGCGAGTTGCACCCGACCAGCCTTCGAAACACGCAGTTCGTTGCCCGAAATACGAACTGAGCCATAGAGGTACATGACGACCGCGCTCACGATGAGGCACAGGATGAGCACGGCAGAAACGAACGAGACAATTGCCGACCAGAAGGGCAACTGGAAAAGGTAGAAGCCAACATCCGCACCGAGGAGGGGATCTTTTTCGCCCGTCTCGCCGCCAGCGAAGAAGAGCCAGATGGTCGGCCATTGTGCCGCGGCAGCAAGGCCAGCGAAGAGGCCAAAGAAGAGCGGGATGCCCCACATGGCCAGGCGGCGCAGCGGCTCGATGACTTCCTGGTAGCGGTCAAGTTGCGCGCTGAGCTTGGCGTAGACAGGGCGCACGCGATACGCGATCTGGATGCAGAGTGCGACAGGAACTGCCATCGCAACAAACCCGACGACGAACATGACGGCCGTCGCGAACCACCGGGTCTTGAGCACCGTCTCGAAGCCGAGCTGCTTGAACCACAAGAAATCGGCGTAGAACGACGCGAAGGCGAAGAACGCGGCGATCAAGACACCCACAACCACGAGTGTGGTCGTGAGAATTCGTCGGCTTGTGCTCGGGCTTTGAGAAGTCGCGGTAGTCACCCCGCCATCCTACCGAGCGAGCCTTTGCCCGGCCCGGAAAACCTTATTTCGCTGCGCTCTCGAGCGCGAGCTCGCAGGTGAGCAGCCCATCGGTCGAGCCGCCCGAGCCAATCCTCTCGACCGCGGCAGCAGCATCTTCGAGGTTGTCGGTCGCAAAAACCTGGAGCCCGTCGGGAATGTGCCCAACAACTTCGTTGCAGTTGTCGGCCGGTGCCAAGAAGTACTCGGCTCCCGCGTCACGCGCGCCATAGAGCTTTTGGCGGATGCCGCCAATGGGGCCCACGGCACCCTCGCCGTCAATCGTGCCCGTGCCCGCGATGTGCTTGCCGCCCGTCATCGCTCCCGGCGTCATGGTGTCGATAATGCCGAGGGCGAACATCATGCCCGCGCTCGGGCCACCGATGTTGTCAAGTTGCAGCGTGATCTCGACTGGCAGGTCATAGGTCTGTTGCGTGAGGATTCCCAGTCGCCACAGCGGCTCTTCTGCTGTACCGACCGACGCGGGCGTGACCTTGACCGTCACAACCTCGCTGCCGCGTTGCAGTTCAAGTGTCATCTCTGCACCCTTGGATGCCGCAACGGCATCGAGGAGTTCAGCGAAAACGCGAACGTCCTTGCCATCGGCTTTCAGCACAACGTCGTCGGCTTCTACAAGGCCGAATGCCGGAAGATCCTCTTCAACGGCCACGACCTTGACGTGTGGGTTGGTGTCGTAGTCGAGGTAGTTGAGGGCGGCAGCAGCGGCATCCGATTTCGAATCCGTCATCATCTGCGCGTTTCGCTCGTCGGTCTCTTCTTGCGTCACGCCCTCGGGAAAGATCTCGTCGATGGGGCGCACCGCCTGCGAGGGACTCGTCCACGCGAGGGCGAGCTCGAGCCACGTCGGCCGAAATTCGCGCGAGCCACGCACCCACACGGTCGTGAGATCGAGCGCACCATCGGTCGGGTAGGTTTCGGCATCCGCAACCTGAATGAGCGGTACCTCTTTGCCATCCGTCGTTGGAACCTCACCAAGGGTGTTGACGGCGCCGCCGGGGCGTTGGATGACGTAGTTCGTCGGCAACGCCGTGAGCGCCGCGAGCGCCACGACAGCGGTCAGCAGCGACCACGCGCCGATCGTTGCGCGCGTGAGCTTTCGCTTCTGCTTCTTGGCGGCCATGTGTCTCCGATGCTGAGGTTCTCACTCGGTATGCGCGTTCGCCAGTGGCGTAGCGCGAAACGGTCGTTTTCTGACCGTGTGAACCTGCGAACTATTAGCGTAGAACGCATGGCACTCAATCCGCTGAAAGGTGCACACCAATGACGGATGACCGCGACCCAAACCCCTTCGGAGACCCCGAAGAACTGCGCGAAATCATGAAGCAGCTCTTCGGTGGCATGGGTGGAATCACCCTGCCACAGGGCATGGAAGGCATGCCCGATCTTGAGCAGCTCTTGGGCGGTCTTAGCGCTGGCGGCGGGTTTGGCCAGAACCTTTTCGCTGGCCTTTCAAAGATGTTCGGCGACCCGTGGGAGGGCGCACTGCGCCGCGCGCAACACGTCGCTGGCCAACATGGCCGTTCCGTCACGGAGGCCGAGAAGGCCGAATATGCGCAAGCTGTACAACTCGCTGAGCTCTGGCTCACGGATGCGACCGTGTTGCCGACGATCGGCGCAAACCCCGAACTCTTGACGCGCTCACAGTGGGCCGAGAAGACGATCGACGTATGGAAATCGGTCATTAGCCCCGTTTCGAACTCGATCGCGGATGCGCTCGGCTCGACGCTGCGCGAGCAAGGCCCCGAAGAGGCACAGGGCATCTTTGCGGGGCTCGACCCCATCGTGCGTGGGATCGGCGAAATGGCGATCGCGGGGCAGTTCGGCAACGTGCTCGGGAGTCTGTCGACCGAGGTGCTCTCGGGGTCGGATGTCTCGATCCCCGTGCTTCCCGCGGGCGAGGCCGTGCTCGTGCCGCAGAACATTGCCGACTTCGCTGACGGGCTCGACGTTTCGCCCGACCAGGTGCAGCTCTATGTCGCGGCGCGCGAACTGGCAGCGGCGCGCCTGCACAAGCACGCCAAGTGGCTCGGTTTGCAGGTGCTCTCGCAGATTGGTGATTTTGCCCGCGGCATCGAGGTCGATGTGTCTGCCATCGAAGAGGTCGCTCGACAGTTCGACCCGGAAGACCCCGAGCAACTGCAGGCGGCGCTGAAGTCTGGTGCGCTTTCGCCCACGCAGTCTGAAGCGCAGAAACTCGCGCTCGCCCGCCTCGAAACGCTCATCGCGATCATCGATGGCTGGGTTCAGGTCGTGACAGAAGATGCCCTCAAACGCGTGCCCGATGGCGGGCGCCTGACCGAGGCGATTCGCCGCCGACGGGCTGCGGGTGGCCCGGCCGAAGATGCCCTCGGTGCACTCGTGGGCTTGAACCTGCGCCCGCGCCGTTTGCGTGAAGCGGCAGCAATGTGGCGCCAAGTCACCGACGAACTCGGTGTTGAGGCGCGCGACGCACTGTGGGATTACCCCGACCTCATTCCGACGGCGGCTGATATTGACGACCCCCAGGCGCTCATCACCCGGCTGCGAAGTGGGGGCCCCGAGCCTGACGAATTTGATGTCGCGCTTGAGCAACTGCTCAACGAGGCCGAAGCAGAGGCATCGGGAGAAAACGGCGACGACGAGCCGAAAGCGCCGGGCAACCCCGAAGCATCCGTGTAACGCAGCCGCGGGAGTTCACAAACCCACAGGCACTCGTTCTCCACAGATTTCGATTGCTGCCCCGGGGCGGATGCTTCGTGCACCCACAATCGAGGCATGACGCTCTTGACGTTCCGCCGCGAGTACACCCCCATCCGCCTTCGCGAGGCGCTGCTGCAATTCGGCGCGGACCCCTCGCATCGGATGACGCTCCCCCACGCCTGGCAGCACGCACTCGTCGATGCCTTGCACAGTGGCATCCGCCCCGATGCCGTCGAGCTCACGGCGTTCTCGAGCGGTGCACAACCGAGCGAATCAGCACGGCTGTTGCGTGCGCTCGCACCGCTCTTGTGCGAGCGCGACCCCCTGCGGTCGGTAGAGGTTCGCACGGAAGCGCTTGTGGCTCACGATGATGGCCTGGAACATGGTGTGCGTTCGGCGCTTGAAGCGGCGGGGCTCATTATTGCGGCGAGCGATGACGCCTCGGCGCCCACAATCGCGGTCATCGCGGGCGCCGTCGCACCAGCGCATTGTGCGCACCTGATGCGTGAGGATCGCACCTTCCTCCCGCTCGCCTTCGAGCTCGGCGGTGTTCGCGTCGGCCCCCTCGTACGGCCCGGGGTAACACCGTGCGTTGCGTGTCGCGACCTTGCGCTCGCAGACGAAGACAGCGAATGGCCCATGCTGCAGGCGAAGCTCATCGGCCAGCGCCCTCCGCAAGTGAGTGTTGATCAGACTCAGCAGGCCGTGCAAGCGGCGCGTGAGCTCTTGAGCGAACCGAGTGAATCGGTCGCGGGCACCTGGGCAATCGTCACCAACAGTCGGCGTACTATCTGGCGGGAGGCCGCGTTCCACGAAAGCTGTGGCTGCCGGCAACCCTGAACCCCGCCTCACCAAGGAATCGCGAGGGTTCGCGGCCGGGGCCAGCCCACGACGCCGTGATCGCGTTTTTCGCTCGGGTGATGCCGACGTACGCGAGTCGCCGTTCTTCCGCGAGTTGTTCTTCGCCGCGCGCGTAGGCGATGGGGAGCAACCCCTCGCTCATACCGAGCAGGTGCACGTGCGACCATTCCAGACCCTTAGCGGCGTGCAGCGTTGAAAGTGTCACGGTGTCGAGGCTCACATCTTCGCCGGCTTTCGCCCGGTCGATGAGGTCGGCCGTAAATGCCGCGAGGGTGGGCACCTGGTGATGTGTCTGGCACTCCGCGGCATATTCCTCTGCCAAGCGATACAACGCTGCCCGGGCATCCCACGCGTCACGCGCTGCTCCCGTCTCACTCGGTGGCTGCGCTGTGAGCCCCAGGGCGCGAAGCGTTTCGCGGACCGTCGTGAGGAAGTCAGTGTTGAGCGGCGCGACGGCCGCGCCCCGCAGTGCGAGTACAGCCTGCTTGATCTCGGGCATGTCGAAGAACCGCTTGCCTCCCAAAACGGTCGCGCCAATTCCGCGTTCGGCGAGCGCCTGCTGCACGAGAGCCGACTGCCCGTGTGTGCGGTAGAGCACAGCGATCTCGCTCAGCGGAACACCCTCGCCGTGCCACACAGCAATCTGCGAGGCGACTCCCACAGCTTCCTGCGCGTCTGAGGCATATGCACGCACGGTCAGCTCGGGTGATGTCGTACTCGGTTCGCGCGCGGATTCGAGGGCAACCGCCCCGGTACCGGGAGCGGATGCGATAAGCCGGTTTGCGAGTTCGGCAATCGGCGTGCTGTTGCGATAGGTCCGGCGAAGCTCGACCCGCAGCGCTTCTGGGTAGGCGCTTCCGAACCCGAGGAGGTATTTCTGGTTGGCGCCTGCAAAGGAGTAAATCGTCTGCGATGGGTCACCCACGACGCAGACGTCTTGTCGGTGGCCGATCCAGAGCTTGAGTAGGTACTCCTGCAGTGGTGAGACGTCTTGAAACTCGTCAATCGTGAAGTGGCGGAATTGTTCGCCCACCTGTGCCGCGATGTGCTCTTCGGTCTCGAGCATCCCGGCTGCCGCGAGCAAGACATCCTCAAAGTCCAACTCTCCGCGGGCATCTTTGACGTCCTCGTACGCTTGGTGCAGCGCCACGAGTTTTTCCGCACCGATCGTGCCCGCTGTGCGGCCAAGCGTCGCGAACCGCTCAATCGGCAGCATCGAGACCTTGCGCCACTCGATTGAGGCGGCGATGTCGCGGAGTGTTGCCGTGTCGGGTTTCATTCCAAGCGTTGCCGCGGCTTGTGCGAGCATGCGAACTTTGTTCTCGATGACGCGGGGCGCATTCCCACCTGTCAAGGCGGGCCAAAAAGTGTTGAGTTGTGCAAGGGCGTGTGCGTGGAAAGTACGGGCCGTGATGCCCGCGACGCCCAGCGACTGCAACCGCGAACGCATGACGCCCGCGGCTTTCGTCGTAAACGTCAGCGCGAGAACGCGGGGCGGGCTGAAGGCACCAACCTCGACGCCGTGCGCGATACGGCGCGTAATGACGGTGGTTTTTCCACTTCCAGCACCCGCGATGATCTGAACGGGGCCACGGAGTGCACGAGCCGCGAGGAGTTGGTCATCGTCCAACCCATCGAGTGCGGCCATAGTGCGTCCTTCCGGGCGTGGCAACGGCCGAGGAAGATAACGGCGAATACTCTGAAGAAATGCCACGCTCACCACTCACTCTAGCCGCGGCAGCATCCGCCGCAGTGCCGGGAGCGGATATCCTCGGGGCTCGCGAGCTCACGAGTGAATCGACCGGCCGCTACGACTCAGCCGTCGTGACAACACCGGCCGAAATTGAGTTGCTGGTTCGCATTCCCAATACGAATGATGCGGCAATCGAGCTCGCTTCAGATGCCGTGGCTCTGCACGCCTTGACGGATGGCGCACGCAAGCTTTTGCCGTTCTCGGTGCCGCACTTTGTCAAGTTTGTGAGCCTCGCCAACGAACGCGCTGGCGTCTTTACCTTCTTGCCGGGCTACCAACTCGAAGATGCCGACATCCCCGTTGGCCCCGGCGCGACAACGTCGATTGGCCAGGCGATCGCTGCGATTCATGCGATGCCCGCGAGTGTCGTACGTGAGGCGGGGCTGCGTGAGCGCAGTGCGCGTGCCGTGCGCGAAGAGGTTCGTTCGCTTATTGACCGCACCGACCGCACCTCGCTTGCGCCGCAAAAACTCGTCGAACGTTGGCAGCTTGCGCTCGGCGACGATGCGCTGTGGCAATTCGAGCCGACCGTGACCCTCGGCGGTGCCGAGGCGGGCTCGTTCGTCTTTGGCGACGGAGTCGTCGCTGGTGTTGCTGATGTTCCTCTTGTCACGGGCGTTCGCGGGTGGCACGGGCTCTCGATTGGTGACCCCGCGGTCGATCTTGCGTGGCTCAATGCCGTTGGTGATGCGGGTGATTTTGTGCGCGAAGCCTATGAAGTGGCGAGCGCCCGCCACCCCGATGCGGGAATCGAAGCCCGTGCTCGGTTGCTGTCTGAACTCGCCCTCGCGAAGTGGCTCGTCTACGGCGTCGACACAGCGCAGCAAGACATCGTCGACGATGCACAAGAGATGCTTGCTGAGCTCGCGGCCGACCCTGGGCTGACCCCACTTCACACGGCAGGTTCGGGTGATGAGTGGGCTGCTGCCGACGCGCTTTCGGCGAGCGATGAGGTGCTTTCTCGTGCACTCGTGACGGACGACGTCTCGGCAACGTCGATGCAAACGGATGCCTTCGATCGCGATGCGCTCGCGAACTACCTCGACGACGACGAGGACGTTGCGGATGCCGCCGAGTTCGACGTGTCGCTCGGCGACGACACGCAGCCGATCACCGGTGCCCGCGCGGTCGCGGAGGCAGGATCGCAAGCAGCGAGCGACGAGAACACGGATGATCTCTCCGAGACTCAGCGCGCCGCCCAGGCAGCACTCCAACGCTGGAGCAAATCCTCCTCCGAGTAGTCACCGCCGCGCAGCACAAGGTTTTCACCCACATAGAAGAGGGCAACATCGATCTTGTTGAGTGGCACCCCAAAACGGCGGTGGTACGCCAAACGGTAGAGCGCGAGTTGGAGCATCCGCTCGTCTCGTTGCGCCTCGGTTTCTGGCGTCTTCCCCGTTTTCCAGTCGACAATCTCGATGCGATCGCCCCGCTCATAGACGGCATCAAGCTTGTTGATGATGATGTGCGCGCCGTCGACCGTTTCGGCGGCGAAGTCGATCTCGAGTTCGATCGCGAGGGGCGCGAGATCTGCCCACACCGAAGCAAGGAAGTTTGCCTGCAGGCGCTCGAGTTCCGCCTGCTCCTCTGCGGAGAGGGGTGACCCACCAGCGGGGCTCTCAAATTCATCGCTATCGAGCTCGAAGTTTGAGAACAGGTCGTCGCTCCCCACACCCGTCGCGGGGGTGACACCATGCCCCAAGGCACGTTGCTCGACCCATTCGTGGAACATCGTTCCGATTCGAGTCTGCGTGTAGGGGCGCTCGGGTTCGGGCCGGTTCATCCGCTGCACCGTGCCGGCGAAATCCGTCACATAATCCTTGAACGTCGAGGCACTGACGCGAACTGGCGGCCTGGGTGTTTCGATCACGCGATCGCGTTCGGCAAGGAGTCGCGCAAGCACGGGGTCAGCGTGCGCGGGAATCTCGGCGTCACGAACGGCCTGCGCTGCCGCCAGAACGCGCTCGCGACGCGCACCGAGGGGGTCGAGCGGCCACTGCACGAGGTGTTGTTCGGCGAGCCGGGGGTTCTCTGCAACCTCAATTTCGGCGAGTGCTGGGAGCTCAAGAGCGGCCAGCATTGGCCCGAAAAACGCACTGGGCTTCTTGCCGCGCGTTGTCGCGGCAAACTTCGACCCGGTCAGGAAGAGCCCGGATTTTGCCCTCGTGACGGCAACGTAGGCGAGCCGATACTCTTCCGCGAGCGCGTGTGCTTTGACATCCTCGGCAAAGTCTTTGAGGGCCTGCGTGTGCCCTTTGGTGTCGGTCTCGTCAAGCGGCAATCGCAATTGTGGAAGCGCCGCACCATCGCCGCGGAAGGGCGCGGGCAACTCACCGAACGCGAGCCATCCAAGCCGCGTCTTCACCCCACTCGGGAAGTCGCCTTCGTTGAGCTCCACGACCGCGACGCTGTCCCATTCGAGCCCCTTCGAACCGTGTACCGTGAGCAGCTGCACGACCCCGGGTTCGACCGGTTCGATGCGCGGTTTGAGGTCATCCGCTTTTGCAACGTGGTCGAGCCACGCAAGCAGCGAGCGAACCGTGCCGCGCTCGTCGGCGGCAAGGAAACCGCGTACTTCGTCACCGAAGGCACGCAGTTGTGCCGTCGCACGCCCGGCCGAGCTACGCTGCTCATTCGCTGCGAGTTCGATGTCGAGGTTGAGTTCGTTCTCGATGAGTCGCAAGAGTTCGGGAATGGGCAAGCTCAGCCCCCGTCGCAGTCGAGCGAAGAGTTCGGATGCCTCGAGCAGGCGTGCTCGACCTTCGTCGCTGAAGTTCCTCAAGAGATACGAGTCGTTGCCAAGCGTTCGAATACGATCGAGCGCGTCGATGATGGAGGCCTTCTCGTCGGGCTCGACCGACTCCCATACCCGTTGACGTGCGTTCTCGTCGAGTTCTCGCAAACTGCCGTCGCGTCGAGCAAGTTCACTCGCAAGGCGCTCAAGTTGGCCCAGGTCAGCGACGCCCAACTCGAAGCGGGCGCCCGCGAGCAGCCGCAGCAGCGAGCTTCCTTCGTGCGGGTCAGTCAAGACTCGCAAGACTGCGACGACATCCGTCACCTCGGGAGTCTCAAGCAGACCACCGAGCCCCAGGACTCGGTAGGGCACGCCACGGGCGGCGAGCGCATCCGCGAAGACCGCCATGTGCCGTTTCTTGCGGAACAGAATGGCGCCCGTGTGCCGCTCCCCGTGCGGATGCGCGTGTTGGTGAGCGCTTCGTTCTGCGACGAACCACTCTGCGACGGCGTTTGCCTCATCATCGAGGGTCACGAAGAACTCTGCCGCGAGGTGGCCGTCGCCAGCCCCGGGCCGCGGTTGCAACTCAAGCACGTCGAGCCCGCGACCGGCGATGAGCGCGTTGGCGGCAGTCAGGATCGCGCGGTCATTGCGCCATGAGGTCGAAAGCGTGAACCGTTCGCAGTCGCCGTCGGATGCAAAACTCGCGGGGAACGCCTCGAGGTTGTCGGCGGAAGCGCCGCGCCAACTGTAAATCGATTGCTGCGGATCCCCCACGGCCATGACGGGGTGCTGCGCAAAGAGCTCAGCGAGCAGGCGAGTTTGCGTAACCGAGGTGTCTTGGTACTCATCAAGCAGCACGAAGCGATATCGCGCACGCAAGTCTTCTCGCATCGAGGGGACCGTAAGCGCTGCTTCGAGAGCGCCCGCGACCTGGTCCGCGTAGTCGAAGACGGCGTTCGTGAGTTTGCGTTCGCGATACTCCTGCGCGAGCTCGCTCACGAGCGGGAGGCCCGTGAGATAGCGGTGTGCGCGCCCGATGTCACCGGGGTCTTGCAGCGTGAAGTTGACGTGCGGTTCGAGCTTGGCGGCGGTTTCACCCGACCAACGCGCGACAGAAGCGGCATCCGCTCGGTGGTCGGTCAGTTCGCCGCTGAGCTTGACGACCGCATCGACGAGTGTTGTAAAAGCTTCGTCGCGCTCAATGAGCTTGGGGTTAGCGCTCTGCTCAACAACGTTTGCCGCCAGGATCCACGAAGCGGCCCCGCTCATGAGCACGGCGTCGGGGTCACGACCGATCTGGGCCGCGTATTGGCGCACGAGTGCGTCTGCAAAGGCGTTGTAGGTCGAAACATGCGGGCGCAAGAGGCGATCATTGGGGTCGTCGTTGTTGGGGCCGAGACCGCGCTGCCGGAGTTGATCGAGTCGCTTATTGATTCGCTCGGCAAGCTCACCCGCCGCCTTGCGCGTAAAGGTCAGGCCAAGCACCTGGTCGCGCTGAGCAAAGCCGTTCGCAACGAGCCAGACGACGCGGGCCGACATCGTCTCGGTCTTGCCACTGCCAGCGCCCGCAACAACGAGTGCGGGGCTTGGCGGCGCTTCGATGACGGCCTGCTGTTCGGGCGTTGGTGTCGGCAAATCGAGTGCCGTCGCAAGATCGACCGCCGAGTAGCGTGGCGGATGCGGCCAGGAAGCAGTACTCATGAGGCACTCACCGCCTTGATCGTGTGTTGCCCGCACAGGTGGAAGCCCTGATCGGATTGGCAGTGGCCCTCGGCATCTGCGGCAAAGTGGTTCGCGGCCATCGCGAGTGCCGTCTGCACGAGTTCCTCTCGAAACGCGTCTGCCCGCTCGTCATCGATCGCAGGTTGCGTGGGCAACCGATAGTGCGGCTCTTTCTTGGTCGTGTGCCGAAGCGAAACGAGTCGAGCGCCCGCGAGGGGCAGCTGGCGCTCGCCATCAAGCTCGACGGCACCTTCACGAAAAGCGAACTGATACGCCAGGAGCTGTTTGTCGTCGATGACTCCCGCGGGGGTCGCTGGGGCAGACTTCCCAGACTTGATATCAACGATGACGGCTGAGCCGGCCGCATCATCGAGCAGTTCGGGGGCACCCTCGGGGTAATACTCAACCCGGTCGAGCTTGCCCACGAGTTGCGCGATGCGCTCCCCCGTTTCGGGTCGCTCGACGGGCACGGAGAAAGCCTGCTCGTTGGCCACGACGAGGCCACCTCGCGCCCGCACCGTTTGCAGGTAGGTGCTCAGGCGCTGGAGCAAGACGAACGCCTCGCGCTTTTCTCGTTCACCCAGCCACACGGCGTCAAATTTGAACTCTGACCACCGCCGTTCGAACAGTTCTGACATGCCCTCAATCTCGCCACTCGGGAACGCTTCGGTTGCCGCGTGCAAGAGCGTGCCGACCCCGCTCGACGTCTGCGGTTTGTCACCGCCGAGGGCGCTGATCGCCCAGTCCAGATGGCATCCGCTGAACTTCGAAAGCCGCGAGGGCGAGATTCGCAATCGCCCGCCCTCAAGATCGTGCAGCGGCGCGCTCGTGCTGGGCCCGCGCACGCCGTACCACTCGTTGGGGTCGGCTCCCGGCACGCCCGCCGCGGCGAGCACGCGCAGTTGCTCCGCTGCATGCGCTCGCGTCGCATGATCTGCACTGTCGGTCAGTCTGCGTCGATACATTGCGACCGCGCCGCGCAGAGTCAAGGGGAAGCCAGCATCCCACCCGGCGCTCTCGGTGTGTACGGATGCCGCCGCCTCGCGCTTGGCTGCGTATTCAACAAAGGCACTGGGAACGGCGTCTTCGTCGTGAACCGCCGTGAGCACAACGTCGTCGCGAGCACGTGAAATGGCCCGCGCGAAGAGGCGTAGTTCGTCGTGAATGACCTGCCGTTGCCGATCGAGCACGGGGCGTGGTTGGAAGATATTCCCTGAACGGTATGCGTCGACAACGTCCGCAAAATCTGCGCTCCCCAAGAGCGAACCCCGAAGCCGCGTATTGGGCCAGAGGCCTTCTTGCAGTCGCGCAATGATGACCCGCGAGAACTCGAGCCCCGCAGCGGCGGCCGGTGTCAGCACGGCCACCTGGGCGACGTCGCGGCGCCCCACGAGGGCATCTTCTGGAACGGCAGAACCGAGCATCTCGGCGATAAACGTTGCCGCGGGCTCACCCGGGTTGCGCTCGAGCGCGCGTTTCGCAGCATCGAAGAGTTGCACGAGCCCGTCGAGCCCCCGCGATGCTTCTGAACCGTGCACCTGCGCTGCCTTGACCCACGTGCGCGAGAGCAGTTTGCCGTCCGGGCGGCGCGCGCCTTCCCATACTCGCCAGAGGAGCTCATGAATCGTCTCGCCCGCCGCAGCTGCCTGGGCAACGTCGCTCAAGAGCTGTGCCGTGTGTGAAACCGCACGTGTCTCGGCGGCATCGACGGTCGCAACCGCCCCGGGGAGGTTGACGGCCTCGAGCATGAGTTCGTCGGCCGAACGGTCGCCATCCGTGTGCCATTCCAGTTGCCGCAATCGCGCACGAAGCCTGCGCATGCCAACGCTGTCGAGGCCGCAGTACCACCCCTCCAGCACGCTGCGAACCTGATCGGGGGTGCGCTCTGAGATCGGTGTCAAAGCAAGTTGCACGAACTCGAGCAGGTCACGCACTTCGCGCACCTGCCCGAGCGGTCGCTGAACACCAATGGCACGCGCCGGCACCTCGCGGGAAGCCAGTTCACTCTCGATAAGCGCCACATCATGTGCGTCGTGAGCAATGACGGCAAGTTCGTTCCACGGCACCCCGTCGTTCACATGCCACACTCGGAGTTGCTGCGCGATCGCATCGAACTCGCCCGAGGCGCTGTCGGCAACGATTGCTCGAACGCTCTCGTCATCGGATGCTTGCGGCGCACGCCGATGTTCACGACGCCCCGCGACACCGATCGCACTTGTGACCTCGCGTAAGGCTGTCAGGAGCCCCGCTCGCTGCTGCCGATGCTGCGTCTCGAACACGATCGGCCCGCCGAGCATCGCAACGAGCGCGTTGAAGCCGGCCGGCGTTGCACCACGGAACGCGCCGGCGGAGATATCTGGGTCGCCAAAGGCCATGACGGCTCGCCCCGAAACATGCAGCGCTCGCAAGAACTCGATGCCGCCCCGCGTGAGTTCTTGCGCATCATCAACGAGCACGGTGCGCAAGGCATCAAGCTCGCCGAGGGTCTCGCCGCCACGCAAGGCCGCCGTCGCCTCGGCGAGCAACTCGGGGGCGCTGACATGGTCGGCGCGCAGTTCGGCGAGCACAGCCTGATACTCGCGCAGAAACTCACCCGCGCCCGCCCACACGGGGTTCCCGAGCGAAGCGAAATCCTCGGGCTCAATGCCGAGCTCAATGGCCTGGTCGATGAGCGCGCGAAGTTCGCCGCGGAACTCCGCAGCACGCAGCGTCAGCAGGTCATCGAAAGGCCACCGATCCCGGCGATCATCCGCAATATCGCCCTCAAGCAAGTCGGCCATGATGCGGTCTTGGTCAGCGCCCGTCAACAGAAGGGGTGCCGGGCGGCCCGCAGTCGCCCGTGTCGCACGCACGATTTGGTACGCGAGCGAGCCCACGCTTCGCGCGAGCGGCCCGGGTGTTGCAACCCGCAACTGCACGCCGATTTCGTCGCGAAGCGCTGTCGCGGCATTGCGAGAGGGGGTCAATACGAGAACCTCGTCGGCCGCAAGTACAGCGGGCGCACCCGCCTCCCCCAGCAACAGACGCACCCGTTCCACAATCGCGCGGGTCTTCCCCGTTCCCGGCGCGCCCAACACAACAGCGGATGCCTCCCGCGCGAGCCCGATGACCTCCTGCTGCCGCGCGTCGTGTTCCATGTTTCCTACGGTATCGGTGGCCTCTGACACGCTACGCTCGCGGCGAAACATCCGCCCGCTTTCTGGCGCGCGCACTACAGTTGAACCAGTCAATCGGAAGGACGAAACGTGGAAATTCGCATCGGAATCACACAGTCGGGTCGCGAGCTGAACTTTGAGGTCAACGACAGCGCAACCCAGGTGCGCAAGACGATCGATGATGCCCTCACTTCAGACAACGGCATCGTTTCGTTCACGGATGTTCGCGGCGCAACCTACCTCGTCAACGCAGAGCAGATCGCCTACATTGAGATTGGCGCGGAGTCTTCGCGCAAGGTCGGTTTCGTCGGCTAAGTCAGGGCGTTAGGCCGCGAGCCCGAGCGATTCCATGCGCTGCGTGTGTGCGTGCATGAGTTCGGTAAAGACGGGCTCAACCTGCTTCTCGGCAGCCTGATCGAGGTTGCCGTTCGCGAGCGCTGAACGTGCCACGAGCAGGGTGTCACCCACGAGACGGCGACCCCACATCGAGAGCAACCAGCGCATCTCGTCGTCCGCCGCGATGCTGTCTTTCAAGAGCGGTTCGATGCTCGAGCGGTCTTCGTCGTCGTAGTCGAGGATCTCGGCGACGTGCAGCGCATCCGTTCCATAGCTTCGGGCAAGCGCCTTGTAGAAGTCGTCGAGAATGCCACTTGTGAGGTAGACGGAAAGCAACGTTTCCCGCTGACGTTGGCCGATCATTTTGCGGCGGAAGGCGTCAAGTTCCTGCTGGAAGGGCTTCATGACCTCGGTTGGGTCACTCCCGCGGTCGGCGATGACGTCAACGATGGCTCGGTGCTTGTGCAGCGCAGCACCCGCCGCACGCGTCAGCAGGGCCTTCTCGTCAAGATCAGGCGTTGCACGGATGAGGCGAGTCAGCGTCTCAAAGTAGCCAAGCTGCAAGTACGCCGCTTGCCCCAGGTACGTTTCAATATCTGGCGCGAGCTCAGCAAAATCAACACGTTGCGTTGGGCCGTGATCACCACGGCTGCGCACCTTGAGTGCACGAACCTGCGGGCGCCGTTGCCAGAACTTCCAGTTAGCCACCCGAACAGCATAGTCGCCAGCCCCGCGCGCCCTCGGCATCTCTCACAGTCGCTTGCCGTAGTCTGAGAGGGCTTCGGCGCAGGATCGAAGCGGCGCGCCTTCAGCGAAAGTAAACCGGGCGTGCATCCGATTTACCTTCACAGCACCATAGGGTGCCCGAAGGCGAGGGCACCGCTGGTGCCAGAAGGCGTGGTGCCTCATATGACCACATTTGCTGAGCTTGGCGTCGACAACGACATTGTTGAAGCGCTCGCTTCCAAGGGCATTGTTGATGCGTTCCCGATTCAGGAACAGACCATCCCGCTCGGCCTGAGCGGCCAAGACATCATCGGCCAAGCCAAAACCGGTACGGGTAAGACCTTCGGTTTCGGCATTCCCGTTGTGCAGCGCCTGGGCGAGAACCCCAAGCCGGGTGTCAAGGCGCTCATCGTTGTGCCGACGCGCGAGCTTGCCGTGCAGGTCTACGAAGACGTGGATCTGCTGACCTCAAACCGTGCCACGAGCGTTGTCGCGATCTACGGCGGTAAGGCCTATGAGGGCCAAATCGACCAGCTCAAGGCTGGCGCACAGATCGTTGTTGGTACGCCTGGCCGCTTGATCGACCTCGCGAACCAGCGCCTGCTCGATCTCTCGAACGCAACCGAGGTTGTGCTCGATGAGGCTGACAAGATGCTCGACCTCGGGTTCCTCCCCGATATCGAGAAGATCTTCGCGCGCGTTCCCGCGAAGCGTCACACGATGCTCTTCTCGGCCACGATGCCCGGGCCGATCGTTGCGCTCGCTCGCCGCTTCATGTCGAACCCCATTCACATTCGCGCGACCGACCCCGACGAGGGCCTCACGCAGGCGAAC
>CAYNTU010000015.1:0-60694 GCA_964400205.1 uncultured Microbacterium sp.
CCCCGTCGCGATCAACGGCAAGCGCTTTGACGACCCCGTCGAACTCGTGCTGGAAGCAAATGCCATCGGTGGCCGCCACGGCCTCGGCATGAGCGACCAGATCGAAAACCGCATCATCGAGGCCAAGAGCCGCGGCATCTACGAAGCCCCCGGCATGGCACTCCTCTTTATTACTTACGAGCGCCTCGTCAACGGCATCCTCAACGAAGACACGCTCGAGACCTACCACGAGCAGGGTCGTCGCCTCGGCCGCCTCATGTACGAGGGCCGCTGGCTTGAACCGCAGTCACTCATGCTGCGCGAATCGATCCAGCGCTGGGTTGGCTCAACCATCACTGGCACCGTCACGGTGCGCCTGCGCCGGGGCGACGACTGGACGATCGTGAATACTGAAAGCCCCAACCTCAGCTACGCCCCCGAGAAGCTCTCGATGGAGCGCGTGGGCGACGCAGCATTCGGCCCGCTTGACCGCATCGGCCAGCTGACAATGCGAAACCTCGACATTGCTGACTCTCGCACCCGCCTGGAGCAGTACGCTGGCATGGGCCTCGTAGGCGGCGCAACCGGTGAGCTGGTGGGCGACCTCGATAAGGGTGGGGCCGCACAAATCGAAGACTCAGGTGTCAAAGAAGACACCGCCGTTGACGAAGCGAACCTCGGGTCGGCATTCGACCTGGGCACCGACTAGCGTCGAACGGCTCAGAAATGGAGTGACGTGAGCGACGAGCGAACCTCGAGCGAGTCAACGGATGCCGCTGCCCCGCGCACGCGCCGTGAACTGCGCGAACTGCGCGAGCGCCTTGCGACCGAGAAACTCGCCGTCATTCCGGGCGAGGTCGCACACGATGTTGTTGACGAGCCGGCCAAGCAGCCCTCGAAGCCAGCCGCAAAGTCCACTGCCAAGCCAGAAGTAACCGGCACCGAGAGGAAGGCTCCCGAGAAGAAGCCAGCAACGCGCCGTTCTTCGTCCACGCCGAGCACCCCCAAGGCTGCTGCCAGCACGGCGGCTGCTCAGCAGACACCCGCGAAATCGACGTCGAAATCGGCATCCGCCAAGACGACGGGCACGGGCGCCAAGAATCCAGCCCAGGCCTCGCCGAAGAAGCCCGCGGCGAAAGCCGCGACCGCGAAGGCGACGAGCGAAGCAAAAGCTCCCGCTGCCAAGAAGTCCACAACGACGCATCGCACTGCCGAGCAGGCCAAGACCGAGACCAAAGCGAGTTCGGCAAAGGCAACTGCCGCCAAAACCCCCGCAGCCAAAGCGACACCCGCCAAGCGCTCAACAACCAAGGCAGCGACAAAGCAAACCAAAGCGGCGACAACGCGAGCAGCAACATCGAAGGCGAGCAAGGCCGTTGCGACGAAAGCGGCGGCATCCGTTGCAGCAACCGGCAAGCCGCGATTCAGCGCCGCCGCCTACGCCTCTGCCGCCGCCGCGACGATTGCGGATGCCGCGGCACGCGCCACGAAGCAACGCCCCTCGCCCCTCGAGACCTCGCCCAACGTCATCACGGCTGGTGGTGTGCCCTCGGCACGAAGCGCGGGTGGCGGGTACACCCAGAAGCCCCGGGCAGACTTCACGGCCTCCCAAAGCGGGTCGATCGTCTCGAATAAACCAAGCTTTGCGCCCCCACCTCGGCCTGACAAGGCACAGGTTGCGCGGACGGGTTCGACAGATATCGCCCGCACGACGACGGGTTCGATTGCGAAGCCGCGGCTCACGACCTCGGGTTCGATCGACACGATTACGCGCGACAACCTCAACCCAGACACCGCCGCGCGCCTCGACGCGCTGACGGGGCCAATCGAACTCCCGAGCGAGCGTCGCAAGAAGCGTCGCCGACGTATTGGCACAATCTTGCTCTCAAGCCTGTTGGCTGTTGTTGTTGTCGCGGCTGCTCTCGGCGGCTGGGCGTGGTGGACAGTCACGCGCTCGTTCCCTGTTGTCACCGGCACGATTGCCGTGGAGGGTCTCAAGAGCTCAGTCTCGGTGCAGCGTGACACGGCGGGTATCGCGACAATCACGGCACAGTCGCCAACGGATCTGTTCTTCTCGCAGGGCTACGTCCACGCACAAGATCGCTTCTGGGAAATGGATGTTCGCCGCCACATCACCTCGGGCACGCTGTCAGAGATGTTCGGCGAGTCTCAGGTCGAGACCGACAAGTTCTTGCGTTCACTCAACTGGCACGGTGTTGCACAGGAAGAGTACGAACTGATGTCGCCGCGCGACAGGAGCTACTACGATGCGTACGCCGACGGCGTCAATGCATACCTCGCGGAGCATACTGGCGCCAAAGCGTCGGTCGAATATGCGCTCCTGGGCATACAGGGAATCGAGTACGAACCCGAGCCCTGGGAACCGGTTGATTCCATCGCCTGGATGAAGGCCATGGCCTGGGATCTACGGTCGAACATCGAAGAGGAAACGACTCGTGCGCTCCTTGCCCAGCAGGTTTCGCCCGAGCAGATTGTTGAGCTTTACCCCGACTACCCCTTCACGACGAACCCGCCAATCGTTGCGGCTTCATCCCCGGTTCCCGAATCGGGCTTCGTCATCGGTTCAACGATCGAATCTGAAGCACCAGACTCAGCGTCAACGGAGCCAGAGGCCCCGGCTGAACCTGCCCAGAGCACTCCCGCAGAAGAGCCGACCGACCAGCCGACCGAGCCACCGGTCGACGCAAACGCTGCGGGCACGAGCGGTGCCGCGTTTGCGGCATCCGATGAGAGCGTCATGACAAAGGTCGACAAGCTGCTGGCGGCCTACGGCGAGGGTATTGGTTCGAACTCGTGGGTCATTTCTGGCCGACTGACCGAATCAGGCAAGCCCCTGCTCGCGAATGACCCGCACCTCGGTGCGGCGCTGCCCAGCGTCTGGACGCAACTCCACCTGCGCTGCGAGACACTCAGCAATGCGTGCCCCTTCGATGTCGCTGGGTTCTCGTTCTCGGGCCTGCCCGGCATCATCATTGGCCACAATCAGCAGATTGCGTGGGGCTTCACGAACCTCACAACGGATGTCGCTGACCTCTACATTGAGCGCCTCACAGACGATGGCCAGGTGTACCTCGACGGCGCTACTCAGCCTGTGACGGAACGCACCGAGACGATCAACGTCGCTGGTGGAACGCCCGTCAACATCACGGTTCGCGAGACCTCGCACGGGCCGATCGTTTCGGATTTCGAATCGAACTTCGCCAAGATCGCCGAGAACCCGTATATGTCAGTCGGTGAAGCAAGCAGCTTCGCGTCTACCGACAGCGAGCTCCCGGCATATCAAACGATTCGCGACGGCGAGGGGCTTCTGGGTGACACGCTGCCGGGCGAGTGGGCCGTCTCGCTGCGCTGGACCGCGCTCGACACAGGCACCTCACCGCAGGCGATTTTCGCGCTCAACACCGCCACGAACTTTGACGAGTTCCGCAGCGCTGCGCAGCTGTTCAATGTACCTGCGCAGAACCTCATTTACGCGGATGTCGAAGGCAACATCGGCTACCAGGCGCCAGGCAATCTACCGATTCGCAGCCGTGGTGACGGTTGGATGCCGCAGCCAGGCTGGGATTCCGGCTTCGACTGGCAGGGCTTCATCGCGTTTGATGACCTCCCCGTGCTCTACAACCCGGCTTCGGGCTACATCGTCACGGCAAACAACGCAATCATCGACGGCGCCGAAAGCGCCTCGCTCACGCGCGATTGGGATTACGGGTACCGCCAGGCTCGCATCGTGCAGCTTGTTGAACAGGCGATCGCGGCGGGCAAGGTCACGCCCGAGTCGATGGCGGCCGTACAAAACGACAATCGGATGTGGATTGGCCCGCGCCTCGCGAATGCCTTCAAGAATGTGTCGGTCTCAAGCGACCTTCAGCCCGTCATTGACGAGTTCCAGGCGTGGGATGGGCAGAACAACGCCGATTCCGCACAGGCCGCATACGCAAACGTTTTGTGGAACCGGCTCGTGCTCAACCTGTTCCAAGAACGCGATGTTCCCCTGCCTGTGACGAGCCAGTCGCGACTCTTCCTCCTCGTTGACGGGCTTTTGCAAGATCCCGAGTCGTCGTACTGGCAGAACGAGAAGCTCGGGGTGAGCTCGATGGAAGAGATGCTCGCGAAATCAGCCGAACAGGCCCGCGATGAACTCGTGAGTCTCCAGGGTGAAGATCGCGCAAAGTGGAATTGGGGTTCTCTGCACGCACTCGAGCTCACGAACGAAACCCTGGGCAAATCGGGGATCTCGGTCGTCGAATGGTTGCTCAACCGCGGGCCCTTCCCCGTCGGCGGTGGCGGCTCAGTCGTCAACGCGACCGGGTGGACTGTCGGCGACGGGTACGGCACCGTGACCGTGCCTTCCATGCGGATGGTTGTTGACCTCGACAACTTCGACAACTCGACGTGGATCAACCTCACGGGCCAGTCAGGTCACACGTTCCACGCGAACTACTCCGACCAGACGGCGGATTGGGCAAACGGTATAGAACGCCCGTGGCCCTTCACGCCCGACGCGATCAACCAATCGACCGCGGCGACGCTCACGCTCCAGCCGAAGTAGCGGCCAGTTCAGCACCCGCCCGTTCGAGCCAGGTAAACGGCTCTGCCATGGCGGCATCCGTTGACCCGGCAAGCTCGACGAGCGAGACTGCCTGCCAGAACGCACTCGTGTCGGCATCGTCAGCGGCACGACCAAGGCTGGCCAACTACACTCGCCTGTGTGGCCGAAATCTCATTGAGTGAAAACATTCTGCCGACGGCTGCCCTGGGCGCGGTCAATCCGCTTCCCCCAGTCACGATTTCTCTTGACCCGCCCGTCTCGCTCAAGCCCGAGAGCATCCCGGCCGACCTTGCCGAGGGTATGAGCTATGGCCACATTCGCGCGATCTACCCGTATCAACTGCAAGACGGCTACGGTCGCGAGCGCACACCGCAGGCCATGAAGGTTGTCGTGCTCGAGAACGACCTCGCCCGCGCAGAGTTCGCCACCGACTTCGGCGCGCGCCTCGTCTCGTTCGTCGACAAGACCACGGGTCGCGAGCTGCTCGATAAGAACCCCATCTTCCAACCGGCCAATCTCGCACTCCGCAATGCCTGGTTCTCAGGTGGTGTCGAGTGGAACATCGGAATGCGCGGGCACTCACCGTTCACGTGTGACCCCGTCTACGCCGGCATCGTGACCGACAACGACGGTGCGCAGACACTTCGCGTGTGGGAATACGAACGCATCCGTCGGGTCTTTTTTGAGATCAACTTCGCACTGTCTGATTCGTCCCCCGCGCTGCACGCACTTGTCCGCGTCGTGAACCCCCTCCCGACCGAGACGCCCATGTACTGGTGGACGAACATGGCGGTTCCGCAGACAGAACATACGCGCGTCTTTGTGCCTGCCTCGAAAATGCTCGTGACCGACTACGACGGCACCATGAGCGAGGTGCCCACCGATACCGCGGATGCCTCGTGGCCCGCGCGGTACCAGGATGCGGCAGATGTCTTCTACCGCACCGATGGCGAAGTCCCCTGGATCGCAGCTGTTGAAGCGGATGGTGCTGGCATCGGGCACTTCTCGTCGCCACCGTTGACGGGGCGCAAGCTCTTCGTGTGGGGTAGCGGCGAGAGCGCACGTCGTTGGAACGAATGGCTCGAGGGCGACAACCCCGACGGCAGTGCTCGCTCCTACCTGGAGATTCAGGCCGGCCTCGCGACGACGCAGCATGAGCACGTGAAGTTGGCGGGCCACAACAGTGTCGCTTGGTTCGAGACGATTATGCCGGTTCAGGCTGACCCAGAGACGGTCGCTGGCCCGCTTGACGAGGCTACGGTCGCCGTCGAGAACGTCATCAAGCAGGTTGCGTTCAACGTTGAGGCCGAGTATCAGAAGCTCGCCGCCGTCGTTGACGCACCCGTCCGCGCCGTGCTCTCGTACGGTTCGCTGTGGGGTCTCATCGATGGCATGGCGTATCAGCGCACGGGCACACCGTTCCTCACCCCCGGCTCAACCCCCATCCTTCCTCCGGGTGACCGGATCGACGACGAAAGCATCTCCCTGTGGCTCATGACGTTGAGCAACGACTTCAGCCAGCTCAACCTTGACCCCGCCGTCGCGCCCGATTCGTATGCTGTTGGCCCCGCGTGGGAACGGATCCTGACTGAAGCGCCGGAGAACTGGCTCACGGTCTACCATCGCGCCGTGATTGCTCACGCCGACGATCGCGCCGAGCAGGCAGTCGCGCTCTACACCCGCTCGCTCGAACTTGAGCCCAGCGCATGGGCCTACCGCGGCCGCGCGCTCGCACACAGCGATGCAGAGGCCGCAATCGCGGACTTCACGACGGCGCACGAGCTCGCGCCCGAGGTGTGGCAGTTGAGCCTCGAGCTCATCGACGCGCTGCTTACAGCGGGCAAGCCCGATGAAGCCCTCGAGGTAGCGGATGCCGCCACCCGCCCCGCGCACGCCGAGGGTCGTTTCGCGCTCGTCACTGCCCAGGCCGCGATCGCCGCAGGCAAGCCCGAGCGTGCCGCCGAGTTGCTCAAGGCCGGCTTCGATGTCGCCGATCTCCGCGAGGGCGAGGTCAGCCTCTCCGCCCTCTGGCGCACGGCCTTCCCCGACGAGCCGCTCCCCGCGCGCTACAACTTCGACATGAAGTAGCACGACCACGGCCGGCACGGATGGGCGTGTCCGGTCACACTTGCAGTCCCCCGACGGCCGCAGGCCGTCTCCCGCCAGTCCCGATGCCTGCAAGCGTGACCGGACACCCCCATCCGTGCCTCTTGATGAAGCGCTGCAGAGCGCGGTGGGTGCGCCAGTGGGCGTGCTCCGCGGCGCCCGCAGGCATCGGGACTGGCGGGAGACGGCCCGGAGGGTCGTCGGGGGACTGCGGGCAACGCGGAGCGCGCCCACTGGTGCACCCGTCGCGCGAAGCCCGCGCCCCCCGACAGACCTAGCGGAACGTCCCCTGCGAGACCGACCCCTGCAGGCGCTGCTGGAAGATGATGTACAGGATCAGCACGGGCAGCATGACCATGACGGCCGCCGCGAAGAGTGCCCCGTAGTTCACCGAGTATCCAGCCTGCGAGGCGAAGTACGCCATGCCCTGTGAGAGCACGTACTTGTCACGCTGCGTGTTGAGCGAGACGGGCAGGATGAACTGGTTCCACAGCCCCAACAGGTTGAGGATTGCAACGGATGCCATGCCCGGCGCTGCCATGGGCAGCATGACCGAGAAGAATGTGCGCCACTCACCCGCACCGTCGATGTTAGCTGCCTCGTACACGTCGTTCGGGAGTTGCTTGAAGAACGAGTAGAGGAAGAACATCGTGAACGGCAGCGCAAAGCCGATGTAGACCAAGATGAGGCCGGGCCTCGTGTTGAGGAGCCCCATGTTCTGCAGGATGAAGAACAACGGCACGATCGCGAGGAACGTTGGGAACGTCATGGCCGCGAGGAACACGTTGTAGATGAGCTTGTTGCCACGGAACTGGAACCGCGAGAGCACGTAGGCGAGCATTGCGCCGAGCAGCATGACGCCGATGAGCGCACCGCCGACAACGATGATCGTGTTGAAGAAGAACCGGCCGATACCGGCGTCGTTCCACGCGCTCACATAGTTGTCGAAGTTGAAGCTCGTCGGGAGCGAGAAGGGTGACGAGAGGATTTCTTTCGTCGTCTTGAAGCTCGACATGAGCGTCCACAGGAACGGTACGAGCACGATGATCGACCAGATGATCAACAGCGTGTGCGAAGCGATTGCGACGCGACGGTCTCCGCGGTGTGCCCTCTTTTCCGCAACCTTGAGTTGGGTTGTGTCGAGTGTGGCGCTCATGCGTGGCCTCCTTCGTCTTTGCCACGGATGAGGCGGAAGATCAGGAAGATGACGCCCGCGTAGATGAGGGTCAGGACGGCCATCAACATACCGATTGCGGTTGCGTACCCGAACTTGCCGTCTTCGAAGGCGGTCTTGTAGAGGTATTGGCTGATCGTGAGCGTCGCGTAGTCGGGGCCGCCGCCAGCATTGAGGGCGAACATGTACACGAACGAGTCAATCGCTGCCAGGCCGAGGTAGATGTAGGCGGTCTGGAAGCTGGGGATGATCTGCGGCGCGGTGATGCGCGTGGCGATCTTCCAGCGACTTGCGCCGTCAAGTCGTGCTGCCTCGTAGGTTTCTGCGGGGATGCCCTTGATGGCGGCCACGAAGAGGATCGAGTAGAAGCCAATAAGGCTCCAAACGATCACGAAGATCGAGGCACCCATGGCGGTGTTGGTTGACCCAAGCCAGTTGACGTTTTGCAGGCCGAAGAGGCGCAGGAATCCGTTCAGCAGACCGTTGTTAGGGTCGTACACCTGGGCGAAGATGATACCGATGACGATCGCGGGAACGCAGTACGGGAAGAACGAGACCACGCGGTAGAAGCCCGAGCCTTTGAGGCCCTGGATCGTTCCGATGCTGGGCCCACCCGAGGTCACGACGACCGCGATAGCGAAGGCTGCGGCAAGGGTAATCGTGGGAACGATCGCTGCCAGCAGGAGCGAGTTGCGCACGGCCTTCATGAGGATCGGATCATCCGGCATCCGCTCAAAGTTGCGGAGGCCGACGAAGTTCAGTTGATCTGTGAAGCCGCCCCAGTCGGTGAACGAGTAGTAGAACGACTGCACGAAGGGCGAGACGACAAAGATGCCGAAAATCGTCAGGGGAAGGATGAGGAAGACGGCGAAGAAGCTGATCCGATCAAAGTTCCAACGCCGAGGGCGGGAGGCCCCTGTTACGGGGCCCCCCGTCACTACGGTTTGCGTTTCAGACATTTCAGAAAAGAGTTACTCACTCAGTGTCGCCGAGGCGATTTAGTAGTTGAACTCGTTCTTCGTCTTGTCCGGGTCACTTGCTGCAGCTGCGTTGAGCTTCTCGAGCTCAGCGGTGAAGTCTGCAACCGACAGCTGACCGTCGAGGAAGCTGTTCCAGACCGGCTTCATATCGATGCCGTAGTAGTCGTACCAGATGGTCGGCACGTAGGCCCAGGTGTTCTCACCTGCGTCTGCGAGACCCTTCACGGTCGATGCGAGAGCGGTCGAGCCGAAGCCGTCTTCCGGAACGGTGTCCTTGACAACGGTCGGGGTCAGCACGTTCTCCGAGAAGAATGCAGCTGCTTCCTTCGAGAACATCGCGCGGAGGAATTCCTTACCACCGGCAGCGTTTGCTGCGTCAGCAGGAATCGTCCACTGGCCTGCGGGGCCAGCCTGGATTGCTTCGAACGGCATTGCTGCGCCGTCGGCGAGCAGCGGAACCGGCGAGAACTTCATCTGGAAGTCATCAGCGGTTGCTTCCTTCATTTCGTTCTCGATCCATGAGCCCGAGAAGTACATGAGGGCGTTCTTGTCGTTCGACCACTGGGCCTGAGCCTGCGTGAACTGCGTGCCCGAACCACCCGGAACGAAGCAGCCATCGTCGATGAGCTTCTTCAGGCGCGTGATTGCGTCCTGCACGGATGCGTTCGACCAAGCGCCTTCCTCGAGGTTCGAGATGTCGTTGATGACGCCCGTGCCTTCTTGCTTGATCGCAGCGTCAAGAACGAGCCACGACCAGTACGGTGCAGCTTCCTTACCGAAGACGAAGAGGTACTTGCCGTCAGCCTTGGCTGCCGTGCAGAGCGCGTCGAGGTCATCCCACGTCTTGGGTGCTTCGAGGCCCATCTCGTCGAAGAGGCTCTGCGAGTACCACAGACCGAATGCGGTCATGACGTAGTTGGCGTAGATGAACTTGCCGTCGTAAACGCCCGACTCCTTGACACCCGGGTAGACCGCGTCAGCGATCTTGACGCCGTCGTAGTTCTCGGTATCGAAGAGCTCGTCAAGGGGGGCGAGTTCGTTGAGCAGCGAGGTCACTGCGATCGACTGGGCACCGTCGTTGTTGAAGACGTCCGGCGGGGTCTTGCTGACGAAGCGTGGCTGGAGCTCGGCCGAGATCTGCACGGTGTCGTGCAGGTTGACCTTGGTGCCGTTGGCGAGGTTCTTCTCGACCATTTCAGCGGCGTTCTTGGCGTAGTCAATGCCGTAACCACCGTTGAAGACCACGAGGTCGACGGTCGAGTTCTCAGCAACACCGAAGGGGTTGTTTGCCGATGCTTCTGCTGCTGGCGCGTTCGACTCAGCCGTGGTCTCTTCCGGAGCAGCGCCGCCGCCCGTGGGGCCAGCACAACCGGTGAGCACGAGGCCAAAGGCCATAGCGGCCGTTGCGCCAGTAAGCATGCGACGTCGCATTACTTTCTGCATGTTGTTCTTCTTTCCTGGTGTGGAACTGTTTGGTTATTCAGTTATTTGTTCTCGGCGCCCTCGGATGCCTTGACATCCGGTTGCGCTTTGAGGGCATAGGAGCGAATACGGCCAGCGTAACGATCTTGCAGAGCGATGTTGTGGGCATCGCCCGTCGGAATGTTGGCCGAGATGTACATGGGGGGAAGCTCCCCCGCTTGGCGCAGTTTGTCGGCTGCGCCAAGAGTCATGAGTTGTGCGATGTAGGCCGCGGTGATCGACGAGACGGGGCCGGCGTTGATGCCGTCTGCGACCTCGATCGTGCCGTCGCCGTAGGGGGCGAGGTTGTCGATTGCGACATCCGCCACTTCGTACAGTCGCTTACCGCTGGGGTGCTTGCTCTCGACACCGTTGGAGTGCTCGAGGCTCGTCACGGCGATGACGGGAATCCCCTCCTGCTTAGCGCGGAGTGCGAGTCCCACGGTTGAACCGTTGGCACCCGAGTTGCTCGCGATGAGCAGAACGTCGTTGGGCGAGATGTTGTAGAGATCCCAGAGTTCGTCGGCGACCTCGTGGCCACGTTCGAGTTCGGCCGTGCCGATCTCGCTCACGGGGCGGCTGCCGTAGATGGCGACGTCGTCGAGGTTGATGCGGTGGCTGGGGATGAACCCGCCGGCGCGGCCGGCCATCTCCATGGCAAAAGCTGCCGAGTGACCCGTTCCAAAGGCCTGAATGACGCCGTCGTTCTGCAGCGAGTTCGCGATGAGGTTCACCGCCTCGTCGAGCCCGCCTGAAGCGGCAAGCTCGTCGATCGCCTTTAGCCGCCGTGCGACTTCTTGCGAAAACGTTTCGTAAATCGAGGTCATTCTGGGCTCTCCGTTGGGTGTTCTGAATAGTTTGTTAGGAAGCTTACGTTTTAGCTAGCGCCGTTACCGAATCGAGATAATGAGCGTCATTTGGCGCCTCTCGATTGCGCGCCCGAGCGCCGTGGCGCGAGCGCTGCCTTCGCGTCCGACTCGTAGCGTGCGAGCTGCACTGGGCGATGCCATGACGCGAGCAGGTACAAGAGGTTCGCGGCAAAGATCTGCACGTGGGATGCCGTGAAGACCCCGATGTCAAGAAAGTCGTCGCGCGGGGCCGTGCGAAGGACGATGTCGGATCGTTCCGCGAGCGGCGAGTGCTGGCTACTCGTCACGGCGATCGTCTGGGCGCCACGCTCACGCGCGAGGCCCATCATCTCGAGCACGTCGTGCGTCTGGCCGGAACTTGAAATCCCGATCGCAACCGCGCCTTCGGGCAGGATTGCGGCACTCATGAGACCCATGTGCAGATCGGTCCACGCCCGCACATTGAGGCCCAGCAGGTAGAGGCGGTGCGCAAGCACTTCTGCAACCGAGCCCGATCCGCCAACACCATAGATATCGATGTGGCTCGCGTTCGCGACGATTTCAGCAGCCCGTCGCATCTGCGCCATGTCGATGAGGTCAGCGCTTGCCTGCAGTGCCTTGACATGCCCCGCAAGGAAAGAGCGCACGAGGTCTGCATCGTCCATATCGGGTCGCGCGTTTGCGTCAATTTGACCGACGAGCGAATCGACGCTCGCGGTTCGGCCAAGCTCTGCCGCAATACTCATGCGCAGACCGGGGTACCCCGAATACCCGAGGAACTTACACAGTCTCGTGACGGTTGGTGCCGAGACCTGGGCCTTCTCGGCGAACTCCCCGATCGAGAGTCGCAGGGGTAGCTCAGGCTGTTCCAGCAACATGTGCGCCGCGTGCGCCATAGAAGGCGACATCTGGGGCATGACCGCCTGCAACCGAGCACGCAGGCCGTATTCGGCGGTTGCGGCAGAATCGATCGTCATCAGGAGCGGTGTCTTTCATCCTCGGACGCACGACGTTGAGCGCCATTTTGAAATGTAGTTTCAATCTACGCACCTGTCAATGACACGCGGTTTCAAGCATGTAACAGTTGTGTGACACGGGCTCGTCGTAGATTGGTTCCATGCTCATTGCCATCGATGCGGGCGGCACGTCGACCCGATGCGCCGTCGTGTCACCGACCGGCCGAGTCGTCGGTTCCGGCCGAGCAGGCTCGGGCAACGCCGTCTCGGTCGGCACGGATGCCGCGTTTGCGGCGCACGCTGCGGCAGTGGCATCCGCGCTCTCATCGGCGGGCCTCGCGGGCACGACCGTGACGAGTGTCGTCACGGCCATGGCGGGGTTTTCCCTGCACGGCGAGAACGCCGACAAATACAAAGCTGCTCTCGCGGGAATCGGGGTCAACGCCCCCGTGCACTTTGAATCGGATGCGCTTGCCGGCTACTGCTCGGGAACAGCAGCACCCGATGGCTACGTCTTGATTTCGGGCACGGGTGCCGCCGCGATCCGCGTTGAAGATTTGCAGCAGGTGCGTACATCCGATGGCCTGGGCTGGCTTGTGGGTGATGCCGGCAGCGGGTTCTGGATTGGGCGGAATGTTGTGCGTGCCGTGCTCGAAGATCTCGACGGTCGCGGGCCAAAGACGGCGCTGACACCGCTCTTGCTCGGTGATCTTGCTCTCGGACCTGAAGCCCTCTCGATCGCGGCGCCCTTCGGGCGAGTTCCCGCGATCGACATCATCATGTTCAAGGCACATGAGGGGGCGCCCGTACGGCTCGCTCAATTTGCGGGGCTCGCGTTTGAGGCGCTCCCCGATCCCGTCGCCGAGCGCATCGTTGATGAAGCCGCGGCTGCCCTCGCCGCGACGGTTGCGGGGCTCGTGCCTGTTGGCACGACGACGCCCATCGTGGCGTGCGGCGGCGTGCTCGTGGGGCAGCCCGAGTTGCAGCGACGTGTCACCACGGCACTCGCTGAGCTTGACCGCGAGGTGACCTTCATTCCCGTGACCGACGGCCTTGCCGGTGCCGTCACGATGGCGCTGCGCGCGAACGGCGTCGCTGTCGACGAAGCCCTGCTCGCGCGCATCCACACCGACCTCGCCCGCATCGCCGCTCGCTAGCCTCCTCAGTCTTCCGCCCAGGTGCGCCCATCTACGGCAAAACGGGCCGCAAACCGTCGTTAGCCGCACCTGGAGGAGAAAAGAACCAATCCAAGTGCGGCCAACTACCGTGAAAAGAGCCGCTGGCGGTAGGTAGCCGCACCTGGACTAGAAACCGAGGGGCGCCGTCTCGCCCGGTTTCTCCCCCGCCGTCGCGAGGTCGTTGACGACGAGCGCGCTCTCGTCGATCGTGCCGTTGCGATACGCCTGGCGCCCCACCATGTGGGCCGAAAGCGGCGCCGTGCCGAACTGCATGACGAGCACGGGTATGACAAGCACGATGCCCATGAGCATGCCGCCAACCGAGCGTTGATCGAGCGCAATCGCGAAGCAAATGAGCATGAGCCCAAAGACCTGCGGTTTGGTGGCAGCGTGGAGGCGGGAAGGCGCGTCCGGCAACCGCAAAACCCCAATCGCAGCGATGAGGCACAGCAGCGCACCGGCCAGCACGAGCAAGCCGCTGACAACGTCGAGAATGCCGACGGGAATCTCAAAACCGAAAACGTTCATTGCTTGGGGTTGTCCCTTCGCGCGACGTATCGGGCGACCGCGATCGACCCGAACACACCAACGGCCGCGATGATGAGCATTGCGGGCAGCGTCCTCGTGTGGTTGTTGATGACCATCTCGGCGCCCATGATGCAGAGCACCTCGGTCATGAGCACATCGGATGCCACGGTGCGGTCAAGAATCGAGGGCCCCCGCACGATCCGAATGATGGCAAGAATGGCCGCGACGGTAAAGACCGCGATGACGACGATGGGTAACCACGTCATGTCAGACCGCCTTCCCCGCGTCGGGAGCAGTGAGCTCTTCTTCGTGCTGTTTCATCCACTCGTTTTGCGCCCGCGAACCAACCGCGCGTACGACGCGGCGTTCCCACTGGAGCACCTGCTGACGGAAGGCTTCAGCCTCCGCTTCATTCTTGATGCCGAGCACGTGGAAGTACAACGTGTGGGTTGCGCGGTCGGCCTCGAGCACGAGCGAGCCGGGGATGAGCGAACAGACGACCGAGACGTGCGTCATGAGGAGGTCGTCGGCCTGTGGGAGCTTGACGCCCACGATGCCCGCGCTCGGTTGCTTGCGGAAGTCAAGCACCTGCGCCGCGATGTGAAGTGAGCCCCGCATGACCGCCCACAGGAACTGTGCCGCGAACACGACCGACCACACGAGCGAGAGGCGGCCCGAGAGCTCAATGTTCGGCAGGCGGAAGACTGTGTTGACGAAGATCGTCACGAGAATGCCCGTCACGAGCGAAAGCCAGGTGAACTGCCCCCACAGAAGCATCCACAGGAAGACCAACCATGCGTAATACGGCAGCTGCACCCACGCGTGGCGGAAGATTGGGCGATTTTCTGGCGTCATTGCTCGACCGCCTCGAGTTCAGTGAGCGTGACGGGGGTCGCGATCTCACCCGCGATGTGTTCGCAGATTTGGTAGAGCGGGCCGGCAAAGAACGTCAGCGCGAGGCTGAAGGCGACCATGCCACCCGTCGCCCACGTCATGATGGCGGGGATGCGTCGGCGCTCACCCGTGTCATCCGCCCCATCGGATGCCGCGAGGTGCGAGGTGCGCACATCGGTCTCTGTCGAGTCGTCGCTCTCGCGCCAGAACGCGAGGTTCCAGGCGCGCATAAGCGCGTAGAGCGTAAGGAGCGAGGTGATGATGCCGCCCACGATGAGCACGATCATGATGGGCGTGCCGACCTCTGCCGCCGCGTCAAAGAGCGCGAACTTGCCGATGAATCCCGAGAAGGGTGGCAGGCCACCGAGGTTGATGGCGGGCACGAAGTAGAGGATCGCCAGCAGTGGGGCGGCCTTCATGAGCCCCTTGACCCGCAGGATCGAGGTCGATCCGGCACGACGTTCGATGAGCCCCACGGCAAGGAAGAGCGTCGTCTGCACGACGATGTGGTGCACCATGTAGTACACGGTCGCGGCGTACGCCTCGGGGGTCGCGATCGCGAGACCGAAGACGAGATACCCCACGTGGCTCACGAGCGTGAACGACAGAATACGTTTGAGTTCGGCCTGCGCCACGGCACCCAATATGCCCACGATCATGGTCGCGAGCGCGACGATCAAAAGGATCGTATTGATGTCGTTTGAGGCAAACAGCTGCGTCTCGGTACGGATGAGCGCGTAAATGCCGACCTTCGTCAAGAGGCCCGCGAACACTGCCGTGACGGGAGCGGGCGCAGTCGGGTACGAGTCGGGCAGCCAGAACGACACGGGGAAGACGGCCGCCTTGATACCGAAGGCGACGACGAGCAGCAGGTGCAACACGAGTTGGGTGTCTTGCGGCACCTGCGGCATCCGCTCGGCAATCGCGGCCATGTTGACGGTACCAACGGCCGCGTAGATCATCGCGATGGCCGTCAAGAAGAGGACGGATGACACGAGCGAGACAACGATGTACACGGCACCTGTGCGGATGCGACTCTCGGTCGAGCCGAGCGTGATGAGCACGTACGAGGCGACGAGGAGCATCTCGAACGCGACGTAAAGGTTGAAGAGGTCGCCCGCGATGAAGGCGTCGAAGATACCTGCCGCGAGGATGAGGTACGAGGGGTTGAAGACCGAGACAGGCGATTCGTCGAGGCCGTCAGCAGCACCCTGCCCGATCGAGAAGAGGAGCACGGCGAGCAACACGATGCTCGAGACGAGCACGAGCAGGGCCGAGAGCGTGTCGACATAGAGCACGATGCCCGCCCAGCTGGGCCAGCCACCGACGCTCACAACGATCGGCGCGTTTGCGTCGACAAAGTACAGCAGCGCGCCCGACATGACCGTCACAGTTGCGAGCGAAGCAACCGCGACAATGAACTGCACGCGGGCCTTGCGCGCGAACATGAGCGTCAGCGCGGCGCCGATGAGCGGAACGCCGACGAGGAGGGGGACGAGCGCGTTCATTGCACCTTGCCCCCATCCTTCGGCGGAATGACGTCTTGGATCTCGTCAACAACCTGTGCTGCGAGGTTGAGCTCGTTTGGCACCTGCACGCGAATCGAGCCGGTCTCGGAGCGAATCGTACCGCTCTCGATGTCGTAGAAGTCGCTCGTCTCTTCGTCGTCATGATCGACGCTGGCGTCTTCGAGCTGGTCGTCTTCGGCATCCGTACGTTCGCGAAGCTCGATGTCTGCCTCGTCGTCTTCAACCGTGTCGGCGGCACCCAAATGCCACGAGCGATAGATCAGGGCGAGCAAGAAGGCCGAAACAGCAAAGGTAATGACGATGGCCGTGAGTGTGAGCGCCTGCGGCATGGGGTCACTCATGGTGCCGTTGTCGTCGCCGAGGAAAGGCGACGAGCCGGGGTTGCCCATGACGATGAGAAGCAGGAGGTTCGTCGCGTTGCCGAGCAGGAGGAAGCCGATGAGTACGCGCGTGAGGCTACGCTCCATCATGGCGTAGACGCCCGCCGCATAGAGCACGGCCATGACAATGATGAGCACGGTTGAGACGGTCATGCGATGACCCCCGCTTCGCGAAGGGCCGTCGTTTGGCGATCGACCTCGGCACCGAGCGAGCGCAGCACATCGAGCACGAGCCCGATCACGACGAGGTAGACGCCGATGTCGAAGATGGTCGAGGTGCCGAACTCGATGTGCCCTACGAGCGGCCAGTCGGCCTCCCAGAAGGTGCTCTCGAGCGGCGCCTGACCGAAGAGCAACGGCGCCATGGCCGACCCAACGGCCAACAGCATGCCGGAGCCAAGCAACATACCGGCATCCGTTGGTGCCGCGGCACCGAGTTCCCACCGGCCGCCCGCGATGTACCGCATGACAAGCGCCATGCCCGCGATGAGGCCGCCAGCGAAACCGCCGCCGGGCGCGTTGTGCCCCGCGAACAGCACGTAGATCGAGATGACGATGACGGTGTGGAAGAGGAAGCGCACGATGACTTCGAGCAGAATCGAACGGTTCTCGGGCGCCATGTTCTGGCCGCCCACAAGCCACGCGCGCGGCGCTTGCTTGTTGCTCGTCGTCTGCAGCTTGATGCCCTGCGTTGTCTCGACGAGGGGTGTCCGGCGAGCTCGTGCGCGCTCCCGCTTGGGAATGGAACGCACGGCCCGCAGGATGCCGCGGATCTGCATCCCGTCGTGACGGTTCGTCACGAACACGAGCGAGGCGACACCCGTCGCCGCGAGCACGAGCACCGTCAGCTCGCCCATCGTGTCCCAACCGCGCATGTCGACGAGCGCAACGTTGACGACGTTCTTGCCGTGGCCGATCGTGTAGACGATGCTGTCAGGCCCACCCGCGAGCCAATCGGTTCCGACGCGGTCGAACGCCGTGCCAGCCTGCATCGCGACGACGGCAATAACCGCGATCGTCGCGCCAACGGCGCCCGCAAGAATCGCGCGCGGCAGGCGGCTCACCGAGCTGTTGTGGTCGCCCATGCGCGCGGGCAGTCGGCGCAGCACGAGAGCGAAGGTCACGAGCGTCACGGTCTCGACGAGCACCTGCGTCACGGCGAGATCAGGCGCGCCACTCGTCGCGAAGAGCACGACCATACTGAGGCCCGTGACCGAAACGAGCGCAACGGCTGTGTAGCGCTTGCGTGCATTGATCGCGAGGATGCCCGCCGCAATCATGATGGGCATAGCGGCAAGTTGAATGGGGTTTTGCCACGCAACGAGCTCGGCACGACTGCTGTGCGCGGCGAGCAGGGCCGGCACTTCGGCCGCGATGAGCACGACAAAAATCGTGCCGACGTAGATGGGCAGCGAACCACGCTGCGTGAGCGAGGTGACCCACACGGAAAGCCGGTCGACCTGGCGCACGAGCGCGTAATACGCGTCTTGCGCCGTGAACTTCACGAGGCGTTCCTTGTTTGAGAAGCCGACCTTGAGGGCGAGCGCAAAAGCGCCCGCACCGGCGAGGAGCGTCGCGAGCGAGATGAGCAACGCTGGCTCAATCCCGTGCCACAGTGCGAGGTGGCCCGGCTCGGGAATCGTCCCGTCGGGGTTCACGATGACCGAGGTTGCGGCGTAGCCCTGCAGCATCCGATCAATAGGGTGCGCAAAGAACCCGGCGGCAACCGTCAGCACGCCGAGCACCGCGGGAACCGCAATGAACCCGAAGTGCGGCTTGGGCCACTCGGTTGTCGGGGTGCCCTTCTTGGTCGCGAACGCGCCCCAGAGGAATCGGATGCCGTAAGCCGCCGTCAACGTCGCCCCAATGACGACACCGAAGAACGCAACGTGCGCCCAGCTTGAGCCCGCCTGCATCTCGGCCAGAAGGCCACCGAGCGTGGATTCCTTCGCGAGATAGCCCATGGTCGGGATGAAGCCGACCATGCTCGCGACCGCAACAACGCTCGCCGCGGCGAGCACGGGCGCTTGTTTGCCGACACCCGAGATCTCGGTGACATCGCGCGTGCCGAGCTGGTGGTCGATGATGCCTACGACGAGGAAGAGCGCCGACTTGAAGAGCGCGTGCGCGATGACGAGCGCGAGGCCCGCGAGCGCGAGGTTGGACGTGCCGTACCCAATGACAGCCGTAAAGAACCCGAGCTGGCTCACGGTGCCGAAGGCGAGGATGCGCTTGAGGTCGGTTTCGCGCAGCGCCTGAACCCCGCCGAGCAGCATCGTGAAGATACCAAGCCCCACGACCATGGGCCGCCACACTGGCGCGAGGGCGAAGACGGGGGCGAGGCGTGCGATGAGGTAGATACCAGCCTTGACCATAGCGGCCGCGTGCAGGTACGCACTCACGGGGGTTGGTGCGGCCATGGCACCCGGCAGCCAGAAGTGGAAGGGGAAGATGGCGCTCTTGCTGAGGGCGCCGACGAGGATGAGCGCGAGGCACACGTTGACGAAACCGTCGATGGGCAGGGCGCCGCTTGAGGCATCCGCCAAGATCTGACTCATGCTGCTCGTACCTGCGTGCACGACGAGCAGCACAACACCGACGAACATGACGAGCCCGCCGAGCGTTGTCGTGAGCAGCGCCTGGAGGGCAGAACGACGGCTCGCGGCACGCGTGTGGAAGTAGCCGATGAGCAGGTAACTGAGGATGCTCGTGACTTCCCAGAACATCACGAGCATGATGAAGTCGTCGGTCAGCACGAGGCCGTACATGGCCCCCGCGAATGCGAGCAACACGGCGGCGAACTGTTCGAGGCTTGCCTTGTCACCGAAGTACCAGCGGCAGTACAGCAGCACGAGTGCGCCGACGCCCGTGACGATGAGCGTGAGCACCCAGCTGAGGGTATCCATGCGCATGCTCAGGTTAAGGCCGAGCTGCGGGATCCACGCGAGCGATTCGAAGGGAACCTGACTCGCATCGCTTGCACCGGCAAGCACCTGCGGCGTGAGCGTCAGGGTGTGCACGAACGCCGCCGCGGGGACGAGGGCTGCTGCAACAAATGCGCGGGGGCCGAATGCCTTCACAAGCAGCGGAAGCAACAGACTTGCGACCGCAAAAATGAGAAGGAATGCAAGCATAGGCCGTCCTTCTCGTTCGTGGGGGTGTCGGTCGCTTTATTCTACCGGGCGGCGCCTATGGCGAACCCGGCCTTCGCACGCAAAAACGCACATCGGCCGGGCAGCACAACGGATGCCCGGCCGATCGTTTGTGTGCGAGCGACTAGTGCGTTTCGCCCTTTGCTGGCGCGAGCTCTTCGCGCTCATTGCAGGCGAGGAGGCAGGCGAAGACCGAGAACAGAATCGCGAGCGGCATCGCCGTGTCTTTTCCGTTCCAAGTGCTCGACTGCCACATGGCGAACCACTCACTGCCGATCGTGATGAAGCCGAAGAACCAGATCGCGAGGGCCAGTGCGTAGGCGACGTAGCCCCACCACTTCGTGCGATCGTATTCCGCCGGGCTCGCGTCACGCTTGAGGAAGAGCTTGATACCACCCACGATGCCAAAGAAGGCGAAGGTGCCTTCGGCAATGATGATGCCGATGTAGGCGATCGTCCAGATGACAGGGTGTTCGAGAGCGCGCCACATGAGTGAGTTGCCCTCGAACGTTGTGTCCATCGAGAGCACATGCTTCACGAACTCGTAGTTCGAGCCGTAGTCCATGAGGTTGCCGGCAAAAACGAAGAGGGCGTAGAGGCCCGCAAGAAAGAGGGTGTACGCCTGAAAAAGGCGCAAGGGGTGCTTCATGATCGATCCTTTCGGGTAAAGACCAAGTCGAGACGAGGGTTGATGTGCCCCTCAAGCGGAATGGCTTGCACGAACGTCCATCCGGATGCTGCTCGCTTGCGAATCACGTCCTGATAGTCGGTCTCAAACTCGAGACCTTCGCGACGCCGCACAATCGGAACGCTCACGAACGAGTACTGGCACATCGAATAACCCCCGTGACTTGTCTTGCTCTGTTCACACAGCCTTCCACCTCACCAGCGGTGCGTCAATGGATGGTTTTGGCTCATGCATCCGCCCTCAGATCACTCGAAGAGAAAGAAACGTACTGAAACACAAGGCGAATTTTCGGCCACAGTTTCATCACGGCTCTAGGCGTTGTTAGCAGTGTGCCGTACTGTTGGCCATATCGCGGTAACTGCCGCGGTTTGCAACAAATGAAATGGCAGTAAATGGCAACGCAGGGCACGGTTAAGTGGTTCAACTCGGAAAAGGGCTTCGGCTTCATTTCCCCGGACGACGGGGGAGCCGATGTTTTCGCACACTTCTCCGCAATTAACGCCAATGGCTACCGCTCGCTGGACGAAAACCAGCGTGTTGAGTTCGACGTCGCGCAAGGCCCCAAGGGTCTGCAGGCAGAGAACATCACTCCCATCGCCTAAACAGCGATAACGAAACCCCGCTCGACATGGTCGGGCGGGGTTTTTGTGTGCCCGCCACCGTCGTTCATTCGCCCAGGTGCGGCTAACTACCGTTTTCAGGTGCCCTGAGTGGTCGTTAGCCGCACCTGGGCGAATGAAACGCGGGCTATTGGGCGAGCTGAGGTGCTCGGTCGCCGAGGAGGAGGGGAAGCAAGTCGGACGGCGCAGCAACCGTTGCGATTGCGCCGTCGCTCTCCTCGGGCTCGCCAAACCCCCAGGCGTTGAAGATGACAGGAACGCCGAGTTCGGCTCCGCCCTCAACATCGTGATGGCGATCGCCAACGAGCACGGGGCGACTCGTGTCAACACCCGCGGCCTCGAGGCGCTCAAGCGCGCGGCGCAAGACATCACTCTTCGAATCGATGACGCCGACCTCGAAGCTCGCGCCCTCGATCGCCGTGAAGTACTTCGCGAGGTCGTAGTGCTGCAGAATCGCCTCGACCTGGTTCTGCGGCTTCGTGCTCGCGGTTGCCTGCGGAATGCCCGCCTCGGCGACGGCGCGCAGAATCTCGGCAACACCGGGATAGATATCTACCGACGCCGCGTAGCCATCGGCTGCCGCGAGCGCGCGGTACCGGGCAACAGCCTCCGCCGCATCGTCGACCGAGAGGCCGCCGAGGTTATGGAACGACCACTCCAGCGGCGGCCCGATCCAGTGCCGCAACTCGCTCTCGGGCGGGGGCGTCATTCCGAAGGAACCGAGCGTCGCGGCAAGACGAGGCAGGATGCCGCGAGAAGCATCCGCGATCGTTCCATCAACGTCCCAGAACACGGCAGAGAAAGGTGCGGCAGTCACACCCTTAACCCTACGGGCCGCTCCCAGCAGGCAGCCGTGCCAGCACCGTAAACTGAACGGATGCGTTTGGTGATTGCTCGTTGTGCTGTGCACTATGCCGGCCGACTCAACGCACACCTCCCCGAGGCAACCCGCGTGCTCATGCACAAGGCGGATGGTTCGCTCCTCATTCACTCTGACGGCGGCAGTTACAAGCCCCTCAACTGGATGAGCCCGCCATGCCATCTGCGGCATGAAGACCCCACGGCAGAAGAATCGGATGCCGGTGTGCAGGAGGTCTGGGAGGTCACGCACGCCAAGACGGGCGACTCGCTGCGCGTGCAAATATTTCAGATCGAGCATGACTCAGCGCACGAGCTCGGTATTGACCCGGGCCTCGTGAAGGATGGCGTGGAAGCTGACCTCCAGCGCCTACTCGCCGAGCAGGTCGACCTCGTGAGCGAGGGCGCCACGCTTGTGCGCCGCGAGTTCCCGACCGCGATCGGCCCCGTTGACCTCATGCTGCGTGACGCGAACGGCATCTCGATTGCGGTTGAGGTAAAGCGCCGCGGCGACATCGATGGCGTCGAACAGCTCACGCGCTACCTGGAACTCCTCGGCCGCGACCCGCACCTCGCGCCCGTGCAGGGCGTGTTTGCCGCGCAGCAGATCAAACCGCAAGCGCGAACACTTGCCGAAGACCGCGGCATCCGCTGTCTTGTGCTCGATTACGACGCCATGAAGGGCGTCGAGTCGGGCGTTCCCACGCTCTTCTAACCCCGCCCCCCTACTCGGGTCGCGAGGCTCTGCGGCAATCCATAGGGGTTTCTCGGGGAACGCCCGTGTGGCGTTCCTAACCTGGGGGCACCGAAAGGTCGCCCGAGAACATTCGGGCGGAATGCAAGCCGTGTTTCCCAACGAAAGGAAGTCATCATGGGTGCAGACGACAAGATCAAGGCCACGTTCGACAAGGTCACCGGCAAGGCTGAAGAGCTCATCGGTGAGGCAACGAACAACCGAGACCTCATTGAAGAGGGCCAGGCGAAGCAGGCCGAAGGCGCAGTGAAAGAGGGCGTCGAGAAGGTCAAAGACGCCGCGAAAGACGCGGCCGACGCTGTCAAAGATGCCGTGAGCGGCGTCAACGACGCAGCAAACTAAAGCAGATTTTCGCGGGCTTCCCGCACGAGAATCGGCCGGGCACTCCAATGGGTGCCCGGCCGATTCGCGTTGCGACGCCGGCTGAGAGGTTCCGCCGATAGGCAGTGACGTGGCGAGCGATGCGGTGCGGCCCGGTGCCCGCAACGCTCGGTAGTTGCTGCCTACCGGCGGGACCTCTTAGCGCGCGGCGTTGATAGCGACCGTGATGAAGATCGTCAGCAGTGTCGTCCAGCCAATGATCGCGATGGCCTGCCAGAAGAGGATGCGCCCCTTGGCAACCCCGATCGCGGCGAGCATTGTTGCGGTGAACTGCGTCGGCAGCAGCAGGGGGCCGAGCAGTGAGACACCGGGCACACCGTACTTGTCGAGGGCGCGCACAAACTTCTGCGAGCGCGGCGTCTCGTCGAGCGCACCAGCGTCGTAGACGTCAGCCTCACCCGGCACCGCGGCATCGTCGAGGCCGCCGCCCGCGTGCACAAGTTGGCGCGAAGCCGCACGGTTCTTGACGGCGTTGCGCGCGCCCGAACTCAGCAAAACAAGCAGTGCAACGCACGCAAAGTTGCCGATGATCGCGGCGATTGCTGAAATAACGGGGTTGATGCCGCCGATGATGCCGATCGTCGCAGCGCCCTCGCCCTCAATAAATGGCACAGCGCCCGCGAGCGCAACAATGAGCGGCTGTACGAACTCGGGCACGCGGGCCACCAGGTCTTGGAAGTTCGCAATGAATTCTGCGACGAAGTTCATGATGTTCTCCTGTTCGGGGTTGGTGTCTTGCTGTATCCAGTTCAGCGCGGCGCATCCGATCTCAGAAGTGTCGCGGTGTCATGACATCCCGGGAGGTTTGCGCACCCAACCAGTGACATTTGTCACGCCGCTACGCTGGTGGCCATGAGCACAGCTAAGACCCCCCGAACGGATGCGCATGCGCGCACGTTCCGCGGCCCGTGGTGGTACACGGTCAGCGGGGTCATGTTCACCGAGCTCATGCTGGCGCTTGTCTGGTTGACGATGCTCGCGAATCAGCCAGAGACGCCGCCGTACGCACTGTGGATCGTCGGGATCGGGGCGCTCGTGTGGGTGGCGTCGACCATTCCGCTGCTGTATCAATACCGCGATTACCGCGAGTTCGATCAGGCTGCGCCGCGCTGGCAGGTTTCCGTGCCGCTCGGGATCGCGGTGGTTTTCGGGCTCACGGCGGGCACCCTGAGCGGCATGTGGCTCATCGCGATTCTGCCCATCGCGCAGTCGCTCGTGCTGCTGCCGTGGCCCATCGGCGTGCGTGGCAAGCTTGTCGTTGCGCTCATGGCGATCATCGCGGTTGCCTGGTACGTAGACTCGCGCGGGGTCATCCCGGGTTTCGAAAGCGAGCACTGGACGCCGTGGTTCATGCTCGGCTTCTTCTCGTTCGTCTTCCCGCCGCTGACCGTCATGTCGCTGTGGTGGTGGGATACGCTCGTGCGCCTCGACCGCGCCCGCGTCGCCGAGAGCCGCCTCGCTGCGACGCAAGAGCGCCTGCGGGTTGCGACCGATGTGCACGATTTGCAGGGGCACCACCTGCAGGTCATTGCCTTGCAGCTTGAGCTTGCCGATCGCCTCTTGCGCGCGGGAGATACGGATGCCGCCGACGAGCAGCTGCAACTCGCCCGCGCGAGTGTCGATGCCGCACGCCAGGGCACGCGTGATTTGGCGACGCAGTTCCGCAGCGCCCCGCTCGCCGACGAGATTGCGAATGCGGTCGACCTGCTGCGGGCTGCCGGGCTTGAGGCCTCGGCGACAGTTGATTCCGGGTCGGGGTCGGCGCCGGCATCCGTTTTAGGGCCGGTCATTCGCGAGACGACCACGAATGTGCTGCGTCACGGCGGCGGGCAGTGGGCGCGTTTGGCGCTCATGCGAGAGGCGGATGCGTGGCGCTACGAAATCGCCAACGATGCAGCTGCTGCTGAGCTGAGCGGTGACGGTTCGGGGCTTGCCGGTATTGCGCGGCGCGTTGCCGAGGCCGGTGGCACCCTGAGCGTGGAGCAACCCACCCCGCCGGTTCCTGAGCTTGACGAAGGGCCTGGCCCCCGCACCTCCGCCTTCACGGTCATCGTCTCGATCCCCGCAAAGGCCGCCCAATGATCCGCGTGCTTCTCGCCGACGATGAGGCCATGATCCGCACGGCCGTCGCAGCCCTCTTGCGCCTTGAGGGTGACATTGAGATTGTCGCCGAGTGCTCCAACGGCGAAGAGGCACTCGCGAAGGCGCTCGAGCTCAAGCCTGACGTGTGTCTGCTCGACCTCGAGATGCCGGGGCTTGACGGTGTCGAGGTTGCCGCGAAGGCGCGCCAGCAACTGCCGACCAAGTGCGTTGTTGTCACGCGCCATGCGCGCCCCGGGGTGCTCCGCCGCGCGCTCGCGAGCGGCGTTTCGGGGTTCCTCCCCAAGTCCCGCGGTGCCGACGAGGTTGCTGAAGTCATCCGTCGAGTCGCCGCGGGCGGCCGCTACGTCGACCCCGAAATCGCTGCCGACGCCCTCGCCGACGAACGCTGCCCGCTCACCGACCGCGAACTCGACATCCTGCGCGCTGGTCGCCGCGGTGAAACAACGGGTCAGATCGCCCGCGCACTTTCGCTCGCCCCGGGCACAGTGCGCAACCACATCTCGACGATTCTGGGCAAGCTGCACCTCGAAAGCCGCCAGCAGGCGGTCTTGCAGGCTGAGGAACGCGGCTGGATCTAGTTCGTTCCCGCTACATTTCGCCGGTGAATATTGCCGCTCACCCCAAAATCAGCCGCTTGAGCCCGCTGTACCCCGAAATCTCCGGAGAAAGTGCGAAGCCACCGGGTACACTCGCTCACAGCAGCGCGGTTTGAAACCGCCTCAACGAGGGGTCGGTGCCCCGCTGCACAAAGGAGAAGATCATGAGTTTTCTCGGTTTCCTGTTGCTCGGCCTGATCGCTGGTGCGATCGCGAAGGCCATCCTGCCCAGCAAGTCAGGCGGCGGCGGATGGCTCGCTTCGCTCGTGTTGGGTGTCATCGGTGCCTTCGTCGGCGGATGGCTCGGCAGCCTCATTTTCAACACCGACCTCGGTGAGTTCTTCGACCTGCGAACGTGGCTGCTCGCAATCGGCGGCTCGCTCGTCGTGCTCTTCATCTGGGGCACACTCACGGGCAAGAGCAAGGCCTAGCGACATTACAGACGGTCCCGGAGCCGGCCATCACGGCAGGTTCCGGGACCGTCGTCGTGTTCAGCAAACATGCAGCGCACGGCATATGCCCCTGCGTAGCGTGGCTCGTAGCACGCGGCATCCGCTTCGGGCTCGAATTCTCGGCAGTGGCGCCGACACAACGGCAAGGTAAGCTCATCACTTCTCTCACCGCTGAATCCAGCACTCTTGGCCCTATCCGCCAGACGTACGCCCGAAAAGAAGACTTTCCGCCGATCGCGAAGGCCTACATGCAGGTCTCGAATGTCGTGAAAGAGAGCGGCTATCTCGCTCGCGCCTACTGGTTCTACATCACTATTGGAGCCGCACTCACGGTTGTTTTCGCCGGGCTTGTGACCGGTTTTGTTCTGCTTGGCAACAGCTGGTTCCAACTGCTCATTGCCGCCGGCGCTGGCTTGTTCTTTACCCAGGTCGCGTTCATCGCTCACGAGGCTGGCCACCGTGCGATCCTCAACTCGGGCCCCGCGAACGATCGCCTGGCACGCCTGCTGGCGTGCGGCGTCGTCGGCATCAGCTACTCGTGGTGGGATAACAAGCACAGCCGCCACCACGGCAACCCCAACCAGGTTGGCAAAGACCCCGATATTGAAGTCGACACCATTTCGTTCCTCGATACGGATGCCGCCCAGGCACGTGGTATTCAACGTTGGGTCACGCAGCGCCAGGGCTGGCTCTTCTTCCCGCTCCTGACCTTTGAGGGACTCAATCTGCACGTGCACGGTTTCCGCTACCTGCTGCAGCGCGGCCCCGTCAAGAAGCGCTGGCTTGAACTGAGCCTCGTGACGGCGCGCACGCTCGCGATTTTCGTGCCGATCTTCGTCTTCCTTCCCGTTGGCAAGGCCTTCGCCTTCGCTGGCGTCATGCTCGCCGTCTTCGGCGTGTACATGGGTGCTTCGTTTGCGCCCAACCACAAGGGCATGCCCGTTATCGCGCACGACACGAAGCTCGACTTCTTCTCGAAGCAGGTGCGCACTTCGCGCAACATCCGCGGTGGCTGGTGGGCAACAACCCTCATGGGCGGCCTCAATTACCAGATTGAGCACCACCTGTTCCCGAGCATGTCGCGCCCGCATCTTGCGAAGGCGCGTGAGGTTGTGCGCGAGTTCTGCGAGCAGCACGACGTGCCCTACACCGAGACCTCGCTGGGCCGTTCGTATCTCATCGTGATCGACTACCTCAACCGCGTCGGCCTGGCCGCACGCGACCCCTTCGACTGCCCCATGATGGCGGAGTACCGGCGGGCATAGGCCCGCTCTGAGCCGCGCGAGATCGCGCGGCTCAGGTGCCTACTTCAGCAGCGCAAAGATCCCAACGATCGCCGCCGCCGTGATGCCGAGTGAGATGACACTCACAACCCAATCGCGACTCGTCATCGTCAATCGTGAAGGCTGTTGTGCGGGTGTTACTGCCGGTGCACGATCAACAGGCTGAACGGGTGCGGCTGCGAGGGCTGCAGCACCGGGCCCCGGCGCCGAGCTTGCGCGCCGGGGCGCCCACTGCACCTCGTTCGCACTCGATCGCGACGTTTCAGCCGGCTGCGCCGAGGGTCGCGTTTCTGACCGCGCCGTTGCGGCCTCAGCAATATCGGATGGCTTGAGCCACTGCAATGGCTCAGTTATGGCGGGTGCCGCAGTGGCAGCATCCGCCGAGCGCGTCAGCGGGACGACCGGCGGTGCTGAGGGCAGTTCAGCAGGAAGCGGCTCAGCCGAGCGCCGCGCGACATCGACCGAGCCATCGGCTCGCAACGGCCGAACGGGTTTGGGGCGCTGTACTTCATTGAGCGGCTCGGCTGCGGGGGCGCCGCTCGTGACATCCGCTGCTTCACTCTGTGGAACCGGCCGCGCGACGTTCGGAACCTGCGGTTCTTCTTCGTCAAACAACCCGGCCAGATTGAACGATCCCGCCTGCACTGCTGGCTTTCGCAGAGCGTCACTTGCGCCGTCGAACAGTTCGTCGATCTCGCTCATCGCTTCACCTCCGCAGCGTGTAGTGGCCCGCTCTGGAGTCTATCGCCGGGTCTGGCCCCGAGCGGGAGCAACGTGCTGCCCGGTACGATCAAGAGCAAGCATTTTCGAGGCTACGAGGGGCTGCCATGTTCGAGATTCTGACGGTGTGTACGGGCAACATTTGCCGCTCGCCGCTCGCCGAAGTCGTGCTGCGCGATCGCCTGCGAGACCTTGAGGTGCGCGTGCAGAGCGCAGGCACGCAGGGCCTCGACAGCGCCCCCATGACTGCTGAGGCGCAAAAGCTCGCGGCCGGGCTCGGGGTCGACCCTGATGTGGCGGATGCCCACCGCTCGCGCTGGTTGTACGAATCCGATTTGCAGACGCCGGATCTGGTGTTGGCTCTCACGCGTGAGCACCGCCGTCGCATCCTCGATATGGCGCCTTCTCGCATGCGCCGCACCTTCACGGTGCGCGAGTTTGCCCACCTTGCGAGTGCCCTCAGCGATGAAGAGATTATGGATGCCGCGAGCGCCGGCGGCGATGACCAAGCCGCTCGCCTCAAGGCCGCAATCGCGGCGGTTGCTGATCTGCGCGGACGCATTCCCGCACTCAGTGACCAGGGTGAATACGACGTTGTTGACCCGTATCGCCGCTCGTGGGCGACGTACGAGCGGAGCGCGCAAGAGATGCTGCCGGGCATGGAGCAGGTCGAGCGCGTGCTGAAGGTCGCGGCGGGCTGAGCCGGGGGCATCCGCAAAAGCGGTAACGAAATCCCCGCAAAAGCGGTAGTCAAACCTCCCGCCACACGCGCGAAACACTGCGGCGCTATAATCAGCGGAGGCACCGGCGCCAGTTCGTCCCCTGAGCGGACGTCGGCGGGGGTGCGCGCGCTCCAGGTTGGGGAATCCAGGGGCGCAACCGCAACGCGAATCGGGATGCACGGCGATTCGCGAATCGTCGAGGGAGAGACGGCATGGCCGCAGAAGCTGAGGTCCAGAAGATCGCGAAGCCGACACGCCCTGCCGCGTGGACGGGTTCGGTCAGCGCCACGACTCCCCCTGCCGTCACGACGTGGCGCACGCGCCTCCCGAAGATGCTCGCCACAACCGACTTCGCCGTTATCGCCGCAGTCGTATTCGGCACGCAAGTGTTCTGGCTCGGCAACTCCTCGCACCTCTCGACCGAGACCTCGCTCATCCCGGCCGTGCCCTACTGGGCAATCTCGACGTTGCTGGTCATCATTTGGGTGCTCTCGCTCGGCTGGGCTGATTCGCGCAGCATGCGCATTGTCGGCTTCGGCACGACCGAATACATCCGCGTCGCCGACGCGAGCCTGCGCGTTTTCGGCGCGATGGCGATCGGCGCGTACCTCCTGCGCGTCGAGCTCGCCCGCGGCTTCCTCCTCATCAGTCTGCCGATCGGCCTCGCGGCGCTCATCCTGGAACGGATGCTGTGGCGCAAATGGCTCATGCACCGACGCATCCGTGGGGAGTATTGCGCGCGCGTTCTGCTGGTTGGTTCTGAGCGTTCGGTGGCCGATACGGCTGCGGAGCTGCGTCGCCAACCTGAGGCCGGGTACCGGGTTGTGGGCGCGTGTGTTCCGGGTGGCACGAAGGGCGCGGCGGTGCCGAATACGCGCATCCCCGTGCTGGGCGATGTCAACTCGATCGATCAGGCGATGCGTACGACGACGGCCGACACGGTTGTTGTCACGAGCACCGACCGGTTGCCCGCGAACAAGGTCAAGCAGATTTCGTGGGGTCTTGAGGCGGGCAAGCAGCACCTGGTGATCGCGCCGAGTATTGCGGATATCGCGGGCCCCCGCATCCACACCCGCCCGGTGGCTGGCTTGCCGCTCATCCACGTTGAGACGCCGCGGTTTAGCCGTGGGCAGTTGTTTTTCAAGCGCAGTGTTGATTTGGTTTCGAGTGTGCTCGGCGTGATTGTGCTGAGCCCCGTGCTGGCCGCCCTGGCGATCTGGGTGAAGGTGACGTCGCCGGGACCGGTGCTGTTCCGCCAGAAGCGCATCGGCTTGCATGGGCGCGAGTTTGAAATGTTGAAGTTCCGCTCGATGGTCACGAACGCCGAAGAGTTGCTCGAAGAGCTCGCCGCTGCTGAGCGCGATTCGGGCAACACGGTCATGTTCAAGATGAAAGATGACCCGCGTGTGACGAAAGCTGGCAAGTTCATGCGCCGGTTCAGCCTGGACGAGCTGCCTCAGCTGTTCAACGTGATCGGCGGTTCGATGTCGCTCGTTGGGCCGCGCCCGCCGCTGCCTTCTGAGGTTGAGCAGTACGCCGACCATGTGCACCGCCGCTTCTTGGCCAAGCCCGGCATCACGGGCCTGTGGCAGGTCAGCGGGCGCTCGACGCTCTCGTGGGAAGAGACCGTGCGGCTCGACCTGTCGTATGTCGAGAACTGGTCGATGCTCGGCGACATTGTGATTCTCGCGAAGACGGCAAAGGCCGTCGTCGCCCCCGGCGATACCGCCCACTAGACGCGTCACGGGCGGCTGATACCCGCCTGCTCCAGGTACCAGTGGTCAGAAACCGCCCTTCGCGACCCCGATTTCAGGAGTTTTGGGGCGGTCGAGGGGCGTTTTGACCACCGCTGTTTCTCGCCCCGCTCAGTCGCGCCCGTAAATGTCGCGCGTGTAGACCTTCTCGGCCACATCGTCGAGCACGTCAGCGTGCCGGTTCGCGATAATCACCTCAGCTTGCGCCTTGAACGCTTCCAAATCGGTTACAACTTCCGACCCGAAAAACTCGTCAGCCTCAAGCGTCGGCTCAAACACAACAATCGGCACACCCTTGGCTTTGATGCGCTTCATGATGCCCTGAATGGCCGATTGGCGGAAGTTATCCGACCCCTCTTTCATCACCAGCCGGTAGATACCCACGACGGCCGGCTTGCGCGACAAAATGTCTTCCGCGATGAAATCTTTGCGTGTGCGGTTGGCGTCGACGATGGCGGCGATGAGGTTCTGCGGCACGTCAACGTAGTTGGCCAGCAGCTGCTTGGTGTCTTTCGGCAGGCAGTACCCGCCGTACCCGAACGAGGGGTTGTTGTAGTGGTCGCCGATGCGCGGGTCGAGCCCGACCCCGTTGATGATCTGCGCCGTGTTCAACCCGCGCGCCGCCGCGTACGTGTCGAGCTCGTTGAAGTACGCCACCCGCAACGCCAGGTACGTGTTCGAGAACAGTTTGATCGCTTCGGCCTCGGTGGCATCCGTCAACAGAATGGGAACGGATGCCTCAAGCGACCCCTCCAACAACAGCGCAGCAAATTCTTCCCCGACCGGCCCACGGTCACCCACGACGATGCGTGACGGGTGCAGGTTGTCATACAGCGCCCGACCTTCGCGCAGGAACTCGGGCGAGAAGATGATCGTCGCGCCGGGGTGTTCTTCACGCACCCGGTCGGTGAACCCGACCGGCACGGTCGACTTCACGACGATCTTGACGTCGGGGTTTGCCTCGAGCGCGGCGTCGATGACCGATTCGACCGATGAGGTGTCGAAGTGGTTCGTTTGCGTGTCGTAGTTCGTCGGCGTCGCGATCACGACCCAGTCGGCGTCGCCATAAGCGGATGCCGCATCCACCGTGGCCGTCAAGTTGAGCGGCTCGTTCGCGAGGTACGCTTCGAGCTCGGCATCAACAATGGTCGACTGCCGGTTGTTCACGAGTTCGACGCGGCGCGAATCGATGTCGACGGCGACGACGTCGTGGTTCCGAGCGAAAATGACAGCGTTTGAGAGGCCCACGTAACCGGTACCCGCCACAGCGATCTTCATACCGCCAATGTTAGTGCTCATCTGCACGCGAGAGATTTGTCGGATGCTTCTGACCCAAGCAACACCGCTCAGCCAAGTCTCCAGTTGACGTGGCTAGGCGCCCGGTCGCATCGATTTGAGCATTTGCACTGCGCCCTGGAATCGCGCCCGTCCGCCTGGCAAGATGGCGATAATCCCGAAATAGAGAGCTGTCGCGATTGAGAGCATGACCAAGCTACCTAGGACATTCGTCATCGTCGGGAGCGCCGTAGCGATGGCGACCGCGCCGCCGTACGCGCCAGCTCCGGCGATCAAAAAACGCAGACCGTTCAGGAAGTATTCCAATGACGGTTGCTGAGCCACTCTCCACAGCCAGACCAGGTTCAGCGGCCAACTCAGCACCAAGGCTAGCGAGTAAGCAAATGCGACATACTTTAGTCCCAAGAAGGACGCACCGACAATCATCGCTACGGTCATGGTCTTGGACACCAAATTGTAGAGGAAGAGAGAGCGGGCCTTTTGATGCGCGACGAACCCCCAGTAGCTCACAGTGGAGAACACCTGCACAGCCCCACCAATGGCAAGGATCTGGAAGAGCGTGATCGATAGGTCCCACCCCGGACCGAACAGCAATGGAATCAAGTAGCTGGCACTTGCTGCGCCGGCCGCGAAGACCCAAACGACTAGCATGCCAAGTGCACCTTGTGCGCGTAGCAACACCGAATCAACGGATCGCCCTGCTTCTCGCGCCCGATTGATTGTCGGAATCACAACGTTCATGAGTGGTCTGGCAATCGCATTGCCCGGCATCGCGATGAGTTGAAACGCCCGGTTATAGAAGCCGAGAGGGCTACTTCCCCAGCGAGCCCCGATGACGAGCGAATCCACGTTCGCAGCAGCGTAGGTCAGGAACTGCGCCCCGCCGAATCCAATCCCCTTCTTCACAATTTCCGCAGTCGCCTTATCGCGACGGGGCAGTCCCGGCCTCCAACGAGAAACTAGTGCGCGTAACGCTAGGAGAGCAACGGCCTGGACGATAAGCTGCAGTGCGAGCGCCCAGTAACCGATCCCGCCAATGGCCCCCACGACGGCCGCAAGAAGCCCAAGCACTTGAGCGAGCAAATCTGTCACGACAAGGCTCGTAAACCTGCGTGACCTCGCCAATACGACCTGGTATTGCGCCTGTGCACCATTTATCAAAAGAACCACTGACAGTGCGGGCACCAGGTGCCATAGTTCTGGCTCGCCATACAGTCCAACTATTGCAGGTGTCGCGACCAGTAGACCGAGGCCAGTAACTACCCCGAGCCCGAGACCGATCCAGAAGAGGTTCGACTGTTGTTGCTCGGTAAGCCGCGGCGCGCTCAGTGCTGCCGTCGGTATACCAAAGTCGCGAAGCAGTTCTCCCACACCGACAAACACCGCGATCATGGCGATCAAACCAAAGTCGCCAGGTTCGAGCAGACGAGTGAGCACGACGACGGAAACTACCTGCAGCGCAACCTTGGCTGCCTGACCAAGAAGCGTCACGGCACCGCCGCGCGCTGCGCTTCCTGCAGTGCTTGTGGACATTGCGGGCGCTAGCCTTGCTTCTTTCGTGTTGCTGACGCGAACCGCCTTGTGGCGCGCTCAAGACGCTGAGCAAGCCGGTAGCGAATCCTGGTGGGAAGCATGGCCGAGTCGAATGCTCTCAACTGCCCTTCGGTTCGCGCGCGAAGGTACGCGACATGACTCATGCGCGATGAAGCAAGTCGCGCCTGTTGAATCTGACGGCGGGCCCAACTGAGAGGCTCCAAAGCCGAGCGACGAAGCTGTGGGGTGTAGGCCTTCCGTTTGGATAGCCAAGCCATTCGATAGGGCAGTTCAGTAACGGCCTGCCTGATGAGCGCGCCTTGTGACTTCACGACTTCATCAACGGAAATCTCTTCGAGTGTGATTGATCCTGCCTCTTCGCCACGCCTCAGGATTTCCAAGAGCCGTTGGTCTCGCACCAGAACCACGTTCGTTCCCCGACTATCTGCCGTGTAGGCAGGCAACCAAGCATCGCCGAAGACGATATCTGCGGTCTCATTCAAGGCGTCCTCAGTGAAATCCGAGAAATTGGACTTGAAGTACCCGAGCCCCCAATCGGTGCCGTGGAGGTCGCTGGACCTCACTTCAGTAGCATGGACGCGTCCTCCGGATTCTACGAAAAACTCAGTCGAATAGTCATTTGCTCGACGACCAGATGCCTTCTTGCGGAAATCGATATCCGCCAACGAACCAGGCTCGATTCCCGCGCGCCAAGCGAGATACTCTGCGTAGTTTGCGGTCTTCTGGTGTCCACAAATGAGACCGAGGGTGAACGCGATCCGTTCCTTGAAGATCGGATCCAAAGTCTGGAGAAGCCGAACCTCATATATGAAACTCGGAATCCCGACAACGGCGTATCGGCCAGGGATAGCCGCAACCTCCTGGAGCGCCGCGCTCATCTCCCCAGGGTAGTAGCGAGTCTTAGCGCCATCAAGAATCGCTTCGTCCGACCGAGATACGGCGTAGTTGAAGAGGGCATCACTGTCAGGAGTTGCCTTCATGTGGATAACACCATCGATCTCGCCTACACGGAGCAACTCCCGCAGCACCCAAGTGGCAAGCCCGCCAGAACTCGACCGGGCTCTGTCGTCCGGGTCGTTCACAAAACCTGCGAACGCGCCGACCGTCCACCCCGCTACAAGGTCTTCCTCCGCGTTGGCAGCGTGCCCGTACAGTACCTTGGCGATTTCTGCCTCATTCGGCGCCTCTCCGCCGAACGCGGATACGCGGAGGATAGACTCCGCGGGTCCTGCATAGGACGCATCGAGCTCGGGACTCTCATATTCACCTCGGTGGTTTAACGAGATTGTAAGGTTCGGGTCAACGACTGGATACACACCGCTGTTCACAGCGAGCCGGGGGTTGACCACCCGTTTCAGAAGCTTGTCGAGGTGATTCCCCATGTTGTTACGATAACGGATTCGCGACGAACGCTTGTCACTCACGCTGCTGTAAGCTCGACCCCTGCAGGGCGAGTTATTAGCGAACCGCGACCTGAAAGGTAGCAGAGTGACCGAAGTAAGCACGACTGTCTTACTCAGTTTTGGCCGCCCCGGGCCGAAGCAGAACCCATATCTGGCTCTACTCGCAGGGAGCTTCCCAGCGAGGGTGAAACCGGTATTCTTCAGTTGGAAGGGCGCGCTTTTCGGCGACTACGACGTATTCCACGTGCAGTGGCTCGAGTTGTTTGCGTCGAGCCGGACAGGCTGGCGGGGCCTCGTAAAGCGCGTACTTCTCGCTCGACTCATCCAACGGTTGCGTCGACGACACACTCCGGTGCTCGTCACCAAACACAACGAGCGCCCTCACGAAGGGTTACCCGAGCGCGATCGCCGCAACTACGATGCATTGTCGTCGTTAGTAACCAACTACATCACGCTCAACGCACACACAGAGACGCCACGCGAAAAGGCGCGCCACGTGATTCCCCATGGGCACTACCAGGACTGGTACTCGACTGCTGTCGTATCTGAGTTGGATCCGCCTATTGTCCTATTCTTCGGCCAAATCCGCCCATACAAGAACATTGAGGATTTGATTGATGCATTTAGCGAATGCTCATCGTCGAGCGTGCTGCGAATCATGGGCGAACCCATCAACGAAGCGTATGCAGCCGACCTCCAACTTCTCGTGGCCGGAGACCCCCGCATCGAACTCAAGCTCGGGCACCTTGACGACCAGCTTCTAGCTGACGAGATTGGTCGATCGGCGCTTGTGGCGCTCCCCTATCGTACGATGCACAACTCAGGTGCCGCCTTGCTTGCGCTTTCCCTCAGTCGACCGGTTCTCGTGACAGACAATGCCATCAACCGCGATCTGCAGGAGGAAGTTGGTCCGAATTTCGTTCACCTGTTTGACGCCCCTCTCTCGGAGGCGCAACTCAGTGGCGCTATGCGCGCAGCCGCCGAGTTGGCCTTACGTCCGGAGACGGTCGACCTCAGCGCACGCGACTGGCCAGCGCTCGGCGACCTACACGCGCTCGCGTACGAGGCAGCGTTGAGCGCACGGAATGGCGCTGAGTTCAGACCAAGGCACTGAGTTCAAACGAGGGCATCGACGGCGCGATCTGCCTACCGCACGCGTTTCGCCGCTGCTTGCACTGTGTCGCGCCAGAGCGTAGCGATTTGTGTTGCTGAGTAGTTCTCCTGAACACGAACTCGCCCCATTGCTAGACGTTCGGCAGACTCTTCAGTGATCGCGAGCTCCAGCGCCTCACGAAGTGATGCCGCGTCGCCCGGAACGAACGGGATTGCGGCATCTTGCGCAAGCAAGAACTGGTGCGCGTCAATATCGCTGACAATAATTCTGGCGTCCTCCGCAACGGCTTCAAGCAGCGCGACGGGCATTGCTTCCCAAAGTGACGGCAACAAGAATGTGCGTGACGAGCGCATCAACTGGCGAACTTGCGGGTTCGACAAACGACCGGCAAAAGTAACATTGTCCTCAAGGCCGCTTGCCTTCACTTGTTCCTTGAGCACATCAGTCAACGGGCCTCCTCCGACAAGCGTGAGGTGACGAGTTGTCCCCTCCATTGCTCGAATCGCGGTGTCGATTGATTTTTCCTCCGCATGCCGCGCGACGACCAGGATGTCTGTCGGTACAGCCCCCGCATCCTCATACGGCCCGGGTTCGGGAACCGGGTTCGGGATAACGTTCGCGGGGTCAAGATCAGCAACAGCGGGGCTCACAAACACTTCGTCTGCGTAGAACGAACGACGTCGCGCGCGATCGATGATGCGGCGAACGATGCTGGGATATCGATCGATCGGCCAGTGATGGACGGGCACAACCTGAACGCGGCCGGACTTGCCCCAGAGCAATGTCGCTAAGGCGATCGAAAAATGCGTGTGGGCAAGCACAACGTCAGGGTTGGTTCGTCGAAGCTTTAGCAGCGCTGCACCGAACCGCGCCATGCTGGCCGGCCCACTGGGACGATCCTTCACCAGGAGGTCAGGAGATTGAAACAGGTCACTAGGCGACTTCTGGTAGAGAAACGCTGTACGTACGGCATAGTTTTGCTCGAGCTGTTGCTCAAGCCACCTCGCCATCGACTGGGCCCCGGCGGGCTCAAGTTGGGTCACGAGTTGCAAGACTCGGAGATTGTCTGCCGATTCGTCTCCCGTGGCGGCGCGCGAAGATCGTCCCATGAAACCTAAGTCAGCGCTCTGGTGAGTCGCTCGGTGCAGGTTGTGACGGATGACTTCAGCTTGACGAGCACTGGTTACTGCATCGACCGTGTAGCGGCCGATGAGCCGTCGGGGTTCATGCAGAATGCGCCACAACCACCCCAGCCGAAGTGTGTGGACAATTGGCGGGAAATACTGCTCGCGTGCGGTCAGTTGATCGAGCCAACCACCAGCCGTGAAAATCACTGCATCGGGCAACACTTCAGCGACTTCGGACGCAACCTGGTCTTGGAGACCTGCGCCAAGCCCCAGCACGACAATGTTCGGAGCTGAGTTCACCAACGGATCGAGATCCTGACGCAGCGCTCTCAAACCGTCAAAACCGTTCGCGGTGTACACCACACCTTCGAGACGAGCTGCAGCGCTTTCCGCGATGCCCTGTTCACCTCCGATGAGTGCTATCCGGGCGTCATCGCCTACAAGGTCGAGAAACTGTGGAATCACGAGATCGGCTGATGACCTACCGACGTTCATGCCGCCGCGGGCGAGTAAGATCTGCAGAAATGTTCCGTCGATGCCAACGAAGTCCGCCCTTGCGACTGACACCCAGTCGGCCTTCTGCGTGGACCAATGGTTCAACCAGGTAACCACCAGCCCGCTCTCGCGGGACTTTTCTCGGATATGTTCAGCGACTCGCCTGGCGTGCCGCCATGCAAGCGGCAACTGCTCGCCCTGTTCCACGTTGTCTCCGGCAGGTTGCGACGCTTCATGCATATTCTTTGACCTCAGTTGTATCCAGGTTCTCGCCGCAACCGTCGGCCAAACGCCCCACCAAGATAGCTGGGGTCAGAGTTAGCGAGGATGCCAAACGCATGTTTCAGTCTCGGCAAAGCGCGTTGTCCCTGGTACAGGCGCGCGATGTGTGCTTCTCGGCGCAGTTTGCGTCGTTGTCGTGAATTGAGAAGTGCTTTGTGCTTCAAGGCGTAGGCCTCAATGCCTTTGGCCCGACGTTCGCTGCGCGACGAGAGGTGCTCATCTCCAGTCACAGTTTGAATGACGAGATCACGCTTAACTGTGATGTAAGTACCGCCGTTGAGAAGGAATCGAACGAAAAAGTCGAGATCATTCCATACCCAAAGGGATGGATCGAACCCGTCCTGGCGCTCGAACTTCTCACGACGTATGAGGAAGTTGCTCCCGGTTACACCAGGGTTGTCTGCCACGACGTCGCGTGCGGTCAAACCGTCAACGGCAGCCCAGTTGTTCGGCCGCAAGTAGCTACCTCGCTGAAGCGCACCCCACGAGATCGCCATATCGGCACCCGACTCTTCAAGGGCGGCGATCATCTCTCGCAGGTAACTCGAATCCCACCGATCGTCATCATCCAGGAAAGCGAGGTACTTCGTCTCAGCCCCGGTCGCCCCACGATTCCGTGACCATGAAGCGCCTGGCGAGACCGCACCGCTCGCATCGCGAACTTCGACCGAGCCATTGGCCGAGTCAATCAGTGCCCGAATAGGCTCTCGACTGGGGTCGCGCCCCGTGTCGTCAACGAGCACGATGTTCGTCGCCGGATAGCTTTGAGCCAGGACAGAGCGCACCGCAGCTACAGCGCTCTCGTCGCGATTATGTGTCGGTATCACGCATGTGACGGTTGTCATCGAGTGTTTTCCGCCCGCCTTCGGCTACCGCCGATTTCTCCGTCACGTGCAGCAAGCGCAGCCTGCGTGCGTCTGACTGTTTCTTACTAGCCGTTTCTACCGACCCCAGTCCGATATCTGAAGGAGTAGGCAGTGAATTCTAGTTAACTCTACTGCGACGATGCAGACTCATTGAACTCCGCGTTGGGCCAACCACCGTCGACCCAACGCAAGAATCGGCGGTTTCGCAACCATCGATCTCCGGCGGTTTGATTCCGCACCCGTATTGAGGGAGAATGGTCACCTCACGCATCCGACTCGCGCTGCGCTAAGGTTCTGTTCCGCTGGACAGGGAGTCGTCACGAATGAAGCAAGTTGAAAACCCTGCCGGATCGCCGACGAAGGGACAATACGCACTTCTTGGCTTACTCCTTGTATACCCGATGTTCGGTCAGCTGCTTCCGGGTACCGCCGCCATTGGATTGGTCGTGGCTTCCGCCGGACTCACAGTTTTATGGTTTTTCACTGCCACCGATTGGCCTCGTCTGTACTTAGGTTTCGCGGCGCTTGCGTGGCTAATCCTCGCCCTCTACGCGATTTTCAGCCACGTGCTGCGCAGCGATACGTCGCGTACCGACTCGTATTTTTTGCTTCTTGCGGTTGTGCTGGCCCTGATGGCCTCCAATGCCGTCAGTTGGATATCTGCAGCGGTGCGAGTTCTCGTATTGTACTCATCGATCCATGCAATTGCAACAGTGATCTTCTACTTTTCGCCTAACCTGTACGCCACACAGTTCAAACCGCGGTTCTATCCAAACAGCCCCGCAGCGGTCGACTTCACTTCTGGGCTGACTGCGCACTATAGCTACAACGCGCTCTTCATTGCGGTCGGTTTCGTTTCCGCTGCGCTCGTTGCGCTACTTGGTCAATTCGGCGGTTGGAGGCGCGTCCGCTATTCGTTCATCGCAGGTCTCGGACTCTTCGCCCTGTTGCTTACGACCAAGCGAGCACACCTCGTGTTCGCCATCGCGACGGTGTTGCTCGTGTACCTATTCGTCGGTGGTCGGTGGCGAATCTTCACAACTGCGGCCATGGTAGTTACAGGATTCGTCGCGCTGTCCTGGCTCGCCCAGTTCAACGAAGGCATTGCAAACTCGTTCGGACGCGTCTTCGATACGTTCGACACGCTCGACGACCTCGCAACCGCCACTAACGGGCGTACCTTCCTCTGGGATCACGCAATAGCGGGCTGGCGAGAGTCCCCATTTTTCGGCCAAGGCTGGTCAAGCTTCTACTACCAATGGCCAGGTTCTGCGCGAAACGCAGTTCTTGCTCACAACGAGATACTGAACCTCGCTTACGAAGGTGGGGTAGTCGCCGTCGCGCTCTTCATCATCGCGGCTCTTGCCTCCTTTGCAACGACGATCGGTTGGTTTAAGCGAGGTAACTCAACTCTGACTGCAGTTCAACGAACACCGGCCGCCGTGTCGCTGGGACTTCAGTTTTTCCTCGTCAGCTACGCCGTGACGACAGGCGGCCTCTTGACCGATCCACACGTATTCAGCTTCTACTTCGTTGCGCTAGCGATCGCGCTGGCTCTTTTCAATAGCGGCCGTGCCTACGTCACCACGGAAGACGAAGAGATCTCACCACCGGATTCGTCGACGCGCCGGCCTTTCGTCAATGCATCGACACTGCCGAATTCAAATCGAGCGATGCTCCAAAGTAGAAAGTAAGCATCTCCTTCGCATGCGAATTTTGACCCGCACGTTTCCCCCCTCGTCGAATCCTAACTACGGTGGAATCCTTCAAGCCTGGGCGCTGCAGCAGGCGCTTGGCGACCTCGGGCACGAGTCCTACGTTGATTCGACGCGTTCAAATAGGCCCCATGTCTTGCAGCGAACCCTCGAGCGCGCCGCCAGAGCCACGCTTGCACCTTTCGCCAATGCGGGTCTCCCCGTACCCGGCAGGGGGGGGCTGGCGAAGCGCATCGTTGACGAGCCGCTTCTCGGTTTCGCACACGAGAACATCCGCGAAGTGGCTGTCTATATCGGCGGCGGACAGGTGGATCGTCAGCTAGTTGACTCGTTCGACGGCTACGTTGTGGGTAGTGATCAGGTGTGGCGGCCACAGTACGTAGACGTCGCGTCGTATCTTCTCGATTTCCTCCCGCCAGACAATACAAAGCCACGTGTCGCCTACGCGGCATCTTTTGGGCGAGCAGACGACGCCGAGTACAGCACCGATTTACGCGCGACTACGGCCCCACTTGCTGCGCGGTTCGATCAGATTTCGACGCGCGAACAGTCGGGCGTGACTTTGGCGAAGACCCTTTGGGAGGTGGACGCACAGCAGATGCCCGACCCGACACTACTGCTCGATCGAGTTCGATACGAGCAACTGATGCCCCGAAGATCGGGGTCTGGCAGGGTTGCGACTTACCTGCTTGACTCCTCGAGCACTCGGTTAGACATCGCTAAAGCGGTGGGCGAAGCTTTCGAGGCACCGGTGCATATGCTAATCCCGGCCGAAGCGCCGTCGATGCGTAAACTACGACAGGAACCGCAACGATATCAAAAGCTATCCATCGGGAGCTGGCTCGAACACCTGCAAAGCTCGGCAGCTGTCGTCACTGACTCGTTTCACGGGATGGTTTTCGCGATCATATTCAACCGGCCCTTCGTAGTGATTCCCAATGAAAAGCGAGGGCGCGCAAGGTTTGACGACCTGCTGGGCTCTCTCGGACTTCAGGATCAACTCGTCACTACGGCAACAGCTGCACGACACGCGGTCGCGCGTGAAATCGATTGGAGCGAGGTTAATACTGTGCTCAAGCACAGCCGCAGCCGGGGGATAAACTTCCTTCGCGAATCGCTCGAGCCGACCACGATCGGCGACAGTCAGTAGCAAGTTCTTTCCGCGCTACCGTCGGTTCGGCTGTTGCGTCCAATTCGGTTCTCCTCCGCCACTCCCGACGGCTCTCACCGCGCGGAGTATTCGCTCAAGCCTCGCACGAAGAAGTCCGACTCTTGGCAAACCGAGAGCGACCCGGTTGCTCATGACGTACTCACTTGATGGCCACAGGATCGAGCGAAGCGCCTGCGCCCGGTCTCGCCACGACAGTAACCGAAGGCCCCGCAAGTACAGTAACGACTTGCTGGGCCGCGCGTATAGAAGCCAGTCCTCTGAAAGCGGCGCGAATCTGGTGTCGATGGCCTCGTCAGGAAAGGCGATCGTTACAGATCGAGACAGACCCCCGAATGCAGCAAGCTCGCGGGCCGCGTGCAGCGACTGCGGGCTGCCGCGCCGAAGCAGTTCAGCGGCAACTTCGTAGTCGTGACTATCCGTCTCAGCACCCGGGCTGGGGCGTAAGAGATGAAGCGCTGCCAGAACCGCCGAGGCGTCCACAGTCGGAACAGCCGAACGAACTCCCGCGAAACCCATTGCCGCCGTGTGGCTTGAGACCGCACTGAACGCAGCGTCGTCATCGAGCGCGACGCCGGGAAACCTGCGATGGAGGTCAAGCTCACAGGCCCAACTCGCAGAAGACTCAAGCGTGACCGAATGGAAGTTCGGCAGTAAGCTCCAATGCCCAGGCTGTACACGCCAGCCCCAAGGTCGCAGATCGCACGTCAGGCGATCGAGCCTGCCAGGAGCGACCCAGAGATCAACGTCACCAGAATGCTCGCGCTCGCGAAGACCTTGCTTGTGCAGCACGGGTCCCTTGATGAAGACGAGGTCGATGCTTGCGGCATCCGCTACGCTCTGCACGAGCGCATAGACCAGCTCGTGCAGCGGCGACGAAAGCCATGGCGGGGCGACCTCGGTGAAGCGATTCGGGTGATCGGGATCTTGGCTCGCGATGCCCAATGCCTCCATTTGCTCAACGATTTCGAGCTCGTCTTCGGTGAGCTCCGTTTCGCTGAGCGGGCCAGCGAGGAGGCGCCACCAGAGACCGGCCCCATCGGCCTGCAGCGCCATCGGTTCGGCAGGCAACGTCGGTACGACCAGCAACTCAGTACCCTCGGTGAAGCTCTCGCTCTCGCGCACGTCAAGCGCGCCGTAAGCGATTGCGACCCAGGTGCGGGCGGTTGCCTCGTTCTCTCTGGCGGTCATTGCGCGGGTGGTGCGAGTTGCGGCGAGCGCATCAGAGCGCCCGCCGAGTGGATGGTCATGTACTTGAGTCTAGCGATGTGGTCGACTGAAGTTGGGGAGCGTCACTCGCCGCGGGTTTCAGCTACCGCGTTTCGGCTAGAGGGTTTCGGCGAATTCTTTGAACCACGGCCGCAACTCCGGCCCCAAATCATCACGCGCAACAGCCAACTGTGCGATCGCTTTGATGTAATCAACCTTGTCACCCGTGTCATACCGGCGACCACGAAACACCACACCCTGCACGCCAGGACCGTTCGGGTCAGCCGCGAGCTCTTGCAACGCATCCGTCAACTGGATCTCGCCACCCTTACCCGGCTGGGTGTGCTCCAACACATCAAAAATCGCCGCCGGCAACACATACCGACCAATGATCGCCAAATTCGACGGAGCATCCTCTTTCGCGGGCTTCTCCACCAGACCCGTCACCTTCACAATGTCGTCCGTGTCGGTCGGTTCAGCAGCCGCCACCCCATACATGTGAATGTGTTCCGGGTCAACCTCAAGCAGCGCCACAACCGCAGCCCCCGTGCGCTCATGCTCAGCAATCATCTCCGCAAGCAACGAATCCCGCTCATCAATCAGATCATCACCCAGCAACACCGCGAACGACGAATCCCCCACGTGCGCCTTCGCACGAAACACCGCATGCCCCAAACCCTTCGGCTCACCCTGACGCACATAGTGAATATCGGCCAGGTCAGAAGATTCGATCACACGGCTGAGTTTTGCGTGATCGCCTTTTTCGCTGAGCTTCGCCTCGAGCTCGGGCATTGAATCGAAGTGATTGGCAATGATGTTCTTGTTGCGGCCCAGGATCACGAGGATGTCTTCGATGCCGGCCCCGACGGCCTCTTCGACCACGTATTGCAGCGCAGGCTTGTCGACAACCGGGAGCATTTCCTTGGGGGTCGCCTTGGTCGCTGGCAGGAAACGAGTTCCCAAACCTGCCGCCGGAATCACTGCCTTCACACGTGTCTGAGCCATGGAATTAGGCTATCGGTTCGACGAGCGTCGAATCGCCGCTTGGCGGGGTCTGGTTTCGCGGCCGGGCGGGATTTGCGTGATGGTTGGCCGGGGTTGGCCAGTGTTGCGCTGATGCTGTTTTCGACATCAAAGAGCGCCATGCTTGTACCGATCGACAGCCCGGCAGAGCTGGGGCGGGTGGTTCGCGGCATCTGTAAATCTCAGGGGCTCTCACAACGGAAGCTGGCCGCACAACTTGGCGTTGGGCAACGCTGGCTACACGAGCTTGAAGTCGGGCGACCGAAACGCATCGACGAACACTATGTTGCCGTGCTCGCCGCAATCGGGGTGCGGCTCGTGGCCGAGGTTGATGATGGGGTGGTGTGAAGGAAGTCGCCCGGGTGCACAGCCTCAATATCGAATCGTTCGACCCCCACACGACGGAAAGTCTTTGAGGTTGAACGTGACGAGAACCTCAGCCCCGCCACGCTAACTCTCGCGGTGGATGTGAGCGCGGGTGGCGATGTCTTCAGAGACGTAGCGATGCCGGGGCAAGAGCTGACCGGCTGGATAGGTCCCGGCCAACAGCTCGATGCACTCTTGAGTGGTGGTGTAGCCGAGCCGGTTGAACAAATTTACGGCGTCATCGAGGTCACGTTCGTCGCGGGAGGCATGGAGCTTCATCGCCAAGAGATAGCCGGGTGAGGGCACCTGCACGAGGAGCGATTCGGACTCGAACACGGTGCGCGGGTTCCAGTCGGCTCCAGGCAGGAACCCTTTGGCGGTATCGTTGAGCCAATCGGGCTTCAGTCCGTGCGGGCCGCTCATCTCTTCTGCTATCTGTCGAACCTCGGGCGCGGGTTCGAACAACGCATCCACGTCGCGGGTGAGACGGTCGGACAGTTCGTTGAACAGAGCGTGCACCCGGTTCGCGTCGAGCTGCCCACCCTGGGTCATACCCTCGCCAAGAAACGCGCGGTGATGAGAATCCCGCGCCACCGGAACGCCGCCGGGCTCTCCCGGTCAGCATCGGAACGGAAGATCAGGGGAACGGCCGGGTACCACGCTTTGGTGCGCCGCGACGGAGAACAGAGGCGTAGTCGTCCAGGGTCTGGAGGATGCCGAACCGCCAGCACCCATCAAGACTCTCGCCATCGGCCAGCAGGGTCCGACACGCCTCGGCGTTCTGCGCGGCATCCGTACTTTTCGGAAGGTCTCGGGGCTGAGGAAGACAAACTCCTGAATCGTACTCAGCGTGCATGACGCGAATACACCGCTCGGAAACTTCAAGTGACCCAAACTGCAGCCGCGGGCGGCGTTTCGCCGCAATATGGGTGACTTGAACAGGAGTGGGGTTTCAGCGGAGCGTTGAGAGGGTGCGGGCCTTGCGCAGTAAAGCGGCTGCCGCATGCGGGCAGGCCCGCCTTTGCCAAAGCCAGTCGGAGAGCGCTGCGTGGTTGGCTTGCGGCGGTGGCATCCGCTTTGTGATTTGGAGCGACCGTGAAGCGATACACCGGCAGACATTGGGCTCGCCGTGCAGCAGGCATGACTCGAACGCGGCCTCTCACAAGTCGAAATCGCGAGCGAACTCGGCATGACCCAAAGCATGCTCAGCACGATCGAGAACGGGGCCTCGACCGTGCTCGTGCGCCGCATTCTTGAACTGGCACGGGCGCTCGACAGCCAACTGACGGCCGGATGAGAAGCCAGCGATGCGCCTTGCGGTTGAACTCGACGGCACCATTGTTGGCCATCTCGTCGGTGAAGACTCGCGGACATTCGACTTCGCGCCTTTAGTCCGGTGCTGAGCGGGGTGCGGTCGCGCGGAATGTGAGTGGCGGGGTGCTGCATGCGTTGCTTTGGCGGGTTACACTTGCGCTCACGGCACAACTCCGAGCGGCAGGGGCAATGTGAGCGGCAACCTCTTCGACGACACGGACCCTGGCGCGACGCGACCGGGCAGTTCCGGCACGCCAGGCACGGCAGGAACGCCGACGGGCTCGTACGACCTGAGCGGGCTGTTCGGCGAAGACCCGCAGCGCGCCGCGTTTGACGTGGGGAAGCGGGTCGATGCGGCTGGTTCCGCTGTGGCTCATGCGGCGGCTCCTGCTGCTGCGCCGACCGCCCCGGCCGGGGTCGCTCCCGCCACGCCCGCACCCGCCGCTCCGTCCGTCGCGCAGTGGCGCGAGGCTCCCCCGGCAAAGCGCCGTACGCGCGCCTGGCTCATTACCGCCCTCGCACTCGTCCTTGTGCTCGTCGCGGGCGCGGCTGTCGCGGTGTGGCTCAACCGTGCGCCCTCGACCGACGATGCAATGGTGCAGCTGGTGGCATCCGAAACTACGCTCAACGACAGCATCTCGCGCTACAACGCCGAGCTCGAGGCGTTGGCCGCCGCGCACTCCGAATCGGTGGCTCAGGCGGATGCCTCCGCCGACCCCCTCGCCCGCATCGCCCGCGACAGCGACCCGACCGCACATGCGGCTGCCGTGGCCGCCGCCAGTGCGCACCGCGATGCGCTGGCCGAGCTGGTCGTACCCGAGCCAAAACCCGCGTACACCCGAGGCGAGCTCGACACGGGCGACCTCGCGCAGGTCGAGGCTGCGATTGACTCGGTGGACGCAGCCCAGTCGGCGCTCGACGCACACGTGGCCGAACTGGGCCCCTTGCACGAACAACTCACCGCGACCGACGAGGCCTTTGCCAGCGCGCTCGCGACGTTTGGGCAGACCCTGCCGGGCTATGCCGCGCAGATCAACGCCGGGCATCCGCTCGCCAGTTCGGCGTTGCAAGACGCGCTGACACAGGCGGCAGCGGACGCCTCGACCGCGCCGGTACTCGACGCGGGCTATGCGTCGTGGGATACGTACATGGCCGCGGCCGGTGCCGTGCGAGCCGACCATGTGCGAGAGGCCGCGTTGCTTGATGCGGAGGACGCTTGGGAGGCGGAATCGTCTGAGTCGTCGGATTCGGATTCGTCTGACTGGACTCCGGCAGCCTCTGACCCGCCACCCTCGACCCCGCCGGCCGAGGAGACTCCCATCGAAGAGGAGACCCCTCTCGAAGAGGAGACCCCGATCGATGATGGCACCCCCGAGCCGACTCCGTAGCTGCTCCGCTATTACTTCAGGTCAGGCAAACTGCAGCCTCGAGCCGCGAAATGCTGCAATATGGGTGACCTGAGCGAGCCCTAGGGGGTCGAGGCGGCGAGCAGGCCCGTGGCCGTCAGCTCAGCAATCGCGGCGCGCACGAGATCGGCGGGGTCGCCGACGGGCGGGGCACCAAAGCGGGTGACGACAGCATCCGTTATTTCTTGCTCGTTGAGAGAAGCAGATGCCGCACGCCAGATCTCCGGCGCAATACCGTCGAGCACGTGCACCGTGCGCCCCGTGAGCACGAGCAGCTCATCGCCCGTGTCGAACGCGTCGGCCGTGCCGTCGGCGAGGCGCGAAACTCGCTCGCCAGAAGCGTCGGGCAGGGGAGCAACGCGCCCCGCGAAAATCGTCTCGACGGCGGGCAGGAGCTCGTCGGCTTCGCTATAGGTCAGCCGCAGCACCCCACCGACGCCGTCGACGACCGCCGCGAGCTGCTCAAACGGCGACGCGAGCGACGGAAAATAACTCATCTGCGCGATCAGCTCGGGCACCGCTTCGGCGAAATACACACGCTCAAGCGTCGGCGCGCACGCCTCATCGACGCGATTCAGCAGCACAAGCGCGTGCAACCGCAGCGGAGCCTCGGGCAGCGGCTTCAAGCCGAGCGTTGAACCCGCGATCTGCGCCTTCGGCTGACCCTCACGAATCACCGAGAGCGGTTTGCGATAGGGGTGCAGGGTGGCATCCGTTTCAATCGCGATCGTCTCGTCGGAAACATAGCCGTAGTGCTGCGCGAGAAACCGACTCGCGGTCGTCTTCCCACGCCCCGACGGGCCGACAAACGCGACCACATTGCCCGCGGCGTCGGCGATGCCTGCGGCGTGAAACATCAGCCGATTACCCTCGCCGCGCTTGAGCGCCGCGAGCGTGACATCGACCGAAAGACGCTCGAGAATCGCCTGCTCGTCGCCGGGGGTCGGGACGTGGACAGTGAGCGGATGCGGCGCGGGCGCGCCGGTCGCTGAGCTCGCCAAAGTGCCCGGCTCCCGGTCGATGCTGTGGTCGGGCCCTTCGGCAAGCTCAGGGACCTCGGGGGGTTCGCCCGAAACCGCAGCATCCTGCCACGCGTCGCGCACGCGGTCGACGAAGTCGCCCGGCGCATCCGCGCCAAACTCCAGCCGCACGCGGAACCCAAGCGCGCTCACGTCGAAGTGAGTCATGCCCGATTACCTTTGTGCGGCGCTGTCGAGTTCTGCGTCAGAGGAGTCAGAGGCCGCAGCCGGCAACCGGCGGCGCGTCGTCTCGGCGTGGATGATCTCGTCTTGCTCTTCCGCACCGCGGTAGTAGTCGCCGTGGTACTGGTAGCCGTAGTACGCGGCACCGCTGCCCTTGCGCGGTACACGGTTCATCACGATACCGAGCGGTCGGGCGCCAGCGCGCTCGAGGTTCGCGAGCGCCTTACCGAGCACCTCGTACGTGGTCTTTCCGACCGTGGCGACGACGATTGCGCCGTCTGCGCGGTTGGCGAGCACGGCGGCATCCGTTACGGGGATGAGCGGCGGGGCGTCAATAATGACGATCGCTTGCGCCGCGAGGCCGCGTAGCAAATCGTGCATGCGTTCTGAGCCGAGCACTTCGCTGGGGTTCGGCGGCACTTTGCCCGCGCCGATCACGATGAGGTTGCGGTTGCGGCCGAACGGCTGGGCGACGTCGGCGACTTCGGCGCGACCCGCGAGCACGTCGGTGAGGCCGGCACCCTCGGGCAGCCCGAACACTTTCGAGACCATGGGGCGGCGCAGGTCGCCGTCGATCAGAATCGTGCGTTGGCCGTTGGCCGCGAGCGTGATCGCGAGGTTCGAGGCCGTCGTCGACTTTCCGTCACCGGGCAGCGGGCTCGAAACGACGATGATGCGCGGCGGGTTATCGACATCCATGAACTGAATGTTGGTGCGCAGCTCGCGCATCGCCTCGGCGATGCCGAACAGGTGCGCGCTGCGGCTACCAAGCGAGTTGCCGCCGTCAAACGGAATCAGTCGATCTTCGGCGGTAAACGACTTCTCGTCGGGAATCGTACCCACAACAGCGACGCCCGTTGCCTGCTCAACACCCTCAACAGAACGGATGCGTCGATCCAGCGTGTATCGCAAAATCGCATACGCGGCGCCGAGCGCAAGCCCGAGCAGACCACCCACAGCGAGCGCGAGGCGCGTGTTCGGCGATGACGGCGACTTCGGCAGCACGGCGCTCTCGACGGGGGTGAGGAAGATGGCGCCCTGCACGTTCGGGTCCTGCGATTCGAGATTGTTGACCTCGGCGACCATCGCGCGCACCCACGCCTCAGCGAGGTCGCGCGCACCCTCGGGCGTCGTCGCGTTCGCGGTGACCTTGAGAGTCGCGGAGTCAACCGGGTTCGAAACCTTGACGCTCGAAACCAGCGCGTCAGACGTGGTATTGAGACCGAGTTCGGCGATCACGCGGTCGGCCGTCGGGCGGCTCGTACCGAGGTCAATATAAGTGTTGACGCTGCCCTTGGCGACCATGTTGCCGAGGTTCACCATGCCCAGATCGTCGGGGCTCCCCTGGCTCTTCGCCTGAATAATCGCGCTCGAATTCGCGGTGTACACCTTCGGCTGCATGAACGCCCAACCGGCGGCAAGCGCAACACCAAGCAACGTCAGCAGCACGACACCGAGCCAATGCGCACGGAAAATGCGCAAATACTGATTCAAATCCACGAGCCGCGGCCCCCCTGTTTCAAGCGTCACGTCATGCCTCACGCAAAACGCGATACCTATCGAGGGTAACATCGAGCGCTGGTTTTGCGTTTTTGGTGTTCTTTTTGGCAGCGGATGCTTCGCGGCGCCGCCGCTGACGCGCTCTCGGCAGAAACGTGCGAGCTCGGTTTCGCGTGATGCGGGTCGTTAGCTACGACGCCAACGTGCCGTACCCCTCTACAACCCGGCCGAAGCACACCCCCGAACGCTCGGAACCATCATTTCTGCAATCGCTCGCACGTGGGGTTCGGCGGCGGACGAGGCTCCGGTGCTCGATCGACACGCGGTGGAAGCACCACGCAGCGCCGCGGTCACACGCCAGCGTCTCAGGCCGGACGATGTGCGAACTGTCGATCGAAAAGTGTGTGAAATGTAGATCGTCCGCCACGCGCGCTCATCATCACTGCGACTTCGCTGGCCTACACCCGCGACGACGGCGTGCCGCGCGGACTCCTCGGCCCGTAGCGGGCGCGACCGATCTCCGGAAGTCGCGGCCGGAGATGAGCGGATGCGGCGGGCGCGGGGCGACGACTCTGGAGTTCGGGTTGCGTGCTGCAACAAAAAAAGAGCGGATGCCCCGAAGGACATCCGCTCTTTTGGAGCGTTGCGCTTAGTCGACGCAGATAGCGCCGAGAATCTTCGGCTCGTAGTGCGCGGGCGAACCCGAAACTGGCGTGGTGCCGCCGACCGTCACGGTCAGGTAGGACTCCGGCGAGTTCAGGAGCGTGAGCGGCAAGATCTTCGAGACGTAGATGCTGCTGCCTGCGCCGATCGTCGTGGTCCACGAACGACTTGCCTCGCGGCGGTAGCACAAGGAACCCAAACCCGAGTTCGTGCAGGTGCTGGCACCAAAGTTCGGCGTGCCCGGCGTCCAACCACCCTGCCAGCCAGTCATAGCCACGCCCGTTCCGACGCCCGTGGCGGCGTGCACGACGAGACGCTGCGTGATCGTAATCTCGACCGGGTGCGTGTTGTTGTTGGTGATCGTGTGTCCACCCACCAAAACACCGAGAACCGGAATACAACCACCGGTCACGCGGATGCGGCCAGCGATCTGCTCCGGCGTCGATGCAGCCGCAAGCGGCGTTGCGACAGCGGCGGCAATAACGGGAACCGACCAAGCGGCGCCCTTGACGAGGGTACGACGGTCGATACCCTTCGACGTGTTCTCAAGTTCAGTCATGTGACTACTCCCCATAAATAGACTCGCGCCGGAGCGCTGTGGTTATTCGCACCAGCAACTGGTGCAGCACTCCAGCGTGCGACATGAGCTAGCTTGCCGCCGGTGGCATCCGGTTCAGGGGGCAGTGTCGCAGAATGCGCCAAAGTTGTCGCAAAATGCGCCACGGCTATTTTTGGCGGGCGGGGATTTCGAGGCTCAGCGCGGCGAACGCGCGGCGCAGGGCGGGGAGGGTTGTGAAGCCCGCGTGCTGGGCAATTTGTTTGAGGGTGAGCGGGGCGAACTCGGGGTTCGCGAGGAGTTCTTGCGCCGACTCGACGCGCAAGCGGCGCAGCTCGTCGGCGGGGGAAGTGCCGGCGGCAGCGAAGAGGCGCTGCAGCTGGCGGGTTGACAGGTGCAGTTCGGTGGCGAGTTCGTCGACGCCGAAACTCGGGTCGGCGCGGCGTAGGAGCATGAGCGTGCGGGCGCGATCGAGGGGGCGGTCTTCGCGGGCGGCGGCGTCGCGGCCGGTGAGCGCGCCCATGCCGCGCGCCTCAAGGAGGGCGCCGAAAGCCATCTCGGCGATGAGCTTCTCGACGAGGTACTCGGTGTAGACCGTCGAGGCCGAGGTCGCCGCGAGCAAGGCCGACGCGAACGCGCGGGCGCCCTGCAAGAGCGGGGTCATGGCGTGGAACGCGACGGCCTGGAGGGTGCCATCGTCGAGCTCGTCGACCGCGCTCCACGGGACCCAGGCGCAGAGCACGGCGGTGCGTTCTGCTGTGGTCGTGGCGATTTCGGCCGGGTGGTGCGGGTGGAGGAAGAAGCCGGCCTCGGCGGGCTGGGGTTCTGTGTTTTCTTGCGTGAGCGTGACGGGAGTGTTGACAACGGCGAGGCAGATGAGTTCGTCGCCTCTGGGCTCCTGGGACTCCCAGCACCAGGGGGAATTCGGCTCGAGGTTATAGACCGTGAGGGCCGTACTGCGGAAGCGGCGGGCGCTGATCGGATTCGCGTTTGGCTGGCCGAGGAGGCGACCAAGGCTCGCGATGTCGATGAGAGACGCCATGCAGCCATCGTATTGGGGTGCGGTGGTTGCGTGGGGCGTTTCGGGCGGTTCTTGCGAAATCTGCGGAGAACTGTAGACGCTTGGTAGGGCATCCGCCGTCGGCGGGAATGTCGGGGCCCTCCGGTAGCGTTGACACCAGGGAAGTTTGGGGGGTTGATGAACGAAGCAACCGCAATTCTGGCGCTCGCACTCGCGGCCGTGTTTCTGACGAGCGGCGTGAGCAAGTTGCTCGCGCTTGACTCGAGCGCGACGACGCTCGCGTCGCTGCGCTTGCCTGTCGTTGCGCCGCGCCTCGCCGTCGGAGGGCTCTCGGTTGCCGAGATCGCTGTCGGGCTCGGCGTGCTGCTGTGGCGACCGCTCTTGACGATCGCTGCGGGCGGTGCGATCGCCCTCACGCTCGCGTTTCTTGTCGTCGTCGTGCGCGCATACCGGCTCGGGTCTGAAGACGATTGCGGATGCTTCGGCAAAACCGACTCCACACGCGTCAGCCGCGAACTGATCGTGCGCAATGTCGTGCTGCTCGCGGTCACGATCGCCCTGCTCGCGCTTGCGCTGCTGGGCGGGGGCGGGGTGCCCGCCGTCGTCGGTGCGCTATTCTCTGGCTCGTTCGGGCCAGCGATCGCGGTTCTCGCGGCCGGGCTTGTCGCCGCGCTCATGTGGGGCGTGCTGCAGGCGCGGAATGGGTCGAGCGTCGCGGCTGCGACACCGGCCGCGCCGGCGCCGATCGCCGCGCCTGTCAATGAGGCCCCCGAAGCGACGTGGGCGTCGGCCGCAGACGGCCCACTCGTGCTGCTGAGCGCGAGCGACGGGCGCGGATTGGACATTGCTCGGCAACGCGGCATCCGTGCCCAACTGCTCGTGTTCGTGCTGCCCGGGTGCGGGCCGTGCGTCGCGGTAGATGGGCATCTGACCGCGAATGCCGATGCGCTCGCGCAGATCGTCGATGTGACGACGATCGCGAAGTTCGGGCACGGCGATGAGCCTAATTTCGCGAAGGAAGCGGGCTCGACCCTGCACAAGGTCACGGCGTACGACCTCGGCAACCGCGTTGCGAAGGCGCTCGGTGTGAGCACGAGTCGCCCCTCGGCCGCGCTCATCGGTGCCGACGGCGTGCTTGTGCAACCGCTCGCGACGGGGCTCGACGAAGTCACCGAGTTGATCGACGTACTTGTCGCGGCTTCGGCCGAGGCGGCGCCGAGCGAGGTTCCTGCGTGAGCAGGGAGGCATCCGCTGCCGAGCCCGCCCCGGTGCCGCTCTGGCGGCGCATCGCGGGGTCGACGCTGTTTCAACTCGTGCTCGCGTTCGTGGTATTCGGGCTCGTGCTGAACTTCATCGCGAAGCCGTACGTGATTCCGAGCGGCTCGATGGAGCAAACACTCGAGGTCAGCGATCGCGTCGTCGTCAACCGCCTCGCCTACCTCGGCGGCGAGCCGCAGACGGGCGACGTGATCGTGTTCGACGCGGCGACCGCGTGGGACGGCGAGCGCCCCTCAACCGACGGGCCGATCAAGGCCGCACTGCGCTGGGTTGGCGAGGTCAGCGGCTTCGGGCCTTCGGGCCCGCACACGTTGATCAAGCGCGTGATCGGCGCGCCCGGCCAGACGGTTGAGTGCTGCTCAGCCGAGGGTGCCGTGCTCGTCGACGGCGTCGCCCTCGACGAACCGTATATCTATGAAGACTTGCCGTTCGTGCCCGGGCAATCAGATTGCTCGACGACGCCAATTTCCCCGCGCTGCTTCCCCGAAGTGACCGTGCCCCAAGACGCATTCTTCATGCTCGGCGATCACCGTGGAAATTCATCGGATTCTGCTGCCAACTGCCGTGGCCGAACCGCCGCCGAAGTCGAAGCCGCCGCCTGCTGGCGCTGGGCAGAACGCGACGGCATCGTCGGCAAGGCCGCGTTTATTTTCTGGCCGATCGGGAACTGGAGCGGAATCCGCTAGCTGTACTCGGTCATGAGGTTGGTGACTGGTAGATAGGGAGAAAGGCCTTCATCATGAGTGGTGTCTAACGTCACTCTTCGAGGAAGGCCTTCTCTTGTCCCACCGTAACGCGAAACTCACTCCCGCCGGCCGTCACCTGTTGGTACGACGCATTCTCTCTGGCCGCCCTGTCGCGCATGTCGCGAAAGAGATGGGTATGTCTCGGCAGTGTGCTCACCGCTGGTTCAACCGCTTCCGCGACCACGGTGTTGCCGGTCTAACTGACCGTTCGTCACGTCCGCATCGCTCACCACGAATGACACCTGCTCGAACCATCGAAGCAGTGTTGACGATCCGAACCGTGGAACGTCTCGGGCGTGATGAGATCGCCCGGAAGACAGGGGTCAGCCCGTCAACAGCGTCACGGATCATCGCTCGTGCCGGGCTGCCCGCGCTCCACGAGCTCGACCCGATCACCGGCATCAGGGTTCGTGCGTCGCGCCGCACGAACCACCGTTACGAGCGCGAGCACCCTGGTGAGCTGATCCACATCGACGTGAAGAAACTCGGCAGGATCCCCGACGGTGGTGGTTGGCGAGTCGACGGACCAGCAGAACTTGATCACCATGGTGTTGGTCGGCGACGCCGCGTGGGGTTCGACTATATCCACGTCGCCGTTGACGACCATTCCCGGCTCGCTTTCGCTCAAGCACTCCCGGACGAGAAAGGCCCAACCTGCGCAGGGTTTCTTGCTGATGCTGCAGTGTTCTTCGCCAACCACAACATCACGATTCGTGAGGTAATGACCGACAACGCCTGGAACTATTGCCACTCTCGTGACTTCCAAGGCATGCTCAGCACGCTCGGAGCCAAACACCGGCTGACGAAACCGTACTCGCCATGGCAGTACGGGAAAGCCGAACGATTCAACCGCACATTGCAAGAAGGTTGGGCATATCGGCGAGCATACGACTCAAACACTGCCCGCACCGAAGCCTTGAGCGACTGGCTCGATCACTACAACTATGCTCGACCACACACCGCTTGCGGAAGCCAACCCCCGACCTACAACCACCTCACCAAAGAGGGTCACTACATACCGTCTAGCACGCCACCGTTCGGCGCAGCTATGGCGCAGGCAACGGCAGGACGCCGCTGATGATGTCTTGCCAGTTGATTGCAGGCAGGCTCGGGGAGATGACGTTCCAGATGAGTTCGGCTGCGGCGATTGCGCTCTCCCACTGGTCGATGATCGCATCGATGTTGCCGGTCAGCAGGTCGATTCGGATGCCGAGCGGGATCACAGCAACATCGTTGATGACGTTGAGGTTCGGGGTTGTGATGACCGCGGTGATGTCTGAGTAGTCGATAGAGACTGGGGCGCCGCTGCCGTCACCGACATTGAGCGTGATCGCAGCCGGGTTGTAGACGAGGGGCTGCTCGAAGAGGGTCGTACCGGCTGGCATTCCGCCTGGGGGCACAACATAAGTGATCGTTGACGTCCCGCCGGTATCGAGAACCGTGGTTGTGCCGGTGCTCGGCAGGTGTGCGGCGACAAAGTTGTTGGTTGTCAGGGTGACATTGACGACGGTTCCCGCGGGCAGCGTGTTGGGGCCATGGTTGATGAGCGACAGAGCCGTCGGGTAGCTGACCTGAGCGAAGAAGAGGCCGTTGGACTGTACCGCGAGGTCTTGCAGCTGGGATTTGAAGAGGTCGACTGCGGTGTTCCAGAGGTTGTACTGGATGAGATCCTCTCCGTATTGGGCGACCGCAGCCGCGTAGCCAGGGTTCGCCGCCGCCGTGTCAGCGAGCCACTGTGCGTATCGAATCGGAAGCTGAAGGCGATCTTGCCACGTCGGATTCGGCGGCAACACAGGCTCTGGATATGGGTACACGAGTTGCGGCATCACGGGCTCCTGCGGGCCCAGGTTGCGGACCTGCTGGATGATGAAGTCGATCACCGCAAACGAAATATCTTGCGTTGAGCCTCCAATAGCACTGCTAAATCGCACCTCGAGGTCGGTGTCGAGCGTCGTGGAGGCGGCAGCAAGCGGTGTCACAATGCTCACGGCAACGACAGGTGCAGCCCACGCCGCGCCCTTCAGCACTGTGCGGCGGCTTGTTAATGCAGGAACAATCGGCATCGGAGAAATCTCGTTCTTCATCTGACGCCCCTTCGAAACAGACAAGCATCGCCTTACCCCCTGCGAAGGCGAACTGAGCGAAACTGTAGCAGTACGCCTAAGTTTGCGCCATGACCTCGTCGTTTTGTGCTCATTTGATAATGCGCACGGCCGGCTAGCGCTTGGCCGCTCGGCCGTGCCAGGATCGCAGGAACAGGTCAGCGAAAGGGTGCCTATGAAAAGTGGAGTCATCGACCGCGTAGCGACGCCCACTGAGCACACGAGCCTCGCGAACGCCGTGGGGTGGGAAGACCACTTCGACGATCAGGTGCTCGCCGCATCTCTCGATGCCTCGATCGCGGGGGTTGTGTACCGCGACCCTGACGGCCACGCCATCGGGATGGCACGAGCCGTGGGCGACGGGCTGCAGTACGCCTATATTCAAGACGTCATCGTGCACCCCGATCACGCGGGCGAGGGCATCGCGACCGAGCTCGTCGCGCGGCTGCTCGAGCTGTTGCGGCCGGCCAGTGGCATCCGCTTGTTTGTTGGGCTCTTTGCAAGTGAAGATGCTGAGGGCGTATACGAATCGCTGGGGTTCACGAGTGACGGTGCGCGCGGGATGCGCCTCGAGCTTGCCGCGCCGGCGTCGGGCGCGTGAAAAGCACGCTGCCGCGCGGCATTGTCGCGGGGCTACCGGCGACGCACAAACGCGGAATGCACCGAACGGCCATCGCTCATGGCCTTCAAGGCTGATTCCACCCGCCTTGCGAATTCAGGGCAGCCGGCATCTCGGAGCGCCTCGCCCAATGGTTTCGCGTTTGGTTTGTTGGCCCAGTAGGCGAGCTGCTAAACGATTACCGCTTGTGTTGCAAATGGTGCGTTCTCAGCAACCAGACACAGGAAGGCATCCGCAGTGCGGGCCTCATATTCCGCGTCGTCGCTTGCAAGTCGCGAAAACCCGTCATCGTTCGTCACGAGATAACGCGCATTGATATGGGTTGCTGCGGCGTGGATATGCGCATCATCTGCATCGTCGCCAGCAAACTCCGGGGCGCCCGGAAAGTCTGTTACCAGCTCATCGAGATTCGCACGGAGCAGCTCGCGCTTATGCTCCATCAACCCACCGGCCGCGTTCGGTAACCGCCGGCGCAATCGGTACATCGCCTCTTCGACGGCATCCGCAGAGCTGCACACCAAGAACAGGCCAGGCTGCTCTCGACGCAGCATGAAGATCCAGTCGCAGAGCGTGCGCGAATACAAGACATTCGCGTCAAGAAATGCGACCGGAATCTTCACGACAACCCCTAAAAGTTCTCGAGTTCGTCGTCGACGGCCCGCATCGCATCAAAAGCTGCGAAGCGCTCTTGCTCGCGCTTCTCGCGCAATGCCTCAACATCGGCGTGGCGCAGACGATGATGCGAGCCGGTCTTGGTTGAAGCGAGCTTTCCTTCTTTGATCATCTTCATCAACGTGGGGCGTGAAACACCAAGCAGGTCTGCCGCCGCCGACGTCGTGAGCGACTCGGGAACAGTCATGACCGAAACTGAGCCACCTTGAGCAACCCGGCGAAGCACGTGATCAACAAAATTGGCGAGTTCGGGTGAAAGCGGCAATGTTCTGCCGGTTGTTGTTGAGATCAGCAATTCAACGGTGCGTTCATCACCGGCACTCTCGATGAGCTCAGTTGCGCGAGCACGCACCTTCTCATCGACGATGAGCGTTCCCCGTGCAAGTACAGAGGTACCCATGTTGTCTCCTTCGTACTGATCAGTGGGTGTATTCGCGGATACGAATTCAAAGTTTCACTTATAAGTGCAACTTTAGCAAGAGATGATTGCGGGCGGTCCTACTATCCACACATTTTGCGTGGCGCACATTTTGCATGTTGCGCGCTACGGCAGCAGGCCGCCCGAGGTTCGAGGCGCGATTAGGCTCGGCACATGATGACCAAAGCCCCGGGGAACGAACCGGCTCGCCGCCGACGCCTGCCAATCTCGCGCGTGGCGGAGGCTTCGGGGTTCACCTACGTGCTCGCGGGGCGCACAATCACGAAGAAGGCTGAGATCGCGCGGATCGAAGCGCTGGCCATCCCGCCAGCCTGGGTTGACGTTGAGATCGCCAAGTCACCGCGCAACAAAGTGCTCGCGCGCGGCGTTGATGCGGCTGGACGCGTGCAGGCCATCTACAACCCCTCGTTTCGCAAACGGCAAGATCGCCGCAAGTTCGAGCGCGTTGAACAGTTTGGGCGCGCACTGCCGGCGCTTCGCGCACAGATCGACAGCGATCTTGGTCGGCGCACGCTCGGCGAGGAGCGGGTTGTCGCGTGCGTCGTGCACCTCATTGATACGCAACTGTTTCGCGTTGGCAGCTCGCGATATGCACGGCAGAACCACAGCTACGGCATCGCGACACTACGGCGCAACCACGTGCGCGTCACGGGCGACACGATCAACTTCAACTTCGTTGCGAAGAGCGGCAAGCGCACGCGGGGTTCGCTACGTGATGCTCGCGTCGCTCGGCTGCTGCGGCGCATTGCCTCCGAATTGCCGGGGCCACAGGTGTTCCGCTTTGTCGACGACTCGGGGGAGGCGCAGCGCGTGCGGCGCGGGCATGTCAATCGCTACGTCAAACAGCACGCTGGCGAGCAGTTCACGGCCAAGGATTTCCGCACCTGGGGTGCAACCGTTGTCGTGGCGACCGCCTTGCTCGGCTTGGATGATTCGGTGATCTCCTCCCCCTCGACTCGAGATGCTGCCCTGCGAGACGCCTTGCGCGAAGCGGCTACTCGGCTTGGCAACACGCCCGCTGTGGCGAAATCGTCGTACGTTGACCCGCGGTTGCTTGAGGCTGTGAAGCATCCGCAACTGTTGCGGGAGGCGCAGGCGAAGCGGGCACGGATGCGCGAAGGCAGCCACCAGAGCGCCGATGAGCGGGGAACGCTAGCGCTGTTGCAGATGCTTTCGTAGGAGTGGCTGCGCGCGGCGGTCAAATGCAGATCGTGCCGCGCACCCATCGCTCACGGCGTTGCGTGGCGTGCCCTACAGCAGCAGGCTGCCGCGGTCGCTCTCCCCCGGATCAGTCGGGGGTGCTTCAGTCGGCGGATCGCTCGGCTCAGGGGAGGGCTGATGTTGTTCCTCACCCGGCGGGTCCGTTGGCTCTTCAACTGGGGGAACCCAGCCATCGTCAGCCGGCGGGTACCAGCCGCCATCGTCATACCACTCGTCTTCTGCCTCGACCGGGTAATACTCCACTTCGACTGCCTGCTCGGCCGCCACGCGGGCGTGATCCTGTTGCACCGCCCGAGCCGCAACGACATACGCACGCCAGGTGTTCAGCGCATTCCCGTCGAACGGCTCAAGCGCCGCAACAGCGTTGGCCGCATCAACGAGTGCCTGTTGCGTCTCGGTCGAGGCCAACGGATGCGCTGCATTCAGACGCGTCACATACGCCGGCAACGACTTGCCATAAGTTTGCATCGCGGCGGTGAAGTTTGCGCTCGCACGATCGATGGCCTGCATGGCGGCATCCGCCTCGCTCACAATCGGGTCGAACGTGTTCATTCGTGCACCGAGCAGCGAAATGGCCGTGTTGACCTCGTCGGCGTCGGTCGTGTCGAACTCGGCGCGCAAGTACGGTTGCGCTCGACGCGGCATGACAACGCTGTTGAGCTCTTCGGCAAATGCAGCGCATGCAGCCTCGGCCGCAGCGTATGCCTGCGCATCGGTGACCGACTGCAGCTTCGGCAACTCGACTGCGGCAGAATCAGCACGCGCCTGCGCCGAACGCTTCGCGGCAACCACCGCGTCGACGTGTGCGTTGGTCGCATCGATCTGCCCGCGCAACTCAGCCTCGGCTTGCTGCAACTGCGTGAGCTGCTCACTCTGCGTGGGCTTGTCGCCAAACACGACAGCCGCAACCGTGACGCCAACGGCGACCGCAGCGAGCAACGCGATACCGGTGAGGATCCACGCCAGCCGGGGGTGACCCTTGAGCTTGCCCGGCTGCACGGGGATGGACTTCGTGTCAGGCCACTCTTGCGCCAACGAGGAAGCCTCTGCCGCCCATGAGGAGCGCATGACTTGTGCGCCTTGCACATTCGACACAGGAACCCGCGGGCGACGCGGAGCCTGCGCGGGGGAATCCGCCCACAACGTCGCGGTGGCAGCGCTTACCGGGGGTGCGGGTTCGGACGCCTGCTGGGGTTGAGCTTGGGCCTGCGGCTGGGCTTGGGCTTGGGCTTGGGCTTGCGGCGTTGCGCGGCCGCCCGGGAAGAGATGATCGACCCGGAACTCATCCTTGCGCGCAGCCTCGGTTGCGGCTGCGCCAGGGGCGTTACGGTTCGTCGTCATCAGGTGAAATCTCCAGCGGCCCGTGGGGGTGAGCCTGCCACCTATTCTCCCAGACGATAGTGAGAGCCGCCTGCAGTGGCCGGGAGTGCAACCTCACCACAAGTGAAAAGGCTCCGAATCTTCTGATCCGGAGCCGTTCCGCATGTCGTGCGCGAGGGGGGACTTGAACCCAACGGCGCCACTCAACGCGGCACATCCGTGCCACGTCGAGCCTCTGGCGCGTCGGGGCCCAGGGCGCAAGCCCGCAACCTCACCAACAAAAACAAAAGACGGCCCGAAGGCCGTCTTCCGTTTTCGTGCGCGAGGGGGGACTTGAACCCCCACGCCCTT